>DASRFC010000010.1:0-56468 GCA_035651835.1 Terriglobales bacterium
ACGCTGGATTCCTGGGTAAGCCCTTTGATCGCGTCGAAAACTTCAGGAGCGACGGCGTTCTTGGGAACCACTCCCTGAATTACTCCGCTGCCGTCGCGGAATTGGGGAAACAAGAGCTTGCCGCTTTCGCGCAGATTGTAAAGCCAGCCGCGGATGGTAACAGTCTGGCCGTCGTGCTTTCCGATTTCAGCGATGGTGGTTACAGGTGATGACATGATTTAGAAGTATCGATTCCTTGTTACGGCTATGGGTTGTTGAGCTTCGCAACCGGACAGCCGAGGGCGGCTGTCCCTACGTGATGCATGTGCTACGGAAATTCTGTGACTGTGCTAGGCACTCTCCAGCTTATCGAAAGTTTCCCGCATCTTCTCCAGCGGGTTTACTTTTTCATCTTCTTCGATTTCCAGCAGCAATGGGGGTGTCTGGGGCGCCATCCTCAACAACTCCAGCGCCTGCTTCCAATCGATTGATCCTGCCCCCGGCCACAGATGTGCATCACGGTCCTTCTTGTTGTCATGCACGTGAGTGGAGTGAATATATTGTTTCAGCGTTTCAAATTCCTGCGCGACATCGCTCATCATGTGAGCGTGGCCCAAGTCAAAGCACACACCTACGTCGTCAAAGTGGGTAGTACGGATGAACTCGATAAGCCGGTCAGGAGTGCTCAATTCATTGGGAATATTTTCCAAAAGAATTCGCACCCCAAGCGGTTTCGCGAAGGCCCGCAGGTGCTCAATTGAAGTCATGGCTGCTTCAAACTTGCGCTCATCAAATTCTTCGTTGGGCACACCGATGTGCTGGATCAGGAAACGAAACGGGATGTGCTCCGCTACTTCAATGGCGCGCTTTATCTCGTCCATGGCTTCGATACGTCCAGCCCGGTCTGTAGAGGCAACATTCACTGGCGGAGATCCGGTGCGGCCCCACTCATAATCCGCATAGAGTGGAGCATGGACAGAATGCAGCGGAACGCCGCTGGTCCGGAACCAGTCTGCGATTTCGCGCACATGCTGCTTGCGGTTGGCATAATCCATATGCTGACGAGCGGCGAAGATTTCGATCGATTGTGCCCCGCTGCGAACCAGCCCATCCAGCAGCCCCGGATGCAGCCTCTCTTTTACATAGATGAAAGTGGATATTGCTTTCAGCATCGTTCGTTCCCGTGCTCCCATTCCTTATTTTCGCGAACCCGGCACACCGCGTTTTCAAAAATCGCGGTTCAGTACCCTACAGCCCGGCCGTTATTGCGCCCATCGCTGGCTCCCAGACGTTCGCCGGTTTTCAAGTCGATCGCGATGCACTCGCCATCGCTCCAGTAGTGTTCCTGCTTGATAGCGTGCCCCCTCTGCTGGAGTATATGAATTGTATCTGGAGAAATGCCCGGCTCGATGTAACTTTCATCGGGCAACCATTGATTGTGAAATCGCGGGGCATTCGCAGCTTGCTGAATATCCAGGCCGTAATCAACCACTCCCATCAAAATATTCGCGACCGTAGTGATGATGCGCGCCCCTCCGGGAGAACCTAATACCAAAAACAGCTTGCCATCTTTCAGAACAATAGTCGGAACCATGGATGAGAGTGGCCGCTTGCCAGGTCCAATAGCATTCGCCGGCCCTTGAATAAGCCCGAACATATTCGGCACTCCCGGCTTCGCCGAGAAGTCGTCCATCTCATCGTTCAACAAAAAACCCAGGCCTTCAGCGATAACATGCGATCCAAAACTGTCATTTAAGGTTGTTGTCACTGCGACCGCATTGCCGTTCGAATCGACTACCGAGTAATGCGTGGTGTGCTCTGGCTCACGCACAACCAGCGGCTGGGGATGAAGCGCAGCATAAGTTTCGAGCTGGCTAAAAACTGCGGGACGGCGAAGATCTTTGCTGATGCTGGCGTGAGCTGGATTGATCGACTCGCGCCAGGCAACGGCATACTTTTTGTCTATGAGTTGTGCAACCGGGATCTTGGAAAAATCAGGATCTCCCAGAAACTCTGCTCGATCGAAGAAGGCCCTGCGAAAGGCTTCCAGACTCAAGTGCATGGAATCGGCCGAGCGAGAGCCGTAGGATGCTAAGTCGTAGCCTTCGAGGATATTCAGGAGTTCGACGAGAGCGACTCCGCCGGAGGATGGCGGCGGCGCGCTGATGACTTCATATCCGCGATAAGTTCCGCGAATGGGCTCGCGTTCCTTCACTTCGTAAGCCGCGAGGTCGTTAGCGGTGAGCAATCCTCCACCCTTCTGGACGCCGGCTGCCAATTCGCTCGCTATTTTTCCATGATAAAAATCATCGGGATCAGCCGCGATGCGTTCGAGAGTTCTCGCCAACTCGGGTTGACGTAAAATCTCGCCTTGCTTGTAGTAGTTCCCATTTCTCTGAAATATGCGCCGTGATTCGGGAAATTTGGCGAGATCTTCGTCTTGCAAATCTTGCGCGTCTTCCCACGCCAGCGGATATCCTTCCCGCGCCAGCTTGATGGCGGGAGCCATAATCTGAGCGAGCGTAAGCTTCCCATATTTCTTTTCGGCAAAAACCATACCCGCGACTGAACCAGGCACACCAATCGCCTTGTATCCGAGCAAGCTCGCGTTCTCGATTACGTTTCCTTGAGCATCTAAATACATGTTCGCAGTGGCAGCGGCGGGAGCTTTCTCGCGATAATCGATGAAGTGAGCCATGCCATCTGCTGTGCGGATCAGCATAAATCCGCCGCCTCCCAGGTTTCCGGCCTGCGGGTGTACGACTGCCAAAGTGAAACCTACAGCCACAGCTGCATCCACCGCATTTCCCCCAGCCTGCATCACCCGGACTCCGGCACGGGACGCCAATTCATGCACACTCGCCACCATAGCGTGTTGAGCATGTGCCGGACGCAAGGGAGCGGCTAATGCGGATGGCATTCCCGCCAGTGAAAATACCAGCGCGTAAGTGAATAAGTTCAGGAGAAAGCGCATGGGCTTGTAATTTGGCCAGCTTGGACGCGAACTTCTGAGGCTAGCCCAGCCAGTACTGGGCAGTCAAATCAGAGTGCAATAGCAGTGCTGCACCGTATGTATCTCCAACCTGCCTGCATACTGTCGCATCATAAATTTTCCTGCCGCCAATTGCAGGATTTCGTAAAGGAGAGTCACATGGCAAAAAGCGCATCAAGATCAAAAGTACTTACCGATCTGGAAGAAATCCGCCAATGGGCCGAGGAGCGAGGCGCAAAACCCGCGTGTGTGCGGGGGACTGGCGGCAAACAGGATATCGGAATGATACGTCTTGAGTTTCCACAGTACAGTGGACGTGAAGATTCACTGGAAGAGATCGATTGGGATGAATGGTTCGACAAATTCAATGAGAGCAACTTAGCTTTGCTGGTGCAGGAACAAACCGCCGGCGGAGAAGAGAGCAATTTCAATAAACTCGTCAGCCGTGAAAATGCGGAGGAAGGACGTAGCAGGAATGACGGCAATGGTCAGAACCGCGGGAGAAAGCAAACTACTTCGGCACGCGGCGTTGCGCGAAAACAAGCTTCGGCAAAGTCAGCGAGTTCCCGGAAAAGCACGAGGAGCAGCGGCGGTCGCAGCACCTCGAATAAGACAACCAGCCGTGCTGGCGCATCACAAAAGTCGCGACAGTCCAGCACCCGCAGTTCTGCTGGTCGTAGCGCAAAGAAGACTGCAAAGCGGACAAACCCAACTACCAGCCGGAGCAGTTCCGACAGGAAAGAGCCTTCTCGAAGTACATCAAGAGGACGCGCTTCGAGATCTGCTTAAGTCGTTTCGAGGCGCGACAACATCACTTTAGGGAGAAGTCACAGTCTCCGTAAAGATTGCTGACTTTACACCCGATGCAGCTGCTGTGACTTTGATTCTTGCCGCCTTGCTCGGAGTCACGTAAGAGACGCTTGCTTTACCGTTTGCATCGGTAGTGACGGGGTTACTGGAAAACGTGCCACCCGCGCCCGCATCGCTAAACGTTACAACAGTCCCAGGGACGGGTATGCTATTCGCGTCTACTGCCAATACAACCAGTGGTGAAGGCAATGGCGATTGCACGGATGCAGTCTGTGCATTTCCAGACACAATCCTGAGTGTTGCGGCAGCACCGGGTACTGAAGATTCATTGAAAACTCCCGACACAAAGCCTGGACTCGTGCATGTGATGGTGATCGGTTTTACTTTTTTGGGTAGCTTGTAGCTGGTGCTGGCTACTCCTGAATTGTCGGTGACGATCACGGATTGCGTGAACGTTCCGCCTGCGCCTCCGTCTTTGCAAGTTATCGAGATACCCGCTTCCGGATTACCTTCATACGAATCGCTTGCCTGAATGGTTAAAGGAATCGGCAGCGTCGTACCGTCCGGCGCGGTTTGATCATTCCCCGCAATTGGAACCAAGGCTGCTAAAAGCCCGTACACAGCAAGTTGCGTTCTGCCGCCTATGTACACTTTTCCATTTGCAATAGTAGGCGTTACAAAATGTCCCATGGCGGGTAGCTTGTCTCGCAAACCTGGCGCTTGGGTTGAACTGTAAAGCTGTCGGGACAGGTTTGTCGCGTCGTAGGCATACAAGGTCCCGATGCCATGAAGAATTGCCCAGATAATGCCATTAGAATTTCCGTTGGCGGAAAGTGAAACGCTGCCAGGACCGCCGCTATTGAAAATAATCGGGGTTTGCGATTTTGGCTGGCTCGACAACTGACCGAATGCAACAGAAAACACCTTTATGAAATCGCCGGTCGCTCCTACATATACATTGTTGTTCCAGTAAGTTGGAACGCTCATCAGTTCGCCAGCAAAAGCTTCCGGGAACACCTGTACAATCTGGCTGTCGTCTCCTGAGTGAAAATGTCCCATGCTGTCCGTGTCGACAACATAAAGGGTACCTTCTTTTCCTCCCCCAATAAGCTCGTGACGGTGAGCACCCGGCTGGTCAGGCAAAAGCAGGACACCACCAGAGCCAAGATCTACATCTTGTGCAAACAGGTAACTCTGATCGAAAGGTGTGAAGTAATCGAGCACATTGAATACGCCATTTTGCATGCTCAGCTTTAAGAAACTATCCCCGTAATCAGAGCCTCCGGTATTCGCGTCGAAAGTACCGTTGGCAGTCGCCAGATAAATATTTCCCGCAGCATCGGCAGCCGGACCAGCTCCAGCCTGCCAGATTGCTCCTCTCTTACCGTTTGGCTCCACAGTGAACGCGGCAAGCTGTTGCAGGCTTTGCGCGTCGTAGGCAAGCAGCCATCCTTGATACGTGTACTGATCGCAGCCATTGCCTCCGAAACCGATGTAAAGAGCTCCGTTCTCGAGTAACAATGCCGGACGCTGCATTTCGAAAGTCGGGTTGAAGTTTAGAGTTCCATTCTGATTGGGAACCGATGCACTGATCACCACTGGGCCGCCAAATTTCTCCATGCCTGTAGTCACATCGAGAGCATGTAAACGGAAAACATGCGCATCATTTTCCAGGGTCTTGGAAACGAGGTAAAGGGTTCCGCTGGCCGGATCGATAACCGGCGTGCCCATAATGCCCACTTCTGTGAAGCCGGTCCCGGTGCAGCCATGATCCGAAATTGGCACACTGGTTATTCCGAGATCGAAATCGACAAAACTTACATTCCACAAAGGCGGCTGATTGACGTCAGCATCAAACGCATAAACCCCATCATGTTGTGTAGCCACAAACACCATGTTGTGCGGGGAGGGCTGGCCCGGAATGACCACGTTCGGCAAATAGAGGGGTTGGCCAATAATGGATCCATCCACGTTCTGCACGAATAACTTTCCAAATCGTGTCGAGTTAACGTTCGCGGGAGTGAGCACAGTCTCATTTGTGTTCTGGCCAGTTCGGGCCACGTCGTTGTGCTCGGTCAGCACGCTGGCTTGACCTTGAGCAGGCGAGGGAGAGATCAAAAAGAAGCAAATGACGGCAACTAAGGCAGGTAACAGCCACGCAGCTTGAGACCACGGCAATGGACCCCGATTTAAAATATTATCTTGATTAATCCTAGTGAGTTGATCTTGCACGGCCATGCAGGGATCTCCTATTTAAAAATTAATAACGAGGCTGTAAGAGTGAAATTGGGGGATTCGGATTGCGGGCCTGGGGGATTTGGGCCCAGCAAATGCCAAGGAGAGTATGGCATTCACCCGCAAACACGTCAACGACAAAGCGGCGGTTGTTTTTTAACTGAAAGTGACTGATTTACCTACAATAAGCACTTTTTTGCACTTGTAAAACGGGTTTACAGCGTCCGGATAATGCCTATTGCTAATAGGTGTTTTCACGTTCGCAAAAAGAACATTGGCGGCGGCCCCTGGGAAGCGCATAATTCCAACGTCATCATCGGAATCTGCATCGTAAACCTTCACTTTATCTGTCCGGTTGCAAGAGTTCGGGAGGAAGAAGTATGGCGAGTACTGGCCGGGTCACTGAAATCACGCGCACCGTTCCGAACCGCTGGGGCATTGCCGTTGCCGGAGTGATAATGCAAATAGCGCTAGGCGCGGTCTATGCCTGGAGCGTATTTCGCATTCCCCTCACAAAAACTTTTGGCTGGAGCATTTCACAAGTCACCTTCACCTTTACTCTCGCCATTCTGATGTTGGGTTTCGCAGCCTTTGCGGGCGGGCTCTGGATGAAGAAATCTGGTCCGCGTACTGTCGCCATTGCTGCTGGTATTTTGTATGGAGCCGGAGTGTTTCTCGCGAGCTTTTCAGCTGGACGCCTGGGGTGGCTCTATTTCTCGTACGGAGTTCTAGGTGGAATTGGGCTGGGGCTAGGCTACATCGTCCCAGTCGCCACACTCGTGAAATGGTTCCCGGACAAGCGGGGAATGATCACTGGAATCGCAGTGGCCGGATTTGGAGCCGGAGCGCTGATTACTGCTCCACTAGCCAGCCGCTTGATTGTGAATGTCGGAGTACTGAAGACGTTCGCAATTTTGGGTATTGCCTATTTCATCGCTGTAACCGGATCTGCATTCTTTATGAAAGATCCGCCGCAAGGTTATAGCCCGCCCGGATGGAAGCCCAGTGCGGCGCAGCGAAAACAGCGCTCTACCAGACCCTACACGCTTTCCGACGCGCTCGGAACATGGCAATGGTATGGCCTGTGGGCTCTCTTATTTTTAAACACTTGCGCTGGAATTTCTATCATCTCCCAGGCTGCGCCCATGGCTCAGGAGATCACCAGAGTAAACGCTGTTACTGCCGCAGGACTCGTGGGTATTATTTCGATTGCAAACGGACTCGGGCGCTTTCTCTGGGCATGGCTTTCCGACCTTATCGGGCGGCGATGGGTGTTTCTGCTGATGTTCTTGATACAGGCGGTGATCTTTTGGACCCTGCCAAGAGTGAACAGCTTTCCGACGTTTACAACTCTGGCGTTCTTAATACTGCTTTGTTACGGCGGAGGATTTGGAACCATGCCGGCTTTCGCGGCGGACTATTTCGGCCCCGAAAATGTGGGATCAGTGTATGGCTTGATGCTGACAGCTTGGGGATTTGCCGGCCTGGTAGGTCCCACCTTGATAGCCCATATCCGCCAGAACACTGGGCGTTACTCGGAAGCACTTACCATTATCGCGATCATCATGCTCGTAAGTGCAGTGATTCCGTTGATAGTCCGGCCGCCTGATTCAGCAGCAACCGACTTAAAAGCCAAGCCACGTGTTGCTTGAAGCGAGGGATGTCAACTTCGGCGTCAGAATGGATTAACTCTGGGTCCAATCTAGAAGCTGGGTCTCGGATATGCTGGCCCTCGTGAAACTGGACGGGCGAAACACCCGCCCTGTATGCCTTGGATTACTGAATCAATCCCCCGTTCACTGGCTCTTCTTCCGGCGGGATTACTACTGCTGCGGCCACTCGGTCTCCCGGCTCTATGTTCAGCAGTCGCACTCCCTGCGCTGACCTTCCCGACTCGCGGATGAACTTCGACTCGATGCGGATGATCTTGCCGTACTGGCTGATCAGCATCACCTCGGATTCTTCCGCGACCTGCGCGATGCCGACGACTTTGCCATTACGCTCGGTGGTTTTGACGTTGATCACGCCTTTTCCGCCGCGATTCGTTAAGCGGTAGTCGTCCGCTGGAGTGCGCTTGCCATATCCGTTCTCGGTGACGGAAAGAATCAGCGAGCCCTTGACGACAGCATCTTCGGGTTCGCCTTCGATCTTCTCTGCCCGCTTTTCCTTAGGCACGTCGGGCTTGATGGTGGTTGCCATGCCGACGATGTAGTCTTTGTCCTCGAGCTTCATGCCGCGAACCCCGCCGGCATTGCGGCCCATGGAACGGACATCGTTTTCGTCGAAGCGAACCGCTTGCCCATCGTGCGATGCCAGGAAGATGATCTGCTGTCCGTCGGTCAGTCGCACTGCGACCAGCTCATCGTCCTTGTCGATGTTGATGGCAATAATTCCCATCTGCCGCACGTGGCAGAATTCCTTTACCTGCGTCTTCTTTACGGTACCATTGCGAGTAGCAAAAAAGATGTAACGATTCTCTTCTTCGAGATTGCGAATGGCGAGCATGGTGCGGACGGTTTCTCCGGCTTGCAGGCCGACAAGATTGCCCACGTGCTTGCCTTTGCCCGCAGCGCCTACATCGGGGATCTCGTATACCTTTAGCCAATAGACGCGACCGGTGTTGGTAAAGATCAGAATGTAAGCGTGCGTTGAGGCGATGAAGAGATGTTCGACGAAATCTTCGTCGCGCGTCTTCATGCCCATGCGGCCCGTGCCTCCGCGCCGCTGATTGCGGTAGGTGGAAATCGCGGTCCGCTTCATGTAGCCGGTGTGGCTAACGGTGACCGCCATCTGCTCGTCGGCAATGAGGTCTTCGAGTTTGATTTCGGCGGCTTCGTCTTCAATCACCGTGCGACGTTCGTCCCCGTAGAGCTTCTTCACTTCTTCGAGCTCTTTGATGATGACGCCGCGAAGTTTCTTTTCCGAGTTGAGAATCGATTGGTACTCGGCGATGTTCTCGCGAACCTGATTCAGCTCTTTGGTAATTTCGTCGATGGAGAGCCGCGTTAAGCGATGTAATTGCAGTTCGAGAATTGCGTCCGCCTGGAGCGTGGTGAACGGCTTCTCCGGATCGAGCTTCGGCGCCTTCCCAGTAACATTGATGTCGATCTTTTTGCCGGCGAAGTAGACGACCAAATTCTCGCGGGCCTCAGCGCGATTGCCACTGCCGCGAATAATGGTGATAACAGCATCGAGATGATCGAGAGCAGTCTTATAACCTTCAAGGATGTGCTCGCGCTCCTTCGCCTTCATTAACAAGTAGGCGGTGCGGCGGCGCACTACATCGACTCGATGGTCGATGAAGTACTGAATCGCCTGGATCAAACCCATTTCACGGGGCTGCCCATTCACCACGGCGAGGAAGATCATGCTGAAACCTTCCTGCATGGAGGTGTGTTTGAAGAGCTGATTCAGGACGATCTGGGCTTCGGCGCCGCGTTTGAGTTCGACCACAATGCGCATACCATCGCGGTCGCTTTCGTCGCGAATGTCAGAGATGTCTTCGATTGTTTTGTCGTTGACCAGTTGCGCAATGCGCTCAATCAGCTTCGCCTTGTTGACCTGGTACGGAATTTCGGTGACTACGATGGCCGTGCGATCTTTGTTGAACGTTTCCATGCCGGCCTTGGCGCGCATCATGAAGCGTCCGCGGCCAGTGCGGTAGGCTTCGGCAATTCCAGACTTGCCGTGAATAATTCCGTAAGTTGGGAAGTCGGGGCCTTTGACGATCTTCAAAATCTCCGGCAAAGGAGTCGCGGGATTGTTAATGAGCGTGATCGCGGCGTCGACGATTTCAGTGAGATTATGAGGCGGAATATTGGTCGCCATGCCAACAGCGATTCCGCTTGATCCATTCACCAGCAGATTTGGAATTCGCGTGGGCAGAACGTCGGGCTCGATTTCGTTGCCATCGTAGTTGGGGCGAAAGTCGACAGTTTCCTTATCCAGATCTTCGAGCAACGCACCAGCAACGCGGGTTAACCGGGCTTCAGTGTAACGATCAGCGGCGGGTGGATCTCCATCTACGGAGCCAAAATTTCCTTGTCCATCGACCAGCGGATAGCGCAACGCGAATGGCTGTGCCAATCGAACTAACGCGTCGTATACCGCAAGATTTCCATGAGGATGGTATTTACCCATCACCTCTCCAACGATTCTTGCGCACTTACGCGTCGATCGATTGTAGGCGAGCCCCATCTGCTGCATCGTGTAAAGGATGCGACGATGCACAGGCTTGAGTCCGTCGCGAACGTCAGGCAGCGCGCGTCCGATGATGACGGACATCGCGTAGTCGAGATACGAGTGCCGCATCTCGTCTTCGATATTGACGTTCTGAATGCTGAGCGCGCCGGGGTTGCCGCCTTCCCCAGGCGGTGGAGGAGTTAACGGTAAATCTGGATTTTGATCGTCAGGCATGTAGCTTTTTGCTCCTAAACTTTAGCTTTCAGCACGAAGGTAAAATATGTGGACGAGCCGTTGTTGATTTGTCGTAAATAACTGCAATTGCAGGATGTTATCAGTCTTTATGTATTCTCGATTATAGCACGTATTCAGCTTATTTAGCCGCTCACTCCGGTCATCCTTCTCAATCTTTCCGTCGCACAAGGCAATTGTTTCCCCGTCCTATCTACCGTAACAACACGCCTCCTTTTCCCAGTAAACATTTACTTGAATTGGTGCAGTACTTTTCTACAACTCAGGTCAGAGCGTCCGTCATCCAAGCGCCGTTCCCAAGGTTTCCGGAGGAACATATGTCACACAAGTTAGTTCCTCGCGCATTTTCTGTTGCTTGCGATCCGAGTTGTTCTGCATATGCCGAATCGCTACCAGCAAGTCTCAGGAGTCTCTATGTCTAAGCGCATATCTTGTTTCTGTATCACTCTGGCCATTTCATTTTTGTCTGGCATAGCTTCCGCCTCGCCAATTGTCAAAATCAACTTTCCTGCTAATAATGCAACCGTTCAAGGGCCCGTTTACTTTTCGGCATCGGCAAGCAGCCCAGGATGCTCAAAGGGAATTGCCGCAATGCGCATCTACAGTGCGCCCTCCGTCACTGCTTACACGGTTCAAGCAGCACAGTTCAGCACATTCATTCATCTCAAACCAGGAACATATAACGCCGTCGTACAGGCTTGGGACAACTGTGGTGGAGTCGGGAAAACTCCGGTCAAGGTTTCGGTGTCTGCATCCGGAGGTGTCACGATATATGCGCCAGTGACTGCGAATGGATCGTTGAACTCGCCAATTCACTTTGTAGCCTCGGCAGCTAGCCCTTGTTCCAAGGGTATCTCGGCTATTCGTGTCTATCCGTCATCGCAGGTAAATGCCTACACCGTTAAATCAGACCAGTTGGACACGTTTCTGAGTTTGCCAATTGGTACCTACAACCTGATCGTCCAGGCATTCGACAACTGCGGCAAAGTCTTCAGAACTTCATTGACACTGAGTGCTCAGGATGCGCGAGGGCGATTTCTGTATATGGCCACCTTCGATCTGAACTACATCTCGGAATATTCTGTGGATCCGTCCGGATTCTTGAGCCCCGCTATTCAGTATCCGGTGCCGAACGGACCTCCACAGGATTTTGTCGTCGACGGTGAAGGCAAGTTTGCATACGCCACAGTGGACCGCGGTATTGAAGCATTTACCATTAACCAAAATACCGGAGCGCTGACTGAGGTGGCTGGCTCTCCATTTCCCGCTACTGGGAATGGCCCATATAAACTGGCAATGGATCCGCAGAGGAACTTTATCTACGTTACATTTTCTAACTCAGACACGGTCTCGAGTTACAGGATTGACAGGAACACCGGGGCGCTTAAGAGCAGCGGGAATGCTTCAGTTGGAAACGGAGCGGGGGCTGTCAAAACCGACCCTTCTGGAAAATTTCTTTATATCTCCAATTCTATCGATAATACGATTTCTGCTTTCGCGATTAATTGGACCACGGGAGCGCTCACAACGATTCCTGGTTCGCCATTTCCTAGCGGCGTCAATCCCAGTGTCTTTGCGGTTTCCAATAAATTTCTTTATCTATTTGGAGGTGGCTCAGAGATACCGAAAACGATTTCTGGATATTTCATCGATACGAGTTCGGGAGCTCTAACTCCAGTTCCGGGCTCACCATTTCCCGGACATGGCAATCCGGCGAATTACATCGCTGTAGATGCAGTTCATAACATTCTGTACCAAACCGCTGCCCCGGGAGGAGGCACATTCAGCGACTCGATCTCTGTGTTCCGCATTGATCCCACGAGCGGGACGATTTCATTTGAAGATACGACTGCCCAGTTCCAAGAGCAGAATGCAGAAACCTTGTTGCCTGATTTTTCAGGGCGATTCCTCTACATGGTGGACAATTTTGACGGCGGTGAAAATTCTCCCTCGGCGGTGGGTTCATTCGCGATTGATCCGGGCACGGGGAATTTAAGTCCGCTCGGCGCGCCATTCCGCACTGATTCACATAACGCTTTCGCCACGCTTGCAATTTCTCCGTAAGTCTATCGTTCCTTGATATTGTCATTCCGAACTCGGCGGTTTTTTGCCGAGGAGGAAGCGCTACCCTAAGCATTTATCCGGTAGTAGTGTCCTTCGACTTCGCTCAGGAAGACAACTTGTTGCGTAGTGTCAGCAGCGTAATTTCGGGTGGAACGCCGATGCGCACTGGCATTCCGAATGTTCCCAAGCCTCGATTAACATATAAGAACGCTTTCTTGCCGTTCGCGCCGGAATGCCCGTTGCTTGCCGACTGCAACGCCGCTCCATTCCCGAACGGCAGATCATAAAGCCCTGCCACAAATTGCGTGATTAGGCGTGCCGGACTCACCGTATGATCGACAATTTCAAACTGAACCTGACCACCATGAGTATGTCCCGCCAAGCTCAACTCAATTCCCAAGTCAGCAGCCCGCTTGAACGAATTTGGATTATGCGACAACAAAACATTCGGCATATCTTGCCGGACAAGCGGTTCGATTCCCTGCAACATAATCCCATGCGGTCCCGAGGTCATGTGATCTCGCTGATAATCCACTCCAATCAAATTGAACTTTCCGCCGCGAAATTCAAGTTGCGCGTTTTCTTGTCGCAACAGTCGCATGCCATATTGCGAGAAGAGTTGTTGTGAGGCATCTTCTGCTCCTGCATATATCTCATGGTTACCGTTGCAGCCCCAGGTTCCGAGCGGCGCACGCAGCTTGCTGAGTTCGGAAATGCAAGTTTCCAGCGGATCATTTTCATCGCTGATGAAATCTCCTGTGACGACAGCTAGATCCGCTCTCAACTCATTTGCCATCTCGACTGCCCGCCGAACTTCATCCCGGGGCATAAAGTCGCCAATGTGGATGTCGCTGAGCTGCACGATCTTCAGCCCGTCGAGTTCTTTGGGCAGGCCAGCGATTGGCACGTCAACTTTTTGCACTTTGTACTTCAGGCGTCCGGTTGCAAATCCATAAGTGGCAGCAAAGAACGGAACGCTTGCAGCCAAGTAGGCGGCGTAGCGGAAGAAATCGCGGCGTCCCGGCTCGAAAGTCTTCTCAGGAGAAATGAGTTTCGTTATGGCATGCGAACTCCAACCGACCGCCCCCACCAGCTGGACTGCGAAAAATGCGAAGAAGGAGGCAACCAGCCATACGCGAGCCATACCAACTGTCCACTCGCCTAAGCCGCGAGCAAAGAAGTGTTCGACTAGACGATTGAAGAATGTGCCCACAAACAGGACGAGTGCAGCGATCCACAAGCCTTGTAGCAGATGACGTGCCACGGGACGCGAGATCTTTTCAATCCCATGCCATGCGCCGAGAAACCAGTAGCGTTGTGTGAGAACGATGAGACCTAAAAAACAAATAAGAATAGCGATACGAATCAGGCCGGAAGCTTTGTCCAAGAAGATCTACCTCTGTGGATTAGATGAGCTCCGACGGTGAATTGATCGTGGTTCCGGCTTGGGCGAACGCAAAGATATGTAAAGCGGCTTAAAACTAATTCGCCTCTGTTCCCAACGGAACGCGGAAGTCGACGCCGCGATCGTCGTTCTGTTTGGCAGTCGCCATCAAATCGAGTTCAGATAACGGAATCTTGCGGCGATGTCCGTCAGTCAGGTCGAACAACGTGCTCCCAACAATTGCGTAGTTCGCGATTTCAAGCTGGTGCCCGTCTTTGAACACGAGAACGGTGTCGGGTTGATTGGTAGCGACTTCAGGTTCGGGTACAGCTTGCGTCACAGCTTTTGCTGGAGAAGAATCGTCACGGTAGTCCTGCTCCGCAGCGCGGCCCGATCCGGATCCGCGGCGATCGAAGATCGTCGGACCGCCTTGATATTCAGAATCAGTTGCATTATCGACCGGTGCCTGAGCCGTATCATCGTAGGAATCGTACGGATAATAGGGCACCCCGTAAACTGCGCCGCCCCAGGGAATAAATCCCGGATTGCGATGATGCCTGTGCTGCAAATTCGGCGGTTCGGAAATTGTGTGAGTATGCCCAGGAAATCCTAATGACGACACGCTGGGAGGTAAACCGGGAGCGCGGCGTCCTCCAAACCCCAGCGAAGTCACGCTTGGTGGAACCCCGTGAGGAGTAGGATTTCCACTAAAACCATGAGACGTTACCGATGGGGACGCTTGCGCGTGTGCTGAAGAAATTAAAAGTCCGGAAGTCAGAAACGATAACATGGTCAATGCTAGAGTCGCTGTATTCAATCGCTTTGCCGCCGATCTCAGGTTCACTAGCATGGGCCCTCCTGCAAACACTCCTTATATATATTAGAACGACTTCAAGGTCTCGGGGTTGCCGTTTATTTTGTCACTTGAGCAACGATGGCTACGAAATATCTACTCGAGGCTAAGTAACTGAAAGTATGGTTTGAGAACAGTAAGGCCGAGGCGAGGTAACCACCATAGGTAACTTTAGCTTTGTCCCACTCTGGCTAACACGGCCACATTCCACAACGCATTGGCGATTAAAAGGCCCCAGATAGCGCATTCCGTCAAACTTCGCTGCTTCGATTCCAGCAGGTCCGCCGCCACTCCTGCTACAAAAACATACAAAAACGGTATGGCCATGAGAAGAAAACCGAGTCCTGGATAATGCGGCGAACCAGCTCCCAAGAGCAAGAACAGCCCCACAACAAGTAATGGCGCGGTGTTTCCGAAATATCGAGTGCGCGACCACGCTACATAGCATGCGAGTGCGGCTAATAACATCACCCAGAATGCCGGACTACTTCGCGCTAATTCCTGTAAGACCCGCAAGTAGGCGCGAGGCATGAGGAACGCCCGCCATGAGATGCCGGCGAAATCGGCATGGCGTATACCGCTCCAAAAAGCTCCCGGATGAAAGAAGTACGAACCATAGAGCAGGGCCAGTGCCGCCAGGCATGCCGCTCCGCAAATGGCAAATGTGGCGCGAGTGCGCATTGGAGCGAGATACAGCATGAAACCAAGAGCGAGAGGAACTAGAACGATCAGAGAAAACTGCGATCCTATAGCCATTGCCAAAGAAAGACCCAGCAATAGAATGCGCCGCCAATTCCACAAAACTACTTCGCGAGGCGCATAGAGTGTGTGCGCTACCGCGATGGCCGTGAAGATCGCTCCAAATGCGCCCCAGGCGGCGCTCATTTCTGGTTGTACAAACCAGACTGAGCTGCTGCGAATAATTCCCGGAGAAAAGCAGTAAAGTCCTAGTGCGATGTAACCGCCCGCATTTCCATAAAGCCGCCGCGAAACATACCAGAGCGACGCTCCCAGTAACACACCGAACAGCACATAAGGAACGCGCGCCAGCCATCCCCAATAAGGCAACGTGTTTGCGTGGAAGGATCCACCCCATTTCAGCAAAGGTGCAGAGGCTATCAGATACCAAAGCGGAGAATGATGCGGATCATAATCTTGGTTTTGTGCAAGCGATGGCGGAACGCTGATCCCCGTCTCCTCCCGCGCTGCTGAAGGGATTCCTGCAATCGCCTCACCATTCCATTGCGATAAGCCTTCTTGCACCCGGAACAACTCAGTCGTATCCACTTCGAGAGGCTGTGTGCCCCGGCTAATGAGCCAGGCGCATTGCGCTATGAACAACAGAAGAAGCGATCCTGCGATTAGTTGTGGGCGACCAACCCGCTCTCGACTAAAAAATTTGCTCATGAAGGGAGACGGAGTGTTTTACCATGTCCGGGCACACTTAAGGAAATTTCATTATGCAAGAACCACTTAATCCGGAGCCAAACCAAACACCGGCCCCACAATCACCCGAATCGCATTCGTCGGAACAGCGGTTGCCGGAACCAAATTTGCTTGCTCCGCCGGCTTCATCTTCGGCCCGCTTGCACAACATCTTCTTTTCGGAAGATGGCCTGCGTTCCGGATGGCGTTTCCTGCTTTATCTCGTACTATTTGGTGGGTTCGCATTTGCGTTCGGCCGCCTTGCAGAGTATGTGGTGCATCATTTGCCTCATAAGCCGGCCTCTATCTGGTCCGCACTCATGGGTGAAGTGCTGGTGCTGGTTGCAGCTCTTATTGCCGCCTTCATCATGGCTCGGATCGAGAAACGATCATTTGGGGATTATGGCCTGCCAAAACAGGCCGCATTCGGACGCGCGTTTTGGGCCGGCGCAGTGTGGGGTATCGCGGGTATCACGCTACTGCTGCTCTTGATAAGCGCAGCTGGCGATTTTTCATTCGGGGGAATCGTCCTGCATGGTGTTCGCATTTTGAAATTTGCGGCCTTCTGGGCGGTAGTGTTTTTGGCGGTAGGACTCTTCGAAGAATTCCTCTTTCGCGGATACACGCTATTTACGCTGACCCAGGGCATGGGATTTTGGCCTGCCGCAATATTGCTATCTACAATCTTCGGAGCAGTCCACTTGGGAAATAAAGGCGAAGCGCTGCTCGGAGCATTAGCCGCCGGTCTTATCGGATTATTCTTCTGCCTCACTCTGCGCCGCACAGGCACTCTCTGGTTTGCTGTAGGATTTCATGCAGCATGGGATTGGGGAGAGAGCTATCTCTACTCTGTTCCAGATAGCGGCCAAGTCTCTCCCGGGCACCTCTTAAGTTCGTCCTTTCACGGCAATCGATGGATTACAGGCGGCACTGTTGGCCCCGAGGGCAGCGTTCTGGTCCTGGTGATCGTCGCCCTGCTTTGGATTGCATTCGACCGCCTGTACCCAAACGTGAAATACCCCATTCCACAGAAGCTCACGACCACGTGTAGTGCACGGTGTACGTAATCACCTGCTCGCCATTTGCAGGAATCGTCACCGGGAACTCTGCGGTTTGCGCATCTTTCTTGTGCGACTCGTGCGACTGTTCTGAAAATTTCCAGTTCGACCAGCGATACATATGCTCGACCACGCGCACGTCCACAGCTTCTTTCTTGTGATTGCGTACGCGAATTTCAAATGACTCGTCCATCCAGTGCTGGTTATTGTCTACGTGGTAGTTTGTTCGACGCCGCTCGCCGACAACATCGAATGCATTCCCAGTGTAGACGCGTATCATTTCATCTTTAGGCGTGTGGTCAATCGTGTTTTCGCCGGTGAATTGCAGGCTGTCGTCGGTATCGCGCCGATAAAAACGCAGCTTCCCTTTTGGGAGAGCGATACCCAGATGATTCATGTCCGCGTTCTTGAACTCTTCCATAACCCAGACTTTAGGGTTCGATAACGTGCCATAGCTCGCGTCCTGGCGAATCTGTTCCGGATTGTAATAACCATACTGGTCGACCTTGGCTCCATCGTAAACATAGATTCGCTGCGCATGAATTCCTGTGGCTCGCACAAATTCGACTTGTTTGGTTTCATTATCGTGAAGAGTAGCCGACCGCTCTAGCGTGTACAGATGGAACTCGTCGAAAGATTTCTCTCGAACCACCGGAGGCGCAGCGGCTGCTTCATCCATAGCCTTGGCGGCCGCGTATACATTTCTAGCAGTAATGTTTTCGATTTTGTTGACATCACCCGCCAACAACTTAATTCGCGCATTTTCGAATGTCTTGCCGCTCTGGTTGTGCATTGTGATCCAACCAACCATATCCAGCAAATCGGATTTCCCGTTTGATTTGTCTACAAAGACCAGGTTGTAGTCCGCCTGCCAGCTCATGCCGCCGCTGACATAAGAGATTTCCGCATCAAACTTTCCCGGAGCGCTCGTCTGCAACGCCCAACTCAACGTGGGTTTCAGAATCGAATCACCCGTCAGTGCCGGAAACAAAGGCTGCCCCGGCAATCCGAAGCGTAGGACACCATCTACTTCGATAATCGGCTGGCTATAGTTTGGCTGCTGATAATTCTGCGCATAGTTAACAGCAGAAACATAACCGCTTCGCACGATATTTCCTTTCACCATCTGGTTTGAAGGCAGCAGGAAGTCTATGGTCTTGCCCTCATAGAGAGAGAGCAACAGCTCTTGCGATACGGGATCGTTGCGATAATTCTGTTCCAGAATTTGCAATGAACGTCCGCCTGGATCGCGCAGGATGACCGAATCCGGCTCCAAATGAGCCGCGATTCCCGCGTATTCCACATGATTAATGCCGTTTTTAAGGTCGAGTGGAAAGCGCTCGCGCGCTACAAAAAAATTCTGGTTGTAGATGGTCAACGCAGGCTGATCGTTTTCATTGATCGATGCATCCCGCTGTGACTGATCTTGCCCCAAGCCTAATTGGCAAAAAAATAGTTCGCAGAAAAATCCACATAAACAGAGCACGATTCGAAGCAGTTTCGTCATCGCAATTTCCCCTTAGTCGTTTTGGACGAGAAGGAGGAGGAACTTTCCTGTCCTGTCACGAAGAACGTGAGTTCCAGGAGAAGTTGCGAAGAATCTTGTACAGCCATCGGCGGCAAGTCTGCGCAAGTAATCATTATTGTGGTAACCAATGGTAATGTTACGAATCGTGAGTAGATGTACTCGACTTTAAAAATAGAGCGATTACCCGATAGCCCAACACCTTGAATCCCAGCGAAACTGCGGCATGAACTCTTTTAACGACTTTAAGACTCCTGGAGCGCCGCAAGTCACTCCTCATGATCCCGAACACTCAGGCAGCCGCCGCGATCCGGAAGAACGTCAAGTTGAAACGCATGGCGATCATCGCGAAAAATCTTTCGATAAGACTCTCGCAGATTCCTTCCCGACGAGTGATCCGCCATCTTCCATTCCTGACCCGAGTGGACATGAGAAACCATCGAAGACCTCACCCGAAACATCGCATCACGAGTTGTTGGCGGGATTGAAAGTTGGAACATGGGCGGCTCTGGCGATTGCGGGTCAGAAAGTCGTTGGAACTGGCGCGACTCAGGAAGAAGCCACAGCGGACGCTATGAAGCGCGGTTACGGGCAGGTTCAATTGGTCCAAGTGCCCGAAGGCGGTACGACGGGAAAATCCAACGACATTCGAAAAGCCTCTTAACGAGACTCGTCTATATTCAGATCTGTCCAGCCCATTATTTGTTTAAGGGGCAGGATTGGTTTTACTCTTTTCATCCACTCTTCATTAAAAAGCGCGTCCCATAGGTCTGCAGTTTCGCCGGATCTCTCGGGATGCTTCAGCAAAAGTTCCAGGAAAAACTGCTTAGCTTCCGCAACCTCTTTATTTCCGCCAACCACCCCAGGATCAAATTTAGTGGCGAAATCCGCGGGTAACCGATCACCGAAAAGTGTCTTCAAGGCCTTTGCACGGTTGTGTACGGCTTCCGGTGTTCTGCTGCCGGCGAAGGCAATTTCGGCGGCTTTCATTTGGAATTGCAGGGCAGCAGTTTCATTTTGCAGCCTGCCCTGTTCCTTAATTTGCGTTCGAAAGCTCCAAATGCTATATGCCAATGTTCCAATAGCTGCCAGAAATGGCACCAATGAGAGTAAGGCCGTCTGACTAGCGGTAGATTTCTCCTGATCGAGCTTTGCTTGTTCAAGCTTAAGCTTTTGTTGCTCAGCCGCTGCTTCCTCAGCAAATTTTTGTCGCTCGAATTCCAAGCGCTCGCGTTCCAATGCCAGATTGTTGTTTAAATCAACTTTCGATGAATCGGAAACTGGAGGTTTTGGCGGAGAAGAATCATTCTGACCAAGCCCTACGGTGATAAGTGAAAGCAACAGCACGATACATGTGAAAGCGAATTTTACGTTGTTGTACATGAGGTTCCGCTGGTCGATTAAATCGACCGCAACCATGCTTAATCAAGGTCTACATTTATCAAATGGTGGCGGATTGCAGGGATCGCAGGACGACAATGTCCCCCTCTGCGAATAAGCGGAA
Organism: Terriglobales bacterium; assembly: GCA_035651835.1. Classification (GTDB taxonomy): domain Bacteria; phylum Acidobacteriota; class Terriglobia; order Terriglobales; family Acidobacteriaceae; genus JAOAPG01. The sequence continues at coordinate 20,264 of DASRFC010000010.1, forward strand.
GGCTGACATTGTGGCGCTGGCGGCTCTGCCGGAAAAGGAGGAGGATTGCAAGGATCGCAGCCAGCTTCAACAGATACAGGAGACTCCTGATTCCTCCATTTAGTTTGCAAAGACCTCCTGAAATTCCACAAACTATCTGTCGCAAGAATCTGGGAAACACCTTGTTTAGCATCTCCAATTTTGGCGAAGCGTGAAAAAACGCAAGGGTATGTTTGCCCGGTATTGGTTACGCAAAGCTTTCCTTTCCAACACTCACCACAAAGCTCGGCCATTGGATCAAGCGAAGTCAGAGGTCCGGCACCGCGGCCCACTCCGCGTTTGAAATCAACCTTAATGTCCGTCACTCCTAACTCCCGTAAGAAGCGCTCAGCTCGTTCGATATGATCCGCATTCTCGGCCAGTGCGATAATCCCGGCCCGTATCTGTAATCCAGCGGAGAGCATGCGTCGAATATTCTGTACGGTTCGATTAAAGCTGCCGCGGTTCTTGGTTATCCGATCATGGGTTTCGAGATCGTCGGAATAAAATGAGATCGCAATGCGCACTTCGTGATCTACGAACACTTTCAATAATTGATCGCTGATTCGAGTGGCGTTCGTGTAGACCTCAATGAATGAGTAGCCCTGCTCGGCCGCGAAGGAGATCATCCCAGGTAAATCCGGATGCAGTGTCGGCTCGCCCCCAATGAACTGGACTTGTCGGCATCCTGCCTCGTGCGAGTCACGCAGGACGGTAAGCCAGTCGTCGGTACTCATATTTCCCAATAGTTGTTGATGGGGTCCGGAATCAGCGTAGCAATGGATACATTGAAGATTGCACTTTGTGGTCAGCTCCAACCACAAAAATGACAGTTCCGAGACAGAGGCCGCAGAGAAAGTTGCCGACGAGGTCTGCATCGACTCCTCCAGGAGATACATGCGGATTTACGATTCAGGCGGCATTATAGACCTATTGTCAATGTTCGTAACCCGTGCTCCTGCAACCAATGTGCAGAATTTGTTCACTCGCCACTTACTTGGCCAATCTCAGTTCCCCTGCACCCGAGCAATAACTTGATTCTCTGCATCAACTTGCGTTGCCTTGTCCTCTGGCACGCTGCTTCAGCTCTTTGGCCGGGCAAATGCATCTTCATCATGTTAAGAAAAGAGGCCGCAATGAAGATTCACCCTTTCCATTGTTCTCGACCTCTCACATTGAGCCGTTCTGCCCGAGGGAACGGTGCCATACCGAATCTTTCCTGAACCTCCAGCCTCCAGCCTCTTTTGAATTGTGGCCCCAGAAATGGGGCCGCTTTTTCTTGCAGCTCATTTCGGATCAGCAAATTGTGATGTGACCAGTCGGATTAAATCCGATTTTCTGATGAAGGTCTGTGATAAGCCTCGTATTGTCATCCCGAAGCCTCGCGCTTTTACGGCGAGGCGAGGGATCTCTTCTCTCCCCAAGCAGCAGTTTCATAAACTCAGGAGCGCCTCGTGTGAGGCAAGATTCTAAATCGACCCAGCACCCAACCATCTCACGTTTACACCGCCCTATCACATCCGGTATTCTCCGCAGTTGCGGTTCAACTCACTCGAGGTGGCAATGCGTCCTCAACTCGCTCTGGTTATATTTCTGATTTTCATCACAACGACTTTTGCCAGCTCTCAACAACCGCCTCCAAAGTCCGCTTACAATGTCGAGAAACCTGCCAATCCCGGCGATGCCGCTTACTCACCTCAGCTGAAAAGCGATCTCGCTGCACTCCGCGACGCGGCTCTTTCCGACGACTATGCCTATCACCAAGTCGCCCATCTCACCGCAAATATAGGACCGCGCCCCGAAGGTTCCGCGCAAGCAGAAGGCGCGGTAAATTATGTTGCCGATGAGCTACGAAAGCTCGGACTCGATGTTCATCTCGAGGATGTCCAAGTTCCGCGTTGGACGCGCGGTGTCGAAACTGCCGAGCTCGTCGAATATCCCGGACAGATTACTGGGACAACCCAGAAGATAGTTCTGACTGCTCTCGGCGGCAACACTCCAACTCCGTCCAACGGCCTTACTGCCGAAGTTGTGGTAGTAAACAACTATGATGAATTGAAGGCTCTCGGCCGTGAAAAAGTCGCCGGCAAAGTTGTCCTGTTCAACGAACTTTACGATAAGAGGAAAGCCGCCGGTGGCTTTGCCATGGAAGCCTACGGAGAAGCCGTCGCCTACCGGGGAGGAGGCGCGAAAGCGGCTGCGGCCCTCGGAGCAGTGGGTTCTCTAGTCCGATCCGTGGGTAATGCAGATTATCGTCTTCCCCACACCGGTTACAGCGTTCAGGCAGGCATTCCAGCCGGAGCCGTCACCAGCGAAGATGCTGACTTGATCGCACATCTCGCCGCTCAGGGCAAAGTCCGCATCCACCTCACGTTGACCGGAGAAACCGGGGCACCCGTATTGAGCCACAACGTGATTGCCGATCTAAAAGGATCGGAGCATCCTGAGCAAATCGTCATCGTCTCCGGACACCTCGATTCCTGGGACCTTGGGACCGGAGCCATCGATGACGGAGCCGGTGTGGCCGTAGCTATGGAAACTGCGCAGCTCATCCAGCAACTGCGTCTGCATCCCAAACGAACTATTCGCGTAATTGCCTGGATGGACGAGGAAAACGGCGGCAGCGGTAACCGCGCTTATGCCCAAGCGCACGCGTCGGAATTTGCTAATCACGTAGCGGCGATTGAGAGCGATTCCGGCGCATCGCATCCTCTGGGCTTTGAAGCCAAAGTAAGTGCCAATGCACTTCCGCTTCTGCAACCCGTTCAGAACATTCTTCAGCCATTTGGCGCAAATGTTATCAAGACCACAACGTTCAGTCCCGGTGCCGATATCGAGCCGCTGGGTGACGCAGGAGTGCCTACGTTTGGGGTGATGCAGGATGGCCGCATTTACTTCAACTACCACCACACCGCAGCCGATACACTGGATAAAATTATCCCGCAGGAATTGCGGGAGAATGCGGCAGCGTTGGCCGTCATAGGATACGCATTAGCAAACTTGCCAGAACCGCTGCCGCGATAATTTGCTTGGTAAAGATCGTACGTTAAGCTTGGTAAGGTCGGCTTAGTAACAGCACGTAGCAAATACTTCATTTGCTTTTTGCGGAACTTCTTTGCGTCCTTTGCGGTTACAAGCTTTCTTCCTAAACTCCGCAAAAAGATGCTGCAAACTAAGCGGCACTCGCCGCGAACTGCTCAGGCTTGTTGTCGAACGTGTCTTTGCACTCTTCTGAGCAAAAGTAATACGTCTGTCCACCATACTGCGAGTTAAATTTTGTGTCGCTCTCATCGACTTCCATGTTGCACACTGGATCTCTGGCCATATTGTCTCTCCCGAATTAGCTAAACTTGGTCCGCTAATTTGGATGCGGTTTTCCGATAGACGTTTGCAGGCACTATTCTGAGTCCGCCACTAGCAATCACAGTTCCGCCCTGAATCCCGCTCGGATCCTCCCTCAATAACGAAATTCAGTGTGCGTTAGCGGATGCACTTTGCACCCGCGTCTGGTCTGTGATCCAGTTCACTTCCCACGCCTTGCCTCCATCATCCGAGAATGATTGTTCGAAGTGCGGTGAGTTCGTGGCTGTTTTCGACCAGATGAATCGAACGTAGACGGCTCTGCCTTTCCACGGCTCCTGGTCGAAAAACTCGCCCCGCCCATTCTTGAACTCGCCAATCATGGGTTGCCCTAAAATGCCGTCTTTGCCGCTAGCCCAATAAATGCTCCACTGATGAGATTGGGGATTATATAAGCGGAGGGTCAGACCCTCGATGTGGCCTGTTTGACTATCGGTCTCGAACTCTTCCAGATTAGCGCGGCCGTTCCAAACCGGTCGCGTCACGGAAGTGCCGTCAAATTTAATCCAGGTAGTGGAACCCGCTAAGCGGTCTTGTAATCGCGCTAAGTGAATGTTCCAGGAACCAATCTCGAAATCAAAATCGTGTTGCCCATCGTTTTCCGAGGAGACAGGTTGAGCATTTGTTCTCGCTGCGGCAGGTTCATCTTTGACCCGGGTGTCCGTCGCAATCCAGTTCACCTCCCAGGTTTTTCCTCCATCATCCGAGAATGCCTGTTCGAAACGGCCCGAATTCGGAGTGATGTCCGACCATACATTCCGCACCAGGATGATTCTTCCATTGAATGGTTCCTGATCAAAAAATTCGCCGCGCCCGTTCTTGAATTCGCCAACCGTGGGCTGGCCAAGGCTCCCCACCTTACTATTCGCGAAATTGATGCTCCACTGGTGGGATTCGGGATTGTATAGACGCAGAGACAAACCTTCGATGTGGCCTGCTGGGCCATCCACTTCAAGCTCCACGAGATTGGCGCGGCCATTCCAAACTGGTCGGACGACGGACGTCCCCTCATACTCCACCCATGTATCGGAACCGGTTAAGGGATGTTGGAGGCGCGAGATGTGAGTTTTCCAAGTACCAATCTCAAAATCAAAATCGTGTTGTCCATCCCGTGCCGCGGGAACGCTGGGACTTGATGCAGCTGAATTTTCCTGCGCGAGACCGCAAAGCGGCAGCAAGCCCAAGATCAAACTGCATGCCACGAGAGACATCCGGATATGTTTGAGCGTATTCATGCAAGCAAACTAACCCGAATAGTGGTTTACTACAATAACCACTTTTAGCTGTTACGATATATCCACTTTTACTATGCTTAACAAGTACGCGGATTTCCGACGATGAAGCGCGTTCCTGCCAGCTATCTTCCTCCCATCGCGCTCGACCACCACACGAAAACACCAATGTACCGCCAGTTGTACGACTGGTTCCGAAACGCCATCATCGATGGCCAAATGCGGCCGGGGCAGCGAGTGCCATCAACCAGGAGCCTGGCCCTTGATCTGAAGATTTCACGTATTCCAGTCTTGAGTGCATACGAGCAATTGCTGGCCGAAGGTTACTTCGAAAGCTTCGTCGGAGCAGGCACCTGTGTGGTCAGGTCCATCCCGGGCGCAACGTTAAATCCCCTGACTGTGAAAGCGCGAAGAGGACTTCAAGAAAAACTAAAGCTCCAACAAATTCCCGGGAAGCGAGGTCCGCGCCGCATCTCACGCCGCGGAACCGCTTTAACGAACGTGCCTCCACAAACATGGTTGGACAACCTGGGCGCATTCCGCGTCAGCCTTCCCGCCCTTGACCATTTTCCAATCGGCATTTGGTCAAAGCTCGTGGCCCGGCATTCGCGAAACCCAGCAAAGGGCATCATGGCCTATGGCGATGCTATGGGATATCTGCCATTCCGCGAAGCCATCGCCGAATACCTGGGCGCGGTCCGCGCCGTTCGCTGCGAGGCATCGCAGATTCTGGTAACGACCGGCTCACAGCAAGGTTTACAAATTTCCGCACAGGTTTTGTTGGATCATAAAGACGCCGTAGGGATGGAAGAACCCGGCTACCCAGGAGCGCGTCAAGTTTTCATAAACGCCGGAGCTCACTTAATTCCCATCCCTGTCGATCAGGAGGGAATGAATGTAGGAGAGATTTTCCGTCGCGGCATCAACACCCGTGCCGTCTATATCACGCCATCGCATCAATACCCCATGGGCATGACGATGAGCGCCACGCGCCGTATGCTTCTGCTCAACTGGGCGGTTCGCACCGGCGCCTGGATTATCGAAGACGATTACGACAGCGAGTATCGGTTTGGAAGCCGGCCCATTGCGTCCCTTCAAGGACTCGATAGCGATGCCAGAGTCATTTACATCGGCACTTTCAGCAAAGTCATGTTTCCTGCTCTGCGCCTGGGATATGTGGTTGTTCCCAGGGATTTAGTCCCCGCGTTCTCGGCCGCTCGCGACTCCGCCGACATTTTTTCGGCCACTCTCTATCAATCGGTCTTGACGGATTTCATCCGCGAGGGACACTTCGCGCGCCATATACGCCGTATGCGAATGCTCTACATGCACCGCCGAAAAGCGCTCGTAAAAGCGATCCATACCGAAATGGACGGCACGCTCGAGGTGATTGGTTCCGAAGCCGGGATGCACTTGGTAACGCTGCTACCTCCAGGCATCGACGATGTGGAAGTTTCAAGTAAAGCAGCGCAGCGGGGCATTTCTGCAATTCCCTTGTCCTCGTGCTACTTGAAACCGCCCGCCAGAGGCGGCTTGATCCTCGGATATGGCGGCGCCAACATACATCAGATTCACGACGGAATTCGCAAACTCAGGACGATCATCCAAGGCTAGCCTCTGGTCCTTTTGTCATCCTGAGCGAGTCGAAGGACCCCTACCCTGCCTGGGAAGACTCAAGTCATGTAGGGCGACACTCTATCCGCCGCCTTTGATCTTGATTGTGGTTTTGGGTGGCGCAGCCGCTTCTGCGCGATCCAGAGAATGAGGAACCAAGTTGTCTTCGCTCACGAAGACAACCGACGGAACGGATCTATGCATTTGACGCAATCGCCCAATCTTAATTTGTCATTCCGAAGCGGCGCAGCCGAAGAGAATCTGCTTTGCACGTGTGGCGCGGACGCCCTCGTCCGCGGCTTTTGCTTTCCTTTGTCATCCCCATCGCTATTGCTCTCCCGCATATCCCGATGGAATGACGGGCGTCCTCGCCCATCCGCTAGCCTCTGGTCCTTTTGTCATCCTGAGCGAAGTCGAAGGACCCCTACCCCTGCCTGGAAAGACTCAAGTCATGTAGGACGACACTCTATCCGCCCGCTTTGACCTTGATGTGGTTTTGGGTGGCGCAGCCGCTTCAGCGCTGCAACCCAGAGAATGAGGAACCAAGTTGTCTTCGCTCACGAAGACAACCGACGGAACGGATCTATGCATTTGACGCAATCGCCAATCTTAATTTGTCATTCCGAAGCGGCGCAGCCGCAGAGAGCCTGACAAAACATATTCTTGCGCTATTGGCAATGAGCGGTAAACGAGCCGACGCTCGAAGTTCCAGTCACATCGTTGTAATTATTGATGCCATCGACAGTTAAGACCTGAGTGTCTGGAGCAGTAACTTCCTTGAAAGTGCCATTCACGTAAATGAAGCCACCCTGCGTGTAATTTGAGCCAGTGGTGATATGCGTACCCGCGATAACTCCAGACCTATTGATGTCGTTCAAAAGCGTGCGGTCAGCATTGGGATAATCGAGCGTACTGTAAACACCCTTTGCCAATACGAACCCGTGATAGGGGAAGGGAGCCTGAGCACCGTCCTCGACATACCAGCCAACAACGATGCTTGTGTCGCTGACGCTCATTGGATTCGTCATCATCGCTCCGGGATAGTGAATTGTCGTAGGGGAGCCGTTCTTCCTCATTCTGAATCCATCATAAGGCTGACTAAAGTCGCCAAGACCCCAAATGCCGACGATCGAGTCCTGCGAATTTATTCCGTAGAGGATCGTCTCGACCGCACCAGGGTAGTCAAAGGTGGCCATACGGGAACCGGAAAGAAGTAAGCCATGCGCATATTGATTCGCGTCGCGGTACCAGCCAACAGTCAGACCGAGAGTGTTGCGCCGTGTAAGAAGAGTCCAGTCAGTAGGCGGAGCGGCGTTTGGATCAATGAATGTTCTGGTAGATCCGTTGGCTCTGCGGACAACGCCTGCGGTCACATTGTTGTCCTGTTGGATTGAGCCAACGACTACGCCACGGTCATTAATCCCTGAGGGCAAGACGGTATTGAAGAACTTCCAGTTGGTGCAGGTTGCGGTTTGGGCTAAGCAAAATGGAACGAACAAAAGCATGAATGTGAGAAAAAGAATGATGCGGACAGGCATAGCGCACCTCGGCGATACAGAGATGCTGGTGGTGAGTCAGCGAGTTGTCTTGACCACAATTCCTGGTTTAACGGATGAGAATTTTTCTACTGAGCTTCTCCAGGAAAAATCCCGCCCAAGCAGAACTTGACCGGACCCTGGGAATTTTACTTTGGATATCCCGTTCTGATTCCGTAACGAATTGCGCATCTCAACTGGAAAGAAGGTGCTTTCTGAATATCATTGTCGTCATGCATCATTCTTACCAGGTGCTGTTGGCAGGTTGGTGAAATGGGACACATTGTAGCGGGCGAGATGTTCGCCTCTGAGCATGTGCTTGCTGAGTTTTTTAATAGTTCGACTGTGGGCCTCGCAATCTTCGACAACCAGTTACGTTATCAAGTGGTAAATCCTTCATTGGCTGCGATGAATCGGACTTCGGTCCAATCTCATTTAGGAAAATCCCTGCGACAGGTCCTTGGCAAGGTAGGTCTGCAAGCGGAACCAGTCTTTAAACAGGTTTTGGCGACGGGGCGGCCTTTTTTTAATGTCGAACTTGAGGGAGAGTTGCCGAACAGAAGCGAACCGACAAGATGGCTTGACAACTTATTCCCCATCAAGGATACCCGCGGGAGAGTGTCGCAAATCGGGGTTGTCGTGGTGGAGGTTCCGCCAGTAAGGGAGCGGGAAGTATCCAACACCGAATTATTGCCTTATAACGAGGGTGCGGTTCTACGATCATGGAAGGAAATTGCGCAGTACGTGAGAGTCTGCGTCAAGACTGTCCAGCGTTGGGAACAGGACTATGGATTTCCGATTCGGCGGTTGAAGGCCGCAAAAGGCGCGATGGTGTTTACTATGCGGGCTGATGTAGATAATTGGCTCCGGTCGACGACGCAGCACGACCAAATCCGTTATCACGATCAACGTCAAATGACGGATTGTTAGTAGAATGTCGCTTCTTTGCGTTACTGATCTGTTTGGAACTCGGCTATCGTAATAACAGGCCGAGGAATTTTCGTGATAGATCCACTCGCGACAATAGGAATCTTCATGCTGGGCGCAGCGGCAGGCTCAGTTCTCACCTACGTCAAAGACAGACGCATGATTGGAGAGTGTAACAAGGCGCTCCAATGGTCACGCGCTGACATGAGCGCATCCCCAGATGAGCAGGTTCGAAGCGATCATTCAAACGAATGAACTTCCGGCTTCCTGCTTATATCTTCGATCGCTTGCTAAGGTCGGCGATTTCTAGACACTGCTGCGTGACGCGCTAATCCACGTTCATCATTTCTGGCGTGTTCATCATTTCTTTCGTGCTTCGGCTTCGGCTAGCCATCCGCGGCGCAGCTTTTCTTCCGGAATGCTCGATAGGTACGGTTTGATATCGAGGATCGGTGTTCCATCCAGCATATCGACGCCTCGAACATGCAGCTCGGTGCCTTCACGGCGACGCAGCTCGACGGTGGTCAGGCCAATCGGATTCGGGCGGCGCGGAGATCGGGTCGCAAACACTCCGTGCGGCCGATTGTCGGAGGGCGGTGTTCCGAGCAAATCCGATCCTCGCAATTCAATCTTAGGGGAGCGATCAAATTCCCAGATCACCATGAGATGCGAAAAGCCCTCGATGTCTGTGAGTCCCGGCTCAAACTCCGGCAGGATCTTAAGCACACCGTCTGTATCGTGTTTGGCACCAAGACCTTTGGGAATCTCGCTTGTGTTTTTGTAGGGGCTGCTGACAAATCCGATCGGCTGGGAAGTGAACATATCCAAAGAATGCCTGATAGTGAGCCATGCGGGCAATAATTTCTTGATCTACACGATCGTGCATACTCCCTCCGAGTACAAGAGGCCCTTAATTTGTATATGCGAATGCCTCAATCTTCTGTTTAATGACGGCAGCATCCCCCAAATATTTGAAAAAGGAAACAGGCCATGGGATACGTACGACATCTCCATCGTCATCTCATCAAGTACGTGGTTTTCGTCACGGTGATTTTCCTCCTTTCGTCGCTCAGCGCTGCCCAAGCCTCGAAGCAAGGCACAACTCAAGCGCCTGCGGCTGAGGAGTTGAACAAATACCCCGGATTACTACCTGAGTTTGGTCAGCTGCTGCAAAAGATTCAGCGCGAGGTACAGTTTCCGCCGGCTCGCAGCCAGAGCCATCTATTGACGCTGTTACCGCAATCGACCACTTTCTACGCTGCGTTTCCTAACCTTGGAGACGCTTCTAATCAGGTGCTGAAAATTTTTCAAACAGAACTGCAGCAGAGTCCAGTCTTGCATGCCTGGTGGCAGCACAGCGGAATGGCGACCGGCGGCCCCAAGTTGGAAGATTTTCTAGGGAATTTTTATCAGCTCTCCCAGTACCTGGGAGACGAAATTGTGGTATTTGGCACAACCGGAGGTGGCAAGGAACCCGAAGGGCTGATCCTCGCGGAAGTGCGAAAACCGGGCCTAAAGATTTTCCTTGAGCAGCAATCCAAGAGCCTCGCGGGAAATTCGAAACAAGCAGTGCGAGTATTGGATGTTACGGACCTTGCGAGCCTGAAAGACTCAGGAAGCCCGCAGCAACCAGTGATTTTGGTGCGCCCCGATCTGGTAGTGGGAGCGCTCAATGTGGCCACGCTGCGAAACTTCAATGCCCAGATTGAACGGAATAGCAGAGAGTTTGCTTCGACTGAATTTGGACAACGTCTCGCGCAAACCTATCAAGGGGGCACGACAGCATTGGGAGCTGTCGATTTGCAGAAGATCTTGAGAGAGCTTCCCCGAAGTACTCCCCAGAACCAGATGGCGTTGGAGCGCACGGGATTTTCGGACGTGAAGTATTTGGTTTGGGAGCACAAGAGCACAGCCGGTCAGTCGACCAGCCAAATGGAATTGAGCTTCACTGGTCCAAGGCACGGCATAGCGTCGTGGCTCCGCGCACCCGGCCCGCTGGGTAGTCTGGATTTTGTGTCTCCCAAGGCTGTTTTTGCAAGCAGCATATTGCTCAAGGATCCGGCGCAAATATTCGACGAGATCAAGGATCTTTCCACCTCCTCTAACCCCAAGGCATTTGCGGGAATTGCCCAAATGGAACAAGCCTTGAGGCTTAGTCTGAGGAACGACTTGCTCGGTCAGTTGGGCGGAGAGATCACAGTTGAGTTGGACAGTCTCGTGCAATCGGATCCCAAATGGAAAGCAGTGCTTCGTGTGAACGATCCGGATCGATTGCAGGCCACATTGAGTACGTTATTGGCTCGGGCGCAGTTCGGCTCCCAAGAGTCTTCCGAAGGGGGCATTACTTACCACACACTTCGCATCCCTTCTGCGCGCAAAGCTATGGAAATTGGTTACGCGTTCGTAGACGGGTATCTGGTGATAGCTTCGGGGCACGAAGCGGTGGTTGAAGCAGTTCGACTGCATCGGAGTGGTGAATCGCTGGCGAAATCAAAGAAGTTTTTAGCGGCATTACCAGCGGGGCGCGGAGCGGATGTCTCTGCACTCTTCTATGAGGACCCGGTAGCAATGGCTGCCCTGAGCCTGCGACAGGCTTTGCCGCAGATGGGGGAATCGCTTTCGAAAGCGGCCACAGAGACTGCCCCAGTGGTTTTCTGTGCATATGGGGAGGAAAGTGCAATTCGTGAAGCTAGCAAAGGTGGGGGCGCCGATGCCGGTGCGTTCCTGGTAGCGGCGGCAATCGCGATCCCTAATCTGCTGCGGGCTCGAATAGCTGCAAATGAAGCAAGCGCTGTCAGCACCATTCGCACGGCTAACACCGCGCAAATCATCTATTCAAATGCTTATCCACAGCGCGGCTTTGCGAGGGACTTGGCTTCTCTCGGCCCCAATCCTGGATCCGCGGGCACGTGGTCTTCAGACCACGCTGGCGTTATTGATGCGACGCTGGGCAATTCAAGCTGTATTAAGGACGCTTGGTGTACGAAGTCCGGATTTCGGTTCAGCATTTCCGCAATGTGTAAGAAACAACGATGCGAGGATTTCGTAGTGGTAGGCACTCCGGTTTCCGTCAGTGCAGGAACCAAAAACTTTTGCTCGACCTCGGACGCAGTGGTTCGCTACAAGACCGGGCCTCCTTTGACGTCGATGGTCAGCGTATCGGAATGCCAGGCATGGTCGCCGCTGCAATAGTGGGCTTCCAATATGGCACTAATCTCAGGGTTTCTTCTCGACGGCGAGCTTAGGCTTCGCTAGATATCTCGACATTCAGTCGAATACGAATCATATCTCGCAAAGAACGCGAGAGAATAATGATGCGAGGTGGATCGGGCCGCGAACCCAACTAAACAATCGTCGTTTACTGGGCATGCGGTACATGGTTATTTATGCTTGTGAGCAGGTTATCCAGCTTGTGCTTTTGATATGGCTCCGCGTCTGCGCGCGAGAAGACCGGGATGGCCGGTTGAATATTCTTTTGCGCTGTCGTGTAGTCGCCGCGACGGCTGGCAATCTCGGCGCGGGCAAGATCAATATTGGCTGACCAGTCGGGGATGCCGGTGAGCTGCGCTACGCTTTTGATATCGATATTGTCCAGCAGCTTCGCGGCTTCGTCGAGTTTGTTTCGTTCGATCAGGCAATCGGCCAGTGTGTCGGCAGTTCCGCCGGTCAATCCAGCGCGCTCGCCAAACGCCTTACGCGAAGCCTCATACGCGCTGCGCGCATTGGCCTCGCCTTCGATGAGGTGCCCGCCCCGGCACTGCGCCAGGGAAGCATCAGAGAGCGAGCCGATGGCGAAGAAAGATAGCGGGCCTTGCTTTTGGACGGCAAGCTGATGAACTTCAAGTCCATCCCGAATAGCGTCTTCCCATCGGCCCAGCGTGCCTTCGCACTGAGCGCGCGTCGCCAGCACCTGCATCGTAATTTCGTGATCTCGTCCCAACTTCGCAACGAAAGCGGGGTATATCTGATTGGCTTCTTCGATGGCTTCGGCATTTTTGTTCTGGATCATGAATGCCTGCGCCAGATTCAAACGAACGCGGAGTACATCAGCGCTGTCCGGTCCGCTATTTTGCGAGTACGCGGCAATCAACTCGCGGAACAAGCGTTCCGCTTCGATCCCGTTCCCCAGACGAATGTCGGTAAACGCCAGTCGCTGCTTGAGCGCCAGGCGGGTATTCTCGTCAATCGCGGGCACGGTAGCCGCTTTGTCGGATGCTGCCTTGAAGTTGTCTTTAGCTGCCTGGGCATTGTTTCCGATTAATGCGATCATGCCGCGTGCCGTTGAGAGCCATACGAGCAGATCTCCACGAGTTTGCGGAATCTTAGAGATTTTAGATTCCTGCTCGGCGAGAATTGATTTGGCGAGTTCCAGAGTGCCGGCTTGATAGCTCCGGGCTTCCAAGGCTGCGCGTTGAAGCTGGACGATGATGGCGTCCTGCGAAAGCGGACCGTCGGATTGAGTGAACAGCGTAGCAGCGCGTTCGTATTCTTGACGCGAACCCGCATAATCGGTTCGGAGATCGAGAGCCCGTCCTATGGTCTGGTGAAGGTGCGCGGCCACTTGTGGTTCATTCGCAAACTGGCGATCAATACCAGGCGAAGCTTGTTTGACCGCATCACTTAGACTCTCATCTGCTTTGCCGGTTTTGAATGGATTGCTGCGTCCCAGCAGATCATTGGAAAGAAAGCGGTTTACCGCATTGGCAATTTCTGTCTGCCGATTTGCATTATCGCGTGCGTGAAGGGCTCGCCGGTAAAGAACAAGGCTAGTGCCCAATCCGATAAGCAGGGTGACGATTGCAACTGCGATCCAGGGGCGTCGCGTTCTGGATTCCGCCAATTTCCTTTCTGCGATCAAGGCGCGTTGTTCAGCAAGTTTGATCTTGTCGCGCTCAATACGACGGCTTTCCAAATTTTCGAGGCGCTCGACTAACTCTGCGGCGCTCTTCAACCGCCGCTCGGGATCGCCGCAGGCTGCTTCCGCGATGTCAGCACGGATCAGAGGATCATCAATCTCCGCTTCCCATCCCGGCGAAAGCGGTTTGCGGAAATCTCCCACCATTAACTGGAACAATATGACGCCGAGCGCATAGACATCTGCGGAAGCCGTCGGTGATTGGCCGGCCAGAACTTCGGGTGCTATGTAAGTAAGAGTGCCGGTCAGGATGGAGTCCGGCGTTGAAGTCTGGGTAAATCCCAGATTGGTGATACCAAGCGCCCCCAGACGGCCGGGGTCCATCAGTGTTCCGCTACCAAAATCTGCAACTTTGACTTGTATCCGGCCCTCCGAAGCCAGCGCGATCAAAACATTAGCGGGCTTAAGGTCTTTGTGGAGCACGCCAATATCGTGAGCCGCGGCCACCGCTTTCGCGATGTCAACCAACACGCACAAACGCAGCTCGCGTGGAATCTTGATAAGGCCGCCTTCGCTCTCCGCCCATTCAGCTAAGTTGGCTCCGCCGTATTCGCTTTCGAGAAAAAACGGTGGCGCTTCAAAATTCCACTCCAGCACGCGCGCAAAATCCTGCCGCTCGCCCAGCGATTCGCGCAGGAATCGGGCGAGGGTCACCTCACGTTTCAAGCCCTTGAGCTGAACACCATCAGTCGCAAACTTGAACACGCGGACTTCGTGGGTCTTCGGATTCTGCGCAAGCCACACTTCGCTCGATCCGGAAAGGTCCAACTTCCTCGTCAAGCGCCAATGCTCGCGCCCAGGGACGGTGTCCCCGGCCTGCAATCCCAGTTCCGCCCAGACACCTCCAGCAAGAGCTTTGCTCTGTACCGAAACTGCCAAACGATAGCCGACACGCGGCACTGTAAGAACGGTGAGCTGGTCGTCGTCACCCATGGCCTTGCGAAGTTTAGAGACCGCTGTCGCGAGCGATCCATCGACGACCATCGTTCCTGGCCAGACCGCTTCGAGAAGTTCCTCTTTGGTTACGACTTCGCCCGCATGCTGAAGCAAAGCGACAAGCACTTCGAAGGGTTTGGATTCGAGCTCCACGGGATTTCCCCGTACACGCAGCTCACGGCGTAGTTCGTCCAACTCAAAGTCGGCGAACCGCCATAAACGTGCCGGAAGCTCCCGGATATTTTCACCAGAGTCGTTGCGAATCATGGACTTGTACTTTCTTTAGAGTTCTTTAGAACTCCGTCAGGACACAAAAGGGGAGGTTATGCAAACTAGGGGTCCCAACGGCACCACTATTCAAGGTTGCCATTCTGACACGAATCGGAGCAGCTGGATAGAAAAAATCAGTGTGTGTTTTATCCCCTCTTTAGGGGAATGGAACGGATTGGAAAAGATTGAACAAGGAGATTTTTATGAAACAGACTAAAGATTTACATGCGAATCTAAAACTGGCTTTCCTGGCTGGGATTATGACAGTTGTGTTCGTGCTGGCTTCACTAGCCAATGCTCAGACCTATACCACGCTATATGCCTATCCGGAAGATACCCGTAACGACACTGGAATCGGCCTTGCCGGATTGATGACGCAGGGCCAGGACGGGAACCTGTATGGAACAATCGGCGATGATGGAAGCAATGCTGCCGGTAGCGCATTCAAAATGACGACCGCAGGACAATTCACCAGGATTTACAGCTTCTGTTCGCAGCCTAGCTGTGCCGACGGTTCTGGTCCATGGGGTGGGTTAACCCTGAACACGGATGGCAACCTCTACGGAACTACTACCACTGGCGGGAAGTCTGCAGCCGGGACGGTATTCAAGCTCACACCTAACGGGACATTAACCACTTTGTGGAGCTTCGATAACGGAACAGATGCGGGAGCTCCGTGGTACCCGCCCTTCCAGGGGCTAGATGGAAAGCTCTATGGGGTAAGCAACACGGTCTATAACGGAGACTACGGCGCCTTCATACGCCTGACACCGACGAAGACGCCCCCAGACACAGAGAAGGTCCTTGTCGACTTCAACTACACCAACGGGAATGATCCCAATCTTCCCACCCAGGGAACCGACGGTAACTTCTACGGAACCGCCGTGTCCGGTGGTACTAAGGGTTTGGGCGTCGTATACAAAATAACCACGGCCGGCAAAATTATTGTGCTGCACAATTTTGTTGGCTATCCCAGCGATGGAACCTACCCATTAGGAGCCTTGGTCGAAGGCAACGATGGAGATTTCTACGGAGTGACCTATCAGGGAGGCGCTAACAATATAGGGGCTATTTTCAAGATTACGCGCTCCGGAACTTTCACCCTGCTCCACAGCTTTGCTTCAAGTGGCACCACCTTGGACGGCGCATATCCTAGGTCGGGTCTGATATTAGGCAGCGACGGCAATCTTTACGGGACCACCCTTCATGGTGGAAAGGCTAATGACGGAGCACTCTACGAGATTACGCCTGAGGGAGCGGTAACGATTCTCTATAGCCTCTGTTCGCTCAAGGGATGCGCTGACGGATTCTCTACCGCTACACCTCTGACACAACATACAAATGGAAAATTCTATGGGAGCACTAGTGGAAACTCTTTGGGAGGAAGTTATTTTTACAGCCTCGACCTGGGGTTAAAACCATTCGCTAAATTGGTAAATTGGTCTGCCAAAGACGGGGCGAAGATCGAGATTCTCGGCCAAGGCTTCACCGGGGCAACCGGGGTTTCATTCAACGGAGTGGCGGCTAGTTTTAATAATGTTTCCGATACCTACATGACGGCGACCGTACCGGTGGGAGCACTGACTGGCCCGGTAACTGTCACAACTTTTACCAGTACACTAACTAGCGACCGGAACTTTCTGGTCACACCACAGGTTACGAGCTTCAGTCCGGCGAGCGGTGTAGTTGGAACAGTGATATCGATCACCGGTGTCAGTCTTACTCAGACCACTGGCGTAACCATTGGAGGAAAGGCAGCGAGTTTCACGGTCAACTCCGATTCCAATGTTACGGCCACCGTGCCCGCTGGCGCGAAAACAGGCGCCACAATCACCATCAGCACGGCTGGAGGAACTGCGAGCAGTAAAGCTAAGCTCGTAATTGTACCGTCCATTGCGAGTTTTACCCCGACTAGCGGTCCAGTCGGAACATCGGTCACGATCACTGGAAACAGTTTTACAGGAACAAACAAAGTGACATTCGGGGGTATAGTGGCAACCAGTTACAAGGCGATTAACGACACGCAGGTAGATGCACTCGTTCCAACGGGCGCGGCTACCGGGCCGATTGCTGTTACTACTGCGGGCGGCACAGGAACAAGTACAACCAGCTTCACGGTTACACAATAGTTGAGAGAAAGATTGCGGGTCTACGCAGCAGCGGTTGCGGAGGCCCGCTCATTTTAACGGCTTATGCTGAAGCCAGCACGATCAGGGCTGCACCCACAATAGTAAACACGGTCGGCGGTCAGTAGATCTCCGCGTTGGCCCAGTTGGTACCCTAGACAATGTCCTACATATCTCAAGCGTTGAAGACGGATTAACTTCTCTCTCGTACGCGCGAATTATTACCTTCGAGTGAATACTCTTCAGAAATTTCTGTTTTCCAACTAGCAGAACCGCTATTTTGCAAAAGGCCCCAAACGACGTCTTTCAACCGGGACAATGAAGTTTTTCGGTCATATACTTACAGCTGCGGTTGTCGCCATAGTCTTGCGCTGGCTCTGGAACTCAGCGACCAGCGAACAAGCCAAGCTTGAAGCCGGACGCCAGCTCTTCCCGGCGACACGCGCAATTCGCATTATCTTGTTATTTGGTGGTGTTGTATTTACCGCAGCGTTCATTTTGTCTCGGCTAGCTTCTCGGCCGGATGACTGGTGGGTGCCCTATCTTTCCTTGGATTTGTCGTTCTATTTTTGTTTGCGTACCCGCCGGTTTTGTCTATAGAAGTGGACGGCATTGGATCACGTTCCTGGTTCGGCCGCGAAAAGAAGATCGCCTGGCAAGATGTCGCCAGCTTGCACTTTAATGCCGGAAATCGACAATTTACCGTGCGTGCCAACGACGGTCGTAAAATCACACACGCCGGCTTCAACGCCGATCCAGGCCTGTTTCAGGCGGAGATCCAAAGACGTACTCGTCTGCCCATAAAAATTACGAAGCCGGGGACATGGAAGTCGGAAGCCTTTGAAGTTCCCTACGAAGAACACGAAGCGGAAGAAGCCGGCCAAGCTTTGTGAAGGACTGCACGACCAGGCTTCCATCCAGTGCCACTACAAGTATGTCAATCCTCACGCGTACCTCTGCTGAGATTAGCCCGTGTCTTTACGAACACGTAATAATCTCCGCCTAAGGAGCACACTATAAGCGGCTAGAAGTGAGGCAACGCGCTATTTACCCGGCTATTCATAGTGTCTGCGTTGATGGACCGCTTTCGACCCTGAACTCCGATATATCTTTCCCGTCTTTTCCCGTGTATAGTGTGCCGCGGTCGCAATCAAAATTCTGGAATGGTCAATCTATGTCGACGGCACCTGCTGTGCTGCAACGCAACCCCTGGTTGCTTGGGAAATATTTTCTGGCTGCTTTCATTGGGCTGATGTTTGCCTATGTTCTCGTTCATAACGAGAGTTTCCTGATCAATGCGAAGGACCCCGAATGGCAGCACATTCATCCATTTCGGTGGTACCTGCTGCCCCATGCTTTGGCGGGTGCGTGCGCCCTGCTGCTAGCGCCAATGCAGTTCTCTGACCGTTTGCGTCGGCGTTTTGCGAAGCTACATCGCGTGGTCGGCAGGATTTATGTTGGCGGCGTTCTCATTGCCGCGCCGTTCGGTTTCTACATCCAATATTTTGCAGAGCGGTCCGGCGCTCCGCGGTCCTTCAGTGTCGCCGCCGCGGCCCAAGCTACCACGTGGATCGTGACCACCGTTATCGCACTGGCTTTCATACTGCAAGGCAAAGTCGAGCAGCACCGCCGTTGGATGACCCGCAGCTTTTCGGTAGCGCTGGTTTTTCTTGAGGTGCGATTGGTCCTCGGCGTGACCGGATGGGAGCAGCTGGGGCACTCGGCCGCCGAAACCGTTGTGTGGTCGTGCAATATTTTTGCCTTGCTCGCAGCCGATCTCGTGCTTCAATGGCAGGAGCTCCGGCGGTCGCATCCGGTTCCTAAGCGCCAAAAAGCTTCGCTTTAAACGGGGGACAAAAGGAACGGATCGTTGGCGATTGCCCATGCCGCTCATAAAAGAGCGACTGCTCGCTTCGGATACAGAGCGACGCGTTCGTGCATCAGCGCCCACTCAGAACGATCCCAAACAGGTTTTTAGGATGGCTAAAATCAACGGCATAACGTGCCGCCTACGGTTCGCCATCCTAAGTTATTTAACCCTGCATGCCTTGAGTAGTTTTGGCATTTTTTCAATTTTTCGAAGTTGAGCCCCTGCGAAATGGACGCAAGTCGCTGGCGAAATAGCCCTCTCCATTGCTCGCCGCCGTCGAACCCTTTCGGGGATCCAGAGATCACCTCTCAAATGGAATGGTGATGGTGAGCTTAAAAACATTTCACCAAATTTCGACTAATGATTTATTGTGTCGGTCTCTTTCTAAAATCGCGAACTTTTTCCGTTCTCCATGCGTATCCTCTGCTGAGATTAATCCCACGTCTTTCGACATGCGATAGCGTGAATAAGGAGCAGATTATGAGCGGAGAGGTAACAGGATTGGTTGCTGTAATAATGATTTTCGGAATTCCGGTCGCCGCAATGTACACCTATTACAGTGTCCGCAAACTACGCTATGAGGAGCGCATGGCAGCCATAGCACGCGGCGTTAGCGTTCCGATGGGGCCGGAACTTTCACATGCAGCCCAGTCGCGGCGGGCGGGCATACTGCTGGTGACCGGTGCGCTCGGGTATATCACGACATTTGGATTGATCGCGCGGATCGAGAATGATACTGACATCTGGTGCGCAGCGGCTTTTGGCATCATCCCGCTGGCGGTGGGTCTAGGATATTTTCTCGATTCGACCCTGATTCGCCACGATTTGCACGCTTCCTGAGTGCGTGGGGGGTCGGCCAAAAACCATACAGTCCGAGGTGGGGGAGCTTTTGACATGATAGAAGTCCCGCCCAAAGCCCGGCGGCAGGCTATCCGGTCATGGCACGAAAGTTTGAAATTTAGTCGTCACTTTCGTGTGATTCCACGCACATCTAAATAAGCCTGCCCTGTCATAATGAAATGATGGCAGGTACTCCTTTACTTTCCGCAATCGATGACCGATGGCTTCCGAAATCTGTACTCTGCCTGCGCGATTACAGCCTTAACAAATTCCTTCACGATCTAGTCGCCGGAATTACCGTCGGGCTGGTGGCATTGCCGCTGGCCATGGCGTTCGCGATTGCTTCAGGACTCACTCCGCAAGCAGGAATTTACTGTGCGGTGATCACGGGATTTCTAATATCCGCGTTAGGAGGTTCGAAGACACAGATCGGCGGACCGACAGGCGCGTTCGTGGTGGTAGTAGCGGGAATTGTTGCTGTACACGGCATAGACGGCCTGTTCATGTGCACGGTCATGGCAGGTGTTCTGTTGATTGTTCTTGGCGTGACGGGCATGGGATCGGCGGTGAAGTTCATACCGCGTCCCATTGTGGTGGGATTTACGAATGGTATTGCGATCCTGATTGCCAGCACTCAGATCAAAGATTTTTTCGGACTGCATCTCAACAAAGTGCCAGGTGAATTTTTGCCTCGCATGGAAGCGCTGGCGGGCGGTTTTCATAGCTTGTCTTATGAGGCAACTGCTCTTGCGGTGGGGACCGTCGTCACTATGCTGGCATGCCGGGCCGTTTCGAATCGTATTCCGGGGCCCATCGTCGCCATGCTGGCGGGTACTGCTGCCGTGGTCGTGCTGAAGCTGCCGGTTGAAACTATTGGAACGAAGTTTGGTGGGATTCCGAGCGGCATGCCTCATATGGCGATTCCGCATTTTCGCGCCGACTTAATTCATGGATTGCTCGGACCCGCATTCACGGTCGCAATGTTAGGGGCGATCGAATCGCTCATGTCGGCGGTGGTTTCGGATCGCATGAGCAACGATCATCACAACCCTAATGTCGAGTTGATTGGGCAAGGCGTCGCGAACATCGTTTCACCAATGTTTGGTGGATTGCCGGCCACTGGCGCAATAGCGCGCACGGCGACGAACATCCGTGCTGGAGCGCAGTCGCCGGTGGCGGGAATGATTCATGCGCTCACACTTCTTTGCATATTGCTGTTCGCTGCGCCGCTGGCCAGTTACATTCCAATGTCGGTTCTCGCGGGCATCCTGATTGTCGTGGCTTATAACATGGGCGAGTGGCGGGAGATTCCGCAACTGCTGAAGCTGTCGAAGACCGACATTAGCGTATGGATTGTCACCTTCGGCCTCACTGTGTTTGCAGATTTGACGGTGGCAGTGGAAGCAGGGATGATTCTTGCGGCATTACTGTTTATTGGGCGCATAGCGAATACAACGACCGTCACCCAGGTTACGCAGGAATATATACAAAGCGGCAAAGTGCACGTTCTTCAAGACAAAGACATTCCGGAGTACGCAACCATCTTCCGCATTCATGGGCCATTCTTATTTGGAGCAACCGATAAAATCGCGATAATACGAGAGAAGATTCACGAGCTGCCGCCCATCGTCATTCTGCGTTTGCGGAACATGACTGCGCTCGATGCGACCGGGCTGTTTGCATTGGAAGAAATTGCACGCGAATTGCAGGCGACCCACCGAACGCTGATTCTTTGCGGTGCGCGGGAGCAGCCTTTGAAAATTATTCAGCAGGCTAAGTTCGAAAGGCTTATAAGCAACGAAAATATATGCGAAAACGTGCAGGCAGGGCTCAAGCGGGCCCGTGAAGTGCATGGGGAGACTCATTCCAAGGCAGCCGTAAGCACCACATAAATTGGTCAAAACATGCCTGGAGACGTCATTTTAACGATTCGGAATCGCGCAAAGTATGATCTAAGTTGGTACTGTTACAGTTTGAAATCCACAGCCTTTTGCCAAACTGACAAATTCTGAGAGAATCGAGTTGTGACAATTGGCAAAGGCAAACGACCACGCGATACCAACCAACTCGCCAAGTTCATCGTTGACGCGACCACGGGCCAACTTGAGATTCCCGATCCCGATGCTGGCAAGAATCCTGCCGCTGTCGCGCTAGGACGGCTTGGCGGTGCTAAGGGCGGCAAGGCGAGAGCCGATAAGCTCTCGCCCGCTAAACGTAAACAAATAGCTAAGAAAGCCTCTGCAAAGCGATGGGGAAAGTCCTAAACGTCTTCGTCGTCCTCTTCGTCTTCATCATCAAGCGTCGGCCCTTCTGGGTACTCGGTAGGCAGACGGCTCTCTTCGATGTCCTTATTGAAGTTGAAATCTAGTTGATCCAGTTTCGCTTTAAAGATGTTGTTATCGTTGTAGGATTCGAAGTCGATGTGAATCTGAAGCACATCCCGATATGCGCCTCGCCTGCGGAGTTGGCCAGCCGCACGCATCTTTTCAGGAGGCATCTCGATCGTGCGCCACCATTTCGAACGCCATCTAACGCCCTCTGGAGTTCGAACTTCGACCATTTCCGGTTGACGGGCATGTACCTCTCGACCTTGGCCATCTTCGACGTAGTCCTCTCGCAGTGCTGTTCGGATCAATCGGCGCAAGAGCTGTTTCGGATCAATCGGCTTGGGTCTGTAAATGCCATTATCTATCGCCCACGCGGATACAACGTCCGGATCGACTGGCCCGATCTCGTCCGGATGGGCTTTTTCGTACTGCTCTACCAAGTACAACATCCTTCGATTCCCGTGACGATGCCGGGAATTTAGTGGCGCGGTTGCCATCGTGGATCACCTCATAATCGCGGGTGCGATAGATTGTTTCCAGCCATCGGTATAGGCGACAGAAATTACGATTTCCCGAATTTTAACGAGCAAGTCTCGGAGAACCCCATAGCCCACTTCATTGCGGTTTTGCAACTGCCCAACGATGATTCCAGGATGAATTTTTACCTTGTGCGCGAACTGGATAATACGATCTCTCGGGTACATCGGCCCGACTCTGTTAACGAACGATTGCATTTCGGCGGAGGGAATAAGCGCATTGGCCGCCGCTTCGTTTGCGAGACGTTCCGCTTCATCTTCGACAAGGGTGACAGCAATTCCCTTGACCCCATCTATCAGATCGGAATCTACCGATGCATCTCCGTTTCGTATGTGTGCGAACTCGTGCATCAGAGTGAACCAAAAGCCGTCGATTCTGTCATGGCGCAGAGACATTGCAATCACAGGCTCACTGTCTAGCCAAAATGCGGCACCGTCGATTGCGACACCGGGAATGGGTTCCACCACAACGAATCGGATTCCAGACTCCATTAAAACTTCCGGAACGCGGTCCGCCAGTTTTCGATAGGCGGCGAGACGGCGAAGTTTTTTTTCTGTTTGACCAAGAATCTTAGGATCGAAGGAGTCGGGAATTGGAATACTTGCTGCGAGTTGCCGTGCACGAAAGCACCACGCCTTCTCAGCAGGGTTGAGGTTTACAGATCGGAACGTCCGCTTTGTGGCGACGGGAAACGAAACATCACCGTCTAGCGATTCCGTCGCGAAGAACCTCTTCAACTCTGCTTCTAGTTGTCCTGCATCGACTGCATTAGCGATCCAGCCGCGTTTCTGCATTGCGCGAATCGGCGCGAGATCGTACAAGCGCGCCATTTTCCCAACTTCGGAAAGATCAGCAGTGAAATCGAACTCCAAAGTTGAAAGTCGATACAAGCTGTCCCACTTCATCCATTCTTCTGGAGTATTGCCGAATGCAGCCGCTAAGCGTGCGGCAGTTTCAGGCCCGATATTGGTCTTGGCTGAGAGAAGGGAATACACCATAGAACCGCTCAATCCTGTAACGGATGCGAGTTCGTCGGGATTCCAGCCTTTGTCTTCCATCAGTCCCCGTAACATCTTGCCCGGATGCTGAGGTTGTAAGTCGAAGAGGGCCTTGTCGCTCATGTAACGAATGGTATACGATGTTTTTACAATTGTACAGTATCATTGTAAATTCTATTGACAGACCTTGTTCGTTCAAGCATAATGTACAGTATGAATCGGCTAGAGCCATCCCGTCAAGCGCAGATCGTTTCGGCCTTCGTTGAAGGGAACGGAATTAGAGCGACAGCCAGAATGACTGATTGTTCTCCGGTTACCGTGCTCAAGCTTTTAGCCGATCTGGGATGCGCGTGTGCTGGCTATCACAATCGCACCGTTCGCAACCTCAAAGTGCGCCGTCTCCAGTGCGATGAGATTTGGTGCTTCGTTGGAGCGAAGGCGAAGAACGTGAGCATAGAGAAAAAGCAAGAGGGATGGGGGGATACGTGGACATGGGTTGGAATCGACGCGGACACAAAGTTAGTCGTTTCGTATTTGGTTGGCGGTCGTGACGGCGGATGGGCAAAAGACTTTATGGAAGATTGCGCGAAGCGAATCAGCAACCGCGTACAGATCACTACCGATGGGCACCGTTCATATTTGGATGCGGTAGAGGAAGCGTTTGGCGCGGACATTGACTACGCGATGTTGCAAAAAATCTACGGTGCTTCGTCCGATGAAGAAACACGGCGCTACTCCCCGGCGAAGTGCATCGGCTGCGATCTCAAGGTTGTAAGTGGCGATCCCGACCCTAAGCACGTTAGCACGTCCTACGTAGAACGCCAGAACCTAACCATGCGGATGCACATGCGCCGCTTTACACGCCTAACGAACGGCCACAGCAAGAAGATCGACAACCACCGTCACGCGGTTGCGTTGCACTACATGTACTACAATTTTTGCAAGGTTCACCAAACATTGCGCGTCACCCCGGCGATGGAAGCTGGCCTCACCGATCACGTTTGGTCACTCCAAGAATTGCTAGGTTTGGTCAAACTGTAACAGTACCTCTAAGTTGCTGGAATTGTTAGCTTTTGTTCTCGGAGTTACAATCCCGAGCCTGACAGTCCTAGAAAGATATTGACTTTATCGTTGTTAAGTATCATCTATATAGAGAGCAAGGATGAGTAAATGATTACTGACCTAGATAAGCTTTCTGACATGTTGGACAATTCGACTCTTTCCAGGAAGCTGGCTTTTACCGTGAAGTTGCAGAAAGACCGGATATCCAAAGACATCGCAGAAAAAGGCTCTGCGGTTGTGTCCGTCGCTGGCCGCCAGTATCGCGTAAAGAAAGCTTCACGATAGATGTTGGGCCGGTCCGCATTCCATCCCTCGATCTAGATGGTTACTCTGATTTTTTCGTATTTTGTAGTTGCCTATCTGCTGGTACCTTCTTCCCTTTTCCGCTGGTTCGCATCACTGTTTTCCACTCTTAAGAATTTTCAACGCACCAAGACGCAAGAAATGACGTTCGCCGTGGGCGCTGCGCTCTTGCCCCTCGTCCTGGCCGTGGCTGTTGCCTGGAGTGGATGGATTCCTCATCCTATTCCGGTGAATGAAACGTTTGCCGATAGGCGCCATGACTACGAGACAATTTATGGAGGCATTGTTGGCGAGAAGACGCCCATTCCTGCCGCATTCTGGACCGCTCTCACTCACGTTTCGCGAAGGCAGATTGATTTCCTGTTTTTCTTCTACTATCCCATCGTATTGGTTGAGGCGGGAGTTTTCGCGTTGCTCATACGCAAATATGGCGCATGGAAGGGGAACCCGCTCTACAGGTATATAGCCCGAAAGATCGTGCTGCGTCATCTGTCTGAATGGACCATGCTTTTGACGCCATTCAGTTTTCCGCGCAATCCGGCTCTCGAAGTATGGCTGGACATCCTGACCGTCGATGATGTTTTATACCGGGGGCTTCTGGGGCAGTTTTTTCTGGATGCAAATGGAGCCTTAAGCGGACTGGCTCTCGCGCCTTTTCCCGACCTAAACAGCGAACAGTTAAGCCCGAGCGAGATGATGAGAGAGCATAGTCCGAAGCGGTTCGATCGCGAAGGATATAAAAGGGCGGCTGAAGTTTATTCCTATACGATTGATGCTCATCAGTATTGGCGGGATATACCCAGCGGAGCGTTCTATATTCCGGCGGACAAAATACAGAACTTAAACGTTACCTACGTTGAGAAGCAGCAATCCGATACTTTAGCGGAAGCGACTCGCGAGTTGCAGTCGCAAGGTCTCGATTTTACTGTGGAATCCTGGACGGACGACTCCGGCGAATAATCATTTAAAGTGCAGCGCAGCTTCGCTCTCTTTCGGGCCTGCGCCTGACCTCTTCGCTTTTACTTTCGGCATTCCATATTTTGGTTTGATTTCATGGCATCCGTCTTCGCAGTAGACACCGCCCATGGCGGTTTCTGGTGCGGGCATTGGTGAATTCACCGCGAATTCACGCTCTTTTTCGAGTTCAGCTTCGACTCCCGCGATCAGTTCTTCATTTTCTTTCGCGGTCAGCCATTTTTTTACGTTTACTAGATAATTTTCAAAGCGCGTAATGGGATCGCGCTTCTTCCAGTATTCCAACATCTTCTTGGGAACGTAATCGGCTCCGTCGTGAATGGCATGGCCTTTCATACGCATCATCTTGGCTTCGATCATCGTCGGACCTTCGCCGCGTCGCGCACGTTCCACCGCATCACGGGATGCGTCATAGACCTGACAGGCGTCGGTTCCATCGACGATCACTCCGGGAATCCCGTATCCAATTGCGCGTTCCGCCAGGTCTTCGACGCGGTACTGCATATCCGAAGGAGTGGAATAGGCCCAAAGATTACTCTCGACGATCAACACAAGGCCAAGATCCTGCACGGCAGCAAAGTTGATGCCTTCGTAAGTCACCCCAGTTGATTGCCCGCCATCGCCAATGTAAGTCATCACGGCAACGTTCTTTCCCTGAAGACGCGCGCCCAAGGCCACTCCCGTTAACACGGGGATCAAGTCGCCGAGCATTGAAATTGGCGAAACCATATTGCGTTTTTCGATGTCGCCGAAATGCGAGGTGCCGTCGCGGCCTCCGGTCGGAGAGTCGGCTTTTGCCATGTACTGCATCATGGTGTCGCGAGCACGAAATCCGCGGACCAGCAAAGATCCCTGATTGCGAATCATGGGCCCGAACCAGTCATCTTTTCCCAGAGCGTAAGCGGAGGCGCAGGAACATGCTTCCTGGCCCAGTCCGAAATAAACTCCGCCTACTACTTTTCCTTGCTTGTAAAGATTTTCGAGAGCCTGCTCCATGCGCCGATTGAGCAGCATGTAGCGATAGACCTCGATGCACTGCTTCTTATCGAGGTACTTCGAATCGCGAATGGGCGGTACGGGAGCGTCAAAATCGCCAGCTACCTCATAGCGAACGTTGTCTCCCTCGCGAACTTGCTGCACTTTGAACGTCGATTTCTCCAGGCGATAGTCGGGAATGTCGTAGGTGCGCTGCTGCGGTAAAGAATTACTTTTCACACGCGAGCCGTTTGAACCGGAAGTAGCCCCATTCGGAGTGTTTTTAACGGTCAGCTTCGCTTTTCCATTCACAGGCGCGTTTTTCCTGGAATCGATTTTCTTGTTAGGAACAACTTTATTAGCCATGATTAACGAATACCCCGGCAGCCAATTCTCGAATATAGCCTGCTGCGATAATCCTAACCCGCCAAGGGGGGAGTGGGCCAGCGTAGACGCGCTTAGGCCCAGAATATGTCGTCTTTGTTGCGGTCGTGCAGCTCGCGGAGTTCTTCAGGGAGCTTCATAGGCACACCGATCGTTTCACCTATTAGATCCTCCAATTTTTCGAGCCATAACATTTGAGTTTGAAATACCGTTCCGAAATTACGCGAGATGGAATGCGCAACTTCCTGGAGCGGTATTGTTTTGCTCAATTTTTCCATGGAAGTGACAGGCTTCGAAGTAATCCCGCAAGGAATGATTAGATCGAAGAAGCTGAGGTCGGTATTCACGTTGAGAGCGAATCCGTGTGAAGTAACTCCGCGCGAGATGTGAACGCCAATGGCGGCGATCTTGCTTTGCATGTAGGGACGGGCGTCCTCGCCCGCCCAGGCCGAGCTTCGCTCGGCAGCACAGCCGAGGGCGGCTGTGCCTACGTGTTCCTCGCCGGTCCAGACTCCCGTCAATCCCGCTACTCTCTCCGTCGCAATTCCGAAATCGGCGCAGACTCGGATCAATACTTCTTCGATCCGCCTTACGTATTCAATCACTCCCAAAGTCTTGCGATTGGATTGCGTGGATTCGAATCCTCGCAGATCGAAAATTGGATATCCAACAAGTTGCCCAAGGCCGTGAAACGTTACATCGCCACCGCGATCGGACTCGAATAATTCGACACCGCGTTCGGCTAGTTGCTCCGGCGAAGCTATCACGTTCGCGGCTTTGGCATTGCGGCCGAGAGTGATGACTGGAGTGTGCTCAAGCAGGAGAAGAATATCGCCGACGCGATTCTCTTTGCGAAGCCCAACAAGCTTTTGCTGAAGGCTAAAGCCGGTCGAGTAATCCAGCGTGCCGAGTTGGAGGACAGAGATCAAAATTCTAGCCGCAGATCGCACGGATCAACGCTGATCTAACTCTCGTAACTGTCTTGTGGTCCCAAGACTGCCTGCGAATTTCTTAAACGATTCTTATCCGTGTCAATCCGTGTAATCCGCGGCAACCCTATGCATTTATCGCCATACCATACACGCTATTGGATGCGTCCAGCATCGCCTCCGCCAGCGTTGGATGGGCGTGAATCGTCCACATTAAATCTTCTACCGTTGCTTCCAGTTCCATGGCCGTGACCGCTTCCGCAATCAACTCCGTCGCCTGCGGACCGATAATGTGCACGCCCAGAATCTCTCCGTGCTTCGCATCCGATACGATTTTGATGAAGCCTTCATGCTGGCCGACAATCGATGCACGCGAGTTTGCAGTAAAGGGAAACTTTCCAACCTTCACGTTATACCCAAGTTCTTTAGCTTTGGCTTCGGTCAACCCCACGCTGCCAATCTCGGGATGGCAATAAGTCGCGTTAGGGATCTTCAAAGGATCGATTGGCTTGCCTTCTTTACCGGCAATCTTTGTGACCGCAGCAATGCCTTCCATTGCTCCAACGTGCGCCAGTTGCGGCGTTCCGAGCACAATGTCTCCGATGGCATACACGCCGGGTTCGGCGGTTTCCATCCATTCATTCGTCTTGATAAATCCACGATCAGGTTTGATCTTTGTAGTTTCAAGGCCAATGTTATCGGTGCGCGGCTTGCGGCCGACCGCAATCAGAATCTTCTCGGCTTCGATCTTCTGCTGCTTGCCGTCCACGCTGAAGGTGACCGCCACTCCCGATTTCGTCTTCTCAACCTTCTCCACCTTGGCGCCCGTGTGGAAATTTATATTGCGTTTGCGGTAGACACGCGCCAGTTCTTTCGAAACTTCTTCGTCCTCTACCGGAACTAATCGCGGCAGCATCTCGAGAATCGTTACTTCGGTATCAAACGACCGGAAGATCGAAGCGAACTCCACACCAACCGCTCCCGCGCCTACGACGATCAGTGACTTGGGAATTTCGCCCATCTTCAATATCTCGATATTGGTTAGAACTTTGGAATCGGGCTCAAGGCCGGGAATCATGCGCGCTTCAGAACCAGTCGAGACGATCACCTTCTTTGCTTTAATTTGCGATGCTTTCCCGTCGCTGCCATTTACTTCCACCGTAAACACGCCGTTCTTGGCAGGACCGGTAAGCTTGCCGTATCCCTTGATGGTTTCGACTTTGTTCTTCTTCATCAGGAATTCGAGGCCTTTGGCGTGTTTGGTAACAATCTTCGACTTACGATCCTGAATGGCGGCCCAGTTCAGCTTGCGCGAGTCGACGCCTTCAATGCCGAACTCTTTTGCGTCTTTCAGGTGGTCCCAAATCTCGGCGTTGAACAAAAGCGCCTTGGTCGGAATGCAGCCAACATGCAGGCAAGTACCGCCAAGTAGCGGGTCTTTTTCGATGAGGGCAGCCTTCAGGCCATACTGTCCGGCGCGAATTGCGGCGGTATATCCCGCGGGTCCGCTTCCAATGATGGCCAGGTCATAAATAGTTTCAGGCAAAGGGTTGCTCCTTACACATTAAGAGATGCTCAATGGCAAACTCTTGATTCTAACAGGAGGGAGGAAGAAGCGAGGGCTGAGTCAGAAGGGAACTTCCCGCCCTCAAATATCGTAATATTTCCTATGTAGGGAGGTCTCTATGCATCTGCTTGGATTCTTCTTTTTACCGTTCTTTGGATTTGGCTTTGTCGCCTACTTCCTTCCCACCATCATCGCCTTAGTGCGCGAGAGGCACGACAAGTTTTCCATCTTCCTGATGAACTTCTTTTTAGGATGGAGTCTGATCGGCTGGGTCATCGCTCTGATATGGGCATGCAAAAATGATCGCGTTGTGTACGTCCAGGCCCCTCCTCAGCACTATTAGCCGATCAACACTCACGTCTATTGTCTTCCTGAGCGTAGCCCAATCATTCGCTTTGCGAATGATTCGCGGAGTCGAAGGACCCCTACCTAATCGACGAGCCCGACGATGCCGCCCGTGGTGCATTGAATTCGACTTTCTTCCCTGGGTCCACTTCCATTATGGCCTTGCTCGTGTGCGTCGAATAAATTCTGGGATTAGCCCCCAAGCGATTGATCCGTCCAGTGGTTTGAGCGGAAGCAAGTTAAAAACCGCCATACCTAAACTGAAAAAGCCAAGAATCGCAAAAATCTCATTAATCGGATTAAACCGTGTGTAGCCAAATACAGCGATAAAGGCAATGATGGGAAGCGCAACTGCCGCCTGAGCCAGAACTCCACCCCACGCGATTATGCAATGGTCAAATCGAGACCAAGGCGTCTCAAAACGAGTTATGGCAAAAATCGGATAAAGATTAATCTCAAACACTGTACACCCTAGCCGCCGGGCTGCAATCATATGGCCGCACTCGTGAATCAGCAGCACGCTAAGATAAGCAGTCAATCCGATGAGCGATAGCACTGGCTGCCTAATAACGCTTAGCAAGATGAAGGCTATTACGGCAAATACCGTCCAGTGAATGTTTACAGGTACACCACGGATTCGCATAAAGTAGGTGAGTCTTTTTAATTCGATCGGATTGCTTATCTCAATGAGGCGCGACATTCGATCCTTTCCACCCGACCGGATCTTATCTCGGGTTTCATACATCTCAAACATTTTTTCCCAAAATGCTCTGGCAAAAAAACTTTGGCTTCGCGTTTTTTTAAAATTCTGCTAATTCTCTACTAGCCATGCGGAATCCGAAACGTCCCATCCCTCGCGAATTCTACAATCGCGACCCTCGCCTTGTTGCGCCCGATCTTCTCGGTAAAGTCTTGGTTCGACGTGAAAGCAGTACCATCCTCGCCGGACGTATCGTCGAGGTCGAAGCCTACCTCGGCCAGGACGATGCAGCCGCGCATTCAGCTGTAGGGAGGACTCCACGCAATGCGGTCATGTTCGGTCCTCCCGGCCACGTCTACGTTTATTTCATCTACGGCAATCACTATTGCCTGAACGTCTCCTGCCTGCCCGTGGGAGTTGCGGGAGCGGTTTTGTTTCGCGCGCTTGCACCCTTGCAGGGAATCGAAGAGATGGTAAAAGCGAGGGAAATTGCAGTGAACAGTCCGCGCGACTTGCGGAAATTGACGAGCGGTCCCGGCAGGCTGGCCGAAGCCTTTGGCATCACGCGCATTCGCGACAACGGAAAAGATCTTACCAGCGCAAAATCTGATCTTTACATCGCCGAAGATGGTTATCGTCCGGCGCAGATTTCAACGACCGTGCGCATAGGCATTACGAAAGCTGCCCACCTGCCTTTCCGCTATTTAATTCCAGATAATGATTTCGTCTCTGGACCACGCGGAAAGCGTGCTCGTTAAATCGCTCGCGAGACTTTTCAGTTCCCGCGACTCAGGAAAGAAAAATATTTCACAAAAAGTATCGGTCTTATAGTCAAGTCGCTGGTCCCGCATGGCTATAAAAAGTCGAGGACCCGACACACACGAAGTAGACTGTGGTCTTACGATAAAATCTCCGTACCACTACCTACACACTTACGGATAGAATTCCAATCCAATGCGAAGCCTTGTAGCAGGAATAGTGTTTTTCACGGTGCTTTCCTCCGCCGCTGCTGAGAAGACCGGTCTCGTCATAGACCACTTGATTGTCTATAAAAGTGACCGAAAGCTGGTACTGCTGTCAGAGGGTAAGGAACTGAAGTCGTACAGAGTTGCTCTCGGTGCCGTCCCTGTTGGACCGAAGACGCGGCAGGGCGACCATCGCACTCCCGAGGGCTCCTACATACTCGACTCACGAAACCCTAAGAGTCAGTTTTACAAAGCGTTTCATATTTCGTATCCAGCTTCAAAAGACATCGCATCCGCCAAAAAGCTGGGCGTTAATCCAGGTGGCGACATTATGTTGCATGGGCTTCCTAAGAATTATGCGTGGGTGGGGAAGGCACACACTTTGCATGACTGGACTGACGGGTGCATCGCGGTAACGGATGAAGAAATGGATGAAATCTGGGCGTTGGTTCGCGTCGGCACTCCGATTGAAATTAAGCCCTGAATAAATAAGTTACACTCACCGGCGATTTTGCCTACGGCAGAAATTTTTGGGATGACTCCTGGTCTCGTAGACGCTTTCACCCCACGACATAAAGGGGACAGGTTTCTGCCTCCCTGTGCCTTCCCTGTGAATATCCCGTCTGTAATTCGTTGATTGCACCAGAGTTGTGTAATTGACCTCGACCACCCTTCCGGATAGAGTCTTGCAACACCCCAGCCGCAATAGATTCTGGCCTAAAAAAGTATTTAACGAGGCAATCAAGCTCACATGTGGAAAACGAGGACCAAAACCCCGCATCTTTGCCGTTAATTGCTTGCGATACAATATGTAGCGTTACCCTATTGACAGCCCCCATATACGGGCGTACTGTTTGACATCCCAGCACAAAAAACGCCGCCGGAACTAAGAAGTCCCGGGACGGTTTTCGTGACCGCAGCCGAGGAGCTCCCATGGTAGATCTAGCCCAGTTGGTCAATGATTCTTTAGCAAGACATGGGGTCGAAACCGCCGTCGATCATCGCCGTCTGCAATGGTCGAAGTGGTTCCGTTGCGAATCGAGCTTCAGCGTTCTGCTTGCTCCCAGCAAACCGGGAATCTTTGCGCTGGGCGAAGAAATCATTGCCGCCGGACAAGTCGCCGCTACCGGCGGCAAGCGCATGCTGGCTTTGTTTCGCATCTCAGAATCCGACGATCTGGGCATGGCCTTAGGGCGCCTCTTCCTCCCCGGAAGCCCCGAACGCGAGCGTCTCGCCGCTAAACGGTGTTACACCCGCTATGCCATCATTGAAGATGAAACTCAGCGCAAGTCGGCCTATACAGCCCTCCAGCAATGGATGGCGTCATCGTCCCAGGCCTTTATCGGGGACGATTTACAGGCCTCCGACGGCAGCCCGCCACAGCTTCCGCTGGGCTTCTAGCTCATCTAATAAGTAAGTATTGGAATGAGAACTCATCAACCGCGAACTGATAGCAGAGAACTGGCAATTGCTGACTAGATAATAAATTAAGGGTGAGCGAGTTGAGTCGAACGCGGTAACCCAGCCCCGAAGGGGCGGAATATTTTAGTCCCGGAGGTAAGTCCGGGGTGCGCATGGCATTTGAGCGAGTCCCGTGGGGACGACACATCGTTTTTGATTTTGCTGTGAGTTTATGAATCACGAATTTAAAAGCGGATCACAAAATCCGCAGGAGAAAAGCAGAATGTCGGAAGTTACTACCAAAGGAGCCCCAATCACTGCCGAGAAGACCGCTGCCAACAGCAGCGCGACCCCGACGAACGCCGCCACCCCGAACGCCACCTCAACTGCTAACTCCGCCAAGAAAGCTCCAGGTCTGACCTTCCGCCGCTTTTTTACCAAGCCGGGCGTCTCGCCTTATGACGAAATCGAATGGGAACTCCGACTCGCTCAAATCACCGATGCCAAGGGCAATGTGATTTTCGAGCAGAAAGATGTCGAGACTCCCAAGGATTGGTCGATGACTGCGACCAACATCGTAGCCAGCAAATATCTGCATGGCACCGTCGGCACGCCTGAGCGTGAAAGCGGTGTGCGTGCGCTCGTGACCCGCGTCGCCGAAACCATTCGCGATTGGGGATTTTCGCAAGGCTACTTCAAAACCGCCGAAGATAGCGCGACCTTCCACGATGAGCTCGCTCACATCCTCGTCCGCCAATATGCAGCCTTCAACTCTCCCGTCTGGTTCAACGTAGGATGCGATCGTATCGAGCCTAACTCCGACGCCCAGAACTGGCACTGGAATCCAGTGGCGGGGCGCGTCGAATTCGGTGTCACCGGATACAAGACGCCGCAATGCTCGGCCTGCTTCATCAACTCGGTGAAAGATTCCCTCGATTCGATTCTGACTCTGGCAAAGACCGAAGGCATGCTCTTCAAGTGGGGATCAGGCACGGGAACCAATCTCTCCTCGCTGCGTTCTTCGACCGAAGGCCTAAGCGGAGGTGGAACCGCCAGCGGTCCGCTCAGTTTTATGAAAGGCTTCGACGCATTTGCCGGAGTAATCAAATCCGGAGGCAAGACGCGCCGTGCCGCCAAGATGGTCATCCTGAATGTCGAGCATCCTGACATCATCGACTTCATCGAGTGCAAGAGCAAAGAAGAAGCCAAGGCCCACGCGCTGGTCGAAGCTGGATACGACGGATCGTCCCCAGACTCGGAAGCCTATTCCTCGATCTTCTTTCAAAACGCCAACAACTCCGTGCGTGTGACCGACGACTTCATGTACGCCGTGATGCGCGACACAGATTTCTCAACGCGGGCAATTCGCGACGGGCGTCCGATGCAGACCTTCAAAGCGAAGGATCTGCTCTACAAAATCTCCGACGCGACCTGGCGTTGCGGAGATCCCGGCATGCAGTACGACACGACGGTCAATCGTTGGCATACATCGAAGAACACGGATCGCATCAACGCATCGAATCCGTGCAGCGAGTACATGTTCCTCGATGACTCAGCCTGCAATCTTGCAAGTTTGAATCTTCTGAAGTTCGCGCCCAACGGGACATTCGATGTAGAAGCCTATCGTCATGCCGTAGACATTCTGATCACGGCGCAGGAAATCCTCGTTGACAACGCGGGGTATCCGACAGAAATGATCGGCAGGAATTCCCACGACTACCGTCCGCTGGGACTCGGTTACGCAAATCTCGGAGCGCTGTTGATGGCAGCAGGTTTGCCCTATGACTCCGACGCGGGAAGAGATTACGCAGCCTGCGTGACCGCAATCATGTGCGGAGAAGCCTATCTGCAATCGTCAAAGATTGCAGAGTCCTGCCCTGCCTTAGTGCCTGCAACCGAGCCCACACAAAAAGGCTTAGCAGAAACCAATCTCGGCTCCAATCTTGTCGATGGAGCGACGGGCGTCTCGCCCGTCATGCCCGGAGGAGCCTGCCCGGGATGGTACATAAACCGCGAGCCATTCCTGGACGTAATCCGAATGCACCGCGCCTCAGTGAACAACATCAACAAGACAAACGTCCCAATGCCATTATTCGAAGCTTCCAAGAATACCTGGGACGAAGCCCTCGCCCACGGCGAAAAGCACGGCTACAGAAATTCGCAAGTAACAGTGCTCGCGCCAACCGGAACAATAGGTTTCATGATGGACTGCGACACAACCGGTGTGGAACCGGATCTGGCTCTGGTTAAGTACAAAAAGCTGGTTGGGGGCGGGATGATTAAGATCGTTAATCAGACTGTTCCTACTGCTCTCTTTAAGCTCGGCTACACGCACGAGGCTACTGACAAGATTGTTTCTTACATCGATGCTACTGGCACCATCGAGGGGGCTCCCGATATTAAGGACTCTCATCTGGCGGTGTTCGATTGCTCTTTCAAGCCGGCCAAGGGGACACGGTCGATCCACTACATGGGACACCTCAAGATGATGGCGGCCACTCAGCCTTTCATCTCCGGCGCAATTTCTAAAACTGTGAACCTGCCGAACAATGCCACCGTCGAAGACATCATGGAGGCTTATCTTCAGGCGTGGAAACTTGGGATTAAAGCTGTCGCGATTTATCGCGATGGATGCAAACAGTCGCAACCGCTCAGTGCCGCTGGCAGCGCAACCGCGTTGTCGAAGAAAGAAGACGCGAGCGCAGCCAGACAAGTCGTAGTTGAAGAGCAAAATCTCAATGGACCTCCGCGAGCGGTTCGTCACCGGCTGCCGGAAGAGCGCCGCTCGATCACGCACAAATTCAAGATCGGAGATCATGAGGGTTACATCACAGTTGGCCTTTATCCCGATGACAGCCCCGGCGAAATTTTCGTCAAGATGGCAAAAGAAGGCTCGACGGTCAGCGGCCTCATGGATAGTTTTGCGCTGGCCATCTCCATGGCGCTGCAACATGGCGTGCCTCTGAAACTTTTGTGCGAAAAGTTCGCGCACACTCGCTTCGAGCCCACAGGGTGGACGGGTAATCCCGAGATCGGCTTCGCCAAGTCGATCATGGACTACATCTTCCGCTGGCTTCAGTTGCGCTTCTTGACC
>DASRFC010000011.1:0-67917 GCA_035651835.1 Terriglobales bacterium
GTACCACGCCGCCACTCACCCATGAAAATGACGCACTTGCCATTATGTTGGCTGAGCTGAGTCATGACAGAGCACGAATTCTCCTTTCGTACTATCGAAGAGTTGAAAGGAGCGCCGCGAGTATTCCGCGGCGCCGGCTAGTTATGCTGCGGTGGCCGCGCTGATCGTGTCGTCTGTATTGTGCTCGCAAGCAGTTCTGAACGCGCGCAAGGCGTAAAGCGCATCTTCCAGGCACTCCTTCTCCTCACTTGTGCCGCCGATATAGAAGAGTTCTCTGCCGCGCGGGCGAGGACTGCAGTTTCGGCTTCGGACACCTTCTGTGGAATGACGTTCTTGTTGGTTTCGAGAATGGCAGCTCGGTAAAGAGACTTCCAATCTGCGTGGTTAAGGCATGGGGGAAATGCCGTTCTCATGGCACGACTCCAAGAAAAGAGACTCGAACCCACAAATTTGTGGCACTATGCTCTCCTGTGTCACAGCCTGCAAGTTCAGCCGTCACATGTCAATGTGACGCTTAGATTGCAGCGTAGAACCTCTGTATGGCGACTTCAGTCGAGATGCATAATACCGGCGACCCAGAAATCCGGCGCGACGTCATAGCCATGGTCGAGCATGTGCTCTCGGATCGGCCAGGGGGGCGCCTCGGATCAGGAGTCGGTTTTGAAATTGCCTTCGATACATTTGAAGGACCAAACCAAACATCAGGAGATGGACTATGTCGATTTTGGCCTGGATCGTGTTGGGATTGATTGCTGGGTTCATTGGTAGCAAGCTAGTGAACAAGACTGGTGAAGGGGTGTTCTTGGATATCGTGCTGGGAATCGTTGGCGCGGTAGTCGGCGGCTGGGTGTTCAGCATGTTCGGCGCACACGGCGTCACGGGCGTCAATCTGTACAGCCTTATTGTTGCTGTGATTGGAGCAGTGCTGGTCTTGGTCGTCTATCACGCCGTGCGAGGCGGACGAGCGCGGGCGTAAGCCTGCTGCGCCGCTGGCCGAACTTGCGCCACGACTTCTTGACCCGTATTCCGGTCGGAGCTCAGTTACGTCCGTTTGGTGAAAGAAACCATGCACGCAATGAAGAGAGCTTACACAAAGCAGTCCGGGATGAACCTAATCGCACAAAGTGATGTGGCTGAGATTGAAGGGTGCAGAGGAAAGATCAATGCAACGCAAAATTGTTCTTTGGTTCGTGTTGTTGATTGTTGGATTCCTTGCTGGATTTATCCTGCAATATGCGCGACTGCATCAGGCACACCAGGAATTGTCTGCCTCGACAAAACAATTGGGCTCCTGTCGGGCCGGGGAACAATTATCGCAGCTTCGCGACACAGCGGCAGCAATGTTCCTGGAAGCCGTGCAAAAGAACTACGGAAAGGCCGGAGAGGACTCGAAAGAGTTCTTCGATCAAGCTCAGCGAATCCAAAGCAGCACGGGAGACCCCGGACTACGCAACTTACTTCGTGACACTTTGGCAACCCGCGATCAGATCACGGCGGATCTGGCAAAGGGAGACGCCGCTGCACTTTCAGAAATAGAGGCAGTCTTATCCAAGATCGAGCAGACCGCGAAGCATTAAAGCGAAACCAAAGAGCGGGACTCTTCCTGCGGAGAGAGCACTCGAAGGCTTCGAATCTTTGAAATCTCTATCCCCGAGGAAATGACGATGAAAACTGTCTATAGAAATGTTGTTAGCGCTCTTTTGTACGCCG
This sequence comes from Terriglobales bacterium, assembly GCA_035651835.1. GTDB lineage: Bacteria > Acidobacteriota > Terriglobia > Terriglobales > Acidobacteriaceae > JAOAPG01. Next base: position 1,711 of record DASRFC010000011.1, read on the forward strand.
ATTTGAGACTCGGTGCCGACGCGCTTGCTACGGGCAGAAGCATCTACCATTTGGCCTCTTCCGGCTTGAGCAATCTTGCTCAGATATTGAGCGAGCCAGGCGCTACGGTATTAGTAGAGAGAAAACTGGCAGCTCACGTCATGGGTTGTATGAAGGATGACGCTGCCATGGGGAAGACCTGCAACTTTCTTGGTCGGCAAGCTATGCCGATTCCGTTCCAAAACGTCATCAACAGTACAATCGGGAGTTCCAATGAAACGCAGTGTAGTGAAAGCAATGTGGATCTTCGCACTTGCAGTCGCGTGTATCGCGTTCGTTACGCCGATGCTCGCCGGTGTTTCTCAATCTCAAGAGAACCAGACCATCAACCACTCTGACAGAAAAGATAACGCGAACAACCTCATGTACCAGCAGGGTCTCAAGTATGGCCAGGCCGATCACACCAACAATCAACCTCACCAGTATCGCTTGCAGCCGAATGATTCGGACGACCGTCGCGCGTATGAGGCTGGATACGATCAGGGGTATCAGAACAATCGCGACTCCAACGGTTATTCCGCCGGAGAGACTGGTCAGAATGCTTCCCCGCTCCGAACCAATGGCAACCTGGCCACTCAGAACGGCTTGCAGGATGGCGCCAACGACGGTCTGCAGGACCGGCAGGCAGGCCACAGTTCTCGCGCCACTAAGCATCGCAACTATGAGCACGGGAACCGCGGCTACGAAGCCAGCTTCGGCAGTAAGGATCAGTACAAGGCTTCGTACCGTACGGCCTACATTCAAGGATACGATAAGGGTTATAACGGGCAAGGCTCCGATCACCAGTAATCGTATTCGAATCACGCCGGAGATGCTTGTTGGATTGAGGTGTCTCCTAATAGCCGGGCAAGCCGAGTGAATAAGAGGCCTAAGGGACCAAGCCGACTCACTCGGTTTGTTTCAACAGTCAGGCCCACTATGGCAGGCAACAGGCGCGAAAAGACCACCCTGAGACGCGATTCGGTGTTCGTGTCAGGTAAGCAAGGCGTCTGGCTCACCATTCAAACATCGCTGCTAATCATCTACCACGACGTTTACGACGAACACCTCTTCGTATTCGCCGCCGGGCTCTCGTACTATTTCGTGCTCTCGCTTTTTCCGCTTCTGGTCTCCATGGCAGCTTTGCTCGGGTATGTACCCATCCCCCACTTGTTTGAGGGCCTGCTAGGTCTGATGGCCAGGCTCGTACCCGGAGATGGAATGAGCTTGGTGCGCAACATCGTGTCTGATGTCGTTCGCAAACACACGCACTTCCTTACCCTTGGGTTAATTTTCACAATTTGGACGGTCTCCAGCGGATTTGCTGCAATCATGGACGGCCTTGACCTGGTTTATCGGGTTCGCGAAACCCGCCCCGTGTGGAAGACTCGACCTATTGCACTGGGACTAACGTTGTCCGCCGGATCTCTCTTACTGGTGGCCGTCGCATTGATGGTTGAGGGGACACACCTTGGCACATGGTTAACAGGGAGATTTGATCTCGATCCAGCCCTCATTGCCGTTTGGCGATACCTCCGCTGGGGCATAGCTTTAGCCTCTGCGGTGCTCGCGGTAGAATTGCTGTATCATTTTGGTCCCGACGTGAAACAGCGTTTTCGGTCTAGCCTGCCCGGAGCCCTTGTGGCGGTCATGACTTGGATTGGTTTGTCATACCTGTTGGGAACTTATTTCCGACATTTCGAAAGCCTGGATCAAACGTACGGACCGTTGGGTGCCGCCGTCGGGTTGTATGTATGGTTCTATTTGTCCGGCTTTGCCATTCTGCTCGGCGGAGAAATCAATTTTCTGCGAGGCGAACTAAGACACTGCAGACCCGAACATTCGTCCAACCCGCGCGGCCTGAGATCCAATCTGAATACCGCCGCGTGAGTCGAATTGATTGTCGAGGCAGACAGTTGCTGCCGTGCCTGCTGCAGTCTGGAATATTGCAGGATGAATCCAGTAGGCCATCACCGAAACAAAGCCCCTTGTGCTGGACGCATTCCTGAAGATTCCAGCCAACTTCTATGTCGTTACGGAGCTGAACCTCACCCGGAATACTTTCGTCGATCATGAGGAGCCGTCATGCACCTGTCTGATTTTATTTCCGAACGTATAGAGTCCATAGTTCAGGCCTGGGTTATCCCGAAATCTGCGTGATCTTCATATCGGGCTATTCGGAGGAGGCATTACTGGAAAACTGCTTGTTATTGCCGAAGAACATGACTTTGATCCAGAAGCCGTTTGAGCCTGAAGATCTGGCTCACAAAATTCGGGAATTGCTAAGCGATGAATGTAAGACTTCATGAATTGAAAGCCGCGCGGCCGGGAGTCGGCGCAATCTTGACTCGAATACGACCGGGAGCTTGAGCAGTGTTTCCCAATATTGAGGTGCGGCATCTGCGCGCAGTCGTGATTCTAGCTGAAGAGTTGAACTTCACGCGTGCCGCTCAGATACTGCGCATCAGCCAGGCCGGGCTCAGTAAGCAGATCGCGGAAATTGAACAACAGCATCACCTTCACCTCTTCGCACGAGAAAAAGGACGTATAGTGGAACTCACTGATCCCAAACGAGCCTTCGTTGAAGAAGCCCGCGCTGCGCTCTTTCATACTGAAAGAGCTATCCATCTTGCCCATGCTGCTCACGAAGGCGCCGAAAATGTCTTGCTGATTGGCCACTCGCATTATGCTGATCGCGCTTGGATTTCCGCGCTTTTTGCAATACGCCTGCCGCTCTATCCTAGGCTCAGACTTCGTCTCGTGACCCGTTCGGCGATGAAGTTGGTTCGTAACGTTTTGATAGGCGAACTGAATCTTGGGCTCGTGACCGCGCCGCCCGAGGATTCTCAAATCACGAAGGTGCCATTCGCGCGCAGCCCGCTTTACGTTGCTCTTCAACCGAGTCATCCGGCTGCACACAAGGAGCGCGTGGCGGTGCGAGACTTGGCAGCAGACGAGTGGATCCTTCCGGGCAAGAACGTTGATCCAATTATTCGCGATGCAATCTTACGGGCAGCAAAAATCGAGGGGGTCCCTCCCAAGGACGGTCATGAAGTGATGACCGCACACCAAGCAGTTCATCTCGTATCGGAACACATAGGCGTGGCGATTCTTTTTAAGCCCGCGGGTCTTCGCTTTCATGAGGAGTGGTGATAAAGCCGCTTTCGAATTCGGTGCTTTCGTTTGAGACCTCTCTGATCATGAGAGCCGATGATACTTCCCGAGTGGTGAACGAGTTTGCACGATCATTCCTCCGGAGATTCGCACCTCAAGTGCTGCCAGCCGAGCAAATGGAACTGCCACTGCCGGCTTAACTTCGGCGGACTATTACTGTTCAGTCTCCGTTCTGTTTTTTTGTGACTTCAAGAAGATCTCAATCCGATTCGTTGTCCAAACAGCGATGCCCGTGCCGAAGAAGTCTTGATCCTCAGTCCAAATATCACAACTCAATCCCAGGGCGGTTGCCAGTACAGGCCAATCATTCTCGTCGCGCCCGCGCAAGCGCTCTCGGGCTTCCGCTTCAAATTCGCCGTACAGTTCACAATCAACGGGCTCAATAAGCTGGCGCAAATATTCCAAAGATGCCAAAACATCGACATCAGATTTACCGCGTTTGTTCAATAGCAGTGGAAGATACTTTTGAGCGTCGTTGAACGCTACGTCTGGCGCAACGAAGCGAAGTCCCTGAGCGGTATAAATCTCGACGAGTTGGCGAACCCGCCTGCCAAGCACCGCACGAATAAGGATGTTCGCATCAAGAACAATCATCTAACGAGTCGTCGTCTTCCCACCCCGACGCATCTGTTTGAACTCAGCTACGAGTTCTCCTTCATCCACGTCGGACAGGGCTTCCGCCAAGCGGTCAGCGGCGGCTTTGAGTTCAGAAAGCTCCGCTGCCTTCCGTCGTTTTCCCCGCGTTGGAACGTAGACACCCAGTGTCTCGCCACGGCGAGTGACCGCGACAGGTGTATCCGACTCAAGGAAAGTCGCAATCCGCTCCCTAAACTCACGGACGCCTACTTTTAGTGCAGCCATGCAGCCTCCTCCACTAAGTGTACACCTATGTGTACGCAAAGGCAATTGCCTACATTTTTTGTCTCGAAGGATTATCCATTCCCTACTATTCTCCCTTCGCTCCGCCAGGTAGAGGGCTTGCGGAGGCTTCGATAAGGGCTTCCCGGAGGGTACTTCCGTCAAATCGTGGCGATCCGTCCCTTGTGATTTCAACTACTTACGAATCAACGTATCTCTTTCAGGGCGGTAACACGGGTCAAATCCCGTCGGGGAAGCCAACAAAATAGAAGGCTTCCGCAATTACTACCGCTTTTCTTCATGATCCAATTTGATCCACTTAGGTTGGCTTGATCTCCAAAACCGCGCCGTTCCGCACCAGTTTGACCAAATTGTTCTGTGCCTCGCGCTTCTGTGGACCGACTGCCTGCATGTAAACGTCGGTCGTGACCGAGGCGACCAGGGTTGCTGATAAGCACAACCAATTTAAATGGCCCAAAGGCTAACTACTATCAACAGGAATACCAAACCAGTCCGAGTAGCGAAGGACGGCAAGTTTGCTGCCGCCAATGGCTAGTTATGACCTTTGACGTACCCAACTCCCAAAATTAGCATTGCTGATATGTTTCATCATGAGTGGTACGAAACCGAATTCGCAGGCTAGAACGGAAGCAGATTTACTACAAGGCAAATCGGAGAGCGAATGAAGGCCGCATACCCGGACTTTAAAATCGGGAGTAATCGCCCCAACGACCACGCTGAAGGCAGTGCCAGTCCGTGTCGGTGTGCGAAGAATCGTAACAACCCTCCGATATTCAAGAAGGTAAGCCGTGGTCTCTTTGAGAAACTTTAGCCCCTAAGCGTTCTGTTGTTTGGCCTTTCAACAACTGTGTACGATGTAGAGTCCAATGCCGCTCAGTCTATAAAAGAGCATTCTGGAAATGGGCGCTCTTCCGTGAAATTGGAGTAAGAGAATTACTAAGCCCTACCTCTCACCTTCGATTTCTTTTTGACTTGCAAGAATCCTGAGATTTATTGCAAGCCGGGCTGACGTCGGGTCGCCTGCTCAGGGAACCCGAACCGACGACGTTGTTCAGCCCAGTTCAAAGGAATGCTATGGCATAGCTTTTTAAAAGTGAGATCGCGAGGTTGAGATCCTTCCAAGATCGCTTCGAGGATGTCCGGCGCAAGGAATGCGCAACCGAATACCAAGCCGATGTAGCGCTCCGTCACCCCCGCATGGATGGTCAGCGATTCGCTCATGTGTTCGCGGCGTTTCTTCCGATTCTTACCGAGCAGCGCTTGGACCTTTTCCATAATTCGTTATTCACGATGCCTTGGTGTTCTCCCGCATACCATTTATCGCGATGGCGGATCTCGCCAAAGTAGAGTCGGTTCTGCAGGACACTGTATAGGCGCCTCGGGCAAAGACATTTCCTCGGCGCCGGCTCCAGCTTTAGTGATCCAGACCTTCTCGTGATCTTGTCGTGAGCGAGTCGCGCCGCTAACTTCGAAACACAATCAAGTTCCAGATAAAGAGAGAAGATCCTGCAGACCAGCGCGGCCTCTTTAGTGTTGGGAACGAGTTTTCCTGCCGTAAGATCATATCCGAGCGGCACCGGCCCGCCCATCCACATACCGTTTCTTTTCGACGCCGCGATCTTGTCCCAGATCCTTTCTCCCGTGACTTCTCGCTCAAACTGCGCAAAGGAAAGCAATACGTTGAGGGTAAGCCTGCCCATGGACGACGTGGTATTGAACTGCTGCGTTACCGAAACAAAGGACACGCCGCGGCGCCGCTGCTGTGCAGAGCTTCAACGATCTTGCCGAAGTCTGTCATATTGCGTGTCAGCCGGTCAATTTTGTAAAGGACGATGACGTTCACCTTCCTGGCTTCAACATCCGCGAGAACACACCGAAGTGCAGGCCGTTCCATATTTCCACGGGAGTAGCCGCCATCCTCATAGCGAGCGGGCAGCGCCTTCCATCCTTCCTCGCGTTGACTGAGGATGAACGCCTCGCATGCTTAGTTGCGGATTTAAAGACTCAGTTTCAGGCGGGTGACGAAGTGTGGTTTCCCACTTTTGCTTCCGATGGAAGCCCACGCTTTCTGGGTTCGAATCGGGGGCAATAGGTCGGCTGAACTACCGTAGCTTCCCCCGAAGCACGGTGATCGACCCCGCCGGGAGTGTGTACACCCCGTCGGGTGTCGCGGCCATCGTGATGTTCTTATTCTCACCAGGGTTGTTGGAATACTGCACAAGAGCTACGGACCCAACGAGAGGATGGCTGACGTGCTTGGTATCGTCGATGAGGAGATGTGCCGGATGGGCGGCGTTCAAATCGTGGTTGATCAGCATCAACGACCAGTTCCCGTCGGGACGTTTGACGACGTATGAGGTAACTACCGTGCGGCCGGCAGCGTCCTTAAGGTCCGCCGATGCCGGGAAGATCTTGTTCGCTCCCGCCTCGTGCTGCAACCATTCGAAATTAATGATGTGTGCGGAAGAATAGGGAGTATAGGCAGGAGTGCCATACGCTCCGCCTCCATCAGCGCCGCCCTCGGGCCTGAGGCTTCCGTGACCAACGGCGCCATCGTTTATTGCCGGCCGATAGAACGCTGTGCCGCCTTGCTCAAAGAATGTACCAAACGCATCGCATTCCCAGATAGACCGGCCAGTCACGCCGAGGTAGCCCGATCCGCTTGGCCCAGCGACGATTCCACTCTCGGAAATAATGAGCGGCACGTCCGCCGGGACGCCGTCCTGATGCCACATGTGCAGGACGTGCTTCATAATTCCAGGTTCCATGTAAAGGGTCGCCCAGTCATTGGGTGGCGTGAATCCGTTGATCATGAATGGATAGTGTTCGAATGACATGAATGAAAGATCCTTTAGATGCCCGTGGGCTTTTAGGTAATCGACGAATCTCTCCAGCCAGGAAGTGCGTCCCTGCTCGTCTTCCCAAAGGGTGATGTCTTTATCGACGCCTTCGAAAATTGGACCGCCCAGCTTGGCGTCGGGCGTTAGCTTGTGGACCGCATCCGCCACTTGAATGTAGATGGCGCCATAATCTTCCGGCGTCATGTGTTTGCCGTCGCACTCTTCCCCGACTTCAATTCCCACCACCGGATAACCACGCTTGTGAATGTAGGAGACCTCATTGGCGCAATCTTCGGGGTGTCATAAATCGCCGCACATGCAACCAGCGCCGGGTGGCCCATAGCCAATCCGCTGGTAAAGAAATTGTCCATGCCGTTGTATTCGTCACGGCCCCCAGTGATCAAATTGTCAGCCTGGTGCCAGGGATCGACGGACGAAGCAAAAAACGATCCCGCCAGGTCCGCTTCCGAGCCCGCGATCACCTCCTGCTCTCCAGCCCCCTCCAAGGTTCGCGGCGGCCCAGGTCCGAGCTCTTTGCCGTTCGCCGGATAAACAACCGCGTATTTCCCCTCAGCATCGATCGTACCGGCAGACCTCGTCTGCAGCGCGTAACCGACGCAGTTTCGAATATCCTGCGACCCATGCGTGTCGCAGGTTCCAGAGGACTTCGTCATCAAGACGCGGACGAAACGCGTCGTGACGGGCTCACCCGAAAGCTTCAAACGGACATCGCCTCCGCTGCCATTAAGCACCGCGCCCGATGTGAACGCCTTCCACATGCCGTTCGGACCCATGTCCCAATCCATGGCATTGTTATCGCCGACCCAGTACTGCACCACATAAACCACGGCATACGGATTCACCCACTGGATATGGATCGCATTGACCGTCCGCACCCTGCCCATATCGATCACCACCCACTGCGGGTGTAGCGTATCGCTCTCGCCCGTGAAGTGGCTGGTCAGGTAAGGATTGCTCTTCCAGTAACTTTGAAAACCAGCGACAAGGGGTAGATCGCCACTGGTCATGAAGTCGCGATGCGGTAGGGAATACGAGTATCCGTAGTGGATCGGTTCGCCCAAGTCGGTGCTGCCCACGTAATAGCCGCTCTTCGTCGCCGGATCGCTCCATGTACCGTTTTCGTTCCAGTGCCATGCCGAAAGGCGCAACTCGCTGTTGTTTCGCATGGTGATGGAGCCCCAACCCAAGTTCTTCACCCCCTGAATCACATCGGGCTTGCTCAAGTTGTCCACCTGCGCCTTACTCAGATCATCCATCCACGCCCCAGTCGCCGTGTCGGGATAGATCGTATTCAGAACGTGCGCCGCCGTCACATCAACGTGGACCGTCGCCACGGAATCAAGAGTGCCCACGGGAGCGACAGAATCCAGCGGGAGCTCCTCGCGATGGTGTCGTGGGCTAGGCGGTTGTGGCTGAGTCTGTGCCTGAGCTGTTTGTGCCGGAGCCTTTTGCACCTGAGCTGTTTGAGCATGGACGCGTAAAGCAAAATGGGTAGACATCGCCATGAGGCCGAGCGCCGCAACCGCGACACACAACCAAATGCGAGACGAAACCGGTGAGTCGGAACGAGTATTCATGATGTTGTCGCTCATATTAAAACGATTAACGAAACCAGCACAGAAGTCTTGCCAGATGACGCAAGGCTGCTTCCGCAAATTTCCGTTAGAGCATGAAGGGGAATACCGCTAACTAGACCGCCTATTCGAGATATGCCAGTCTGGAAATATTTAGGCTCCGGTCGGCTGCTTACTGTGAATGCAGCGGGGAGACGGGTTTCAATTTGTGTGCGGAGTAGCGCGGCAGACCTCATCTTAATTTCCCGATATTCGTTTATTATTCGCCACCAAGACCACCACATTAGAACAGGGATGGAAGGGTGTCAATGACACTTCTAAGCAATTGCCGCTAAATCATTGAGCTGTGGATGAACATCTTATTGGAACAGCGGGATGGACGGTCCATTACGCACATCCGAATTATTAAATCAATCTTGCCCAGAGACGGGGGTAGTCACCATAGGCACTCCGATCCAAGCGTCGATCTATGGCGAGCTACTGCGACAAAATAATGCTGGCATACCTCCATTACCCATTCTTATATTCGCCGAAGATGCCGAGGAGCGATATGGTATTTCCTATTTGCGGGCAGGTGCTCATGGTTGTCTAAAAAAAACTGCTACTTCTGAAGAAATCGTCATTGCCGTTAAGACACTTCTCTCAGGAGGGAATATCTCAGTAAACATCTTGTCGATCACTTGAAAGCCGAGCTTCGTTCCGGAAGTCAAGCTCTGAAGCAAACAGGACTTTCAGAGACAGAATATGAAGTTATGCTGATGATCGCGAGAGGAGAGGCCGTCAAACAAATAGCCCACCGTTTGAGCTTAAGTCCAAAAACTGTTAGCACCTATCGCAGGAGTCTGCTTAAAAAGATTCATGAGCGAAACGATGCAGGAGTAACTCTGTACGCTCTCCGTAGAGGCTTGATCGACTGAACACGGCTGCCCCGGCACTGCACTATGACACAACAAATCGAAACGGGAGCTACGCGGCCCTCTGTCCTAAGTTGTGCATTTCAGTAACAACTTGATGTAACTCCGATAAATTGTTCAACTTCTTGCCTGTCTTTAACCAAGGATCATCTTCACGCGAACGATGAGTTCGAATCCACTTGAGGAAAGACATATAAATCCCGAATGCGATCCTGCCTAGAATTAAGGCGGCACAACAAGGTAATGTACCCACGTTCACCGGGTCGAGGTTCTACGATCCAGTGTGTTTTACGTTCCTTCTGCCGAGTCGTCCTGCTAAGCCTGCTAAGGGAATGTTGGATTACCTGGGAGCGACAACGAGACCCAACCTCATGACTGATTGAGCTACCATTCTTGAAGGCGAGGCGGAACCCAGTTATAGCTGCAACAACATAGACAACGCACTTAGTGATGATTGTCTCGATAGTGTCACTAGCATTAATCAAATGGTGGCCTCTTAGGCAATTTTGTGATTTGCTTATCAAGTTCTTGAGTCATCTCTCGGCCTTTGGATTAACAGAATAATAGTTCTCAATCGATTAGGCATTTACGGAGAGCGTACAAAGTTACTCCAGCATTGTTTTGCTCATGAATCTTTTTGAGCAGACGTTTGCGATAGGTGCTGACGGTTTTTGGACTTAAGTTCAAACGGTGGGCTATTTGTTTCACCGCTTCCCCTTTCGCGATCATAAGCATAACTTCATATTCTCTCTGTGAAAGTCCTGTTCGCTTTAAAGATTGATTTTCCGAGCGGAGCTCCTCTGCTAAATGGTCCATGAGACGTTTACTTAGATACCCACCGCCGGAGAGAACCGTCTTTACGGCAACAACGATTTCTTCGGAAGTCGCAGCCTTGCTCAAATAACCATGGGCGCCTGCTCTTAAATACGAAACGCCATATCGCTCCTCGACGTCTTCGGAGAATATAAGAATCGGTAAACACGGTGGGTTATCGCGAATTTTCTGCAGTATCTCTTCCTCTATTGACGCTTCCATCGGAGTGCCTAATATCACCAGATCCCAAGCTTTTTCGCTCATCAGGCGAAGTGTTTCGCTGGAAACTGTTTCTTCAGTAAAAAGGTCGGAAATACTTTCGGAAAGAATTCTTCTAAGGCCGCGCCTCACAACGGGCGAATTATCAGAAATTAAGCAGCGCATCGGGTCCGAATTACGCTTTCACAGCTCACTCCGCTTGCTACAACCTTGTGCCAAGGGCCCTTTTACGAATACAAACCCCAGAGGCTACATCAATGACCGTTGCCATTTCATCTAGGCACCTTAATGTTACGAAAACGGAACATTAAAATATTCCGGTTCCGAAGCACAGAGAGACCTACTTATCGTGCGTAAAGTTCTTATTCCGGGACGTTTGTCCAATCTGTAGACAACAATGTTGCCATGGGTTCAGTACTTTCAAGTGGTTGCAATGGTGCCTTTCTTGCATATGAGTGATGCAGAAGCAGCTTTCAATCCAGACTGCAGAGCCGCGTCAGCTTGGTCCAAAGACTTGGCTGTCCGGCCTTACTGCTCGATTCGAGATGAAACAATGAAAGGCACCGCAAAATATTTCGTATGGATTTGCCTCTCGGCCTTCGGCTGTGCACAGCAGCTGCCTTCTTCGCACGTACCTTCGGTGATAAACCATGATGCGCACTCACAGTTCGGAAAGTTCCCAGTAAGCTTCGAAGCGAACCAAGGGCAAATGGATTCCGCCGTGCAATTTGCCTTTAAAGGCCCGCGGTATTCCACCTTTCTAACCTCTGATGGAATGGTTCTGTATTTGCGGTCACCCCAAAACACGAATCCCGCAAAAACGACCCCCGCGTATACTCCCTCGATCTCTGAGCCCCCGTTCACGATTGCGAAAACGCAGCCTTCTGCTCCGATTTTGCAGGTGCAAATTCAACTCGTGGGTTCTCTTCCGCACCCCCAAGTTGTCGGAGAACTGCCGAGATCAGGGAAAGTAAATTACTTTATCGGCAATGATCCTCATAAGTGGCACACCAATATTCCTACATTCGGGCAAGTCAGATACAAGAACGTCTATCCGGGCGTTGATCTCGTATACCACGGACAAGGAAGCAATCTGGAATACGATTTCGCGATTTCACCAGGAGCTGATCCTGCGAATATCCAAATGGAAGTCAAAGGTGTAGATACGCTTTCTTTGGATGGTCGCGGAAATTTATTGCTGGCGAAGGGACAATCAGAAATCAGTTTTCAGACTCCCGGAATGTACCAAGAAAACGAAGGAAAGCGTACCCCTATTACTGGCGAATATGTGATCAAAGATAGTGCCCATATCGGGTTCCGGGTTCATGGCTATGATCCCAACAAGTCTCTCGTTATAGATCCTGTGCTACTCTATGCATCGTATTTAGGCGGTAGCGACGACGATCAAGCCACTAGTATCGCTGTCGATAATTCTAGTGACACCTATGTATCCGGATACTCCTATTCACTTGATTTTCCCCTCGCCACGTACTCAGGACTTGCACCGGGATGGGCGCACGCATTTGTGGCCAAACTAGACCCGACCGGTTCGAATCTAATCTACGTTGACTTTATAGGCGGCGATTGCAATGACCTAAGCCTTGGTATGGCGGTTGACAGCTCAAACAGCGCGTATGTAGCAGGGTACACTTGTTCCGATAATTTTCCTCTTCAAAACCCGTACCAGACGCAATTCAAGGTTATTGACGCTTTTCTAACCAAAATCTCTCCCGACGGCGCTTCTCTTATCTACTCCACATACCTAGGGGGCAGCAAACCCACATTCGCATTCGCTGTTGCAGTAGATACAAACGACCAACCTTATGTCGCTGGATTGACATATTCCTATGATTTTCCCCTGCAAAATGCATACCAAAGCTCGGTTTCGCCGAACGCCGGAAATGTATCCGGATATTATGGGTTTCTTACGAAATTTACCCCGACAGGCTCTTCGCTTATATTTTCAACTTACTTTGCTGGCAGCTCCAACACGCTTCAACCCTGCGGACTGAACCCATGCTGGCCTGCTCCCGTTAGTCAGGTTACGGGAATTGCTCTAGATCTTAGCGGAAATGCCTATGTTGCCGGAGAAACGAATACTTACGATTTCCCGACGACAAGTGGCGCGTACCAGACATCTAACCCGACCCTGTACAACAAACCTGTCGGTTTTGTTGCTGAGTTTGGCGCGACCGGTAACTTAGATTATTCGTCGTACTTTATTGGATCCCTCGTTTCAGGCAGCTCGTTGACAGGAATTGCGGTGGATAATGCGGGATCTGCATATATTACAGGGTCTGCCCAAAGTGATGGCACTTTCCCAATAACGACGACCGCAATTTGTGACCCGTCAATCTACAACCTGGCTTGCGGGTCCGGGTTCGTGACGAAATTGGATCCAACCGGGTCGACTTTAGCTTACTCAACATTCTTGAGCCCTTACAACGCGGCCCTTCCCACTGCGATCGCACTCGATGCCCAACAAGATGCATATGTCTGGGGTACCAGCTACGGCGGTCAGATGTCCCTGATCAACGGAATTCAGAATTATGGCGGACAAAATGATGGAATGGTTGTCGAAATAGATCCGCAAGCAGGTTCCGAAACACTTGCCACTTACTTGGGAGGCACAGGATACGAAAATTCCGGAGGTATGGCGCTGGATTCCGAAGGCAACATCTACCTCTCGGGATATACCACCTCTGAGGATTTTCCCACCACTGAAACCGCTTTTCAGACCGGCGCAAGTGGAGGGCTGGATTCATTTGTCGCAAAGATTGGTCCGGCGTCTGCACCGTCCGTATCGCTAAGCCCATTTTCTTTACAGTACGGTACACAAGCGATAGGCACAACGAGTCAACCCTCAAACGTAGTGATGCGGAACATGGGAAGCTCGCCATTAACAATTTCTGGAATTTCGAATCCGACGGATTTTTCGGTTACGAACACCTGTGGAACCAATCTACCGGCTGCAGGAACATGCACGTTTTCTATAGCCTTTAGCCCGACCATCTTCGGCCAATTAAATGAAGCGATCGTCATTCAAGACGATGCCGCTGGATCGCCACACACGATAAACCTTGCAGGCCACGGCGCAGCCGCGTCAGCGCAACTTAACCCGGCCAGTCTGGATTTTGGGAACCTCGCTCTCGGACAGTCGAGTTCCGCACAGGCCATTACACTGACCAATAGCGGCAATATCTCTCTCAATCTAACAAACATTCAGATTGGTGCTGGGTTTTCACAGACAAATAATTGCCCAGCTCAACTGCTACCAGCTTCGTCCTGCCAGTTCAAAGTCATCTTTACTCCCTCCACACCCGGCACCAACAGCGCGAGCTTGATCCTATCGGATAGTGCTCCCGATAGCCCTCAATCGGTGTCATTGACTGGGGTCGGAATTGGTGTGGGCGCTTTGATTCCAAGTTCCCCAAGTCTTAGCTTCGGTAACGTCACAGTTGGTGCAGCCAGTCAGTCTCAAACGCTTACCTTTGCGAACACGGGGACCGAATCCGTATCTATTAGCAGTATCCATACTACTGGTGATTTTGCGCAATCGAGCAGCTGCAAAACCATTGCGCCAAACGGTACATGCGCGATCAGTTTGGTCTTCAGCCCAATCTCTGGGGGAACTCGGCAAGGCACGATCACTTTAGCCGATAGCGCAACCAACAGTCCTCAGGTTGTAAGTCTCACTGGTACGGGCGTGGATTTCAGCATTTCGACTGCAACACCATCCGAGACAGTAAAGGCCGGTTCTCCTGCTTTGTACGCGCTGACCATAGCTCCTGTAGGTGGAACATTCCCCAGTCCCATCCAATTGGCGTGCGGTTCATTGCCGGCCTCAGCCGTTTGTGCTATCAGCCCCGGCAGCATTAGCCTCAGCGCGTCGTCTGCTTCGGTTGCAGTAGCTATCACTACGGCAAGCTCGGTGAGAAGCTCCTCTATAAACAAAATGACGCCGAATCTGCTCGCACGTTCGTTGTTCTTGACGCAAGGCGTAGCATTACTCGGTGCTCTGGTAGTGATCCGAAAAAAGCGCGAAAAGCGGATCAGTAGCCTTCTGTTGGCGCTTGTGTTCGCAGCTAGTCTCGGGTTCAGTGGATGCGCGATTGGCTCAAGCAGCAGTAAGACCGTGTCTCAAACGGGAACGCCGACGCCCAGCGGGACTTATACCGTTTCGATTACAGCGACAGCCGGGAGCCTGCAACACTCGGTACCGATAGTTCTTGTCGTGCAATGAAGAGATACTGTAGCCCACAATTCGATCTTGGCTTGTCCAGTGTTCTCAGTTCTATATCGGCCGCATTTTGCCTGTAGCCGAAGAGGGTTATTAAATGACGCCGGAATTGGCTTTTGAAGCTCTACTTGTATCGCAGGACTCCGCGGTTTTGAACATCATGCACAGCGTCTTAACTGGTTTTTCCATGGATGTCGACGTCTGCGTAAGGCCCTCGCAGGCGATAGAAAATTTCTCGCGACACTCTGTAGACCTCGTCGTCGTCGATTGCGAACAAGCACTTGCGCCCCAAATTATCGAAAATGTCGCCGCATCCCGGTTGTGCCCCAAACCCACCATCCTCGCTGTTGTTTCCGATGCGAACGCCAGCGGTGCCGCGAAACGAGCGGGGGCTCACATGATAGTTACAAAACCGGTTAAAGCAGAATCAAGCGCTATGGTTATAAAGCAGGTTTATTCTCGAATGATTCGCGAGCATCGTCGTTACGAACGGCTTGCTCTGATGAAAGTTGTTAGCGCAAAGAAAGAGAGCGGCTCGTACTTCCCCGTGACTATTAGTGACGTCGGTGAGGGAGGGGTGGGCCTGCTCACGAAGGAACGACTTAAGATTGGTGAAATCTTGGAGTGTCGTTTATTGCTTGCCGGAGCAGAGCGGGAAATTCATATCAGCGTGCAGGTTCTTTGGACCAAGCCGTACGGAATGGCAGGCGCGGAGTTCGTGAACATTGATAGCTCAGACTTGCGTGTACTGTATCGCTGGCTTTGGAGCAAATGCACCATTAAGAAGATGTCACACTGAAAGCGAGGTCGCCAGTCAGTAACTACTTTTCATGCGATAGTGATTAGCTTTACGCGTACAGCGCGCCATGTGAACAACGGAACGTGTGATTCCGTCCCGCCTTGTCCATGAGCTTTTCGGGAACAGGTCAAATGAAAGACTTCCAAAAGACTGTAAAGGTCCTAGTAGCTGACGACTCGGCTGTGTACCGTAAGCTCGTCGAGAATACCTTGGGATCTGAAGAATATTCGGTCATTTTGGCGAAGAACGGCCTGGAGGCCGTTCATCTGCTGACCGAACATCGCCCCGCAATAGTGATTACAGATTGGGAAATGCCCGACCTCAGTGGGCTCGATCTATGTAGACAGATACGCCCCCTGGGAGGCACTTATACTTACATCATCCTACTCACCAGCAACAACGGGAAAGACCAAATTGTAAAAGGGCTAGCTGCAGGGGCTGACGATTACCTCACTAAGCCATTTCACGCTGGTGAACTACTCGCTCGCGTAGGCGTGGGTCGAAGAATTGTAGACCTCCATGAGGAGTTAGATACTAAAAATTCGCTTTTGGAAGAGTTGGCGCTCACAGATTCTCTTACGGGACTACCTAATCGACGAGCTGTCGAACAGTGGAGCGTGCGAGAGCTTGGCGGAGCTGTTCGGCACGGATTTCCATTCTGGGCCGTGATCGCGGATTTAGATCACTTCAAAGCCATTAATGACAATCACGGACACGCTGCCGGTGACTTCGTTCTTAAAGGCTTCGCGGACGTGCTCAGAGCAAATACACGCGCCTCGAACGTGTGCGGTCGACTTGGCGGGGAGGAGTTCGTTATAGCTATGGGGCATGTCAGCAAGCAGAATCTGGAAACGGCGATCGAGCGAATTCGTCGGCAAGTTGAGGGCGAGCAATTCGTTTTCAACGGCGCTATATTGCGTGTTACAGCGAGCTTCGGGATTTCAGGCTTTCAGGGGGGCGAGGCTCCCGGCTTCGACGACTTACTTCGAGACGCTGATAGCGCGTTGTACGCGGCAAAACGCACCGGCCGAAACAGAATTCAATTTGCCTGCTGACTCAAGCTCCGATTGAGCACGCATTTCTTCCTCAACCCTGGTGCGTTCAGAAACACTTGATTGCTACTTAAGGGCATAAACGAACGGCCAGTCGTAATACCCCAGGCGCCTCGAACTGAATCGCTCAGAAATGAGGGCAAATGTCAAAGTCGTACCCACTTCCCATCTGATCGAAATACGGTGATGCCATGTTTGATTTAAGCCGCTCCCTGCCACGTCTTCATGCTTAATTAGATCTTCCTACTGCAGCAGCCTACAGCGACTGTAGGGCTATGCCTACAACATTGGCAAAATACCTGATGTTAATCATTGGGTTAATACGAGTACCGTTATGGGGACGGAGGGATATTGCTTGGCGCCCGATCGAATACTTGTTGTAGATGATGAACCGAGCATTCGCGAAGTTATCTGCCGATTTCTCAAAGAACGAGGATTCGAGGTTTTAACCGCTCCAGATATGGTGACCGCAGAGCGTGTGTGCCGGTCCAGTCGGCCGGAGTTAGTTGTTCTTGACTACAGCTTGCCTGATGGAAATGCGCTCGATTTGATTCATCGCCTTAAGGCGGTGGACCGTTCCATCGGCATCTTGATTCTCACTGGGTACGGAACAATCGAACTGGCCGTACAAGCGGTCAAGCTTGGCGCGGACCAGTTTCTAACGAAACCTATTGAATTATCTGTGCTCCTGTTACTGATACAGCGCACATTGGAAGGCAACCGTGAAAAACGGCGACACACTGCCGAGAAGTTCCGGGTTAAACGTGAAATTAATGATCCTTTCCAAGGAAAAGGGGCCTTGGTTTCTGGCTTGTCAAAAATGGCCCACAAGGTTGCAGGTTCAGACAGCTCTGTTTTGATCAGCGGCGAAACTGGGACTGGGAAGGGTGTGTTGGCTAGATGGCTGCACCAAAATAGCCCACGAGCTTTAGAGCCGTTTGTGGATCTTAATTGCAGCGGTTTGTCACGGGAATTGCTTGATACTGAACTCTTCGGACACGAACGCGGTGCCTTCACTGGGGCAGTGCAAAATAAGCTGGGACTCTTGGAGGCCGCCCACAAAGGAACGGTCTTCTTGGACGAAATCGGTGATCTGGATTTGCAGATCCAGCCTAGATTATTGAAGGTTTTGGAGGAGAAACGTTTTCGCAGGCTGGGAGATGTTCGAGACCGTTCGATCGACATCCGGTTAATCGCTGCTTCGCATCGTTCTCTTCCGACTTTGGTTGGCGAACAAAAGTTTCGGAGTGATCTTTATTTTCGAATCAGCACAATCCCGCTTCATGTTCCGCCATTGCGGCAACGACGTGAGGACATCCCGATTTTGGCTGAAAGCATACTTGTAGTCTTGGCTGCGGATATGGGAGCCGGAAAATCTGAATTGAGTGTTGAAGCAATGCACGCACTGCAACTCTACTCTTGGCCGGGAAATATCCGAGAGCTTCGAAACGTCTTAGAAAGGGCGATACTCCTGAAGGGGAATGCGGTGCTTGATGAGGCGGATTTGCATTTTGACGTTCGACATGATGCTGTGCTAACAAGTGAGGCAAGGCCAACCTTGGGGGAAGCTGAAAAGCAGCTTATCCTACAAGCACTGGCCGAGGAAAATGGCCACGTCGCGTTGGCCGCGAAGAGCTTGGGCATTCCAAGAAGTTCACTGTACTCCAAATTGAAACAATACCGTGTCAGTCATCCACATCAGGTATAACGATGTGTACCTACTTACCTTCTTGATGTAGTAGTGAGCAACCTTTTGCCGCTGTTTAGAAGAACGCGCCTACAAAACAACACCCGAGTAAGCGCTCCGCCAGTCTCAAATCCAGATTCACTCGTCCAGTGTGTGGAATCATATCGTCTACTCCCTACACATTTTGAAGCCAACTTCAAGGAATGAAACATCTTGTTGGTAAATGAGGGAATGGCAACTGCCCTGCACCCCATTTCTATCCGGCTTCGGGACGGTCAAAAGCTATTGGCAAGTTGTTCTCTGCTCTTCCAGGAGTTCACGATTCGGTATGGAAATGAGCGACACGAATTTAATTGGCAATAGGGTGGTCACCCCATCCATCTTCAAGAATGTTGAACGCCGGGAATGGGTCCTGTGGTCCTCGGCCGTAATTATCACTCTCGTTTTGACTTTGGGATTGGTCTCGTTTCTTGTCCCTAGTGCGCACGCCAGCAGGTTCGAGACCGAAGGACCACGAGTTGTAGGAGTTGTCCGTGGTCTGATCTGTCTAGTTTTGTTGTTTGATATTTATGTCGTATATCAACAACTTCAAATTTGTCGCATCCGCCGTCAACTGGTGGAGCGCGAAGAACTGTTCCGGCTCATCACCGAGAATGCCGCCGACATGATTGCCGTTGTCGATTCGAAGGGGAACCGGCTTTACAACAGCCCAGCCTACGCCAGCGTTCTCGGTTACAGCCTTAGTGATTTGCAGAAAACCACGGCATTCGAGCACATACATCCCGAAGATTGTGAGCGGGTTGAGGCGGCAGCTAAGGAAACCATACGAGTTGGCGTGGGCCGGGGAATCGAATATCGAATGCGACACAAAGACGGCAGTTGGCGTGTGCTCGAGTCCACGGCAAATGCAGTGTTGGACCCAGAGGGCAAGGTGGAAAAATTGGTGATTGTGAATCGTGACATCACCGATCGTCGGCGGTTGGAAGACCAGTTCAGGCAGGCGCAAAAGATGGAAGCTGTGGGGCGGTTATCTGGAGGGATAGCTCACGATTTCAATAACCTCTTGGGCGTAATTATTGGTTACGCAGAAATTTTGCAAGAGCAACTTGGCGAGACCAAGCCATTCGCGGACAGCATTCAAGAAATTCTTAAAGCTGGAAACAGAGCAAGCGCTTTGACGCGACAGTTGTTGGCTTTCAGCCGTCAACAGGTGCTCGAACCCAGGGTTTTGGATCTGAACGTTTCCATCGCAGACACGGAAAAGATGCTGAAACGGATTATTGGGGAGGACATCGAGCTTTCCACGATCCTCGATACCAACCTAAGCAGAATTAAGGCGGATAAAGGGCAAATTGAACAAGTCCTCCTAAATCTCTGTGTGAACGCGCGGGATGCAATGCCCAGCGGGGGAAAATTAGTGGTTGAAACAAGAAATTATGAAATGGACGAAAATGCCGTTCGAGGTTATTCATACCCGGTAAAAACGGGTGCCTACGTACTCCTTACTGTGAGCGATAGCGGGATTGGCATGGACTCAGCTACTCAAGCGCATATTTTTGAGCCATTTTTTACAACCAAGGGAGAAGGCCAAGGGACTGGTCTTGGTTTAGCGACAGTCTATGGCATCGTGAAACAAAGCGGCGGCTATATTGACGTTGCAAGCGAAATTGGTAACGGAGCGACGTTCAAGATCTATTTGCCTGCTGTTGAAGAAGAAATAAATCAAGAAATCAGGAACTCAAAGTCGATTCCATCAGCTCAACGTCGGGAAACAGTGCTTGTGATCGAAGACGAAGCTGCGCTTCGAAAGTTAACCTGCACGAGCTTGCGGCACTTAGGCTACACGGTGCTGGAAGCTGCTTGTGCAACTGAGGCGGTAACGGTTAGCCGGGAGCTTGAAGGAGAAATTGATTTGATGCTAACGGATATCGTCATGCCAGGCATGAACGGTCGCGACTTAGTGAAGCACCTGAGCGCAGAGCGTCCGTCCATGAAAGTAGTGTACATGTCCGGTTATACGGGACAATCCATCGGAAACGCAGAATCCTTCGCGCCCGACGCACACTTCTTACCGAAACCATTTACGCGGGAAGCTCTAGGAGAAAAGCTGCAAGAAGCTCTAGCGGCGGGGGTTGGTGCCCAAGCTTTTAGCAAGATTTCCCCGCCCACTCAGGAGAGGTACTCATAATGAAGCGAGTATTGATGGTCGATGATGACGAGGCTCTACGCAAACTTGTTCGCATTCGTTTGTCCGATACTTACGAAATCGTGGACACCGGAGACCCAGAGCAAGCTCTCGCGCTTGCATTGGAATATAAGCCAGACGCGATCTTATTGGACCTCATGATGCCTGCATTCAACGGGTTCGAGCTCTGTCAAAGCTTTCAGTCCCTCAGCTATACCTCCCTGATTCCTATTTTTGTAATAAGTGGTGGGGGAGAGGCTCGAACCAGGTACGAAGCCCATTGTGAACAACTAGGCGCCAAGGCGTACCTCGATAAACCAATTGATTTCAAGCAACTCAAGGCAAAACTCGCGGCTGAGTTGCAGCAAGCGCAGCCAAAGACTCGACAAGCGATTCGTCTGCGTATGCGTGTTCCTTTGATGTTAAGGGGACAAACCGCCGAGGGCCGCGTTTTTGAAGAACTGGCCACTACCGAGAACGTTAGCGCCGAAGGTTTTTTTTGCAGCTGTCCCGTCACACTCGTAAAAGGCGATCTGGTTGATGTTTACATCATGCACGGAAGCACGGTTTACGCTGGACGTGCGAGTGTTGTCCGTAAAGAAACAGGGAGCACAGCTGGACAATGCTATGGATTCCGGTTCAAAGAGAAGGCTGCGGAATGGGTGATGAACGAGAACAAATTGGCTCAAATCTGAATCTCTTACACGGCTCGGCAAAGAAAGTGTACTGCCCAAGTGCAACTTGAACGATAGCACTTTCATAAGCGTCTCATTAGCCCTCTGTCACTCTATGACAAGCTCATCGAAAACAGCACGCAGCTAGCTTAGAAGCCTGCAATTACGGCAAGCAACCTACGACGCTCTTCTTCAGCGAAAGCGTCGCCAACTATGTCGGTAGCTTCCCGTATGAACGCAATTGACTTGTCATCTGCTGACTTTTCTGCCCGCTTCCGTAAAATTTCAAGGCGCCTGCTGTCATGCTCCGGCGCATCATAACTTGAAGCGTTGATCGTAAAAACATTCAGAGATTTCAGTTGAACGGCCGATTTGTTTTCGATACTCATATTTTGGAATCCCTCTCTAAGTGATCTGTGTCCAATCCTTGCTCTAGCGCACTAAATGCCAGGTATTACCACTAACTGTCTCAGCTTCAATTCCAATCGAGGCGTTCAGAACCAGACGCTCTAGCCTGTGATGTCCGGTCTTATGCAGGAGATAAGCGCTCCCAGCGCTCACACCCAGCCCAATTGCGGAGGCTGCAACCTGTCCGCCTGTACCTTCGTTGACAAAAGGACGGGCGATGGGATTGATCTCGCGGAAATGACCGCTACCGCTCAGCGCTGTTTGGGTAGTGAGGCCGTCCGCAGCGACAAGTCCCGTCAAAGCAACAAGACGAATGCTGTTCCCGCGTTCGAAAAAGCGATGTGTCGGGGGTTTTGTGGCCACGAAGTTACGGGTTTGAACTCGAGTCTCATAGG
Organism: Terriglobales bacterium; assembly: GCA_035651835.1. Taxonomy (GTDB): domain Bacteria; phylum Acidobacteriota; class Terriglobia; order Terriglobales; family Acidobacteriaceae; genus JAOAPG01. Next base: position 23,603 of record DASRFC010000011.1, read on the forward strand.
CAGTAGATCCCGAAGAAAAGGTAAGCGCCGGTGCCTCCGGCAACGCTTCTGCAAAGACTGGAACGGCAGCAACAGCAATCAGTAATGTGAAAATGAAATTGCGCATTGTATCCCTTCCTTTTTGAAAAGCTTTAGTTCGTTCGGAAGTGATTACAAGTGCAACGAGCGCACCAGCGGTATCTGATTAAAAGGAAACGTTTTTGATCCCAGTGCTAAAAGGTAAATGTGCAAACATTTGCGCATGCATCGGGGGAACTTCCCCTAGGCCGTGCGGACGTAACACCTGTAAGTTACTGAAGTTATTAGCCTTAGCTGACATTCAAACTGCTATGACCCACAGCTGGCCGGAAATGCGTGCCAGACGAGCTGGGAAACTTCGCCTTGAGATTCCCAAACGGGCACTTCGGTGCGCCTGGTGCTATGGTCCCCATTCGGATCACGGAGTTTCCAGTTCTCTACACGCTTTGAATTTTAATTTCGGTCACGCCGCCTGGCTTGCAGTCACAATACGCAAGATTGTGCCATTACTCGCTGTCCCCCATAGTGACAGCCTGTCCATTCGAGCGAGACCGGATATTCCAAGTTTTTCCAATCACCACCTTGTCTGCGATGCTTGCAGGACAAGACCATTCTGTCCTGTTAAATGCGGACGCTGGCAGAGGCGATTTGTTCACCATTACGGGAAAATCTACGAGTCCCGCCGGTATTGGTCGTTCGCAAGATTCAGCGCATCTTGACTCGCCCGAACCGTGGCGTCGAGGTGATCACGTCGCGAATGTTCTTCCGTATAATTCACCAGTGAATTTTCGGTTTCTTCGAGCGAGTTGAGGACGGTTTTCTGATAGTTGGCTTCTGCTTGTTCCACTCGCGCCTTCTATACCGCACACTGTCCCGCGCTTCCAAATAGACTGAAGGTTGGAAAATAGTTCGCTTTCGCAACTCCGACGCGGGCGTTCGCCGCCTCCGTCGTTGCATTTGGAACGGCCCGAAAGGTCATGGATGCAGGGCAGAAGGTCAAATCCTTGCGCGTCATCTCCGAACATTTCATTGCTGTCCGATGGAAAGATGTCCGCGGACCCAGTGACAAAGAGTTGAAGGCGACAACGGTACTCGAATTCTCGATTGAAGAGGCATCATCAAAGGTGCGAACTGGACCACCAGTCGATGATGAGAGCGATTACGGGTTGCCGGTTTGGGCTGGGGTATTACCGCTGGAAGTCAAATCTCGGCACGCCATACCGGACGACAAACTAATCGAAGGCGTCGCTTTCCCGGATTACTTGAGGTACTTCGACGCTTGCCTCAATCGGGGTTCGGTCAGTCCTCCAATGGTTAGCCAGAGCCCGCAAGCATACAGCCCATCAAAATCGTTGATCTTCCCGCATGGCTTTGGGCCAAAGTTTGTGGATGCCTTTATCGAGCTTCTGAGCAGTTCTATGTCCCGAAGCAGGAGAGGAGCAAAGCCTCCATCCGGAATGAAAGAATGATCCAGAGCGCGTATTACGAGGTAGTCATCGACCACACTCCGGCCAGCTTGTGATTTCCGCTGCAACCCTGAGTCGCCCTCTACATTCAATATTCATGAAAACTCTAACGTGTCGACAGCTCGGTGGAGCTTGTGATGAAAAGCTAACGGCGGAGACTTGGGACCAAATGGTAAAGACGATGACGAAGCACGTCATGGAAAAGCACCCCGACGTCGCCAAAGACATGGAAAAGATGCATTACGAAGACCCCAAGAAGTGGGGGCGAGAAATGAGGCCGAAATGGGACGCGGCCAAGGCAGCGTGACCACCGAGTGCGGCACTCATCGAACTTAGTCGCGCGAACCAGGTTGTCGCCATCACACCATGTGAATGGTGCGAGATCCAAGGCAAAATTTGATCATCGAACGTGGCGGCTAGAACGGAAGGACCGAAGGCCGCTGTAGGATTTCTTAGCTAAGCAAACTCAAGGCAGCAGGTTTAAGAGGCTTGCTGTAGACCCGAGCGGTCCTCGACGAGAATGCAACCCCCATTCTAAGCAGGCTCAACGTTCGCCTCAGCGTCTGGATCACGCGTCAGGAGGTCAGTGTAGCTCGTAAGCTGCGACAATTGGGGAAACGATGCGTGCCAAAGCAAGATTGGTGAGCCTCGCAGTCTCCCTGGGAGGAAAATACCCGACCGACTCTCCGCCACATTTCCGCGGATCGGCTCCGGCCAATTGCGGGATAACGCTCGAAATCTGTGAGCTTGTGCATGTCGATGGGGTGTCGGATGTAAAACGTGACATGAAAGCTCCAATGTTGAAGAATATTTCCTCAGATTCGTACCACGCTTTTTGAGGCCAAGCCTGTTGTCTCGGGTAGTCCTACGATTGCAATCGAATAGACGCGTGATATCGCAATTGTTGATTAAATAGCACGGACCCGAGTCGCAATTCGGGGCCAAGCCGTCTAACAGTGGTGTGGCAGCTGGTTTATTTCAGGGAACGGCAACGACACAAGCCACATTTGGTTCGATCAGTAGCTCGACGAACATCAGCGTTACGTCTCCGACATTGGTTTCAATCACTATAATCCGGCAACTGCCACATCAGCGCTTGGTAACAGTCAACAGTTCCAAGCCATGGGAACCTGCAGCGATGGAAGTACGCAAGATGTGACAACACTGCTCACGTGGAGTTCCGGTACGACAACGTGGCGAGTATAAATAGTAGCGGATTAGCTATCAGTTTGAGTCAAGGCACGACAATTTTGACAGGGGCTTTTGAATCAATCTCATCTTCGGCCACTTTGAGTATCACCGCTTCAAACCTCGTGTCAATGTCGGTCACGCCCAACGCAGCCAATCTGACAACCGGAGTGACCCAACAACTAAGCGCCACGGGTGTTTACACTGATGCAGCACGGAGAATCTAACGACGACGAGCACATGGACATCGGATGCAAACATCATTAGCGTAAACAGTGCGGGTCAAGCTACCACTCTTACCACTGGAAATGTAACGATTACCGCGGGTGCACGAAATTGCTATTCGTATGGCAATAGGGGCAGAGAAGTCAGACATTTTGCGGATGGTCATCGGTCAGGGCCTTCGCGTGGCCTTTATAGGGACAATAATAGGGGCCTTGGCTGCGATCGTTTGTGCTCGGTTACTTTCAAGCTTTTCGAATTTACTCCATGGCGTTGGCGCGAGCGACCCACTAACACTCGTTTTTGTTACGGGTGTGTTGATTGCTGTCGCTGTTCTAGCCTGCTACCTTCCTGCACGATGTGCGATGAATGTCAATCCGACTCGAGCATTGAGATATGAATAGTAAATGAGCATTTGGTCTATTGGAGCTATTGCTGAACCTACTCGATCAAAATGTGTTTGTTCTCCACGGTCACTCTTTCTAGAATTGGAGATCTCTCAGCTTTTTGTTTACTTTGTGTCTCTTACTTTTCTGGACTGAGTTTCGGTTGATTGTGGTTGAGTGCTTATTTCAGGTGGCAGATCGTTGGTGGTTTCGGGAATGGCAAACTCTGCCAATACGGCATACGTTTTTATCGGCACCTCGCGCACCTTCACTTTCTCATCGGGCAGGAGAGCTTTCAATTCCACAGATTCGCTACAAGAGTGTTATATGCCAGTCAAGGGACCGGGTGTTGTTGGTGAGTGGGCTGATCCCCCGCGGTAAGCCCACAAAGCCCAAAAAGCCCAATTGCATTTTTTGGTTGCAAATTTTTAAAATATGCGCCGATCGAACCGGTTTTACCGACTCTGCCGACTCATAAGTCCTTTGCCGTCAATAAGTGGCCTGTTGCCTAATTCCATGGCATGGAAGAGGTCGTCGGTTCGATCCCGACCAGGTCCACCATACAAAAACCCGCATAAAATGGCCCTCCGCGAGAGGGTCAAATTATTTTGTATGCAAATCGTATGCAAATGCAAATATAAGAAGCAATACCCCAATCTACGATTCACCAGCCACTATCTATGAGCGCGGTCTGCCAAGAACAGACTGCCTCCGTGATCGAAATACGAGACATTCTCCGATTGAAGGAACTCTTTAGCGCATTCTGAGGCAATCACCGGCACGGTATCCTGCTGCCATCGAGTCTCCCGTGAAAGGTCGATTGCTCAGCTTCGTTCACGGAAGCTTCAAGGCGCAGCCTTGGAAAAGGACGCGTGCAGGATTTCGCGATCCTTCATCTGTTCGATACAGTGCATATATATATATAAGTTTAAATACCATAGCAGTAAAAAAATTAAGCTTCAGTTTAGATTGAAGTAAATGGCGCAGGATAGAGCCGACCAATGCGTAGTTTGTGCTCTCGAATTTTACTTCAAATTAATCTTTGTTTAATGATTTGCATCTATACTGAATCGCAGCTGGCCGAAGGATCGGGTGGAGCAGATGACGGTTCCTTGGCTATTAACTTTAACAATTGTGGTACTTCCCGCCACCCTGCTTTGGAAGTTGCTAGGACACGTAGTTTGTGTTTCGGCACTCTGCTTACTTCAAAGTTTTGAAGAACGCCTGGACAATTACTTCGAAAGGCCCGCCATCGTTGTCAGTCTCGGTTACAGAAACTCTGCTAACACACCCTCTTAATCTGCATAGAACTTAGAAAACCTGGACTTACATTTTGGTTGCTATCGAGGTGCTTTCACCCAAAACATTCAGATTTTCACACTCTTGTAATAAATCTTGCATGAAGCTGGAACCATGGCCGCAAATCATTCAAGGTTGCAGTGGTCAAACAGTCAGAAATATGGCAATGGCATGGGTTCTTACTCTGCCAATCTCAATGATGTTGTCTGGATTTTGTTCTGGGGCTTTCGTTACATCTTTTATGAGCGTGTGTGAATAAGATCCAGCGTGCCGGCGCAAGCCAGGAATCTATTCTCTTGCTTTGCGGCGCTTAATCTCGTGTCGAACACTCTTGCCTTCGACCAAGTGCAAAACTTCTTCCGCTAGGTTCTTGGCGTGGTCTCCAGCTCGCTCAAAAGCCTGAGCCATTAACAAGATATTAGTGCTGTACTCCCGCGGCATGCGATCAGTGCTTTCCAGATGACGACGAAACATGCCTTGGCAAGCCTTATCTATCTGCGAGTCAATCTGGAGCACCCAATTTGCAGGCTCGACATCACGATCCACGAATCCTTCGTGAATACGCTCCAGCATGGTTTGCAGAGTCGCCGCCATGGTTGTGAGATCGCGCTTGTCATCGGCAAAAGGCCTAGGAGTAACTGCTTGTAAACGCTTTGTGGCCGACCACGTCAGATCGCCGATTCGTTCCAGATCCGTTATGAACTTCAGACAAGCCAATAACTCGCGGGCTTCGCGTTCGGTCACTTCGGTGATCGCGCTGGTAATCTTCTCGTCAACCTGGCGCTCGATTCGATCAAGCTCCTTCTCGCAATCCTTTACGGCAAGGAATGCCATCTTCGACGCATCTTCAATGAACTCGCCAGCATTTGCAGCTGCATCTTTAGCGACAAGACATGCTTGCCGAATAAGATCCGTCAGTTCTTTTGTAGACTCAGGTTGCAGAGGAACGGATTGGCGCGAAATGGGTTTAAGCGAAGCGGGTTTACTAGAAACAAGTTTACGAGTCACCGGTCGCTTCATCTACTCACCGTCGGCGCGGCAACTGTTTCGAGGTTATGGTATTGACGAAACTGACGCAACCCTTCTTTCCCCATATAACGTCCGAGTACGGATGGATCGGAATTGCGTAAATCGACTACCACCAGGCCGTCCAGTACATTCGAGAAATTGCGGTCCACGTTAAAGCTTAGCAGTCTTCCGCCTAACTTTGCATACTGTCGTAATAGGATGGGTACACCTTTTCCATCACTCTCGATATCGGAAATCGGGTCGGCAAGCTGTTCGAGGTTTTGCAATAACCTGCATGTATCTGCTTGATCTCGCGGCTGGATCCATGCAGAGCGGAATGGCCGCCGCGGTCTAATCAGGTTGGCAAATTCATTTTGTCTTTCGCGGGATTGAAAAAAACGAAAGATTAGGTCTCGAGATGCACGATGATAGCGGCGGCTGATACTCACCGCCCCAAATAACACCGGTACCTGAGGCATCGACACTAAATATCGTCCGATGCCCTTCCACATGATCAACAACGGTGTGTATTGGCGCTGATACTCGATCCGAATGAACGACCTGCCCAGTTCAAGTGCCGGGCCAAGAGCCTCGAAAAAGCGTGTGTCATACTTGAACAAGGTGCTGGTATAGAGACCTTTTATGCCCAGATGCGGCAGGATTTCTTGAGTCAAACCCATACGGAAAGATCCCACAATCTCTTGCTTCGCCTTACTCCATAGCAACAGATGTTGGTATCTCTCATCGAAATCGTCGAGATCACGCTGCTTCCCGGTACCCTCTCCTACCGCTCGAAAGGTAATTTCCCGTAGGCGGCCCAGCTCCTTGATGACGTTTGGAATTTCTCCAGCATTAGCTAAATAAACGCGAAACTCGCGATTTTCTTCAAGGCATCGCTCTATGGGCAGGTTCTCAAGTTCCGCCAACATCGCTGCACGTGGGATTTCGGATGCTATTGCGGAAGGTACTCTTGTTGGAAGAACCGCGCGAAATGCAAATGGAATTTGTAATTGTGGCCGGTCACGTTGAGCCAAAAGATAAGTTCGCCAACGTAAATATCGCGCCGTTTGTTCATCATTACCGAGCGCTTCAATATTTTCTTTGGAAATGACACTGCCGATACGAACTTCAACCCTCTTGCCCTTTTGTTGGAGAAATTCATTCAGCAGCCACGCAGTTCGCAAGCTGGGATGAATGATCCCCAACGTTTGAAAAGTGGCTCCGTTACAGCCCCGAAAGTAAACCGGGAGCACCGGACTGCCGCTAAGCCGGATCATGCGGGAGACGCTTACAGGCCATTCAGGATCCTGTATATGCAATTTTTGCAGTTGCAAATGTGAAACCACGCCCGCAGGAAACATAGCCAGCATCCCGCCGCGACGCAGCCACTCTACGGCCTTTTTCAAAGGATATCTGTTTCTAACGACAGCCCCTCGGCTTCCAAAAGGATCGACAAAGAAACAATGCTCATGCAACTCGCTGATCCCGGCCAGCAATGAATTCGTCATGATCTTTACGTCTGGACGGATGGATTGCAGTAGAACTCCAAGAATGATGCCGTCGAGAACTCCAAATGGATGATTGGAAACCACCAGCAGGGGGCCACTTGTGGGAACGCGCGCAAGATCCGTATTGCTTACCTGATATTCCACCTGCATCTGCGATAGGAGATTTTCCAGGAGCGACCGATTTAATGGTAGTTGGGCGCGGCTATACAATTCGCGAATTCGCTGCATAGGCAGTAGTCGTTCCGCAAAGCCTTTGAATGGAAATAGATCGGGAGCTTTGCCAGACGGACTGGCGCCCCTCGATACCGCAAGCGAACCAGAATTAGGCATGAGAGTGTATTAACAGGCAAGCATTTCCAATCTATGAAGGAGAGGTTAAAAGAGTATGAATGGTGCTTACGTAGGTACTATGATTGCAAGCACTTCCTTCTGTCTTGATCTTGATCTTGATTTTCACATGAGTAAGGAATGTAACCTGTTGAGAAATCGCGAATCTAATTAATTCAGAAACCTTGAGGATGACGGTTACATAACTCATTGCAACGGCAACTCCGTTTACAGCATCGATATACGATCCAGCGCCTAAAATTTAGGCCAGTCTAGGAGACGTTTGCTTGAAGTGCAAGAACTAACAAGCATAGAACGCCCGGGGAGCCCATATGTCATCGAGTCTGGTGCAAATATCAACAGGTAACCTGAACACCGATGACTTGGGTGAACAATTTGCTGAGATTCGCAATCGTTCCCTACGGCTGACTGGGCACTTGTCTGCCGAAGATCAGATGTTGCAGTCCATGCCGGACGCAAGCCCTACCAAATGGCATTTGGCACACACCACATGGTTTTTCGAAACTTTCATTCTCGAACCGAACGTGGCGGGATACCAATCGTTCGATCCGCGTTTCAAGTACCTTCTTAATTCCTATTACAAACAGCTTGGTGCTCACCCCAACCGCAGTTCGCGAGGTTTGATGTCGCGGCCGTCCCTGGAAGAAGTCCACGAATATAGGGCTCATGTTGATGCGGCAGTCCTCGCAAATATTGGTGACCTCGACCTTAAGACGCTGGCGTTGCTGGAAATTGGATTAAACCATGAGCAGCAGCATCAAGAGCTGATCATGACGGACATCAAGCATGCGCTCTGGTTTGCACCACTTCGTCCAGATGTTCTCGCGAAGAGTGTCGAGATTAAACCTGCAGAGCCGCTAAGCTGGATCGCTATAGAGGGCGGTATTCATTCCATTGGGCACGCCGGCGTTGATTTTGCATTTGACAATGAAGGCCCTCGCCATGAAGTTTTGCTGCGCCCGTTCCAGATCGCGTCCCGTGCCGTGACTAATAAGGAATTTATGGAATTCATGGCCGACAATGGATACGGTCGTCCAGAACTATGGCTTTCCGATGGTTGGGATCAAGTCTGTGCGCACGGTTGGAACGCGCCCTTTTACTGGGATAAGCATGACGACAACACTTACTGGCATTTCATGGATGAAGGAATGAAGCCAGTAAACCCTGCTGAGCCAGTTTGTCACGTCAGCTATTTTGAAGCAGACGCCTATGCGCGTTGGGCTGGCGCGCGACTTCCGACGGAAGCCGAGTGGGAGATCGCGGCTGTACGTTCGCCTTCGCGAAGCACTTTATTGGAAGACGAAATTTTCCACCCACAAGCAGCTAGTGGTGAGGGTTTCCAACAAGCTTTTGGTGATGTGTGGGAGTGGACGGCAAGTCCATATACTGCATATCCGGGATTCCAGCCAGCAACTGGCGCGGTGGGCGAGTACAACGGAAAGTTTATGTGCAATCAATTTGTGCTAAGAGGCGGTTCTTGTATGACTCCCGCTAGCCACATTCGCGCGACTTATCGTAATTTTTTCCCGCCACATGTGCGTTGGCAATTTTCGGGACTAAGGTTGGCTAAATGATCGCACGCGAAATTATTGCGGCACCGCAATACGCTGTAGATGTAGAGTGTGGTTTAACCAGCTCTCCAAAGACATTGCCGACGAAACTTTTTTATGATGCGGCGGGTTCGGAGCTGTTCGAAGCGATCACTGAGCTACCCGAATATTATCCAACGCGCACCGAACTCGAAATTCTGCAGGAAAATTCTGCTGAAATTGCGAGGTCAGCGGGCACTGGCTTGGCTGTAGTTGAATTGGGCGCGGGTACAGCTGCTAAGACTTGCACACTTCTTAAGGCCATTGCGGCACGGCAGATGCGCGTTGACTATGTGCCTGTCGATATCTCCCGAGCAGCAGTTCGAGAAGCTCGTGATCGAGTGAGAGCTGAAGTGCCCCAGAGCTTTGTCCGTCCCATGATAGTTGATTTCAGCGAGGGGTTCGATTTCTTACGCAGTATTCCGGGACGACGATTGGTACTATATCTGGGCTCAAGCATCGGCAATTTCGATCCTCCTGCTGCTATCGAGATGCTGGAGAGTGTTCGTAATGAACTCGCGCCTGGGGACGCATTGTTGCTCGGGACGGATCTGGTGAAGAGTCCAGAAATATTGGTACCAGCCTATGATGATGCTCAAGGCGTCACAGCGGAATTCAATAAGAACATCTTAGTTAGACTGAACCGCGAACTGGACGCGAACTTCGACCTGGATTCGTTCCGCCACATCGCCTGTTGGAATGAGTCAGCATCACGAATAGAAATGCATTTGGAGAGTATGCGAGCGCAAACCGTCGAGCTGAAGCTCATCCCATTGTCAGTGAAATTTGCAATGGGCGAGAGAATTCATACCGAGAACAGCTACAAGTACACGATGCCAATGGTGAATAAAATGTTGAGCGCATCGGGGTTTTCGCTTGAAAAAACCTGGTATGACCATAAGAAATGGTTTGCGTTACATCTGGCGCGTGTGTAGACGTCATACGCGAGCAAAGTCAATAAATCCACGCGCAACGTTGGTATTAATCAGCTTTACTCGCAGTTTGTCGCCGACATCCACTCCTTGCTGTCCTTCTGCAAGTAACCCTTCTGCATGAGGCTGTAGCAAGCGAACGAAAGTTCCCTTCGGAGTTGCACCCGTGACAATCGCGTCGAACTCTTCTCCAACCCTCTTGCTCAATGCGATTGCAGCAATTCGCTTCGCCATCTCACGCTCGACTTTACGCGCCGCATCTTCTTTTAAAGTACAGTTGCTTGCAATCGTGTTGAGTTCGGAATCGCTGTATGGCGCAAGCTGTTTCGCGAGTACCGATTTGATCAGTCTTTGCGTTACCAGATCGGGGAAACGTCGATTGGGAGCAGTCGAGTGCGTGTAATCCTGCACGGCAAGACCGAAATGTCCTTGTTCCGGATCTCCCGGGCGTTCGAGCACATATTCGCCAGGCCCCATCAATTTAATAATTGCTAACGACAAGTCAGCGAAGTGATCGGGGTCGGCCGCCTTGCGCTCAGTCATAAAATCACTCAGAGCCTTGGACTCAGGATCTGAGGGCAGATGCCCACCTTGCTCCGCCGCAAGTTCTACAATGCGATCCCAACGCTTGGGCGTTTTTACAATTCGTCGAATTGACGAGACATGCTTTTCCTGTAACGTGCGTGCCACGATGCCGTTGGCCGCGATCATGAAATCTTCAATGAGATCGGTCGCGCGATTTTTCTGCTGTTTTACGAGATCAACAATTTGCCCATTCGCAAATATGGGATTGACTTCGGCGCTCTCGATATTCAGCGCGCCATGGCGGTAGCGTTCCTTCTTCAGCCTTTGTGCTGCTTGATCCTGAAGCTTGAGCTGTGCCTGTAAGTCGCTCGATGCCGCCACCTTATCCGGAGCTGGACCACTCCCTTCCAGCCAGGCACCGACTGCGTTGTATGTTAACTGTGCTTTGTTGCGAACAATTGCGCGATATAAGTTGCTTTCGTTAACTTGACCTTCACCGTCAACTACGAATTCAATTACGACGCATAGCCTATCGACGTCGGGGAGCAGGGAAGTCGTACCGGTTGAGAGTTGCTCCGGTAGCATGGGGAAAATTTGCACGCCTGTGTAAACGCTGGTCGTCTGTTTTGCTGCATGATCGTCAATAGCCGAACCTTTGGGAACGAATGCATCGACGTCCGCAATCCCAATCATGATCTTGGTCCGACCATTTGTTAACTGCTCTGCTACTTCAATCTGATCGAGATCGCGCGAAGTATCGTTGTCGATCGAAGACCAGAGCAGATTCCTTAAATCCCGAATATCAGCTGCCTGTGCCATACGCGGCGGGTCTTTTGTAAGCTGCGCTAGCTGGTCTTGAACCTGTGAAGAAAAGTCGGGTGCGAAGCCGTGTTCCAGCATGGTCTGTGTTGCGGAAGCTTTCAGGTCGAAGTGCTTTTGCGAGTTGTTCATAGGCACTGGAAGGGTACAACAAGTCGTGCCAATTGGAAATTGAGGGAAGCTCGTTATATCCTTGCCACGTGCAGCGCTCTTCCGTCCGGTCCCCAACATCCGGTCTACTCGCCGGACTGATTATCACCCTTGCCGCTGTCGTTGCATATTCGTGGTACATGAGTCGCCAGATCAACGGTCTGCGCGAATTACAAAATAACTTGGCGGATCGGAACCGCAAAGACTCGCTTCAACTATTGCGGGTTCAGAACGAATTAAATTCATTGGCGCTCGCCATGCGCGACATGCTCGATAACGACGAGCCTTATCCGCTTACTGCCTGGTCGGCGCAATTTGCGCGGATGCGCACCGATCTTGATGACGCCATTCGCCAGGAAGAACAATTCGCTGCAACAAGTCGAACTCCAGAGCAGCAAGAATACCTGGGCAGCAGGTTGTCCCAGTTTTGGGATGCAGCAGACCGCATTTTCGCCCTAGCCAGAGAAGGGCAGGACAAAGAAGCGCGCGCTCAAATCCGTCTCTCATTACAAGCCAGACAAGCGGCTTTGAGCACGGCCGTTGCAAGATTGCTGGTCCAGAATAACGAAAGCGAACAACAAGCGGGGGCACGCATAAAAGAAATTTATGATCGTGTCCAGCGGCAGGTGTATTTATTCTTAACGGCCACACTGGTCGCTATTCTTTTTACCAGTTTCTACGTGATCCGTTCTAATCGCCGTCTATTTGCGCAAGTCGCTGCCCTATCAACACAGCGGAGTGACCTCGCGCAGAAACTGATCTCTACTCAGGAATCGACGTTACGTTATATTTCCCGGGAGCTGCACGATGAGTTCGGGCAGATCTTGACTGCGGTAGGATTGATGTTGGGTCGCGCCAGAAATCAGCTGCCTGAGAATTCCAAATTACGTGAGGATCTGCTGGAAGTACGCGAGATCGCACAATCGACTCTGGAGAAGGTTAGAAGTCTATCGCAGGCACTTCATCCCGTAATGCTTGATGAAGTTGGGTTGGAAGCCACTCTGGACTGGTATGTACCAACCATAAGAAAACAGTCGGAAATTGAGATAAATTATGAAAAACTTGGAACCCCATTCAAAGTAGATATAAGCTCTGGAATTCATGTGTACCGTGTAGTGCAAGAGGCACTGAATAATGCCGTGCGGCATTCTGGAGCAAAAGAAGCGTGGGTCCGGTTGCGCTTTCAGAAAGATGCTTTGCAAGTGGAAGTTGAAGATCATGGTTCGGGCTTCGAACCACAGCGAGGTAAACCGGGAATCGGATTAGTTGGTATGCGCGAGAGAGCCGAGTTGTTAAGCGGTAAGGTCGAATTTTTGCAATTGTCAGAGGGTGGAACACTCGTCCGCCTCACAATTCCCAGAGAGACATAAGTTTCATGGCGCACAAAATTTCAGTTCTTCTCGTCGATGATCACAGCTTAGTCCGGCGTGGCTTCCGGCGCATTCTTGAAGATGAAGCCGACATTGAAGTCGCAGGAGAAGCGAGCAGCGGCGAAGAAGCTATTCAACAAGCAATCAAACTTCGCCCTCAGGTGATAGTGATGGATTGCGCGTTGCCTGGAATCAACGGTCTCGAGACCACTCGCAAAATTCTTGAAACTCATCCTAAGGCGTTAGTCCTCATGCTAAGCATGCACGCCGAGGAGACCTGGGTGAGCCAGGCCCTAAACGCCGGCGCTCGTGGATATATTTTGAAAAACGCCATGGACCTCGAGCTCGGGGATGCAATACGCCGTATCGTTAGCGGAGAAACCGTCGTTGATGCGCAATTGTTGCGGCAACAAACCCTGAAAGGGGAACGCAATACTGGACTCACTTCCCGTGAGCTGCAAATTTTACAAATGATCTGCGCGGGAAAATCCAATAAAGAGATTGCGTCGGAGCTTGAACTTAGCCCGAATACCGTAGGAGTACACCGCGCCAATATCATGGATGCGCTGGGAATTCACAAAACTGCGGAATTGGTGACCTATGCAATCCGCAATGGATTGGTAAACCTGCCTTGAACCGGCGTTCTTTTTTAAGAGGAATAGGAGCAGCATCAGCGACGCTGCCATTTTCCAAAATCGCATTTGCAGCGCCGAGCCCAACACCATCTGTAGGATTTCGTTTTGTAGACGTCAGTGCTTCGGCCGGAATTCAGTTCCGCCATAACAGTGGCGCTTATGGTGGAAAACTATTGCCCGAAACATTGGGCTCCGGTTGCGCGTTTCTCGATTACGACGGTGACGGCTGGCAGGACATTCTTCTGATCAATAGCATGGATTGGCCCGGCCACAAGCGATCCCGCAGCACTCTTCATCTTTACCGCAACAATCGCAATGGAACATTCACCGACGTCACGCACGCGGCTGGTCTCGATATCGAAATGTATGGAATGGGAGTGGCTGTCGGCGATTACAACAACGATGGGTATCCCGACATTCTAGTCACTTGCGTAGGACAGAATCGACTCTTCAAGAACACTGGTAAAGGTACTTTTATCGACGTCACAAAATCGAGCGGATTGGGTGAGCGTCTAGGCTTCAGTACTTCGGCATTATGGTTTGATTATAATCGAGACGGACTCCTTGATTTATTTGTTTGCAACTACGTCAAGTGGTCACCAGAACACGACGTATTTTGCAGCTTAGATGGGAAGCACAAGTCTTACTGCACGCCGGAAGCATATCGAGGAGAAACCTGCTGGCTATTTCGAAATCGTGGCAATGGAACATTCGAAGACTTAACTGCAACCAGTGGAATCTTCGACAGTAGCTCAAAGTCATTGGGCGTCGCGCTGCTCGACGATGATAAGGACGGCTGGCCCGACCTGCTAGTCGCAAACGACACTCAGCCCAATAAGCTATATCGCAATCAACGTAACGGAACTTTCAAAGACGTTGCTGTGGAAGCAGGATTGGCGTTCAGTGCCGAAGGCAAAGCTCGTGCCGGTATGGGCGTGGATGTGGCTGATTTCGATGGGTCCGGCAATCCGGGAATCGCCATCACAAATTTCGATAACGAGATGATCGGGTTATATCGCGCTTCTGGTGGCGGCAATTATGTGGATGTGGCGGTGCAGAGTGGGATAGGGCTCGCCTCGAAGAACACATTAGGATTCGGCTGCGCATTCGTCGACGCAGACATGAATGGAGCGCTCGATCTTATCGCGGTGAACGGGCACATCGATGACACGGTTCGCAATGTTCGCAATGTTGGTTATGCGCAGCCGCCTCAGCTCTTCCTAAACAATGGCAAAGGAATTTTTAGAGAAGCGGGAAGCGAACTCGGTGGAGGATTTAGTCAGCCTAAGGTGGGTCGCGGACTAGCCTATGGGGACTTTGATCGCGATGGTGACGCCGACATTTTGATCACGACCAACAATGGCCCCGCATATCTGTATCGCAACGATCAAGTTTCAGGCAATCACAGCATTCGTTTCCATTTGATTGGAACGAAATCAAATCGCGATGCCATTGGTGCATCGGTGCAGATATTTCATAATGGATCAGGTCAGTCTCGCTTGATCAAAAGCGGCTCCAGTTATTTGTCGCAGTCCGAACTGCCCGTCACTTTCGGATTAGGCAAGCGTGAAAAAATCGATCGTGCAGTCCTGCAATGGCCAAGTGGTCGAACCGAAGAGTACAAAAATCTCGCTGCTGGGCGCTGTTATGCATGCACGGAAGCAAAAGGGATAATCCCGCTGGACGGATTTTAGTACTTTGAAGTTATTGCGCTCATACATATTTGCGGCTAGTTTGTCCTAAGCTCAGACATCTAAGCAATTCGCATGACCAAAATCAAAATTATCGAAGATGCCGACGCGACCGGCGCAACTGCCGAGGCGTACGACTTCTGGCGAAAAGGATCTGGTCGTACGCAGGTTCCTGGCATTATCAAGTGTTTCGGCGCTCGTCCTGATTTTCTAAAGCAAGTCGTCGAATTTTCTAACCTGATTCATTTTTCCGAAGGTCATCTTACCCGCCGTAACAAAGAGCTGATCGCTAGTTACGTGTCATACCTGAATCGCTGTCCGTATTGACTGGACAGCCACGCCTACTTCCTGCGTGTTCAGGGAGCTAATGATCAATGCGTTGCGGCAGTGCTCGAGGGCAAACTCGAAGATGCTGGACTCACGCCAGCGGAATTCGCATTGATGGAATATGTGAAACTCATCACCGAAGCGGCTTATCGTTCTACTCCGGAGGATGTCGAGAAACTGCGGCTGGTGGGCTGGACAGAGGATCAGATTGCAGAAGCCGTCTATATCATCGCAATGTTCGCATTCTTCAACCGCGTGGCGGATGCTTTCGGCGTTCCTGCGCAGAATTATCTGGGCACTGGGAAGATGACACCCTGATTACTTCTGCCGTTTACGTAGCATGAAAGATTAAGGGCTTTGCTCTTGAATCGAAACAAAGCTCTTATGAAACATCGAATCTTACTTGGTTGCCATGGGCGTTTCATCATGCCCATAGTATTCATAGGCTGACATCGGCTTTTCGCCGCCTTTTTTCCAGACGCGAGTGTCGTCTCCCAATTTTCCCAACGCTTTCGCCATCTCTCGCACATGGATCGCAACTGATCCGCAGCACGATCCGATGTAATTGATCCCAATCTCTCGTGCGCGTAGGGCATAGTCGCCCATTTCTTTGCGCGTGAGTTGCAGGGGATCAAGGCCCAGCGGAAATTCAGGTAAGCTGGTGAAATCAGGCTTCTCTTTTGGCGTACGGTACGCAACCGGCTGGCAGGCGAGATATCCGTCCACTGCTTTACGCATCTCTTCCATCGGCCCAAGCGTGTGTTCTGGGGAGCGCAAGCAGTTCATGCCGACGATATCCGCTCCCGCATCAAGCAATGCCTTAGCAGATTCAGCAGCAGATTTCCCATCTGTTGTTTGATCCGTATTCTCGAAACAAATTGTCACCATTGTAGGCAAGCCGGTTTTCTTGGCCCGCTCCACCGCGATCAGTGCCTCACCTAAAAAAGAGAAAGTTTCTCCGATAATGAAGTCCACTCCTTCGTCGACTTGCACCGCGAGTTGCTCGTCAAAAGTCTTACGAACTCGGTCCGCAGCAGAAGCACTTCCCGGTTCATACATCCAAGTGAGGCTTAGGTTACCTGCGACCAGGCATTTATCTCCCGCAACTTCTCGCGCAATTTTGACCGCAGCCCGATTGAGGTCTTCGATCTTGTTTTCGAGTCCGACGGTAGCAAGTTTGTCGCGGCTCGCGTAGAACGTCAGAGCCTGCAGAACATCAGCGCCGGCTTCGCGAAACTCGATATGCAATTCGCGCAGAGCACTCGGATTCATCAGCGCAACTTCTGGAGTGAACGGGCCCGCCCGCACCCATCCTCGCTTTTCTAATTCCAGCAGGTATCCGCCATCACCAAGGACTGGCCCTTCTTTGAGGCGTTCGAGAATGCCTTTCTTCGACATAAACGCTCCTTTAATTCTCAGATAACATCAGCTCAACCGCTGCGGAACTCCCTCTTCATCTTGATATTCAAATTCGGCTCGAATGGGCTGACCCTCAGCAAACCGGGTTGATCTGAACGAACTCAGATCGACCGTTTTGCTTTGTCCATCGAGCACCAACTCAGCCATAACCAACCCAATCGCTGGAGAAATCTTGAATCCCATACCTGAAAATCCAGCGCACAGATGTAGTCCCTTGATACCTGGAACTTCTCCCAGCAACGGGCGAGAGTCTGGAGTCATGTCATAAACGCCAGTCACTCCACGCATCACCTCCGCACTCTCCAGCTTCGGAATGCGGCGGCTCGCACGCTCGATAATTGCTTCGAGCGAATCGTCAGAAGCTCGCTGCGGAAAATTGTCAGGATCAACCGGACGCTGGCCATAAAAGTCCCCAACTAGAAACTTGTCGTGCGCATCGGAACGAAAATAAGTTGAAGTGACAGAATCGATGCAGGCACAGCCCCCGCCCTTCATGGTGGGCGCATTCTTCAGAATGGCGACCTGATGATACTCAGGTTCAATTGGCACATCGAATCCGACCTGTTGAAACAGCGGACGAGTCCACGGTCCAGTAGCCGCGATAATTATTGGCGCGTTAATGTCGCCTTGCTCGGTTCTGACTCCGCGAACATGTCCGGCTTGCACATGGAAAGAAGTCGCCTGTGTTCGCGGGAGGTATGTGACTCCGAGGTCGCGTGCGGCGCTCAGAAAATCGTTCGCCACACCAGCGCCGTCTCCGTATCCAGAGTCTGGTTCGTAAGCGGCGAGTTCCACTTCATTAACTGTCCAATCAGGTTCAAGTTCCTTCAATTCTTCGCGTGTGATCAGCCGGACATTCACACCGAGCTCTTGTTGCATTTTTACATTCTCTTTGAGCCGCTCGGTTTCGCTGGGATGAACGATGCGCACAAATCCAGTTTTGCGAAAGTCGCCGGGTTCTCCCACAATTTCTCGCCAATGCTCAAACATCTTTAGGCTGATAAGCGCAAGCTGCACCTCCGGCGGATAGCTGTAATGCATACGGATTAAAGCCGAAGACCGTCCACTGCCGCCACGACCCACATGATCTTTATCGAGGATGGCAATCTTACCAGCCTTGCGCTTTGCAAGATGAAACGCAATGGATGCTCCCATTACTCCAGCGCCAAGAATTACAATGTCGGCCGTTTTCGGATAAGCGTCGCTCATGCGGCTGCCTCCTTGAATCGGCCTTTTTTCCAATCACGCAAGACTCGATGCGCCGCATTGTGCCCAGGCGCTCCAGTCACGCCGCCTCCGGGGTGCGCTCCCGCTCCACATAAATAGAGACCGTCGATTGGTGTGCGGTATTGCGACCACCCCGATACTGGCCTCATGAAGAACAGCTGTTCGAGCCTCAAGTCACCGTGAAAGATGTTGCCTTCCGTGAGACCGTAAGTACGTTCCAAGTCGAGTGGCGTTAGCACCTGGCGGGCAATGATCATGTTAGGCACGTTAGGTGCGTACTCGGCAATTTTTTTAACTACGCGATCACCAAGCAGTTCGCGATTTTCATCCCATGTTCCTTGGCGCAGGTGATACGGAACGTATTGCACGAAGCAAGTCATGATGTGTTTGCCCTTTGGCGCCAGCGAATCATCAGCATTCGAGGAAACAACACAATCGACCCAGAGTTCTTCCGGAATGTCTCCGAACTTGGCAATGTCGTAGCAGCGCTCGGCAAATTCAAGTGAGGGAACCAGAGTATAAAAAGTGCGCTGTAAAGCTGTGTGCGTCTCCGGTGTTCCCGTAAAGCGCGGTTCCTCAGATAAAACAAAGTTCACCTTGGCGCACGGACCATTCATTTTCAGAGATCGAATGGAGTGTAAGAAATCGTCCGGCAAATCGCGAGCATCCACCATGCCAAGAAAAGTACGCTTTGGGTCAGCATTGGAAAGAATGACTTTCGCGTGAATCTCTGTCCCATCCTCTAAAACCACACTACGAGCACGACCATTGCGGCTATCTATTCGGACAACAGGAGCTGACGTACGAATCTCCACTCCGAGTTCTTTCCCAGACGCAGCCAGCGCCTGCGTGATGGATCCCATTCCCCCCATTACATGTCCATAAAATCCTTGCAATTCGTGTTCTCCGCCGCTCAGCAAATGAAACAGTAGTCCAATCGCTGTTCCTGGCTGATAGGGTCCGCCATGCTTTCCGTATACGTTATTGGCGAGAAACATGGTTTTGATTTTGCTCGACTCATAATTATTGTCGAGGAACTCGCCGAGGCTTCCAGTCAAAAACGATACTAGTTGCGAAACTTCATCATTCGAGATGCTTCGAAACCGTTTTCCCAATCGAAAAAGATCAGACCATCCGCTCAAACTCCCAATATTAATTTCCGGAGGCGGTTCCAAAAAGAACGGCTGCAAATAGCGCGCCAGCTTCTTGAGTTGATCATCGACATAGACGAACCGCTCGGCGTCCTTCGCGGAAATTTTGCTGAACTCTGCCTTGGCACGATCTCGATCAGCCCACCACGGAACAACGTGTCCGTCGGGAAAAGGAACCTGAATGGCCGGATCGCAGGGGATCATGCGCAAACCGTAATCCGCGAGGCGAAGATCCTGAATTACCTCCGGACGCAACATACTCGCAATGTACGAAGTTGTTGAAACGCGGCATCCCGGCGCAATCTCTTCGGTAACGCAACAACCACCAACAATCTCACGGCGTTCGAGCACCAAAGTAGACAGGCCTGCGCGAGCGAGATATGCTGCTGCGGTTAGGCCATTGTGGCCCGCCCCTATGACTACGGCGTCATAAATTTTGTGCGAGTAGTCGGGCATTCTTCTATTGACCGATGGTCAATTTAATCGTTTACGCGCAACACACATTAACGTAATAATGCGGAAAAATAAATGGAAATCATGCGATTTTTAGAGTACAGTTTGTTGACTTGAGGTCAGCTATGGCAGGAATTGGAAGCAGTCTGGTTTCACCTCCACGTTATCGTCATATGGCGCCGCGCCCACGCTCGGAGGGCAAGCGCACGAAAATCATTGACGCCGCAATGCGTCATTTCGCCGAAAACGGATACCATGCCGCGCGGGTTGGCGACATCGCGGCTGCGCTCGGTATTGCGAAGGGTTCAATTTTTCAGCATTTCGGCAGCAAAGATGGTTTGTTCTTCGAGGTCTACAAAACAGCGGTACGTTCCTTGCCGCGTTATCTTGATGCCCCGGCTGAATTTTGCGAGCGGGGGTTCTTCGATGTACTGCGTTATTGGCTGGTGGAGACGGAACACCTCCTTCACGAAGACTGGATTCCATATCGCGTCTCGCTGCTCGGAAATTATGGAACCGACCTAATATTAAAGCGGGAAATTAATCGCTTCCTTCTCGCCGAAGATCCCTACGGAACAGTAGCCTTTGTACGGGCCGGTTTACAACGCGGTGAGTTGCGCCGTGATCTGGATCAGGAAATGATGGTCTCGATTCTCGACTGGACGATGGAGCGCTTTCAGGACGCATTGCTCACCGAAGAACTGGATCCAGGTTTGTTTCGGCGTCAAGGCGATACGACGGAGAAGAAAGAAGCGCGCGTTTCGCAGTTTTTGGAAGTTCTGAAAAGAGCAATCGGGGCGGAACCCGTGCGTAATTGAGGAGTAATAGTAAGCGATGAACTCATTCCGCGTTTTCACCCGACACGCGAAAGCCGCGGGGCCAGGATAATGCAAACTTCAATTCACGAAATTCTTGCCAGTTACAACGATAAAGCGCCGCTGAATGAAGCGTCGACTATTCCTGCTTCGTGGTACGTAGACTCGCGTATCGCCGATCTCGAATCAAAGGCTGTGTTCAGCAAGACCTGGCAAATGGTCGGCCGCGTTGAGCATGTCGAAAAGCCAGGGCAGTTCGTCACAACCACAATTGCCGGAGAGCCGATTGTAGTTGTCCGAGGTAACGACGGAATTCTGCGAGGATTTTATAACGTGTGCCGCCATCATGCGGCTGCAGTTGTCAGTGAACCTTGTGGTCAAGCGACGATTCTTCATTGTCCCTACCACGGCTGGAATTATGGCCTCGATGGTTCGCTCAAGGGCATGCCTGAATTCGAGGGAGTCAAGAATTTTGAACGCCAACAAAATGGCTTGGTTCCGGTTAAGGCGGATATCTGGGAGAAATTTGTTTTTGTGAATCTCGATTCAGAAGCCGCTCCGTTGCAGGAGTTTCTCGGCGGACTAGTAAAACGTGTAGCGCCCCTCGACATTAGCAAGCTCCATTACTTCGATTCCCGGACCTATGACATTCATTGCAACTGGAAGGTTTTTGTAGACAATTACCTGGATGGTGGATACCACGTTCCACATCTTCATAAAGGACTGAACAGCGTTCTCGATTACAAGCAATACACCATCGAAAATGAAGATCGTTACTGCTTGCAATCGAGTCCGATGGTTTCATCGAATGAAGATGCTTCAACTGGCGCAACCCGCAAGGGTGATCGTGCCTGGTACTTCTGGCAATATCCGAACTTGATGATCAATTGCTACGAAGGCTACATGGATACCAACCTCGTGCTGCCAATTGATCAAGACCACTGCCGCGTGATCTTCGATTTTTATTTTGGCGATGTAAGCGAAGCGAGTCGTGAATACAACCAGCAGAGCGTTACCGTCGGTGCGCGGGTCCAGGACGAAGATCTCGGAATCTGCGAAGGAGTTCAGCGCGGCCTTAAATCGCGTGCTTATGGAGCAGGCAGGCTTTCCGCGCGGCGTGAAGCGGGAGAACATCTGTTTCATCGGTTGCTCGCTGCTGACCTTAAGAGCGGACTACACAGTTCCGCTGCGGCCGCTGACTAATAGACATTTCTGGTGTGGCGACGGGCGTCTCGCCCGTCCGGTATTGATCGAAAAACTGCGATAAGGTGGCGATTGAAAATATCCCTCGGCTTGTTTCTCGCATTCTGTATCTTTTCCGGAATTTCTCTCACGGCCCAAGTCACCGCCATCAAAGCCGGACATCTGATCGATCCCGATTCCGCCACTGTCCTCAACGATCAAATCATTCTCATTCGCGATAATAAGATCGAGGCTGTCGGAAAAGCGCTGCCGGTTCCCATTGGAGCCAACGTCATCGACCTCTCCAAGATGACGGTTCTCCCCGGTCTAATTGATTGCCATACGCATCTGGCCGACGGAGCAGAGGACAATGGTGATCCGCTTTCCGTGTTGAAGAAGAGCGCGTCCCAGAGCGTCCTTGAGTCCGTACCCAATGCCCGCAACATGCTGGAATCAGGGTTTACGACGGTGCGCGATGTCGGTGTTTATCGCGCTCTCAACGATGTTGCTCTGCGGGACGCTATCGCAAAGGGATACATCGAAGGGCCACGAATGTTTGTGGCCGGAGCCTATCTCACAATTACCGGTGGTGCCGGAGCCATAACCGGCATGGCCCCTGACATCCAACTCCCCTGGGACCTGCATTACGGAGAAGCCAACAGCCCGTGGGAAGTGCGTCAGGTGATTCGAAAGCTTGTCAGTGCCGGGGTGGACCATATCAAACTGCTTTCTAGTGGCGCAGTCTTGACGCATGGCAGTAACCCGAATTCTCAGGAATTCACACTGGAAGAATTGCAAGCCGCGGTGGATGAAGCCAGCCACTTCGGCCTTCGTGTGGAAGCCCATGCACACTCGCCGGCCGGAATAAAAAATGCCATTCGCGCGGGAGTGGCTTCCGTCGAACACGCGACCATGATCGACGACGAGGGTATTGCATTGGCGAAACAGCATGGCACTTACCTAGATATGGATATCTATGACGAAGAATGTATTCAGGAACAAGGCAGAGAAGGGAAGATTCCCCAGGATCTTTTGCAGCACGACGCGGCTCTCGGACAAATTCAGCGCGACAATTTTCGCAAAGCTGTGAAGGCCGGAGTAAAGATGTCGTTCGGAACCGATGCAGGGGTTTGCGCCTACAGAACGAGCGGCAAACAGTTTGCATTTATGGTGAAATACGGAATGACGCCCATGCAGGCGATTCAATCCGCCACAAGTTCTGCCGCTGACCTGCTCGGCCATTCAGGCGAAATAGGCTCCATCAAGCCAGGGAAATTTGCTGATCTTATCGCGGTTTCATCCGATCCTCTGCAAGACATCAGTGTGCTCGAAAGAGTCAATTTCGTAATGAAAGATGGAAAAGTGTATAAGCAATAATCCAGACCCTCTCGAATATATGTTGTCATCCTGAGGCGTTTTCGGTGAAGGATCTGAATTTGGCCAGGTACACGCCATGGCCCCGTCTTACCTATTCCGTCTCCGCTCCCCCATGTATTGACATGGAGCACGCCTGCTAGAATTCCGGGAAGTGCTTGCATATAATCCAAGCTGACTAAAATCGCAGAGCGCTAAAAATCCATTCAAATTTTTAACGAGGGATCTCATGAATGTAAATTCGCTAACCGGTTCCCGCAGTCGCAGAAACTTCTTGGCTGCCACCGGGGGATTATTGGCTGCGGCATCACTGGCAGGCGGTACGAGTGCACTTGGTCAGAATGAATCTGATGATTCTGGTTCGAAACCAGTTCCCAAAGATATAGCGCGAAAAATCCCCATTGGCGTTTTCGATCCTGTATTCGACAAGCTCACTCTCGATGAGATGATCGATAAAATTTCAGCCATGGGTATTGAAGCAGTTGAGATTGGAACAGGTGGGTATCCCGGCACCGCCCATTGCCCAGTGCAAGAACTACTCGACGATCCCGCTAAACTCCGTGCATGGAAGAAAAAATTCGAAGACCGCAACATTCAAGTGGCGACTCTCAGTTGCCATGGAAATCCCGTCCATCCAGATAGCAAAATCGCGCAGCGCGATGCAGCAGCCTTTCGCCGTACAGTATTGCTTGCCGAAAAATTAGAAGTCAAAGTAATTGTTGGTTTTTCCGGATGTCCTGGTGGGAGCCCGACTGACACTCAGCCTAATTGGGTGACCTATCGCTGGCCACCCGAGTTCGCCCAGGTGCAAGACTGGCAATGGAAAGAAAAGGTAATTCCTTACTGGAAAGATGCGGCCAAGTTTGCTCGTGAGCACGGCATACACAAACTCGCATTTGAGATGCATCCAAATTTCGTTGTTTACAATCCGCGTACCTTGCTCAAGCTCCGGGAAGCAGTCGGAGAAGAAATCGGAGCAAACTGCGATTTGAGCCACCTATTCTGGCAAGGATGCGATCCGGTTGAAGTGATTCACCTCCTTGGCAAACAGGGAGCTCTCTATCACGCTCATATGAAAGACACCGTCATGTTCAAGAAAAACGTCGATAGGTATGGTGTCTTGAACTTCGCTTTCGATACCAGCGAATTAGGCCAAGCCTCGGAAACTTTTCGTTCAGTCGGCTACGGTCATAGCGCGAATACCTGGAAAGAAATCCTGCGAGCCTATATGGAAGTGGGATATCAGGGGATTCTCAGCATCGAAAATGAAGACCCAATTCTTCCCGGCGAAGTTGGCGTTCAACGCGCTGTCTACGTATTAAAAAATGTACGTAACGAATTGCTTGGAACGGTATAGCGTGGCTGAATCGCTTGTACGCCGATCATCACGTAAACAGATTTCGTCTCTGGAGACTGAATGCCCCAGGTAATACGCTCTCCCAAGCTGTATGACGTTTGCATCATCGGTTCCGGTGCGGCGGGTGGTACAGCCGCAAAAGTACTCACCGAAGGCGGGCTCAACGTTGTAATGCTCGAAGCCGGCCCATCACTGAATCCAGAAAAAGATTACAAAGAGCACGTCTGGCCTTATGAACTTCCGCATCGTGGTGTTGGTGTAGGCGCGAAGCACAGGGATGAACTGAATGATGAATTCCTCGCGCCCAACGGTTTCTGGGACATCGAAGGTGAACCTTACACCTCGGCTCCCGGATCGCGCTTCCGCTGGTTCCGTTCCCGCATCGTTGGCGGACGCACGAATCACTGGGGAAGAATCGCGCTGCGATACGCGCCGGTAGATTTTAAATCCCGCTCCAACGACGGCATGGGTGATGACTGGCCGATCAGCTACGAAGATGTTGCTCCTTATTACGACAAAGTAGAGTCCTACATCGGCGTCTTCGGAACCAAAGAAAATATTGCCAGCGCTCCCGACGGAATTTTTATGCCGCCACCGGTTCCGCGCTGCACTGAAACCATCGTCAAGAAAGCCTGCGACAAACTGAATGTCACGTGCATCCCGTCGCGTATGGCAATTCTCACCAAGCCGCTTAACGGGCGTCCAGCATGTCATTACTGCGCGCAATGCGGACGTGGTTGCATCAGCGCGTCGAACTTCAGTTCGAGCCAGGTGATGCTGCCGAAGGCGCAAGCCACTGGACGTTTCACTCTGATTACGAACGCAATGGCCCGCGAAGTTGTCATTGGCAATGATGAAAAAGCTCAGGCTGTGGTTTATATCGATAAAATTACGCGATCCGAAAAGCAGGTTCATGCCAAGGCATTCATGCTGGCGGCGAGCGCATGTGAATCGGCTCGCCTTCTTCTGAATTCAAAATCCAAATTGTTTCCGGATGGCCTGGCGAACTCCTCTGGCGTGGTTGGTCGTTATCTTACCGATACCGTCGGCAGTGCAGCAGGAGGATATTTCCCGCAACTCGAAAATATGCCTCCGCACAATCATGATGGTGTCGGTGGCATGCACATGTACATGCCATGGTGGAAGTTCGATCGCAAGAATGAGTTCCTGCGCGGCTATCACATCGAATTCGGTGGTGGACGCTCCATGCCCGGAGTAGGAGATTTCGAAGATGTCTGTGACACAGTCGAAGGTTACGGTTCCGCGTTGAAACAGCGATGCCGCAAATCGTATGGCGCCTACATCGGTTTCGATGGCCGTGGCGAGATGATTCCTAACGAGAATTGCTATTGCGAAATCGATCCCAATACGGTCGATCAGTGGGGGATTCCTGTTCTTCGATTTCACTGGCAATGGAGCGACAACGAAATCAAGATGGCGAAGGATATGCAAGAAACCTTTCGCGCGATCGTAGAGGAAGCTGGCGGGATCTTTCATACGAAAGCCACGCCCGATGGTATGCGGCCTTACGGAATTGCTGATGGCGGCGTGATCATCCACGAGATCGGTACGGCGAGAATGGGCAACAATCCGAAAACTTCCGTTCTCAATCAGTATTGCCAGACACACGACGTGAAGAATCTTTTCGTAACCGATGGCGCTGCCTTCGTCACCAACGCCGACAAGAATCCCACGCTCACGATTATGGCGCTTTCGTGGCGAGCGTCCGATTATTTGATAGATCAGGCGAAGCAAGGCAGCTTGTAAAGGAGAAAGCATTCATGTCACGAAAAGAAATTTCGCGTCGCGACATTCTAAAGACGCTCGGCATGGGAGCGATGGCCGGGTCAGTTCTGAGCCTAATTCCTGCGCAAGCTGCCGAATACGCCCATCATATGATCTCGGCAGAAAAAGCGGTTTCTCCGGCCGCAGCCTATGCTCCGAAACTCCTGCGTCCTCAGCAGTACAAGACTCTTCAGGCACTCTGCCAGGCAATCATTCCAGCCGACGCAGACTCTGGCGGAGCCATCGAAGCAGGAGCGCCCGAGTTTATAGATCTGCTCAGCAGCGAAAATCCCGAATATCAATTGAAGCTGGTCGGCGGATTGATGTGGTTGGATGAGAGATGCACCGACCGCTTTGGCAACGCCTATCTTGACAGCGCGCCAGAGCAACAGAAAGAAATTTTGGATTTAATTGCATTTCGCAAAAATGCTTTAACCGATCCGGCTCTGAGTCAGGGAATAGATTTCTTCTCATTCCTGCGAAGCATGACAGCGGACGGATTTTTCACCAGCCAGATCGGAATTAAATATCTGGGCTACATCGGCAATACCTACTTGACCGAATTCAAAGGCTGTCCGCCGGTACCGCAAGCATAGCGAGCTCACACTCCGAACGGGTTTCCAGCGATAGATTTGAAATCTAGCCAGCAGAAGCGGCAGCGGCAACCTTCTTCTCGCGTAGGGCGAGGGTTTCCCGATACTGCTTAGCTTCTGCATATCTGGTGAACTGTGCGCTTATCCCTCGCGTTTTCACGAACTCTTCAATCTCTCTCAATTCCACATTTTGATAGAACTCTTTGCGCGGATTTATCAGATTCACCTGTCTATCTTGTACTAATTTGTGCAGAGCCGTTTCAAGCTCAGGTGCGTTATCGGAATAAAGCATCGCGTGTAGGTCAAATGGAAAAGGAACGGAAGCATCGCTGAGTTCGTCTATGCGGTCCATAGGTTCCATACGACGTGTCATGCCGATCTTAAAGACCCGCTCTCCGAATGAGCCAATATTGGAAATCACATATACGAAACCTGATTTCGTTAATTGTGCACGAGCGATGGCCCGTTGTTTGTTTTGTCGTGCCTCATCTACCTTCGTCTCTAGGGACTTCACCTAGTAGTGAGTTTCTCTAGCTGTGACCCTGTTGCCTGTAGCGCCTCTTCCCGTGCCTTGCTCAGAGCTTTTTCGTACTCTGCTTCCTGATGTTCGGCATCTTCGCGGGCCTTATCCATATCCTTTTGCGCTTTCTCTTCATCTCGTATTTGTTCCCGGATTCGGCGTTGTTCCTCGCGTTCTTGATTACGCTTTTCCTGATATTCGTGCGTTAGCCGCAGCTCGTTTAATTTGAGTTGCAAGTATTCTGCTGTCAAAGAGAACTGCATTACGCTTCCGAGTTGGTTGAGGACTTCCCATGATTTACGGACGCGCTCCTCCATTTTCGCGATATTGTTCCACGTGACATTGGCAACGGCTGCGTCACATTCCCCATTGAAGGCACGAAGCATTAACTTTGTATATTGCTTTTGCATGCGTTCACCTTCTTTGGCGCTGTTGCTAACTGTCCATTTCACTCCCGAGATTGCGGCTTTTCCTTCATGTAGAAATTGTTTCTCTTTTTCACGCAAGGCCTCAAGTGCAGTCTTGTATTCTTCCGAGGTCTGGAAGTCGAAATGTGGCTTATAAAGACCGAATGAGATGTCCTCAAGATTCTCCTCAAGAAGAGAAATTTCTTTATTAAGTTCGGTATATTTTGCTTGGGCCTGCTCGGAGTCCTGGATGAGTTTGGCTCGGCGCTGTTGATTATCCGCCTCAAAGTTCTTTTGATTTTGCTTGGCTTGCTCTAGTTTAGCTTGGAGTGTCGTAACCTCGGTCTGGATAGTGATGACGGGAGCATAGCGCTTCTGAAGTGCACCGGTCTGCTGCCAATACCGCCAAGCAAGGAATGCGAGGAACAGAACGAGTACTAAAAGTAGAATGATTATGAGCTGAGTCATATTGATTTTGCTCTTTGAACTGCATGCGGCAACAGCAGTTACATGCCGGGTGTGAGCATGGACCACAGAAACCGACGCTACAAGTGACGGAGGTAATTGAACCGTTGGGATAAGGTAAAAAAAGCGGTTACATGTATTTCTTGTATGAGGGCATTAAAGCTAGTCCGAAATTGCTTCAACTCCAAACGGATGCTCCAGCGACAAACTTTGCGGCGTAAATAACTCCGCTCCGTTTTCTGTAATGTGCATGTCATCTTCTAACCGAACCCCGAATTCCCCACGAATATAAATTCCCGGCTCATCGCTGAAGGTCATATTCGCTTTCATTGGCAAGGTATTTCCCCGTACCAGATACGACCACTCATGCATATCCATGCCTATTCCATGACCCACTCTATGAGCGAAGAATTTGTAATCGGGCCCATACCCGGCATCGGTAATTACCTTGCGAGCCGCTGCATCCACCGCTTGGCACTCCACTCCCGGCCTCGCCGCTTTTAATGCGGCGCTCTGTGCGGAATGTACGATATCAAACACCTTCTTCATCTTGTCGGACGCTTTGCCTAAAACAAAAGTTCGCGTGATATCGGAGTTGTAGCCTTCGACTTTGCAGCCATCGTCGATCATGACAATCGCGCCCTCGCGAATCACTTGCGGCTTGTCGGAGCCGTGAGGAGATGCCGTAGCCTCTCCGGTTTGCACGTCAGCCTCTCCGGGGAATCCCAGTCGCGAATATGCAATCGCGATCAGGTCTTCAACTTGATTCTGCGTCATCCCCGGTTTCAGAGATTTGTATATTGCTTCATATGCAATAAGCGTGACCTTGTTTGCTAGCCGCATCAATGCAATTTCGTGATCGCTCTTGATCATCCGGCATCCAGCGGTCACCGGAGTTGCAGAAACAAGTTTTACTTGTGGTGCTGCCTTTGCGATTTCGTCGGCGAAAACAAACCGAACGGTTTCTTCGAGACCGAGCATTCCGGTCGAAATGCCGCGGTCTTTCAATCCTTGCGCAAGGCGTTTATATGAATTTTCATCTTCCTCCCAAACGCGAACGTCTGCCTGCGTGGCATCTCCGAATTCCGCGATCTGCTCCCGCGCACGATCCTCTTCAAATGCCGGACAAACATAGAACGCGGCACCTTGCGCTGGAAGCACCATTGCGAAGAATCGTTCGCTTCCCCACCAGTTGATTCCAGTGAAGTAGTCAAGCGATGTTCCATCGGCGAGGAGGATGGCATCAAGATGATTGGCGGTCATTAATCGTCGCGCCTGTTCTTGGCGAGCGACTCTTTCTGATCCGGTGATCGGCTTGGCTTGATCTTTCATTGATTTCAATCTAGCAATCGCTGGAGGCAGGGGTGGGCACTTTCGTTCGGCTTCGGCGAACGCTGGCACTCCTCCTATGAGTGTCCCTGCAGTAAGACTGCCAAGCTGCAAAAAGCGGCGTCGCGATGTTATTCGAGCACCAGTCATCGAACCTCCAGAGTCATAGCGCAATATTACAGAGTTTATCGATCGCGATGCATATGTTTAAGAACTGGCACAAAAAAGCGGGGAGCAATCGCTCCCCGCAATACATAAGAATCCAACTTGCGTCTACTTCTGTGTAAAAGGCAGACCAGGTAAAGTCTCGGTGTGTTCGATCTGCACAGCTTTGAGTTGATTAGGATCAAGTCCCAGAGCCTTCACGATAGTTGGTGCAATTTGCCGTGTTTCGACTTGATCGTTGAATTGTGATGGTTTGTATTTTGGATTGGAAACGATCAGCAAAACATTGCGGTCGTCGTTGGTGAAGCCACCATGTTCCGCAACCTTCTTCGTTCCTCCCGTGTAAACAACACCGACATTGGGCGCCAGAATAATATCCGGCGTGCGAGGATCGCTCAATGGATCATTGAACATGAGATCCAGCGATGGGCCGGCGAAGATTTCGCCGCTACCGATGATATTCTCATTGGCTTCGAGCAGCGCAACATCGGCAGCGGTCTGAGTCTGATCGGCGAGCCAAATTAATGAGATGTCGTCCTCAAGAGCCTGAACGACAGGGAAGCCCGATCCGATTCCACTGGGAGAAAGCACCTGGGAAGGTGGTTCGTCCGACGGATTGTCAGCCGGAATGCGCAGCACGCGATTTGGGTCGATCGGCGATTGTCCGTGTTTTGCCGAGATGATGATCAAAGTCGAATCGAACAGCCCTTGCTTCTTGAGTTCACTGACAAACTGGCCAATCGATTTATCGACAAATTGAATTTCGCCAAGCAATGAGGCACTCGGAGTTCCAAATGCATCGGTGTAGCCGCCGGTAATGCCGAGAGATTTTTCAACCAACTTTTGTCCCACGCTTACTGCCTGGAAGTTCATACCGAATACATTCGGCACTGGCGCCGAAGCGCTTCCGTCGTGAGTTTTTCCGTCAATCCAATTTAGAACAGCCTGAACTTTCAACCTGTCATAGCATTGAATGTTCTGGAAGCTGTCCGTCCAGGCATTACTCGATGTTGCAGCACCTGGATCAGGAAGAGGTTTGCAACCTGAAACCTGAGGCAAAGGAACGGGTATCGAATTAATTTCCGGAGCGTAGAAATCATCGACGCCATCGCCGCTCGGCCCCTTGGTTAGTTCGTACGATTGATGCTTGTCGGACCATGCCGTATAGCCGCCCGCATTCTTTACCACATTGAAGATTGTGTTCACGCGAATCCAGTTGTGTGGATAAACCGGAGCGCATCCATTCTTGGGATCACGTGGCAAGTAATCGGGATTGATTCCACCCCCAGCATCAAGTTTTAAGTAGTTAATGTCGATCTCTTCATCCAAACCTACCTGAGTGCCTACAACGCTTGGACAGAGATTTCTGCCACCAGGAATACCATAAGGAGTCGTTCTGGCTGGCGGCGACAACGAGCGGTCATAACTGACATCGTAGAAAGCCCCTGTCGAGCGTGGCGTTCCCCCCGTCACTAACGCTGTCAAGCCTGGAAATGAATCGGATGGCTTGGATGTGAGGGCCTGAACGTAATGCACGCCCGTGGAAGACAGCGAAGAAATATTTGGGCAATAAGTTTGGTTGCCGGAGTCAGGCACTCCCTTTTGACAATTTACAAAGTCGAGGGCATGCATGCCATCGACGCTGATAAGTAATACGTGCTGGATTTTGCTTTGTGCGTAACCAGGTAGGGTGATAATCGGTACCAATGCCAAAGCCCCTATAAGGGCCTGCGTTTTCAACTTCTTCATTAGACTTCCCATCGACCTTCCTCCTGCGGAAATTGCTCCAGAGTGGAGCCTAGCGAGTACAAGGTGAACTTTGAATGAAAAGTCCGTTAACAGACGGTTAAAAGAAACAGCTTCCTGTGGATTACCGTGTAAATTAATGTGTGTTTAACAAAACGTTTTGAAAACTGTCGAGTAAGAAAATGGAATCAGGCTTCCAATGCGCAGGCTGTGGCGAGTGGAATCAGACAAGCGTGGATGCATCTGCGGGTCGAAGTCAGATCTATGTTGAAGATTGCCAAGTCTGCTGCAAGCCGAACGTGTTGCATGTGTCTTATGATTCCGAAGCTGATGAGTTTATGATTGCGGCAGAGCTGGAATAAAGATCGTAATTTCGGAGGCAAGGCGATGGCAATTGGCTACAGCACTCCCGGACGAATGGTGACTCACACCATGGTGACCACGCAGTTCGAACTTGATGGCTTTAAAGTCGTGCGAACTTTGGGCGTGGTGCGTGGCATCGTTGTTCGTTCGCGATCGATCTTCGGAACCATCGGAGCGAGCCTGCAAACTTTGGTCGGCGGAAATATTACTCTGCTAACAAATCTATGCGAGAAGACCCGCGCGGAAGCTTTTGATTTAATGTTGCAGCACGCCGCTGAACTCGGCGGCAACGCGGTAGTAGGCGCCCGTTACGACGCGACAGAAATCATGCAAGGCGTAACAGAAGTTCTGGCATATGGAACGGCCGTGCTTGTGGAGCCGGTGAAATAAGTATGCGCAGCGCGAAATCTGTTTTTTTTGTCACCGCGGACAACAGATTCCTCGTCACTTCGCTCTCGGGATGACAATGTAAAGAGTTTCTCAAGGCATAATGTTCCCACTGGAACATTGTCAATACAATTACGCACGTATAGTTCGTGTAAGTGATTGAAACCGCACCAAAGCCGTTTTGGCACGCATTGTTCAAACCCCTCAGATTGGTTACAACTTTAAGAAACTTTCTCCTGCATCTCCAGTTGCGCTATATTGTTCGGGGCCATGAATATCAAATCCTTCAGGAATATTTTCCTTTTCTTAATTCCGGTGCTTTTCTGCTGCGCTACTCAAGCCGAATCCTTTCAATACATCCGCCTCGGCAACAAACAGGATGTGCAGACGAAGCCTTCCGCTGGTACCGCGATGATGGGTGGAGGCAGTGATCTCGATGAAGCTTTTCGTTGGCTATGTGGCAAAGCCGAAGGCGGTGACTTCCTGATCCTGCGAGCCCATGGCGATGATGCTTACAACTCCTACGTAAATGGCTTGTGCAAGGCAAATTCGGTTGCGACCTTAATCATTCCGAGTCGTGAAGCCGCCCAGGATCCTGCTGTAGCCGGCATCATTCAGCATGCGGAGGCTGTATTCATTGCTGGCGGTGACCAGGCAAACTACGTTCACTTCTGGCAAGGCACTCCTGTGCAGGATGCCATCAACGCACACATTGCAAGCGGTGAACCCATCGGTGGCACAAGCGCTGGACTGGCGGTTCAAGGCGAGTTCACCTATGGGGCGTTGAACGATCCGGACGACAGCGAGCTTCATTCCCAAGAGGCCTTGGCTAATCCATTTCACAATCAAGTCACGATTGTTCGCGATTTTATAAAAATTCCATACTTGAAAGACACAATTACTGATAGTCACTTTGCCAAGCGCGATCGCATGGGACGAACCTTAGTATTTCTCGCACGCATTATGCAGGACGGTTGGTCGAAAGATCCGCGGGATATTGCAATCGACGAAAAGTCCGCTGTTCTTGTTGAAGCCGATGGAAAGGGAACTATTGTGGGAGCGGGACGAGGCGCTTATTTTTTACATCCCACTCATGCACCTGAAATCTGCAAAAAAGACGTGCCACTCGATTTCAGCGGCATCTCGGCTTATCATGTACCGGCTGGAGGTCATTTCAATCTGATCTCATGGAAAGGCGATGGAGGAACGGAATATTCCTTGTCCGTCGAGCGGGACGTGATTCATAGCACCCAGGCAGGAAATGCGATTTATTGAACGTATCTCAACAGTGCACCTTAAGAAAAAGTCATGATCTGTGACGCAACCCGAATTTCTTGGTTGACTTTAGTCCTCAATGTTTGAAAGACTGCCTCGATCCTAAGTTGTTGCTATCGGGCCCAGTAGACTAATGATTTGTAATTTTCTTTCGCTCTCCTCCACTGCGGACAACCTTGAGCAGATTGTCCGCCTTGTTGAAGCAGGCAAGCTAGAATCCGGCCTGTGATTTACCAAAGCCCGCTCCCATAATTGATCAAATCTCCAATTCCATAGAACCAAATTGTGACGAAAAAATATTGTTCCTACGTTCGCAAAAACAGAAATCTACGTCCTCCCCGCATTCTTTGCCGAAAAGAGGAGATACATGAAACGGTTTAGCCTTGCATTCCTCATCCTCATCGCAGTCCTATCCAGTGCAATTATGCTTTCCGCTCAGACTTCGCAAGGCAGAATCCTGGGCTCAGTCACGGACCAGACGGGCGCAGTGGTTCCCGGAGCAAAAGTCACGATCACGAACACGGCCACTGGGGTTTCGCGAGCCTTGATTACCAATTCCGGTGGGGAGTACTTCGCTCCGAATCTTGAACCAGGTCCCTACGCGATCACGGCCGAAGCTGTAAATTTTGAAAAAGTAAACCGCACGGGTGTGCGTCTCGAAGTTGCGAAGGACGCCCGTGTAGATTTTAAGTTGGTTCCTGGTGCAGTCAATCAAGTCATTACCGTCTCTGAAGCAGCGCCGCTCGTTGATACTACGAGCGATGTTTTGGGGGGTACTTTCTCTAACGAAGCCATCAACGAACTCCCTCTTCTCGGACGCGACTTCCAAAATTTGGCAGTTCTCCAACCCGGAATTCAGCGCTCTCCAGGCGGCGGTTTTCTGTCTATCACTGCGAATGGTAATCGCCCTGAAGACAACAACTTTATAGTTGATGGACTGGATGATAATGACGCCTATTACGGGACGACTGTAGTCAATGCCGAAGGAGTGGAGGGTACGCCAGCGACCCATCTTCCGATCGACGCGATTCAGGAGTTCAACATTCAATCCAGTCCCGAGGCGGATTACGGATACAAGCCGGGGGCAATCATCAACGTGGGAATCAAATCGGGAACCAATTCGTTTCATGGTTCCACTTATTATTTCAACCGAAATGCAGCATTAGATGCGCGTAACTGGTTCAATCCCGGACCCAACCCGGTCGCTGCCTTGAACCTACATCAATTTGGCGCTTCGGCGGGCGGACCGATTATCAAGGACAAGCTTTTCATTTTTGGAAATTATGAAGGCGTGCGCGATGTGGTCGGCAATCCATTGTCAGTCTTAGCGCCCATCTCTGTTTCCTCTGCCAGTGATACGAGTGACAGCCTTCCTGACGCTTTGGCGAGGTGCGCCGCAACCTCTACCTGTAGCAGCGTCAGTCAGCAATTGGCTAAACTTTTGCCGAACAATCCCGGGCCAACCACCACTTTGAATCTGGATCTTAATAATCGCAACCGTGAAGATAACGGAATTGCCAAGCTCGATTATCATTTTTCTGAGAAGCACACCTTTGTCGGCACATACTTTATTGGAGACAGTGCTCAAACGGAAGAAGATACAACTGTCCTCAACCCTCTGTTTCTCTCGATAGCAAATACAAGAGCGCAAGTAGTGGGTGGAGGCTGGATCTGGGTGCCTACCTCGCGATTCACCAATCAGTTTCGGGTTGGATATAACCGCTTTTGGCAACAGGATGTGGTCGCTGACCACAACATTAATCCCGCAGCTTTCGGCTTGAATACCGGAGTTACAGATCCAACCAATTTTGGCCTTCCGGAAATTCGCATTTCTGGATTCACGCAACATACGTTAGGCGGAAATGAGTCGTGGCCTTTATATACGACACCCAATCAAACCCTGCAATTCAATGACAATGCCTCTTACATCGTCGGCAAGCACAACCTGCGTTTTGGTGGGGAATTTCGCACCGGCAGTACTGATAATCTGCGAAACACGTTTGGCTCCGGAGAGATCCGTTTTGCCAGCCTTGATGATTTTGTGACTGGAAATATCCGTAGGGGTAATTTCGTATTCGTGGGCAACGATCATCGCGTCGTGAGTCAAAAATCGATTGGTCTGTTTGTCCAGGATGACTGGCGTGTAACGCCCAAACTCACCATCAACGCCGGGCTGCGCTACGACCTAAGCCTTCCCATCCATGAAGAAAATAATTTGCTTAGCAATTTCGATCCAACCGTGGGGCTGGTGCAAGTGGGAAAGCAGATTAGCCAACCTTACAAAACTGATTATCACAATTTCGCTCCGCGATTCGCACTTGCTTTCGATCCTTTCGGTAATAGCAAAACAGTTCTTCGTGCAGGCGCGGGAATTATTTATGAAATACCGCATATTTCGGTCTACCTTGGCCAGAACAACACGAATGCAATTGGCTTAGGAGGAAACCCGACCGGAGTCCCGGGAGCTCCGACTGGACCCGGTGGGGGCACAATTGTGGCAACCACCATCAGTCCTGATCCAGGGACTATGAGCACGAACTGGCAAACCGGAGCGCCCGTCTTCGGTGACCTGTCTCCAACCAATGCTATTTGCTCCTATGACAGCCCATGCCCTGTCCTTGGTACCGTTCCAAATTTGACGACACCATATGTCATTAATTGGAACTTGAACATCGAACAGACGTTGTGGAGAAATGCGTCTACAACGATTGCCTACGTCGGCAATAAGGGAAATAAGTTATATAGTCTGCGCGACATCAACCAAAATGTTTTTGCAAATGACACCTTAGGTGACGAGCAGTCAGGACGGCCCTTCGTGAACCAATTTCCCACGCTAAGCAACATTTACCAACTCGGTAACGGGGACAGCTCCATCTATCACGGTCTACAAGTCACAGTACGTCAACGTACTTCGAATGGATTGTACTTTGTCGCTGGTTATACTCTCGCTCATTCCATCGATGACGCAGGCAGCAACCGTGAGTTCAATATTCAAAACAGCTACGATCCTGCCGCGGAGCGATCCAATGCGGACGATGACATCCGTCATCGGTTTACCTTTGCCACAACTTATGAGCTGCCGTCCAAGCCGGGCTTTGGACAATTATTTGAAGGCTGGCGGTTGAACGGCATTTTTACCGCACAAACCGGATCGCCAATCTTTTTCTATGACAGCTCCAATGATATTAGTGGCACGGGAGCATTTAATGACCATTGGAACATCACCGGCAATCCCGGCAATATTCATTGGTCGCCGACAGTTCCAATTCCCTTTATCGACCCCTCTACGTTTGGTACTGATTCGTCAGGCAATGTCACCGGCAATGGACAATGCATTAATGCTGCGGGAGGGGCTTCCAGCGTGGCGGCACAGCAGCTTCTTAGCTATGGATGTTACGTGTCGGGAAGTACTGCCATCACGCCGCCCGCTCCCGGTACCTTCGGAAATATGAAGAGGAATATTGTCTATGGTCCGGGTTTCGTTAACTTGGATTTTTCGGTTATTAAAACCTTCAAGTTCGGTGAGCGTTTCAGGCTGGAAGCTCGAGGTGAAGTTTTTAATATTCTGAACCATCCGAACTTTGCAGATCCCGATCACGATTTGTCAGATGGTCCTACACTCGGACTTGCGCAGTTCACGCCTGACGTCTACGCTTCCAACCCTGTCATCGGATCTGGTGGTTCTCGTCACATACAGATCGGCGCCAAAGTTATCTGGTAACGATTTCCCGATCCACAACTCTAACTCTTCAGCCCCGGCCCTCAACCCGGGGCTTTTTTTCTGTTCTCAATTAATTTCCACAGAAATACTCACAGGCATGAAAATGTCAAGGGCGAACAATAGGAGAAACTACCTTTCCGGAATCCAGAGTCTAAACACCATGCCTTGTGGTCATCGAATCAGTTACCCACAATTTATCGCGCTTTCGAATTTCTCTCTGCAAGCAGACTTTTAACTGTCAAGTTTCGTGTTGACAATAAACGGTTTAGGCGTAGGATGTGGACAAATGTGGTAGAAAGTGGCCCGGACAGTAAGGGCTGTGGGCAAAGTGGTCAAAACGAGAGGCGCCAGTGGAACCAGAAGCTGAAACGCCAGAAAATAGCCCGCAAGAACTTAAAACTACCTGCATTTTGAACAATTTAACCTCCCTCGCAATGGTAGTGGCAGTAGTCAAGAGATTTTCCGCCCCGGTAAAGGGCCAAAAGCATGTTTCGCGGCAATCACCCAACACGCGTCGACGAAAAGGGACGGCTCAAAGTTCCCGCGGAATTCAAGCGCGTCATCGACGAGAAGTACAGCAGCGCACAATTTTATATCACGAGTCTGGACGGGAATGTTGCCCAGTTGTATCCCTTCGAGGAATGGGAGCGGATCGAGCAGAAGCTGGCGGCGCTCTCCACTTTCAATCCCACGAAGAAAAAGTTTTTGGGCCGGGTGAACTACTACGGGCAGGTCGTGGAGATGGATGGCCAGGGCCGGTTGTTGATTCCGCAACTGCTGCGCGATGCAGCGCAGATCAAGGGCGAAGTCGCGGTGCTGGGCAACCTGACCTATCTGGAAGTGCGGAACCTGGAGATGTTCCGTAAGGAAATCGAAGAGCAGCAGTTTACGCCTGAGGATGAGGGAACGCTCGACGAGCTGGGTATCTAGTGGCGGAAAGTTTGGACATCCCCGAGCGGGGTGGGCGTGGCAGTGGTCACGTTCCAGTTCTTTTAAAAGAAGCGATCGAATTTCTAGCTGTCAAGCGCGGCGGGACTTATATCGACGCAACGTTGGGTTTGGGCGGGCACAGCTACGAAATCGCAAAACGCCTCGGCGCACCGGGTCATTTGATTGGCCTCGATAAAGATCCTGCGGCGCTCGATATCGCGCGGGAAAAGCTACTCGGTGGTCGTTCGTTGTTAGCCAATGGCGAAACACAACGACCAATGACCGACGACCAACGACCGGAGCTGCCAGATTGGCCGAGTGTAACTTTGATCCATGGTTCATTCGCAGACATTGCGAAAGGTCAACGACCAAAGACCATCGATGGCATTTTGGCCGACATCGGCGTGAGCAGCTTGCAGCTGAACGATGCGGCGCGAGGCTTTAGTTTTCAGGCGGAAGGACCACTCGACATGCGAATGAACACGCAAGCCGGGCGCACCGCCGAACAAGTGGTAAACCAGATCGACGAGGTCACACTCGCCAATCTGATTTACGAATTCGGAGAGGAAAGGAGGTCGCGGAGAATCGCCAGAGCCATTGTCCGGTCGCGGCCAATACGTACAACTGCGGAACTTGCAGCTGTGGTATCGGCCGCGGCCCGGCCAATGAATCAGACAGAACGAAGAATTCATCCCGCGACAAAAACTTTCCAGGCGCTCCGAATTTTCGTAAACGACGAACTGAAAGATCTGCAGGAGCTGTTGAATGCCGCCCCGCAGATTCTGAAACCGGGAGGCAGGCTGGTGGTCATCAGTTTCCACTCGCTGGAAGACCGCATCGTGAAAGATGCGCTTCGCGAAGGAGTGAAGCAGGGTCATTATCAGCTGCTGACAAAAAAGCCTGTGAAGGCGACAGAAGAAGAAATTGATCGCAATCCAAGATCACGCAGCGCAAAATTACGAGCTGCGGAACGAATTTGAAGATGAAAGTTTGTGTAGGGCATGGCTTCAGCGGTGCCACAAGCTGAACAAGAGTAATTCACGGCGAAGCGAAAGCCGAGCCCTTAGAAAGTTTTTCCTGGAAAACCAGCCAGGGAGCCCGGCACAGCCGTACGCAGGATGCGCCGGGATGAAATTAGAAAAGCAAGATTGAACCGAGGAGATGCAAATGTTTACTGGCACACTGATTGAAGATTTAATGAGCACGGTCGAGCGGGCCGAGCAGCACGTCCGCAAGAATAAAGAAGCTGAGATGCAAATCACCGAACACTGGCACGGGATTGCCTCATATGAGTTTTTACAGGCAACAGATAATCTTCTCGGAGTAGCATAAATGGCAGCCGCAGCCCCAGCATTCGAGCGTATCGCGCCTTCTCCCATCAGCCGTCGCCGTCCCTTTTGGACGGGCACACCGGAAATCTATTTCGCCAAGGCAATCGATAATTCACGGTTGGTGAAGCTCGAGGATCCGCGGCGTCATCGCGAAATGAAGCAGTTCGGCGTCGCACTGTGTCTCTTATTCCTGCTGACCATGACCTACGCGTTGCAGCACTTCA
The DNA here is from genome assembly GCA_035651835.1 of Terriglobales bacterium. Taxonomy (GTDB): domain Bacteria; phylum Acidobacteriota; class Terriglobia; order Terriglobales; family Acidobacteriaceae; genus JAOAPG01. The sequence goes on from DASRFC010000011.1 coordinate 63,303, forward strand.
AAGCCATCGAGTATGGATACAAGATCGAAGCATTGAAATCGCAGCGTGACGGATTGGTCGAATTGAATCATGCGATGCAGCTCGAAGAAGCTTCACTGCGTGATCCAGCCCGAATCGATGTGATGGCACGACAGCTCGGCCTGCAATCACCGCAAGCTGGTCAGGTGATCCGCATGGATAGCGAGTTGCCGGCAGGAGCTGGACCAGTAATGGCAAGTGTAGTTTCGGTGGTATCGCTGCGATAAAGTTTTGCTCACGTAGGGACAGCCGTCCTCGGCTGTCCGAATGATTAGAACTATCCGCGAGAATTCGTGAACATCCGCGGCGAAGTTTCTGGCGGCTTCCGCTTTCCCAGGCGAGCCGCCATGTTTGTCTAAAGGAAGCGGCAGTGGCGTCTAATACCGACAACAATACGAATAAGCGCCTCTACATTCTCGGAGGCATTCTCATCCTTTGGTGCGCCTGCATCTGCTTGCGTCTTGTGGTTCTGCAAATTTTCGACTTCGGAAAATTTCAGCATCAAGCTACGCGGCAACAGAATAGAACGGAAGAAGTCTCCGCCAAGCGCGGCATCATTTATGATCGCGCCGGACGCGAGCTGGCCATGTCCATCGCCGTAGATTCGGCGTTCGCTGTGCCGTCCGAAATCCCCGACCTGCCGGGAACGATCTCGCTTATCTCGCGAATAACCAAATCTGATCCTCGCGAAATCCTGGCGAAATGCAAAGCTTCTAAGAGTTTCTGCTGGGTAGCGCGCAAAACCGATGCCGACATCGCCGACCGCCTACGCGCCTTAAATCTCCGTGGCATTTATTTTCAAAAAGAATCAAAGCGTTTCTATCCCAAGCGTGATCTCGCTGCTCAGGTCCTCGGCTATGTAGGCATGGATGATGCAGGACTCAGCGGAATCGAGCGTGAGTACGAAGACAAGTTACATGGCGAGCCCGGCCGTATGCTGATCTCGGTCGATGCCCGTAAGAAATGGTTCGGCAGTGTCGAGAAGCAACCCGAGCCGGGCGAAAACGTAGTCTTGACGGTTGATGAGCAAATACAATACATCGCTGACAAAGAGCTTGCGACCGCGATGGAGCAAACGCATGCCATCGCTGGGACTGTGGTGGTTGAAAATCCGCATACCGGCGAAATTCTTGCGCTCGCGAATCGGCCTACTTTCAATCCAAATCTCGCCAAAGAAATTACTCCAGAAAAGTTGAAGAACCATGCTGTAAGCGATGTCTATGAACCTGGCTCAACCTTCAAGCTCGTCACTTTATCGGCGGGGCTGGAGGAGAAAGTTACGAACCCCGACGAAGTATTCGATTGTCAGATGGGATCGATCATGTTCAATGGCATGCGAATCCGGGATAGCAAACCGCACGGCTTGTTGACGGTATCGCAAATTTTGGCCGAGTCAAGCGATGTCGGCGCTATCAAAGTGGCGCTGCGTTTAGGACAAGATCGGTTCTACAAGTACATTCGAGCCTATGGATTCGGTTCGCCGACGGGCATTGAACTCCCCGGTGAATCACGGGGCCTCACTAAGCCGGTAAGCCGGTGGTCGAAGGTTTCCATGGGCGCAATCTCCATGGGACAGGAAATCGGAATTACGCCACTCCAGCTTTCAGCCTTGGTTTCAACCATCGCCAATGATGGGGTATGGGTCGCGCCGCGCATAGTAGCTGCAACAACCGAGCCACAGAAAACACCGCAGACCATTGCGTTCCATCCTGCCGATCAGCGTCGTGTGATCTCAACCATGACCGCCGCGCAGATGAAGAAAATGATGCAACAGGTCGTTCTCGAGGGCACCGGCCGCAAAGCTATTCTGGAGGGATATTCGTCGGCAGGTAAGACCGGTACCGCACAGAAGGTGGATCCGGCAACTCACGCCTATTCGCGTACGAAATACGTGGGATCGTTCGCTGGGTTCGCTCCCATCAATAATCCAGCCATCGTTGTTGCTGTCATTCTCGACTCGGCAGTTGGTCTTCATCAAGGCGGACAAGTGGCCGCGCCTGTTTTCCAAAGGGTCTCGCAGCAAGTTTTGGAATACCTTCACGTCCAACACGATGTGGATTTGCCGCGCAGCCGGCAAGTGTTGATGGCCCGTCGCGAAGTAAAAGAGGATGATCTCGCCGAGGTATCGCCAGATCATTTAGGCGCGCCTCTCGATTTCTCGGAAAACACAGTTGCCGAGTCTGGGCCGCCGCCGTCGATCAATTCAACGCCGTCAGTGCGCCCAACCGAGACGTCGAAAAATAGTGTTGTCGTGAATGCATCGCTGCAAGAACGCGAGACTCCCCCATCGCAAATCCCAGATCAGCCATCGGTAAGTGCTGTTCAAGGCCCGCCAGCTGTGGGCGAAACTCGCCGCGGTACCGTCGTCTTGGATGTCGAGCAGGGAGGAATCGTGGTGCCATCGTTCGTCGGAAAAAGTGTGCGTAGCGCCATCGAGGAGGCGGAAGAAAGCGGACTGGATCTGGATGCCGTAGGCAGCGGAGTGGCAAAAGATCAATCACCTCCGCCTGGAGCGCACGTGACGGCGGGATCACGAGTAACGGTCAAGTTCGTAAGGTGATCGAATCTCAAGCGAACGCCTCAATTCACTGTCTTCCTGAGCGGCGCATGACTTCACTTCGTGAAGGCATACAGAGTTGAAGGACCCCTACATTGTCCAAACTGCGGCGGTGCACTCACAACGACAATTTCTCAAAGCGCAACCCTGCTCTACAATCAGCTTAGATGAATTTCCTTGAACTCCTGCATGGTATGGAACCGCTTTCCCAGAGCGGTAACCCGGACATTACTGAACTTGAGTACGATTCCCGTCGTATCCGGCCAGGGAACGTATTCGTCGCAATGCGAGGCGAGTCCAGCGACGGCAACAAATTCATTGACAAGGCTATCGCAAGCGGCGCAGTAGCGATCGTTACAGATTCCACGGAAGAAAAACCGCGTGGAGAAGTAGCGTGGGCGCAGGCAAAGCACGGTCGTCAAGCGCTCGCCTTGCTAAGTGCAAATTTCTACGGACATCCTGCGGATCGATTAGTCATTACTGGCATTACTGGCACCAACGGAAAGAGCACAACCGCTTTTATTCTCGAATCAATCCTCGAGGCTGCTGGCCGCAAGAGCGTATTAATCGGAACTATTGAGTATCACGTAGCGGGCAAGATTTTACCCGCTCCTCACACCACTCCAGAATCTCTCGAACTGAACCGCATTCTCGCCAAAGCCGTAGCCGACGGCGCAACTGAAGCGGTCATGGAAGTTTCCTCACACGCTCTCGAGCAACAGCGCGTGTACGCTATTCCGTTCGAAGTTGCCGTTTTTACTAACCTCACTCGTGACCACCTCGATTATCACAAGACGATGGAAGGTTATTTTGCCGCCAAGCAGATATTGTTCCAGGGGTCTGGAACAGAGCCACCGCGAGTGGCAGTGCTGAATGCCGATGATGAGTACGCCCAGCGCTTGACGAAACGAAGCCGGCAGTTTAGCCGCCAGACTCTCATCTACGGCATGACGCAAGGCGACTTCCGAACTGAGAAGTTGGAGATCACTCCCCAGGGCACAAAGTTCGATTTAATCACTCCGGACGGCTTGATACCTGTTTCGTCGCGGCTAATCGGCAAAGTGAATGTTTACAACCTCCTTGCCGCTGCAGGAGCGGCATACGGCCGCGACTGCAAATTAGAAGCAATTGCAAATGGCATTTCCAAACTCTCCCACGTGCCCGGCCGCTTTGAACGCGTCGAGTGCAATCAGCCATTTACGGTAGTTGTTGATTATGCCCATACTGACGACGCGCTTCGTAATCTCACAACTCTAGCGCGCGAGTTCGTGGAACAAGCCGGACAGAGTGGCCGGGTCATTACGGTCTTTGGCTGTGGAGGCGACCGCGATCGGGCCAAGCGGCCGCTGATGGGCGAAGCCGCTGGACGTGGTAGTGACTTTGTAGTTCTTACTTCTGACAATCCGAGAAGTGAAGACCCGGTTGCAATCATGAATGATGCAGTGGTCGGTTTGCAGCGTTCCGGGACAAAATACAAGATGGAGCCCGACCGCAAAGCCGCAATCGCAATGGCTATCCGCGAAGCTAAGCCCAGTGACATAGTACTCGTCGCGGGGAAGGGTCACGAAAAAACACAAACCAATCGAGAAGGTGCTATACCATTCGACGACGTGCAAGTGGCTCGCGAGGTTTTGAAAGATATTGGTTATGACTGCCATGCTGGCGACGCGGCTGCAGGGAAGAATCAATGAAGTTGCCTCTCTCGAAAATTGCCGACTTCATTTCTGGCAGGGGTGACTTTGACCGCGATTCCGTTGCGCAGGGATATTCGATCGATTCACGTACTATCCAGCCGGGAGAATTGTTCTTTGCAGTCAAAGGCGAAAAAATGGATGGCCACGATTTTGTCGAGCAAGCTCTCGGCAAAGGCGCGATCGCTGCCGTTATTCGCAAAGATCAACGAGGTCGATATCCAGAAAAATCACCGCTGATTTCAGTCGATGACACGCTCGTAGCTCTACAAACTTTGGCCGCCGCAGTTCGCCGTCTCTGGGCTAAGCCATTAGTCGGAGTCACCGGGTCAGCCGGTAAAACAACAAC
>DASRFC010000012.1:0-68583 GCA_035651835.1 Terriglobales bacterium
GGGACCGCGGGACCGCCAGGGGCTTCTCCACCGCTATCGGGGGGCCGCTCGAGAATTTGCATTAGATACAAATAGCGGACTGTATCTTCCTGGAAGCGCTGCATCATGGCTTCGAACATGTCGAAGGACTCGCGCTTGTACTCGACTAGGGGATCGTGCTGACCGTATCCGCGCAGCCCGATGCCTTCCTTCAAGTGGTCCATGTCTCGAAGGTGGTCTTTCCATTGTGCGTCGAGCACACTGAGCATGATCATGCGCTCGTGATAGCGCATGGCATCAGGACCAATCAATTTTTCCTTGGATTCGTACCGTTCCTTTAACTTATCGAAAATTGCATCGCCGAGTTCCTGCCGGTTCAGCGTTTCCGCCTGAACGCCTTCGGCGATGATCTCCACACCAAAGCGAGTGAAAATCGAATCTTTCAAGCCTTTTATATCCCACTGATCGGGATGAGCCTTCACTGGACAGAACTGATCAATGAGGCCGGCAAGGATGGCTGAAACGTAGTCTTCGAGGATAAGGTCTTTTTGATCGACCCCTTCAAGCAAGCGGCGGCGTAATCCGTAAACTGCCTCGCGTTGCTTATTCATCACGTCGTCGTATTCAAGCAGGTGTTTGCGGGCTTCAAAATTTTGGGCTTCGACGGCCTTTTGCGCAGCTTCAATGCGGCGGCTAATCAATTTCGATTCTATGGGTACACCTTCTTCCATGCCCAAACGTTGAAGAAGGTTGGAAACCCACTCTTTAGCGAAGATGCGCATCAGGTCATCTTCGAGGGAAAGATAGAAGCGGGAGGATCCGGGATCACCCTGACGGCCAGCGCGGCCTCGCAACTGGTTATCGATACGCCGCGATTCGTGGCGTTCGGTACCAAATATATGCAGCCCGCCGGCGGCGATTACTTCGTCATGTTCTTTGTCGGTCAGGAGCTTATGGCGGTTAAAGATTTCATTCCACTGCTCGGTCGGCACAACATATTCATTGCCAGCGTAATACCAGACCGTACTCTTCGACTCATCCACATCGACTTGAATTTTTCCCTGAGCGGCTCGCAAGGGTTGCGCGATTCCCTTCTTCACGCACTCCTGCTTGGCCATGAACTCGGGGTTTCCGCCGAGCAGGATGTCCGTACCGCGGCCAGCCATGTTGGTCGCGATTGTGACCATTCCTTTACGGCCAGCCTGGGCCACAATCTCGGCTTCCCTCTCGTGATACTTGGCGTTCAGGACCACATGGCGAATGCCTTTTTTCTTCAGCAACTCGGAGAGGCGTTCCGACTTCTCGATGGAGGTAGTACCGACCAGAACGGGTTGCCCGGTGGCGTATAGCTTTTGAATTTCATCTGAAGCCGCAAAATACTTTTCTTTTTCAGTTCGATAAACCGAGTCCGGCTGCTCCAAGCGCCGCATCTCTTTGTTGGTGGGTATCACCATCACTTCGAGCTTGTAAATCTTTTCAAACTCGGGCGCTTCGGTTTCCGCCGTACCTGTCATGCCTGCCAGCTTCTTGTACATGCGGAAATAGTTCTGGAAGGTAATCGTTGCGAGTGTCTGGTTTTCGCGTTCGATTTTGACGTTTTCCTTGGCTTCTACCGCCTGGTGCAAACCATCGGACCAGCGGCGGCCCGGCATTAAGCGTCCAGTAAACTCATCGACAATGATGACTTCGCCGTCTTTCACCACGTATTCAACGTCTCGATGGTAAAGCGCATGAGCTTTAACTGCGGTTTCTACGTGATGTTTAAGATCCCAGTTCTCGGGGTCAGCAATATTGCCAATACCCAAGAGACCTTCGACTTTCACCCAACCATCATCCGTGACGGTAATATTGCGATGCTTCTCATCGACGACAAAATCGCCGGTAAGCTGCGCTGGCTCCCCGGGAGCAACATCAACTTCTTCACCTTTTTCGAGTTTAGGAATGATGCGATTCACCCTGGCGTACTTATCGGTCGATTCTTCACTCGCGCCGGAAATGATGAGCGGGGTACGGGCTTCGTCGATCAGGATGGAGTCGACTTCGTCAACAATCGCGAAATTGTGTTTGCGTTGTACGCAATCACGCAAATCAAACTTCATGTTGTCGCGCAGGTAATCGAAACCGAATTCGTTATTGGTGCCATAAGTTACATCGGCAGCATACGCATCTCGTCGTTGCTGGTCATCGAGATCATGAACGATCACACCGACCGTCAACCCCAGAAACCGATAGAGCTTACCCATCCATTCCGAGTCGCGCTTGGCTAAATAATCATTCACCGTGATCACGTGCACACCGCGTCCAGCTAAGGCGTTCAGATAGACCGGCAAGGTTGCCACCAGGGTTTTTCCTTCGCCCGTTTTCATCTCGGCGATTTTGCCGTGATGCAGGACCATACCGCCAATGAGTTGAACGTCGAAATGCCGCATGTTCAGGACGCGGCGTCCACCCTCGCGGACTACGGCAAATGCCTCAGGAAGGATTTCTTCTAATGTTTCGGCAATCGCTTTGGCGCGCTCTTCTTCAATTTGTTTGAGCCGGTCGGGATCAGCCTCAGGCTCGTCGGGAATACGGGCCACGCGTTCTTGAATACGCGCGCGGAACTCCTCTGTCTTGACGCGAAGCTCATCATCAGTGAGCTTCTGTATAGTGGGTTCAAGCGCATTGATTGCTGCCACATCGGGCAGTAAACGCTTGATTTCCCGTTCATTTTTGGTCCCAAAGACCTTGGATACCAGAGTATTAATCAATCAAAATTCCTCAAGGACCGGGCAGCCTAAAAGCCGCCTAAAGTATATGTAGAAGCCTAGCATATTAGATGCGGGCTGCGGAGGTAAGTCGCGAAACCAGCACTGGCAAGTAATCTGCCCTTTGGACGGAATGTTAATTGTATCGGGTGATGACCTGTTTCTCCCGGGACTCCGAACCTTTTCAGGTATATTTCCCATTCGCCCACATGCAAACCTTCTATCACCGTTTTTGTGAGTGCGCCGAACGCTGGCCGCAAAACATCGCCCTGGAAATTCAGCGAAAAGAACACATCGAGAGTTATACCTATGCTGAAGTGCGCCACATGGCCGATTCGGTCGGGCGGTGGGTCGTACAAAGTGAATTCCCGCCAGGCGCGCGAATTGCCATTCTGGCGGATAACCACCCTCGATGGGTCGCCGCATACCTTGGCATTATCGCTGCCAGATGCACGACGGTTCCTCTCGATACCGCTCTCCACAAGAATCAAATTGCAAAACTGCTCAAGGACAGCGGTAGCTCCGTTTTACTTTGCGATGCGAAGCACTTACAACTCGCTCACATACCGGTTACCGAACTTGGAATACAACTTGTGCTGACGGATTCGGCAACCAGTGGTAAAGACGCCGAGTCGAGTTCAATTACCGCCACTACTCTCGATCAGATATTCGCTGCCGGCCCAGATACATTCATTGCGAAGAAAGTTTCAGCGGATGACCTCGTCTCTCTTCTCTACACCTCCGGCACGACGGCCGATCCTAAAGGCGTCATGCTGACGCACGCCAATTTGATGGGCGAGGTAGAAGCCGTCATGGGGTGGGCTCACCTGGGTCCCAGTGATGCACTTTTAGGAGTGCTCCCCTTGTTCCACGTGTTGTCGCAGATGGCAAATATTCTGCTGCCTCTCGTTCACGGCTCGCGGGTGGTGTATCTGGAGACTCTTAATACTACTGAATTGCTTCGGGCATTACGCGAACGGCAGATCACAGCTTTTGCCGTAGTACCCCAGTTCTTTTATCTCATCCACGAAAAGATATTCAAGGAGATCGGTAAGCGTGGGAAGTTGGCCAGCTTTGCCGTACACGCAATGATGTCCGTTACAAGAATTGCCCGTCGGACCGGATGGAATACAGGGAAGATTTTCTTCCGTCAGATTCACAATACTTTTGGGGATAAGATGCGCTATCTGGTTACAGGCGGCTCGCGCTTTGATCCTCAGATTGGCCGCGACTTTTATGCATTAGGCATAGATATATTGCAGGCTTACGGGCTCACAGAAACGACGGCTGCGGTTTTCGCCACCAGCCCAATAGACAACGTAATCGGCTCGGTGGGAAAGCCGCTGACTGGAGTTGAAGCCCGAATCATTGATGCGGAAACTCAGGAATCCGGAAGTCCTGCTGTTGGTGAAATTGCGGTCCGCGGAGCAGTCGTGATGAAAGGCTACTGGAACCGTCCTGAAGCTACAGGTGAGGTATTGAAGGACGGATGGTTTCACACTGGTGATCTCGGCTATTTCGATCACGATGGAAATTTATTCATCACTGGACGCAAGAAAGAAGTCATCATCCTCAGCAATGGGAAGAACATTTATCCCGAAGAAGTGGAGGCTCATTATCTTAAATCGGCCTACATTAAAGAAATCTGCGTGATGGGTTTGGAGTCTCAGCCTGGAGATCCAATGTCCGAGCGACTCTACGCTGTGCTTGTGCCGAATTTTGAAGTCATGAGGGAAAGGAAAGTCGTTAACACGAGAGAGGTGATTCGTTTTGATATCGAAAGTCTCTCGGCGCAATTGCCGTCCACCAAACGGATTGGGGGTTATGAGATCTGGCAGGAAGACTTGCCGAGAACCACTACTCGTAAATTAAAACGTTTTGAGATTGAAAAGCGAGTCCGAGCGGGACAGGGCAAGAGCCAATCGTCCGATGAGCCACTCACAGCGCAAGTCCTGAGTGCGGAAGACTCTGGGTGGCTCGAACAACCGAACGTCAAACGTGCAATCGACATCATTCGATCATCTACAAAGCGTCCAGAGGTTCGTCCCGGCGACAATTTAGAACTTGATCTTGGGCTCGATTCCATGCAGCGTGTGGAATTGCTGGTGGCCTTGGAACAGCAATTAGGCGGAGACTTGGAAGAATCACGCCTGTCGGAGATTTATACGGTGCGTCAGTTGGTGGATGCAATTTTACAGAGCGCTGGTAGCGGAAATGCCGGAACCCTACGCCCCCATGTGGCGGGATGGAACTCTGTGTTTGAAGAGCAGCCAACCGAAAGCGAAGTATTGGCACTAGCCAATCCTCGAAGTTTGGACAAATTTTTTCTCTTCGTCTTGATGAGGATAATCAAGGTTCTCTCTCTTGTTTTTTTCCGTTTGCAAGTACGCGGACTGGACAAGCTGCCTGCGGATGGACCCTTCATCATCTCTTCAAACCACCAGAGCTATCTCGATCCCATTATCATGAGCAGTGTTTTTCGATGGCGGATGTTTAAAGAAATGTTCGCAGTGGGAACCAGCGAAATCTTCGGATCAGGGCCTATGCGGTTGCTGGCCCGCTGGTTGCGGGTGGTAGTCGTGGATCCCGATGCAAATCTAATTCCCGCTATGCGAGCCGGAGCTTTTGGGCTGCGAAGTGGACGCATACTTGTTCTGTATCCCGAGGGCGAGCGCAGTATCGATGGCTCACCGAAGATATTCAAGAAGGGCGTCGCCATCCTTTCGACGCATCTGCAAGTGCCCATTGTTCCGGTAGCGATTGAAGGCTTTCACGATGCGTGGCCACGAGGAAAGTCCTTCCAGAAGTTCGCGCGTTTAAAGATTAAATTCGGGGAACCGATATATCCACCAGCAGCTCCCGAAGCCTCAGAAGCAGTTTACGAGGAGCTCACGGCGGACTTAAAAGGGCGCGTTGTCGCGATGTGGGAAGAATTGCAGAAAGAAAATTAATTACTGGGATTTTTCCATATCAGATTCCAGATACGAGAATACGAATCACTTTGCCCTGGGGTGTGTCTGATCATAAACATGTAACACATGTTTCATCGAAAGCTGCGTATAACGTTGCGTAGTTGAGAGCCGCTCGTGACCCAGCATCTCTTGAATCGCCCGCAGGTCGGCGCCTTCTTCCAACATGTGAGTCCCGAAGGCGTGGCGCAAAGTGTGCGGATGTACATCCGGTGATAGCCCTTTTGCAACCGCGATTTTCTTGATGATGCGTCCCACACTGCGGGTCGTCAGCCGGCCTCCACGTTGGTTGATCAGCAGTGCTGGGGTGTTTTTGTTATTGTCCCCCAATATCTGTTTGCGAATGGGCAAATAGATCGACAAGGCTGCTTTAACTGAATCCCCAAAGGGTATGTATCGCTCCTTCTTCCCTTTTCCTCGAATGAGTATCGCTTCGGCGCTCAGACGAATATCGTCGAGATTGATACCAACGAGTTCGGAGTTGCGAATGCCACATCCATAAAGAAGCTCCAGCATTAGGGCGTCACGCTGTGGCAGTGATGCCACTTCAGGCATGTTGCCGTCAAGCACGGTATTCATTTCTTCAATTGTGGGGACACGCGGAAGTTTTTTGGCCAGCTTCGGTGTTGAGACGAGCGCGGCAGGATTCTGTTCGACCACTCCCTCTTGAGCCAACCAACGATAAAGAGAGCGGACCGCAGCTAATGAACGGGCGACTGATGTTTTGCCGAGTCCTTTTTCGTAAAGATGCGAGAGGAAGCCGCGGATCGTCAAATGATCGATGCTCGACCAACTCCGTGAGCCGATGTAAGCCGAGAAATTACCGAGATCACCTGCATATGCTTTGATGGTGTGCGGCGACGCATTCTGCGCTCGCAACGTAGCGAGAAATTGGTCCGTCGACTTCTCGACGATCGTTCGCGCTTGCTTCGCTTTTACAGTCATCGAGCCTTCGCCCGCGGATGATGTTTCTGGTAGACATTTTTCAATCGATCCAGCGCAAGATGCGTGTAAACCTGTGTAGTTGAAATATCGGAATGCCCGAGTATAGTTTGCACAGTGCGCAGATCGGCTCCGTTTTCAACCATATGAGTCGCACAACTATGACGCAACATGTGCGGGCTGGCATGGCGACCTTCGGCTGACGATGCCTCGCCAACAATTTGCCAAACACGCTGGCGAGTCAGCTTTCTGGCTCCGCGACTGGTAAATAAAAGCGGTGAGGTCTTCCCTGCCATAAGCTTTGACCGGGCTGTTCGCAAATAATTTGAAAGCGTTTCTTGAGCTGATTTTCCCAACGGAACAATCCGCTCTTTATCGCCCTTTCCCCGAACCAGCATGTAACCCATTTCGAGTTTCAGATCTTCCAGCTTTACCCCAATCATTTCCGACACTCGAAGCGCTCCCGCGTAGAAGACTTCCAGCATGGCGCGATCACGAGCGGCTAGGGCTTCAGCATCTTTCCTGTCCGATGTTGCGCGCGGAAATTGTAAAATCGCTTCCATTTCATCGCGCGCTAGAGACTTCGGCAACACCTTCCATTGTTTCGGCGAATCAATGTTGAGCGTGGGATCGTACGCGATCAGCTTGTCTAATAGCAGGTATCGGTACAAGTGCCGCAGGGCCGAAAGTTTTCTTCCTACTGAGCGTCCATCGACCGCATTTGAGAACATCTCGCGAATGAAATTACCGACATCCTCGCGTTGAGCGCTAAGCAGCGTGCGTTTGTGTTTTTCTAGAAACCCGGCAAATTGTCCAATGTCCGAGTTATAGGCCGAAATCGTCAGCGGCGCGAGTCCCTTTTCGATTTTCAGATAATCCAAAAATCCAGACACCACGCGAGAATTGGTTTGAGATGGCACGTTTTCGAGTATGCCCGTTAGAAGCCGTTGGAAAAAGTAATCAACAATATACAGATTCGAACCTGCGAATATTAGGCCCTGCCGGTTACTTCCTTAAGCACTTCTACCGCATAGATCGCTCCCTGCGGGGTTTCTTCATGCTTAAAGTAGGCGTATACATCGCGCCCTTGATCAAGATGTTCGTGGATGCGGTCCACCATGCCACGGCGCTCTTCGGGCGTGTAGGTCGGCTTGCGGTATCGGTAATAGCAAAAATCAGCGGTGACAACATCCGGCGTGACCCGCTCCTCCGTTTCAGCAACGCATAAAGCCCGATTGTGAGTTTTCAACAGATTGAAAATCTCATCGGCAAACCATGACTCATGCCGAAATTCGAAAGCGGCTGGAACTCCACGGGATAAGATCTGCAAGAAGTCGCCCAGCAGCGTGGCATCGGCCTTCATATTCGGTGGTAACTGAAAGAGCAATGGGGCAAGCTTTTCAGCACGCGCAAGAGGTGCGATGTTGCCCAGAAACCGTTGCAGGAATTCGTCAGCATTTTTCAGCCGCTTGATATGAGTAATGACCTGATGAGCTTTTACGCTAAAGCGGAAGTGAGCAGGAGTTTCGCCAATCCATTTTTGCGCGGTTGTTTCTTTGAGCAGCTGGCGGAAGGTGAAATTTACTTCAACAGCATTCAGTTGAGTACTGTAGTACGGCAGGAATTTTGTTTGGGCGAGCTTGGCAGGATAGAAGTCCGGCTTCCAACCTGCATAGGCCCATCCGGATGTGCCAGCAAAAAGTTGTGCCATGTCTCTTACGAAGATCCAAAAGCAGATTCCTTAGGACTAAAGTCCATTCGGAATGACAATCAAGAAACGGATTATACCTTCCTCCGACTTTTTTTCGGGGCAGATGAAGTCCGCGTAGTTTTCGAACTTTGCTTCGTTGCTGATGCTTTTGCGGGACTCTTCCTGGGGCTCTCAGCCTGCGCCGCTATCTCAAGTCCTGCTTCCACCGCATCCGCCTGGGCGCTCTCAATCCCCGCTACTTTCGGTAGTTTCTGCTTGAGGTTGAGTACTGATTCAAACAGATCTCCTGCTTTCTCTACTCGCTCAATTACCTGATCTGATTCAAACACCAGCAGCTTTGGATTTTTTTTCTTTAATGCCAACTCAACTTCTTCCCACTTCACTGGCGTGGAAACCGTCTGACGTTCGCGAGCCCGTAGCGAATAAACGCTAACGGTGGTTTTGTGCTCATCATTCTGACTCCAGTCCACTAGAACTTTTCCCACGCGCAATTGCTTTTTCATGTCGGAGACGACGAGGTCCCGATGTTGATCCTCTAGTAAGCGCGCTAAAGCATGCGCAAAAGGCTTAGTCTGATCGTAGCTGGTAGGAGTATTCAGGGGTACATAGATCTGCAACCCCTTCGATCCGGAAGTTTTAGGAAAGCTTTGCAGTCCGAACTGCTCGAAAATTTCGCGCAGCCACATTCCAACCTGGCAGCATTGCACAATGTTGGCTGGAGGCCCAGGATCTAGATCGAAGACCATCATCCGTGGGCAATCCATATTCTTCGCCAGCGACAAAGATGGATGCAATTCAATCCCGGCAAGATTTGCCACCCAAACCAGCGTCGCCAAATCGTTGGCCAGGATGTAATTCACATTGCGATTATTTCCTTCGCTCCAGATCGGAGCAGTCTTCACCCAGTCGGGCCTGTGCTTGGTGGCATTTTTCTCGAAGAAAAATTCCTGATCCACGCCTCCGGGATATCGTTTCAGAGTAAGTGGACGGCCAGCAAGATGCGGCACCAGGACTGGGCCAATACGGGCGTAATAATCAATGACCTGACCCTTGGTAAAGCCGGTTGCGGGGTACATAATCTTATCCAGATTGGATAATGTCAGATGCCTGCCGTTGACCTCAATTGAATGTGTGTTGCCCATGCCAGCTGTTGCCTTTCACTCCAATTGTCGCGATTAGTATAGCTGCCTTATGTTCTCCAGCAGCATCGAGCTTGGATGCCGAGTTGCTGTATCCAGCCGCACAGGGTTTGACAATCTCCCCTTCCGCCACGTAATTTCAAATTTCCCGCTTCATAATTGCTCTACATGACGTCCAACCTGCTGGAGGTTCTGTGAAACATCACGCGCCTGGAATTTTCGCCATTGTTTTATTGTTTGCGACGCTAACGGCCGCTCAGGATTTGGCTTCCTTTGAGAAGCGAGTGACTGTCAAGAAACTCAGCAACGGACTGACCGTGATCATCTGCGAGCGACCCGAAGCCCCTGTATTTTCTTTCTTCACCCACGTCGATGCGGGCTCGTCGCAGGATCCCACAGCTCAGACCGGCCTGGCTCACATGTTCGAGCACATGGCTTTTAAAGGCACCGAAACCATTGGCACGAAGAATTATGCCGCAGAAAAAGTGGCGCTTGCAAAGGTTGAGCAAGCTTACGCAGCCTACATCTATGAACGAGATAAGCGGATCGGCCGCGATGAAGCGAAAGTCAAGCAGCTACAAACGGATTGGCAGGCGGCAGTGAAAGAAGCAGACCAGTACGTGATCCCAAATCAATATCCGCAGATTCTAGAGAGCAATGGCGCGGAAGGCCTGAATGCCTTCACCAACTACGATGAAACTGCCTATCACTATTCCTTCCCGGAAAACCGCCTGGAACTTTGGGCTTATATGGAATCGGAACGCTTTATTCATCCTGTGATGCGTGAGTTCTATAAAGAACGCAATGTGGTGATCGAAGAGCGCCGTATGCGGACTGACAGTAATCCAATTGGACGCCTGCTTGAGCAATTTACTACGGCAGCGTTCCAAGCCAGCCAGTATCATCGTCCAACTATCGGCTGGATGGCCGACCTGAATACTTTCTCCGCAACCGACGCGGATCACTTCTTTCACGAATTCTATATTCCATCCAATATGGTCGTAGCCGTCGTCGGAGATGTGAAGGCGACTGAAGCCATTCCGGTCATTGAAAAATATTTCGGCCGCATTCCGTCTCAAGAGAAGCCCGATGAGCGGGCGACAACCGAACCGCCCCAAAATTCCGAGCGCCGTGTAGTGTTGCGCGATGCTTCGCAACCTATATATCTCGAGGGATATCACCGTCCCGACTACCTCGACAAAGATGACGCGGTTTATGACGCAATTGCAGATCTCATGTCGGCTGGCCGCACGTCACGCCTTTACCGAAGCCTTGTACGCGATAAGAAGATTGCCTCTGATTCTGCCGGATTTACTGGTCTTCCCGGCGTTAAGTACGCGCACCTTTTCGCTTTCTACGCTTTCCCGATGCCGGGTCACAAGCTGGATGAGGTTGCCGACGCAATCCATGCCGAGATTGAACGTCTTAAAAACGAGGATGTAAGCGACGAAGAATTGAAGATGGTGAAGACTCGCGCCAAAGCCAACCTTCTGCGTGGCCTCGATAGCAACGAGGGACTCGCGTCTTCGCTCGCCACCTATGAAACTCTTTATGACGATTGGCGCGAATTGTTTCGTTCCGTGGACCGCATAGATAAAGTGACAAAAGAAGACATTCGCCGGGTCGCGAAACGAACTTTCATACCAGCCAATCGAACCGTAGGAGTCATCGAAAATACACCACCATCTGCCTCAGCTGCGTCGAAAGGGGGTGCGCAATGAAACGGACCTCTTTACTCAGTGTCTCTCAAATTGTTCTCTCTTTTGTAGTGATCGCGATTTCTATCCCGCAGCTTACGGCACAAACTAGTTGGCAGCAAATACCAATTCCGCAGCTCAAGCCCTTTCATGCGCCAGAACCCAAACGCATCGAGTTCCCCAATGGCATGATCATTTTTTTGCAAGAGGATCACGAACTTCCCTTGATTGACGGCACAGCGCGAATTCATGGTGGATCGCGCGAAGAGCCAGCAAACAAAGCTGGTTTGGTGGATATTTACGGTGAGGTGTGGCGCACCGGTGGTACGAAGACACAGACCGGCGATCAACTCGATGATTTTCTGGAAGCTCGCGCCGCCAAAGTCGAAACCGATGGGAGCGCGGATTCAACGACCATTTCTTTGTCATGCCTTAAGGATGACTTCGATAATGTTTTCAAAGTTTTTAACGAGCTACTTCGGCAACCGGAATTCCGGGCGGATAAAGTTGATTTGGCGCAAAAAGAAGCTTTTGATGCGATCTCCCGCCGCAATGACGATGCAGCTGGAATCGCTTCGCGCGAAGCGGCCAAGCTGGCTTTCGGGTCGAACAATCCTTATACCCGCGTTCCCGAATACGCGACCGTAGCGGCGGTCACTCAACAGGATCTGATTAACTGGCATCACACCTTTGTTCATCCCAATAATATTGTTTTAGGCTTTGTCGGGGATTTTGACTCTGCTGCGATGGAAGCCAAGCTGCGTAAGGCCTTTGGCGAATGGGCAAAGGGACCGCAATGGAAAAAGCCTGATATTAAATTCGACCCGGCAAAACCCGGCTATTATTTGGTTCCGAAAGAGGACGTCAATCAGAGTTCGATTCGGATGGTCGCTCTAGGCGCAACCAAGGACAATCCTGATTTTTACGCGATCGAAGTTTTCAACGAGGCTTTCGGCGGCGGCTTTGCTTCCCGCCTTTTCCGGAATATCCGCACCGCCCAGGGTCTTGCCTACTCAGTCGGCGGCGGCATCGGCACTGGTTTTGACCATCCTGGCATGCAACGTCTCTCGATGGGGACCAAGAGTACGACCACGGTCGAATCAATTCAAGCGCTCTATACACAGATTGATGATTTACAGAAAGACCCGATCTCGGAAGACGAAATCAAGCGTGCAAAAGATACTATTTTGAATTCCTTCGTTTTCAACCTTGATACGCCGCAAAAGGTTTTGAGTGAACGCATGCGATATCAGTTCTATGGATACCCTTTGGATTTTCTCGAAAGATACCGCGCTGGAATCGAAAAAGTTGGACCCGCAGATGTGGCGCGAGTCGCTGCCAAATATGTTCATAAGGATCAGCTCAAAGTCCTGGTCGTGGGCAACACTGCGGAGTTTGACAAGCCGCTCGACAGCCTTGGGCCGGTGAAGACTGTTGACATCAGCATCCCGCCGCCACCCGCGGAAGGTCAGGAGCCCGTAGGTGCCTCCGAGAAAAAGCCTACAGCTTCGAATCCCGAAGGGAAGGTGCTAGCCGCGAAAGTAGTCGATGCCATGGGAGGACTCGCCAAACTTAAATCTATAAAGGCGATGAAGGCGGACATCACGTCCACTGAGGAAGATGGCTCGCACACGCCGATTCAGGTAACGATAGCCTTTCCCGATAGTATGCGTGCGGATGTGCAGACTCCGAACGGAAAGCTGGTTATGGCTGTGTCTCCGGCAGTTGGCTTTATGTCAGCTGAAGGTATGGGAGTGCGTGATTTGCCAGCATCGCAAAAAAGTGAATACATGGCACAGATTCATCGCGACCCAATCTATATCGGGCAGCATCTCGATGACCCGGAATTTTCGTTTGCGGCCAATGGGACTGAGAAGATCGGCAACGTAACTGCGCAAATTGTTGATGTTGCCGGATCAGGCATGACAATCCGCTGGTTTGTCGATCCCCAGAGTGGACGCATCCTGCAAGAGTCCTATGACACTATCGGACGTTCCGGTCCAACCCGTGCTGTTACCGAACTAAGCGACTGGAAGACCACCGACGGTGTGACTTCCCCTTCCGTGCACACCAACAAACAAGATGGTAAGACCACAAATGTAAGTGTATTCAACTCCGTTGAACTGAATCCTGCCGTGGACGTCAAGTTGTTTGCAAGGCCTGCGTCACCAGCAAAAGCTACTCAGTAACGGCTCGGCCTTTCCTGTTCGCGTGTGCGAAGAAGATCGTGGGTTATCCCTGACTAATGGAATTATGAAGACCGAACCTACATTGTTAAAATTGCCTCCTGGCGCTTTTAAGGCATATCTCTTCGACTGCGACGGCACAATCGTCGATTCAATGCCACTGCACTACATCGCATGGAGTAAGGCGCTTTCTGAATGGAACTGTGGATTTAACGAAGATCTTTTCTACTCCTGGGGAGGCATGCCCATCGTCGAAATCATCGCTGCGCTAAATAAAAAGCATGGACTGAAAATGCCCGTCGCGCAGGTTGCAAGGCGCAAAGAGGAACTTTATTTTGAAATACTTCCACAACTCAAAGCCGTCCCAGAAGTACTAGAACACATTGAAATCAGCTATCGGCAAATTCCTTTTGCAGTTGTTTCCGGGAGCACCCGCGATTCCGTTACGGCGTCACTGAGTACCTTGAAACTGCTCGACCGTTTTGACACGCTGGTCTGTGCAGGAGACTACCAGCGAAGCAAACCCGATCCCGAAGCATTCCTGCTGGCCGCTCACCGGCTCGGAGTTGCACCGGAATCTTGTCTGGTATTCGAAGACACAGACATGGGCATTCAAGCGGCAACCGCGGCGGGAATGGCATCGGTCAAGGTTCCTCCGCCATGGGAGAGGGTTTTGCAGTCATAATCTCCTCACCTGCCATTTGCAGCGTACCTACCTATGCACTAGAAATGGTGCAATCTTAGATCTAGCCTTAGAACGTTGATATTGGCAGCGCCGTCGTAGCGTTCCATAACGCTGGGTCGATGGCGCTTTGCTCCTTCTACTTATTCTTCGTCCATTCCTTCTTCATCGATCTGTGGAACCACTTCCAGACTAATTTCCGGCAGACTCATGCTGCGAAGCTGTCGATTCAGTGCGGGTAAATCAGCATTCTTCAGTTGCTCCCATTCTTTCATCACGGACGCAAGCTCATGCTCAGCTTCCTCTGTGGCTTTGCTCTGAGCCATGGTTGGTGCGGCATCGGCACTTTCGCCGGTCCCATAAAGAGCGTTTACCGCTCCATTCACTTTGGTCAGTGTAGCTTCTTGTTCCCCAGCCTCTGGCGAGTTTTCCCGGTCTTCCAGGATTTTCTCAATCTTTGTTTGTAAATTATGAATTTCTCCAGATGTTGGTTTCTTCGCTTGGGTTGACAGCTTTTTTAACTGATCGAGCACAGACCGCGCCTCCATAAGCGCTTCAGAACTGCTCGTCAGCATAGAAGCGAGTCGCATCTCGAACTGAAATTGTTGTTGCAGAGCGGCAGCAGAAACTTTAACTCGCGGATCCATCTTGACAGTCAAGGGAGCTGAAAAGCTGTGCTCATTCACCGTGAGCTTTACAGTGTATTTTCCGGGAAGAACCTTCGGCCCCAGCGGCGCTCGTGGAGTGTCGTGAGGAACCGCCGCAATCGGGTATTCATGCCGGGTAGAAGTTGGTGCGGGGTAGTGCAAATCCCAAATCCAGCGATGCATGCCTGCTTGAGTAGACAAACTCCTGGCAGGACGCAACCAATACAGCGGGATCAGTTGCTTCTCAAGTTCTTCTTCACTCTGCGCTGGCTTATCCATGCTTGAATAACTTCGCACCAGTTTGCCTTGCGCATCAAGAATTTCCAGCGTCACTGGACCCGTCGCCCCATGGGCGAGGATGTAATCGATAATTGCTCCACTAGGAGGATTTTCGCCAGTGGGCTCGTCAGCCGGAATCGGAGTATCCGTATTCGTATCGCGACGAACCCGGTAGGCAGCGGCTGGCTTGAAGAGAGCGTCGGAATTCGCCAGCGACTCCGAAATCTGCCTTAGCGGAGTTATGTTGTCCAGTATCCAAAAAGATCGCCCGTGTGTCGCCACAATCAAATCGTTGTCATGAATCCATAAATCCCTCATCGAAGTGTGGGGCAGGTTCAACTGTAGCGATTGCCAGTGATCGCCATCATCGAATGAAACCCAGACTGCATTCTCAGTACCAGCAAAGAGCAGCCCCTTGCGCTCAGGATCTTCCCGCACTGTATCGACAGGACCGCCGTCGGGCAATCCGCTCGTGATCAGCTTCCAGCTCTTGCCGCCGTCGTGTGTCCGGTAGATATACGGGTGCAGGTCATTAATGCGGAAACGGCTGACTGAGATGTATGCAGAATCATCATCGAAGCGAGAAACCGAAATCTGAGTGACCTTGCTCCAGGCCGTCATTGGCGGCGGAGTGATGTTGTCCCACTTCTTACCGCCATCGCGAGTCAGCCAGACTAGGCCGTCGTCTGTACCTGCCCACAGGGTATCCGCATTCTTGAATGATGTTCCCAACGAATAAATCGCACCCCGCTGCTTGCCTGCGTCGGCATTTTTCGCAGCCATGCTCCCTACACTCTCAGGAATTCCGGGATTGGCCCGCGTGAGATCGGGACTGATTGTCTGCCAGGAGTTTCCGGCGTCGGTTGTCTTGAACAGAATATTGCTTGCGTAATAAAAAACGTGCGGATCGAGCGGCGAGAACATAATTGGTTCTGTACGATCCACGCGGTACTTGCCACGGATCGGAATGGGCGTAATGTTCTGTACTTGTCCGGTAATTGCATCGTATCGCGATACTTCACTGCGGCCCGCACCGTAAATGATATTTGGATTGAGCGGGTCCGGTGCCACATAGCCATACTCGATCACCCCGACCGGATGCCAATCGCGAAACGTGATCTCACCATCATTGCCTCGGCTCGAAATGCAAACCGACCCGCTCTCCTGCTGCGCTCCGCAGACTTTGTAGGGGAACGAATTCGTCACGCTGACGTGATAGAGCTGTACCGTCGGCTGGTTGAACCATGAGCTCCAGGTCTGCCCGCCGTTGACGCTCACCACCGCGCCTTGATCGCTGACCAATAAAATTATTCGGGAGTTGTTCGGATTGATCCAGATGTTCTGGTAATCATCACCGCCTGGAGCTCCCCGAATTCCACTCCATGTTTTGCCGCCATTTGTCGACCGAAACGTCACGATGCTTGTGCTGTAAACAACGTCAGCGTTCGTGGGGTCAACTTTCACAACAGCCAAATCGCCGCCACCGATCCGCATTGCAGGCCGAGGATCTTCGGTTGCTCGATACCAACTCTCTCCCGCATCATCCGAGCGATAAATGCCAAGCCCTGCCGCAGAACCGTAATCGCCCTTTTCATCAGTGGCGACGGAGGCATAAATTCTGTTTGGCTGGCTCGGGGCAATGGTCACGCCAATTTGCACAAGATTTTTCGGTAAACCATTCTTCAATGGCTGCCATGTGTTGCCACCATCTTTTGATTTGAAAAGGCCGCCGCCATTTCCCGCAAATCCGTTATTGTCCTCCCATGGACCTTCACGCATCTCCCACAGCGATGCGTAGATCACATCAGGATTTGACGGGTCGATCTCTACATCCGAGCCGCCGGTGTTCTCGTCTTTGTAAAGTACCTTTTGCCAGGTCTGGCCGCCATCGGTTGAACGGAAAATTCCGCGCTCTGCATTCGGACCATAGGGATGTCCAAGCACAGCGGCGAAGACGCGATTCGGGTCACGTGGATCAATTGCAATAAAGGGGATCTGCTGACCATCGTGCAAACCAAGATGTGTCCATGTTTTGCCGGCATCGGTAGATTTATAAATTCCATCTCCGACGGAAAGATCTGGACGATGCAGGCCTTCTCCACTTCCTACATAAATAATATTTGGGTCGGATGGAGCGACCGCAATAGCGCCGATCGATTGCGTAGGTTCGGCATCGAAGATCGGATTCCAAGTGCGTCCATAATCATCTGACTTCCAGACTCCGCCATTCACCTGTCCGATGTAAAACACATTAGGCTGACTGGGTACGCCGGTTGCCGCTCGCGTGCGCCCTCCCCGGAATGGACCAATCATCCGCCAGTGCATCTCTTGATATGTGCTTTCTGGAAATTGCTGCGTCTGGCTTGGAATTTGAAATGAAAGGACAGAAAGAGAGACAAGCGGAGCAAACAGAGCCCAACGCAATCGGATCAAAGGGGGAAGCCTCCAGATCAAACGATCCATAGCATAAATCAAAAACTCACAAATATGTGGTCATCATCCAAGGATGATGGTTTTTGCGAACAAAAAAGTACATCGAGCGTTATCATTCGCTACCATCGAGCACGAAATACTTTCTCAGCATAAAATCAAAAAGCTTGCTTGCAACCGGAGGTCATACAGTAATGAAGGCACTTGTAAAGAGCCGCGCCGATCGTGGGCTGTGGCTTGAAGACGTACCTGAACCAGAAATTGGCATCAATGACGTCAAAATTCAGGTTCTACTCACCGGAATTTGCGGCACCGATCTTCATATCTATGAGTGGGACGATTGGGCAAAGTCGACCATTCCAGTACCCCTGGTTATTGGGCATGAATTCGTAGGCAAAGTTGTTGAAGTCGGATCAAACGTAACTGATTTCCATGTTGGTGAACTTGTTAGCGGCGAAGGCCATGTTGTTTGCGGGCGATGCCGCAATTGTCTCGCAGGCCGGCGCCATCTCTGCGCTCACACACAAGGTGTCGGCGTTAATCGCGCTGGAGCTTTCGCCGAATACATCGTGCTGCCAATGAGCAATATCTGGCGTCACAATCCAAATGTACCGCTTGAAATTGCAGCGATATTCGATCCGTTCGGCAATGCGGTGCACACCGCTCTGTCATTTCCCGTGCTTGGAGAAGACGTACTCGTGACAGGCGCTGGGCCAATTGGAATCATGGCAGCTGCCGTCGCACGCCATGCGGGCGCGCGCCACGTTGTGATTACAGATGTGAATGACTACAGGTTGAAACTGGCGGAAAAAGTTGGCGTCACGCTGGCGGTAAATCCGCAACAGATGCCTCTTAAAGAAGTACAAAAAAAACTTGATATGCACGAAGGCTTCGATGTTGGTCTTGAAATGTCAGGCATAGCCTCGGCCTTCAGAGACATGTTAGCCAACATGAGCCATGGCGGAAAAATCGCCATGCTCGGAATTCCCCCCGGCGAGATGGAAATTGATTGGCGGCAAGTGATCTTCAGCATGCTGACCATCAAAGGAATTTACGGACGGGAGATGTATGAGACCTGGTACAAGATGACAGTCATGCTTGAGTCAGGACTCGATATTTCACCGGTGATTACGCATCGCTTGTCCTACCGCGAGTATGAACAAGGTTTCGAAGCTATGCGCTCAGGGAAATCGGGCAAGGTCATCCTTGACTGGCGAGAGGTGCGCTAAGGTTTCGAGTGCCATGCGCGTAGTGTTCCCACAGGAACATTCCGGCAATTTTGTGTGTACGAAAAGGTGTGATGTTGTTGGATTGATTGGAATCGGAAAAGTAGTTTCTTTTCTCCCCAATCGGGAAAAGAGGGACAGAAGACGGCTACTTTCCTGAAATGGGAAAATTATCCAGCTGCGTTTAGGACACGCCTTTGAGCAGGACGTTTTACGTTCGCCAGTTTTCCCAATCCCATGACGTTTTCATATATGGTGGGAATTTGAACGAGGGAGATCCGCAGTCCGGGAAATGCGACCCTTAGATATAACGACAGCAGCACAACGATCGAAAGCGCCCGCAATCGGATAGCGGCAGCAGCCAACTCTTCGCTAATTTGCGGAAGTTCGCCGGTGTTCTGATTACGAGTTCCTTCTACTAATCGCACTAACATCCGGGCCTGTCCAGCGGCACATTGAACATACTCCACCGCGGCAAGGAGGCGTTCGCGCTGAATGGTGCGAAAAAGCCGAGGTGGAAGATTGCTTCTGAGAAACTCCTCTTCCCCGGGGTCCACCAGGTTGCGAAAGGCGGCAATGTCAACCAGTGGTTCGGTGATTGATCGCGTTTCTGCGACGGCGAGGGCGGTAGAAGAGCTTTTCAATACAGTCCAAAATGCCAGTGAGAAAAGCGTTAAAGCGGCCAGAGTAATAATTAGAATAATCATCTTCGTAGTAACTCCGTGAGAGTCCGGTTCCAGGATGCCACATCCCAGGATGATAGATGTTGGTCAAAGTGGTGAGCAGGTTTGCGTACCCAAAAAGCAATTAACCAAATTGCGACAGCAAGATCGTAGGCGCCATTTGAAATGAGCGATAAAAGCTGCTGATGGGAACTTCCGAACTGAGATCGCAGCGTAAACGTGATCAGATCCACTGCGGTGATTGCACCAAAGCCTAGAGCTATTCCTAACGACTCATGCTTCCAGGAAAGACCCAGGCAAAGAGTTAGCCCAAAAAGGAGAAAAAGCAGACCAGCTTGAACAATCTGAACACTACGTTCCAAAGCGAAAAAAGCGGCAAGGAAACGATCCGATTCCTGCCCCGACGTATACACCGCTATCACAATAGCAATGAATAGAAATATAAGGCTGGTCCATCTTAGGAGCGTTCACCCAAGGACGCGGATGCCTTTGTATTGCTGGAAAACCTGCGAGAAAATTTCGCAAATGGCCGCAAATTGTAGAACCACATTAATGGGGGCGAAAGCGACATATGCATGCCGATAGAGCTCACGATTGCCAGATCGATAACAGTAAAAGAGAACGAGAAACCTTAAAAGCTGTCCTATTGTGTATACGAGGAAGACGGGATAGTTGCGCGAAAGACGGCGGACGTAGATCCGGTAAGCCACTGCGCCCTGCATAAGGGGCGCCAGGACCCATAGCGAATACAACCAAAAACTCTGCATAGCGGACTGACTGCAAGGCAGCGTAGCATGCTTTGGCAGTCAGTCCACAAATTTTTATACTTAACTACTTATTTCGTAGGACCGCCCCCCGATTGGGACGTAGGCCATGGTCCAGAGTCAGTCTTGGCCGGAGCTGCAACGCTAAGGGTGGATACAAAAATCGCCGTAATTGTAAGTAGTTGAAGTAGCTTTTTCATAATTGTCCTCATGGGAGAAGTAAATTCACTCAACCTATGAGGAGAAGGTAACTTGAAAAAGCAATCCTAATAAATCCGGGCTCGAAATGAATTCTGTTCCGAATTCGTAACAAGAAACAAATGAAAATTAATTGCGCATAGCTGAAAAATTGTTCATTTATCGCCGAAATTTGATATCAAAACTAACTAATGGAGAGTTTTTTTAGTTCAATTGCCCAAAAAACGCCTCAGAATCCACTCTGTCAAGGCGAAGATACCACTGAAGATACCACTAAGGATCGGAGCTGGGGAGCTAGAGAGCCCGGGAACGCTTGGGCCGATGTAGTCTAAATGGCAGTTGGAAGGTAGTGATAACCGGATTCTGCCCAAACAGGCCAGATCACGAGTCAAATCGTATCCGCCGCTCGATTCATAGAATTATGGATCTTAGAATTTTGAAGGATATTCCTTAGGAATTGGCTGCCCCCCAGGGACTCGAACCCCGATAAGCAGATCCAGAATCTGCTGTCCTGCCATTGAACGAGGGGGCAGTATACGGTTGGAAGCGGCAGTGTGTCTTCTAAATCGAGGCACAAACAGCAACCGCTGCACTGATTCTATGGGCTATGCTGGATACGGTCAATAAGGTGATCGGAAAACCAAAAGCGGCGGACAAGAGTGTCCGCCCTACACAACTGCCAAGCTATGCTCGGGGACAAGTGCCCGCCCCACACGGGCACGATAGCGGCAAAGGCGATAGCGGAGAGCATCTAGTCAAAAGAATCGCCTCCGGGCATCGATGGTCATACAATCTCTTTAGATTCGCCTATTCTTATGATTACTGCTCTCGGCAATATAACTCCACTTTCCAGCGACTTCACCGAAATAACTCGCCGTTCTCTCGAATCCAATCAGTGCGCGCTTCTTGTTGTCGATATTCAGGAACGGCTGCTGCCGCCGATTTTCCAAAAAGAACAGTTGGTGAAGAATTCGCAACTATTGATTCGTGCCGCAGGCATTCTCAAAATTCCGGCGCTCGTCACCACCCAATATGCCAAGGGACTCGGCAATACGGTTCCAGAGATCGCTTCCCTGCTGCCGGAAACCGAGCCCATCGATAAGCAATTGTTCTCCTGCTTCGGCAGCGATGCTTTTTGCTCCATGCTGAAACGTTTGCCGGGAAATCGCACGACTGTGCTGCTCTGCGGCATGGAGAGCCATATTTGTGTTATGCAGACCGCCTTAGGAGCACTACGGGAAGGCTATATGGTGCATGTGGCATCGGACGCAGTAGGCTCACGAACGGAATGGAATTGGAAAATTGGCCTTAGCCGGATGCAAACGGCGGGCGCGATTATCTCGTCAACCGAGACGATGATCTATGAATTAATGAGGTCGTCCGGATCGCCGGCGTTTAAAGAATTGCTGCCATATTTGAAGTGATGTGCAATAAAAACTTCAAAGTCAAAAGCCGCGGACAAGAGTGTCCGCGCCACACAACCTATTCCTTCTGTTTCACCCGCACCACTGTAATTTTGGAGAATCCTTCTTCAAATGTTGGCGGCTTCAGTTTTCCGGACATGCGCCGCATTACGTCATCCGATACCACGCGCTGGCGCTTGTGATTCCGCTCCAGGCAAGTTTCGAGCGGTACATCGAAAAATACGGCTTGCACTTCATATCCATAGTCCTTCGCCAGCTTGATCCAGCCGCCGCGTTCGTGTGGCGTAAGGTTAGTTGCATCCACATAGTTCATAGGTCGACGCGCAATAAGCCGGGCTTTTAGCATGGATCGCAGATTTGAGAAGACCAAATCCTGAAAACGCTGTTCGGTCGGATCATCGAACAACAGAGCCCTAAGCAGGTCGCTCGACAGCGGACTAATTTGATGCCGCTTGAACCAGGAACTCTTGCCCGAGCCGGGCAAGCCTATCGCTAGAACCACAGTACCTTTCGAGGCGCGAGGAGCGGCCGCTTCCGTCGGTTGATTGGGTACGCTCGCAGGCCCGAGCTGTTCGCCCTCAGCATGGGCGGGTCGTGGTGATTCGATGCCTGGAGCCGCTGCTATGACCGGCTGGGCTGGCGCGCTTCGTCCACGTCCTCGGCCACCACGGCCCCTGCGGCGACGACGGCGTTGCAAATCCGAACTGTCACTTCCCTGGTTTGCCTCTGGAGACTTGGGTTCACCTGTAGAAGCACGGGGCGTGGATTGGGAGTCTCGCTCGACGGCAACTGGGTAAGCGTCCCGATGTTGTTCTGAAGGTGCAACTTCCGTTTTCGGCGCACGGGGTTCAGCGTTGCGCGAATGTTGCTGGGGAGTATTAATTTCGTGGGAATCGGCGCCCGTAGGCTTGTCGGTTGCCGTTTCCTTATCAAAATATGCAGGCTGTAGAGGAGCAGGTTTGGCCTCGCCTTTACTCTCTTCCGCAGTCTTCTTGCGCCGCTTTAGACGGTCGCTCATCCATTTACGCATATCTGGCTTGTAACACACCTACATACCCATGAGCAATCTGAGCAGTACAAAGCTGGTTAGCATGAAAATTCAAATTTGGGCTCCGGCTATCCAATTGGCGGAATTGCCTTGGCTTCTGAAGAAGAAGCCGCCGTACAATATTCTTTATGCCCCCAATCCCTCCCGAGATCCATGGTCAAAAATACATCTGCCTTATTACATTTCGCAAAACCGGCGTTCCCGTTTCCACTCCGCTTTGGTTCGGTGAAGAAAATGAGAGGCTCTATGTAATGACACGCAGCGATTCAGGGAAATATAAACGCATTCGTAACAATCCGCAGGTACGGATCGCGCCTTGCACCATACGGGGCAAAATTATCGGATTGGAATTTTCAGCCCAAGCGCGAATTCTTCCCGAGCAAGATTGGCGCGAGGCGAAGAAAACTATCCATAAAAAATATTGGCTGGCGAGACTTCCCTTCTGGAGCAGCAAAAATGTGTTTATAGCTATCGAAAATATCGAAGCTGCTGCATAGTTTTGCTTTATTGATTTTGAGAATGACTCTGCTTTTGGGCCGGAGAACGGAAGATTCTTCGTGCGATAACACCGCGCTTGGGAATGACAAAATATAACTTTTCAAATTGCCCCCCTTCCATTAGCCTCTTATCATTTGCCGCTTTCTCTCTTGCCCTGTTAAGATTTTCTGTTCCTTACACCTCATAGCAAAGCTCTGTCTTTATCTCTCTTTCGGAGGCTACATGGCGGTTAAAGTAGGTATCAACGGCTTTGGACGTATCGGCCGTAATGTTTTGCGCGCTTCTCTCAACGATTCGAACATCGAGTTCGTCGCGGTTAACGATCTCACCGATCCCAAAACTCTGGCTCATCTGCTGCAATACGATTCCGTGCTGGGCAACCTGGATAACAAGATTTCTTCCACCGCGGACAGCATCACTATTGATGGAAAAACTATTAAAGTTTTCGCTGAGAAAGATCCAGCCAAGCTGCCTTGGGAGTCAGTGGGCGCACAGATCGTCGTCGAGTCAACCGGCCGATTCACAGACGCTGCCGACGCCAAGAAACACATGCGCGGACCGGTGAAGAAGGTCATTATTTCCGCCCCGGCAAAGAATGAAGATTTTACTGTCGTGCTCGGCGTGAATCATCAGGATTACGATCCTTCTAAACATCACATTATTTCTAATGCATCCTGTACTACGAACTGTTTGGCGCCCATCGCCAAAGTTGTGCACGATGAATTCAAGATCGTGAGTGGAACTATGACCACGATCCATTCCTATACCAACGATCAAGTAATTCTTGACTTTCCACACAAAGATCTTCGACGCGCCCGTGCGGCGGCCATCAATATGATCCCGACAACAACTGGCGCCGCTAAGGCCATTAGTCTTGTGATTCCAAGTCTCAAGGGGAAACTTGACGGATTCTCCATGCGCGTCCCTACCCCGAACGTTTCGGTCGTAGATCTGGTTGCTTTTGTCGAAAAGAAAACCTCAGTTGGAGAAGTAAATGCCGCATTGAAGAAAGCATCAGAGAGCGGCTCGCTGAAAGGTTATCTTGGGTTCGAAGAGAATGAACTTGTGTCTTCGGACTTCAAAGGCGACGGGCGTTCCTCTATTGTGGACGCACCGATGACTCGAGTGGTCGCCGATAATTGCGTCAAGGTAATCTCCTGGTACGACAATGAATGGGGTTATTCGAGCCGGGTTCGCGACCTCATTAAATTAATCAGCAGCAAAGGCTTGTAATATTGTAGGGACATGGGGTGCCCACCGCTCGATGCGGGTACCCCATTCTTTTGCGTTCTTTAAAGATAGAAAAATAACGCTGGAATTGAAAGCCAAACGATATGTCGAAACTTTCTATTCGTGATCTGCCGCTTAATGACCATCGAATTTTTATGCGCGTCGACTTCAATGTGCCACTCGAAGATGGACGCGTGATGGACGATACTCGCATTCGCGAAACCCTGCCCACCATCGAATACGCGCTGCGTCATGGAGCGCGGCTTATTCTCGCGTCGCATCTGGGTCGTCCAAAGGGAAAGCGCAATCCCTTAATGAGCCTGAAGAATGTCGCGGAGCGGCTTCGTATGTTGCTCGATAAAGAACTTGCGCGTTTTGAAAATGTGGGGTTCTGTCCGGAATGCGTCGGACCGGAAGCGGAAGAGATGGCTGGGAAGCTGGAAAAGGGCCAGAGCCTGCTGCTGGAAAACCTTCGATTCCATCCGGAAGAAGAAGCGAATGACGAAAAGTTTTCCAAGCAGCTCGCGAACCTTGCTGATTTTTATATAAATGATGCGTTTGGTACGGCGCACCGGGCGCATGCTTCCACTGTGGGCATAACCAAGTTCGTACAGAAATCTGCTGCTGGCTTGCTCATGGAAAAAGAACTTTCGTATATGGGTAAGGCATTGCAGTTCCCAGAAGATCCTTTCATTGCAATTTTGGGTGGAGCAAAAGTCAGCGACAAGATCGGTGTGATTCAGAATCTTATGGGCAAAGTGAATACGCTGATTATCGGCGGCGCGATGGCCTACACGTTCCTAAAAGCTCAGGGCCAAAAGACCGGAAAATCGCGTGTCGAGGAAGACAAACTTGATCTTGCCCGGCAACTTCTAGAAGAAGCCAAGACTCACGAAGTGAAGATTCTGCTGCCCCTCGACCACATTGTTGCGGAAAAGTTCGAGGCGGGTGCAAAACCGCAAACAGTTGGTGTGGGCGAGCCAATCCCCGATAACATGATGGGATTGGATATCGGTCCCAAAAGTATTGAAGCATTCTCGGAAGAAATATCAGAAGCTCGCACCATTCTCTGGAATGGTCCTATGGGCGTATTCGAGATGCCGGCGTTCTCCAAAGGCACGTTCAAGATAGCTCGAGCGATAGCCGACAACGGAGGTGCAGTTTCAATTGTGGGTGGAGGCGATTCTGTAGCCGCCGTGCATGCAGCCGGAGTGGCGGACAAGATCACGCACATCTCGACGGGCGGAGGAGCCTCGCTGGAATTCCTGGAAGGCAAAAAGCTGCCCGGAGTGGAAGCACTAACCGATAAACGATAAAAAGCGGTATCGCAGAGTGGACGAATTTAAAGCCCGCATTATCTTGCCCAACAGTCGAACCGTTGAATTTCGTGGTCCAGCCGATATTACGGAGCAGCAGACCGATGCGATTGTGAACGCCGCGAATTCATACTTAATAGGTGGTGGCGGTGTGGATGGGGCAATCCATCGTGCTGGTGGCCCATCTATCCTTGACGAGTGTAGGCAATTTGTCGCTCAGCACGGACAATTACCAGCGGGGCGCGCAATGCTTACCAGTGGTGGTCGCCTTGCCGCAAGGTACGTGATCCACACCGTAGGTCCAATATACAGTGGCGGCGAGAGTAAGGAGTCTGAGCTACTCGCAAGTTGTTACAGAGAATGCATACGGCTCGCTGAGCAACACCGGATGGAATCGATATCTTTCCCATCAATTTCCACGGGAGCTTATGGATATCCGGTCCATCAGGCTGCGATCATTGCCGTGGGTAGTGCAGTTGGGGAATTGAATACGGCAAGCAGCTTGAAATACGTTCGCTTCGTTTTATTCGATATTGCTACCAGGAATGCTTATGTTTCCGCCGCCGAAAAACTAGTTCAAACGAAAAATAAATATCGACTTGAGGAAGCTTCTTCATGAGAAAAAAATTAATGGCTGCCAACTGGAAGATGTACAAAACACCGGATCAGGCGCGCGACTTCTTCCATAATTTTCTTCCTTTAGTGGCAGGACACGACCGTGATGAAATCGTGGTTTGCCCGCCTTACATTGATATCTGCGCGGCAGTGGAAGTAACCAAAGGATCCAGTGTCGCCATTGGCGCTCAGGACTTGTATTGGGAAAAAGAGGGTGCATACACCGGAGAAATTTGTCCTGCCATGTTGCTGGCGGCGGGTTGTACTCACGTGATCATTGGGCACTCCGAGCGGCGGCAATATTTCGGAGAAACGGATGACATCGTAAACTTCAAGCTCAAAGCCGCACTCGAAGTGGATCTCACACCCATTGTGTGCGTTGGCGAGGTGCTGGAAGAGCGAGAAGCCGGGCTTACCGAAGACGTACTCCGTCGCCAATGCGTTCGAGCATTTCACGCCGTTTCGACTAAGAAGGCCGGGAAACTTGTTATCGCCTACGAACCAGTGTGGGCAATCGGGACCGGCAAGACAGCAACGCCCCAGATGGCTGCCGAGGCGCATGCATTCATTCGAGGAGAAGTCGGTAAAACATTCGGCGAGGAATTTGCCAGCAATAGGCGCATCCTCTACGGCGGTTCCGTGAAGCCGGAGAATGCCAAAGCATTAATGTCGGAAGAAGAAATCGATGGAGCCCTGGTCGGTGGAGCGAGCCTCGATCCAAAATCTTTCGCGGCAATTGTGAAGTATTAGCATTCAGACGCAGCAGAGTTCGACGATCAGCAATGTAATCACATGCCGTCCTCCGGAGCCATCCATGAAATTCGCCAGCGAACTCCTGAAATCCCTTCCGAAAGTCCTTTTGCATGAACACCTGGATGGCGTGCTGCGGCCACAATCCGTTATCGATTTAGCAAAAGACATAAAATATGCCGGGCTGCCTACTAACGATGCTCAGGCTCTTGCCGAATGGTTCCATCAGGGCGCGAATAAGGGGAGTCTTGCGAAGTATCTCGAAGGCTTTGATCACACAATTGCAGTGATGCAAACCGAAGAGGCGTTGGAACGCGTAGCCTATGAACAAGCTGAGGATCTTAGTAAAGACGGTGTAGTTTACTTTGAAACTCGTTTTGCCCCAATTTTTCATACCCTAAAAGGATTGACTCATCAACAGGTAGTTTCCTCTGTGCTGAGGGGATTGGAGCGAGGTCGAAGAGATTTTGGACTCCGCTCCGGTTTAATCATATCTGCGATGCGAAACATGAATGTTTCGCTCGAAATGGCGGAACTTGCCGTGGATTTTCGCGAGCGTGGAGTGGTCGGTTTTGATATCGCAGGCGAGGAAGGTGGCTACCCTCCCAAAAAACATGTAGACGCTTTCCATTACATTCAGCGGGAAAATTTTAATATTACGATCCATGCTGGCGAGGGCTACGGCAAGGAATCGATTTGGCAAGCCATTCAATATTGCGGGGCTCACCGCATCGGACACGGCACAAGGCTAATCGACGACATCACGGTCGTGGACGGCAAAGTGGTGAAGTTGGGCGATCTCGCTCAGTATGTTCTTGATAAACGAATTCCCCTGGAAATTTGCCTTATCAGTAATGTCCATACTGGGGCAACGCGGAGCCTGGCAGAACATCCTTTCAAAACCTTTTATCAAGAAAAGTTCCGCGTAACTCTGAACACAGATAACCGGTTGATGAGTAATACCTCAATGACAAAAGAATTCGAGGCCGCAGCGAATACTTTTGGTCTGTCTTTGGACGACTTTGAAAGGCTGACCATTAACGCTATGAAGAGCGCCTTCCTGCCTTATGATCAGCGCTGCAACTTTATTTACAAGGTGCTCAAACCGGGATACGCCAAAGTTCGCGAATCTTTGTCTTCTAGAAACTAATTAGAAATCTTCACGAAATTTTCCGCCGTCGCTTATACTCACTGCTCAATTAAGATTGTTATCCGGCCAGCACAACGACGCAGCGTACGAACAATGCATAACCCTTTCATGGCCCGCGCCATTCAGCTCTCCCTCGAGAACGCCCGCTCGGGCCGAGGCGGACCATTTGGCACGGTGATCGTGCAAAATAATGACATCATCGCTGAAGCTGTTAACCAGGTTACTCTGGACAACGATCCCACGGCCCACGCGGAAATCCTTGCCATTCGCCGGGCATGTCAAAAACTTGGCCGCTTCCAATTGGGCGATTGCGAACTTTATACCTCCTGCGAACCCTGTCCCATGTGTCTGGGCGCGATTTATTGGGCGCGTCTTTCTCGCATTTATTTCGGAAATATCGCCGCTGACGCGGCCAGCATCGGGTTTGACGACTCGCTGATTTATCGGGAAATCACACAACCGCTTTCGCAACGGAAAATTCCCATGATTCAGCTAATGCGTGAAGAGGCACTCGCTGCCTTTCGCGCCTGGGAAGAGCAGCCGAACAAGACCACATACTAATGCCACCGCAAAGCTCTGTAATAAATCGCGCAGTTGAACCGGAGACACGCCACTTGATCGAGCGATATTTCAAACTCAGCGAAAACCATACAACTGTCCGGCAGGAAATTCTCGGAGGCCTGACTACTTTTCTGACGATGGCCTACATAGTCATCGTGAACCCTCAGATACTGTCGCAGGCTGGGATGCCCATGGAAGGAGTTGTATTTGCGACCTGCCTCTCGGCCGCTGTTGCCACTCTTGTAATGGGATTGTACGCCAATTACCCGATAGCTCTTGCCCCAGGCATGTCGCTGAATGCTTACTTCACCTATTCGGTTTGCCTGGGCATGCACATTCCGTGGCGGACGGCATTGGGTGTGGTTTTCATATCGGGCGTTCTCTTCCTCGTGCTGACAGTTACGCGTGTTCGAGAACAAATCGTCAATGGAATGCCCGATTGCCTAAAGCATGCAACAGCAACCGGTATCGGATTCTTCATCGCCTTTGTCGGCTTGCGTAATGCAAAGCTGGTAGTTGCAAACTCTGCAACATTTGTCGGCTTAGGTAGCTTCGCAGATCATGAGGTGCAGACAGCCTGCTTTGGTTTAGCCCTGACTTTGATCTTGATGGCGCGCAAGGTCAACGGTGCAATCTTGATCGGCATCTTCGGAACAACTCTGCTCGGAATGATTCGCGGTATTTCGAAGTGGCCTTCGGCCCTCATATCAATGCCGCATCCCTCCGCTACATTCTTGCAACTCGATCTTCGTAGCGCAATCCATCTCGGCTTTCTTGAAATCTTGTTTGCTTTTCTGTTTGTAGACCTTTTCGACAATGTCGGAACTCTCGTTGGAGTATGCGAGCAGGGCGGTTTTATCAAAAATGGAAAAATTCCTCGCGTTGGGCGGGCGCTGGCAGCGGATGCTGTGGGAACTGTTTTTGGATCCGTGGCGGGCACTTCGACGGTTACCAGCTACATTGAGAGTGTCGCAGGCATTGCAGCTGGCGCACGCACGGGACTGAGCAACATGGTTGTCGCTGCTTTTTTCTTATTAGCCATGTTCTGCTCTCCGTTGGCCGCTGCCATTCCCGGCTATGCCACCGCACCAGCTTTGATCTTGGTCGGCGCGCTCATGACTCAATCCATTGGACACATAATTTGGGAAGATTTCAGCGAAGCAGTCCCGGCATTCATCATAATACTTGCGATGCCGCTGACCTTCAGCATCGCGACCGGACTGAGTTTAGGGTTGATTTCGTACACCGTGGTCAAAGCGGCTTCGGGAAAACTGCGCGAGATCAATGCATTGATTTGGATTCTTACGGTTCTTTTCGTATTGCGATACGTTTATCTTGCGGCGGGATAACCCATCAACAGTATGACGTCCTGAGACCCACATTGCTGCTACAGCACGATCGGTCGCGGATCTCAGGAGCTGAACGATTTCAAAATAACTTATGTCAGTTGGTTGACAAAAAGTTTTACGAAAAGAAATTTGCTTATTTGTAGAAAGCAGCTTTAGCTACTGCAAAGCGCTCCATAGCTCGCCGTCGTTCCTTCCCATACGCAAACAAAGCCTTATTCGTGGGATTTTTTGAGATCCGGGTTGTAGTTTGCAGTTTTGAAGGAGGCATGAGGCTATCGACCCACTCTCGAACGCTCTTCTTTTGATCTGCTGGTCCGAGATCGACAATCTTTGGCGGCGCATTGGGATCAATGTATTGCAATTGCTGCCATTTGTCTTTTTCTGCATTAATCCATGAGATGTAGCCGCCTGGCAGTATCTGCCGCGGTCCCTTAATCGCACCAGTGAAGCTATACCGCGTTCCCGGAGTTACAAGCGGATCATAAAAGTGTGGAGTAATAAAATCCGATACCACCACACCGTTAATGGAGTAGCCATACTTATCGGCTTCGCAGGGATCACAGGCTTCCACCAGATATCCGAATTGTCCAGTGCCGTCCTGGATTTTTTCCCCTTTCACTTCAATCGCTACGGACGACTGCAACCGATTGCCGTAGGGATCCACGAGCATTTCTAGTACCTCGTGACTGGCAGCAACTGTCCAACCGTCGCTACCAGGAGTAGCGATGACCTTGGAGTAAGGTTGCTTGTGTTTATCCATGTGAAAGCCACCTTCTCCGGGTGGGAGCGACTTGACGAGTTGAACTGGCCAAACGCCAGCCGGAATCGACTTTGGACTCGGGAGATACATGACAGTGGCGGTCACACTCCAAAACTGAGGCAGATCCCGCGTGACCTGGATGTTGAGGGCCGCGGCGACGGTGTGTAAGAGATTTACATCGAGAGCTCCCGTAGTATCGACGAGCCCTATTTGAATAACGGACATATCGAACTCCTTTAGCGAGATTTTTAGTTGTCGAGACTTATTGATTTTTACTCTGCTTGTAACCCGGGGCCCGAAACGCGAAGAACATCAGAAACATGGAAGGTTCGAATAGCAAATACGACAAGTCAATTGGGCTTCTACAGCAAATGCCCTTGGCAGGCGAGGCTATATAGACACATCATCTTTGAGCTGTCGTGATTGCATCCATCCGAAACGGTGTACCGAACTACACGTTGATACATATCTTTCAACTGAATCGTGAACACACTGTGGGGGGCACAATGCGCCAAATCAAATGAAGGATGACAGCACCAACGGAAAAAGTTCACCACCGGGGGGATGCCGATGCTTATACGCTGATGACGGGATCAAAGTCAAGCAGGGTTAGCAATGGGTAAATTTGTCGAACCCTCTGCCAGAAGAAGGCTAAATACTATTGTGCGCGGGTTCCGTAATCGAAGTAAACGAATTTGAGGAGCGATGGATTTCGTAACCGCCCCTCAAGATTTACGTTTCAGGCAGCTCTTCTACCCTCGAAGACTTTGCCCATATGTTTTCTATGACGTTTTCCTGAATTATCGCTGTAGTCTGATACACCCGCGATTAGAGTTTCACCTGCGCCCTGCATATGGAAGTATTTGCGTTGGGATGAGCTTTTTATCCCAAGCAAAGTTGGAAAAGCAGCACTGGCAGCTGCCACTCCATAATCCAAAATACCGTGCGTCTTGAAGCTGTATACCCGGAAAACTCCGAGAGGATAATCGGTCATTAAGGCATTCGCGAGCACGCTGACTCCCAGTGCTAACGCAGCGTTCGATCCTCGTTTATCAGTGCCGCGGAATATTGCTGCGGCAACAAAGTTTGTACTCGCATGAATGTAGTCAATGATTCCATGTGTTTTTGCGGAGACAAGCCGCGGAAAGAAATTGTCTACGAAAAGTCCAGCCATCACTAACTCCCAAATAAAATTAGTTTTAAGTTCTCAGGCAGCTTTAGCTCCATCTGCCCATGGATCTAGCACCACCTTGGTGCAGTAATCTTGCTTATCGCGGAACACCTTGTACATTTCAGGCGCTTTATCAATCGGTACCCTATGACTGATTACAAAGCTGGGATCAATATCGCCTTTCTGAATGCGATCCAGTAAAGGCTGCATGTAGCGCATCATGTGCGTCTGACCGGTTTTCATGGTCAACGCTTTATTCATAAATGCTCCCAGTGGAATGGCGTCATCGAATCCGGCATACACTCCTGGCACAGAGACGGTCCCACCTTTGCGGCAAGCTTGTATACATTGACGAAGAGCGATTGGACGATCGGTTTCAACTCGCATCGCCTGCTTTGCCCGGTCCAATACATACATGAAATTATCGTCATGGGCTTCCATCCCAACAGCATCTATGCAAGCGTCAGGACCAACGTTGGCAGTCATTTCTTTCAACGTTTGTACGACGTCATCCACTTGTTCATAGTTAATGGTTTCTGCTCCGGCTTTCTCGGCCATACGAAGTCTGTATTCGAACCTGTCGATGGCGATCACGCGTTCCGCTCCAAGCATGAACGCGCTTCGGATGGCGAATTGCGCAACCGGTCCACAACCCCATATAGCCACAGTGTCGCCGGGCTGAATGTCGCAGTTAACCGCACCGAAGTAGCCGGTAGGAAAGATGTCGGACAGAAATACCGCTTTCTCGTCAGAAATACCCTCAGGGAGTTTAAGCGGACCAACATCAGCATAAGGAACACGAGCATACTGCGCCTGACCGCCGGCGTATCCGCCCATCATATGGGTATAGCCGAATAACCCGGATGGCGAGTAGCCCATCATCTGTTCGGCGATCCAGTAATTTGGATTCGAGTTGTCGCAACAGGACCAGAGCTGTTTCTCACAAAAAAAGCAGCGACCGCAAGCGATCGTGAACGGGACGACAACCCGGTCGCCGGGTTTCAACTTTTCACGGTTGATACCTGCACCCACTTCGACTACCTCACCCATGAACTCATGGCCCATAATGTCGCCCTGTTCCATGGTCGGAATAAAACCGTTATACAGATGTAAATCGGAACCGCAGATGCAAGTACTGGTTATGCGCACAATTGCATCCCGTGGATTAAGGATTTGCGGATCGGGTACCGTTTCCACACTCATTTTTTCAATGCCCATCCAACACACTGCTTTCATGCTATCCTCCGCATTGCGTCTAGAACTTCGCTGACTTTAGATTCAGGCTTTATCGGCCGGGTAGGGTCGGCAACACGCATGGCTGCGACGAGTTTGGAACGCGGACCGTGCGTCTGTCCTTCGATGGTTGGAATCTCGCCGGTTTCGATCAGGGCCTTGAATCGCCGCATGTCCTGTCGAATGATGAAATTTGGAAACTTGCCGAGCATTTTTGCTACAGCGCGAGCCATAGCTCCAGGCCGTGGACGATACCTCATCTCTACCTTGATTAAGGTTCCACGGTTTGCAGGTGCCTGTTCAAACTTAACTGAGCCGTCGACAAAGAGAATAGATCCTGGAAGAGATCGCCATTCAATGGACTCTTTTTCCCGTTCGCCCACGATTTCTGCGTCCCAGATAATGCGCGAGCCCATAGGTCCGAGTGCTGTCCAAGTTGACTGGCCGCCACTAGATACGATTACCGATTCGAGGTGACGCATGAACAACGGCAAATTTTCGAAGTTACGCCAAAATTTGTAAGCTTCTTCGGCTGAGCAGTTCACTAACATGCTGGTTTGAGCGGTGAGTACCCGTGGAAGTCTGTCGGCCTTGACGCCCATGTAGACGAGAGCTCCACCTGCTGCAGCCAGGGCTAATCCGGATTTTGAACGTTTGGAAAGACCAAAAAGCGCAAGCGACCCACCACCTATTAAAGCACCCAAACGCTGCGAAGATGCCGGCTGCACAGCCCCAGTCCTTCGGAGAATGCTTCTGATTTGGTTCATAGCAGCATTACCTCGTTTATTGGAGATAGCAGTCAGATGCCATCAACCATATCAAGGTGCATTGCTGTTCAAGATATTGCGGTTGGCAGGATTTGGTGTCTGGCAGAGAGCGTTCTCGCCTAAACTTGCAGCACGTCGCCTTCGCGGGCAACCATTTCGTACAACACAGGATTTACGAAAAATCCGATGAACAGCCGGGAGATCAATCCCGCCACAATGACGATGGCGAAAGGTCTTTGTGTATCTGAACCGATGCCGGTCGACAGAGCTGCTGGCAACAATCCCAGGCAGGCGACGAGCGCGGTCATCATAATAGGACGAAGTCGCAGCAGCGAAGCCTCTCGTGTGGCAGTTCGTATGTCCATTCCTTCCTGGCGTAATTTGTTAATGTAAGAAACTAGGATTACAGCAGTTTCCACGGAAACGCCAAGCAACGCCAGAAGGCCTAATACGGAAGAAACACTGAACGGAGTACCAGTAAGTTTGAGCGCAACCAGCGCACCCACTGGCTCTGTCATAATCACTCCCAAGGCAATGCTGACGGGGAATTTAAAGTTTCCGTAAAGCGCAAACAGAATCATGAAGATCAGCACAATGGCGAGCGGGCCAATAAAGTACATCTGCGATCTGGCTTCGAGAAACTGACTGTATTCGCCGCCCCATGCCATCTGGTAGCCCTGCGGAAGCCTTACTGCTTTGTTCACTGCGATCTGACCGTCCCGAACGGCCCGTGCCAAATCACGGCCTTCGATACTGTACTGGACTCCGATATAGCGCGAGTTATTTTCGCGGTAGATAAATGAAGCACCATTTCCCTGACTGATATTTGCAAGTTGGCTCAACGGAATTTGTTGTCCATCCGGCGTGCCTACCAGCAGATTTCCAATTTCATGCGCGTTGCTGCGGAATTGCGGCTGCATACGCACAACCAAATCAAAGAGCTTTTCTCCTTGTATTACCTGCGTTACGGCTTGTCCGCCAACCGCAGCTGAAATCACCGCCTCAACGTCTGCGACGTTGATTCCGTAGCGTGCAATCTTTTCGCGGTTAACATCGATCAACAAACTGGGCTGACCGAGTTCGCGCACTACTGTAAGCTCGGTAAAACCGGGCACACCTGCGAGCGTGTTCTTGATCTGAATAGCTTTGTCCTGGAGTACGTTTAGATCCTCGCCGTAGATCTTGACGGCCAGAGAACTCTTGAGGCCGGTCAGCGCTTCATCCACCGCATCCTCCGCAGGCTGCGTATAGTTAAAAATAATTCCGGGGAAAGCGCTGAGTTTTTTGTTAACCGATTCAATAAGATCTTTTTTCTCGCTGATCTCGCCTGCCCACGCTTTGTCTTTGTAGGGCTTCAGTCCGACGTAGAACTCGCAGTTAAAAAATCCTGTAGCATCAGTGCCGTCGTCGGGGCGTCCGAGTTCCGAAGCTACAACCGTAACCTGTGGATATGACATTAGAATGTCGCGAATCTGCGGGGCAATCTTGCTGGCTTCCTCGAAGGAAATCGTATAAGGCATGGTGGCGCGCACCCATAAGGCGCCTTCATCAAGGTGAGGCATAAACTCCCCACCGATGAATGGAACAAGCAGCAGACTCGCACCAAAAATTAACGTTGCGATCGTAATTGTCGTCTTGGGTCTATCGAGCGTCCAATCCAATGGCTTCGCGTAATTCTCTTTCATCCACTCAAATGCCCGGTTGCGCTTCTCGCGAATGCCACTCTTGAACCAATATGAAGCGAGTACTGGTATCAAGGTGAGAGTGAGGATGAGCGAACCTACCAACGCAAAGGACATGGTCTCAGCCATGGGATGAAATAGTTTTCCCGAGGGGCCGCTCAGCGCATAAATCGGCAGGTAGCCAGCAAGGATTACAGCTACCGAGTAGAAAATTGGGCGATCTACATCTTTCGCAGCGGCAAGAATGACTTCGTGCAGGTTGTATTGCTGCCCCTCTCGTAATGCCAGTTCGCGATAGATGTTTTCAATCATGACAACGGTGCCGTCGATGACGATACCGAAATCGATTGCTCCGATTGAGAGAAGATTTGCCGCAACATCGTGTGCATGAAGCACGATGAAGGCAAACAACAATGACAGAGGAATCGTAAGCGCAACAATGATGGCGGCACGAAAGCTGACCAAAAAGAAGATCAGGACAACCAGGACCAGCAACATGCCTCGCACCAGGTTTCTTTCTACTGTGTCCGTGGTGAGATCGACTAACTCGCTGCGGTCGTAATAGGGATGAATCTTCACATCTGGTGGGAGGATCTGACGATTCAGCTCATCCGTCTTTGCTTCCACCGCTTTCAAAACATTCTGTGTCTGCTCCCCACGCAGCATCAGAATTACACCTTCCACCGCGTCGTCATTTTTCTGATAACCAAATTGGCCCAACCGCGGGGCGTGTCCAATGGCTACGTCTCCGATATCGCGCACGCGTATGGGCACACCTTTATTGGCGCCGACGACGATGTTTCCAATGTCGTCCGTGTTACGCACAAGGCCAATGCCACGAACGTAGTAGAACTGTCCGCCTTGAGAATAGAAGCCCCCGCCAGCATTGGAGTTATTGGCGCTCACCGCTGTGACGACTTGCGGAATCGTGAGGTGGTATCCAAATATGCGTGCTGGATCGAGCAGCACCTGATATTGCATCACCGTACCGCCAAAACCCGAGTCGTCGGCAACACCGTGCACGGAGCGATATGCTCGTGCCACGACCCAGTCCCTAATTGTCTTCAACTCCTGGGGTGTGCGATCGGGGCTTTTAAGAACGTAGCGGTATACCAGACCACTTGGGCTGAATAGCGGAGCAAGACTCGGTGTGACTCCAGCCGGCAGCGTCGCTTGCGCTAGCCTCTCGAAAACTATTTGTCTTGCAAAATAACTATCGGTTGTTTCGTCGAACGTCAGAATCAAATCCGACAGGCCATAAAGCGACTTCGAACGCATCACCTCCATGCGCGGAACGCCGTTCATCTCCAGTTCAAGCGGAAGGGTTACTAACCGCTCCACTTCTTCTGCGGCGTGGTCAGGCCATTGTGTAATGATTTCTACTTGCGGAGGTGAGAGGTCAGGATACGCATCCACTGGCATCCGCTGAAAAGATATGATTCCTCCGACCGTGATGAAAGCGGTCAGCATCAGCACCAGGAATCTTTGCCGCAGCGCCGCTTGGACTATTCGGTGAATCATTCAGATGTGATGAACACTGTCTCCCTGATCGAATGCCTTGAGTACGCCGTCTTGCATGACTGGATTAGTAGCGATCGTGCTAACGCTGTAATGAGTTCGCGAACTGCACGAACAAGCTGCCGTTTCCGATGACTTGATCGCCCGCCTTCAAGCCGCTAATGATCTGTGTTTGTCCATTCAAACTTTCTCCGAGTTCTACCGAGCGCTTCCCAAACTGGTTAGAAGCTGCCGCGGCATAAACGAAAGGCTGGTTTTCGTTATCTCGCAAAATCGCAGCATCTGGAAGCGCGATGGTATTCGGAATTTTGCCTGCATTCACGGTCACAGCAACGAACATATCTTTCTTGAGCTTCTCGCCAGGATTACTCGTCTCAACGCGTGCCTGTAGCGTACGTGTGTTTGGGTCGAGTGAAGCCGCAATGTAAGAGACGTGCCCGTGAAATACTTCAGGATAAGTGTCGGTTTGGATCGTAACCTGATTCCCGGTCCGCACGTACGGCAGATCTTTTTGATAAACATTGACCAGAACCCAAACGGTGCTGGTATCTGAGATCATGAAGCATTGAGTTGTGCCGGGCTGAATAACTTGCCCAGCGGATACGTCCTGTTCGACTACTTCACCCGCAATGGGCGCTTTCACCGGGACTTCGAATGATGGCGGAGCTTGCACCAACGCGTCGGGATCAGTAATCCCCATAACCTTCAATGCGGCTTGGGCTGACGCCAAGTCGCCCCCTGCTTGTACATCAGCCGATTCCGCCTGCTCTAGCGCCTGCTCGGCAATGGCGTGATGCTGGTATAAATCCTTTGCGCGGGCGAAGGCCTTTTCTGCCAGAGCATACGCATCTTTCGCTTTCAAATAATTAGTACGGAGCTGCGAGTAATCCGGACTCGCGACATACAACATCGGCTCTCCCTGATGGACCTTTTGCCCAGGGACAACCACTACCCTGCTTACTGGTCCGCTCACCTGGGTGATTACCGGTGTGGTGCGAAAGCTGTTGTAAGCCACAGCTCCCGTCAAGCGGAGAGTTCGAGTTAGCGTTGTGGGTTGAACCGTGACAACTTCAACGTGCGACATCTGCTCCTGTGGAATGGAAAACAACTCTGGATTTTCGGAACTCTTCTTGTTTGAGTACGCGGCATTTACACCGCCCCCTTGGCAACTGGTCAGCAGCAGCATACTCGCGGGTAGGACAATCAATGCAGC
The DNA here is from genome assembly GCA_035651835.1 of Terriglobales bacterium. Classification (GTDB taxonomy): domain Bacteria; phylum Acidobacteriota; class Terriglobia; order Terriglobales; family Acidobacteriaceae; genus JAOAPG01. The sequence continues at coordinate 38,565 of DASRFC010000012.1, forward strand.
CAATGGCCGCCACCTCTTACCATGCGTTCTCTTACGATCTCTCACGGCAGATTCCTCGTTCCTACTGCTTCTTTTAATTGCTCAAGTGCGGTCATGTAAGAGGCCAAGGCTTGGCGGTATGCTAATTGGGTTGAACGATAGCTGCGCTCGGCATCGAGATAATCGAGCAAACTCGCCGCGCCGCGCTTGTAAGCATACTCGCTGATGTCGCGAGAGTCTTGCGCCTGCTTAAGGTAGCCGGAGGCATAAAGTTGCACCACCTCATCGTTACTTTTAAGGGCTTCATAGGCATTAGCGACATCGGAAAGAACTGTATCACTAGCCGATTGTTGTTGCTCTTGCGCCTGTGTGAGGGCGTATCCAGTGCGCGCAATTTCTCCTTGATTCCGATCAAAAATCGGCAACGCGAAATTCACAAAGAGTGAAGCAGTGTTCTCTCCCGAAACATGGGTGAAATCGTACGTTCCATTGACATCTACCTTGGCATTCGCTTTTGCGAGAGCAATCTGACTCTGTGCGGCAGTTACTCCCAATTCTGCGGCCACAAAGTCGGGCCGTTCGCGCAAAGCCTTGGCTTGCAAGTCTTCCTCACGTGCTTTAACGGGTTGGTAGGCCAAGTCACCGATTACATCGAAATCGGCGGGGACTGCGTCATATCCTAACAACTCGCGTAATGAAACGAGAGCCTGCAATTTTGCCAAACGGGCAGAAGAGACGTCAGTTTGAAACTGCAAAAGCTGTAGCTTAATCTTTAAATAATCGCCCTCGCCGATATATCCCGCTTTGAATTGTGCCTCACCGATATCGACCTCTTGCTGGAAATCTTTCAAATCCTGAAGCGCGAACTGGAGTGTGGACTCGGCGAGTAACACGCTTATAAATTGCTGCCCAACATTGAATGCAAGTGTGCGCTCGGCATCGGCCACTTGGGAGCGCGTGACTGCTGTCTGATCGCGAGCTGCCTGAAGGCGCCTCTGCCGCTTATGACCACGTTCGAAGAGATATCCGATTCCAATATCGAATTGCTGAGTATTGTTCAGATTGTCCCCAGAAAAATCCTGAGGACTAAAAAAGGGAATGAACTGGGTATCGGCTCCCAAAGTAGGATTTGGCCGCAAGTTCGCGGTAATTTCCTGCGCCTGATTTTGAAAAATCAGAGTTCGAGTGGCTTTGATTGAGTGATTATGCGCGAGTGCCAGATCTATCGCTTGATCAAGAGTGATAAGCCTCGTATTTTGCGCAGCACTTACTCCCACCAGCACGAGAAAAGCCGTCGCTGAGGTAAAGATACGAAAGTACCTGGGATGTAGGAGGGAGATATTCAAAGCGAACTGACTGCAACAAGGCAGATTTCGCATGGATGCTTGAATGAAACAAGCGCTCCACCAAGCTCTGATGCCCGTATTACCCTCCTCATTATGTAAGACTGCAACTCAGGATTGAATGGATGTATTGTAATCCACAGTATTCACTAATGCTTACTTTTGCCTAGAGACGGGAGTCCTCTGATATGTCGCCTCTATTCAGTACCAGCTTCTGGTTCCGAATTTGTTAGCAATAATCGCACTTAATCCACCAATAAACACTTAAGTCTGCCACTCGTTCAGCCGATAGAGGATCGTAAGCGTCATGCCTCGACTTCCGGTTCTCGAAGGGCGCCGCTTCAGGCTGGCTCCATTCCCCGAGCGTGCATTCTACGTTCTGCAACAACCCTGCAATTACAGGAGAGTTGAACCGTGATTTCCTTGAAAAAATACCTGGACATGGAAATAGGCATTGATGTGGGCAAGGACAAAGAGGCGGACAAGCATAAACATGGCAAAGATGATGATGACAAAGACCGGCCAGTAAAGGGCGATTTCGATCAATCTGATCTTTTTTCAACTACCCTGGCATGTTATCGATCCGTTCTGCGGACCATGGGAAAAAGCGCCCACCAAGCCTGCCCCGAGGTTAGTTCAGAGCTACAACAGAATTTCATCAGTCTAGAAAAACGTCTCTCAGGCAAGCTCACGCCCCTCCTGCTAAAAGAATCGGAACAACAGGTCGGTGAGCAATTGCAACAATGGGGAGGACGCATTGCGGAATATTTCAATACAAAGGCCAATGACGTAAAGGAACTTCTCATCGTGCTCGCCCGCACTGCCGAGTCAGTAGGCCAACGAGATCAGCATTATGAGCAACAATTGGGTTTGTTCACGAACCGTTTGCAAAGCATCGCCAACCTAGATGACCTCACCAAAGTCCGTCTATCCCTGATACAGAGCGCATCTGAACTAAAGACCTGTGTGGATAAAATGGCTCAGGAGAATCGCGAGACAGTTGCGGAATTGCAGGCACAAGTTAAAACATATGAATCTAAACTCATGGCAGTTGAACAGATTGCTGCCAGAGATGCCCTCACCGGCCTGGCCACCCGCCGTTACGTCGAAGAACGGATCGAGTTACGTATCCAGCAGAAACAGGTGTTTTGTGTGGCCATCGTGGACTTAAACCGGCTGAAACAACTCAATGACACTCATGGACATTTGGCGGGGGACAATTTACTAAAACAATTTTCTCAGGAGCTTCGGTCAAATTCACGTCCCAGTGATCTGGTTGGGCGCTGGGGTGGTGACGAGTTCATCCTGGTTCTGGATTGTGATCTTCCGGGTGCACAATCGTTGATGGACCGTATATTGAAATGGGTGTTTGGGGAGTACACAATCCAGCTAGGCGAGCAGGGAGAAATCAAAATTATGGTGGATGCTTCCGTTGGTGTGGCTGAATGGAAGCCAGGCGAAACCATTCAACAAGTGGTCGCGCGCGCCGACGCGGCTATGTACAAGGAAAAGGCCATGGCGCATAAACAGAGATCTTAGTCGGCGACCTCAAATTGCTAAGGAACTATGGTTTTATCCTGCATCGATTACGAGTTCTTCCGCATCCTATCTACTTGAGCGCGATAATCTTTTGGTAACCTTTTTGGGCAGCAAACGTCCCTTAAGAGTACCCGTTCGCGTGCTATACTGCGCTCACAAGCGGTCTACGGGACGGTAGTGACTCCCGAACCGAAGGAAAATCGAAGATGGCCCGTAGTTCTCGTCGTTCCCTCTTTTTTGTTGTATTGTTCCTCGCAGTTTGCGGATTCCTCGGCATTCTCTTTGCTCAAAAGAATCCCGATGCAACTTCGGGCAGCGATTCCGATGTTCGCGACAGCTTAAAGCAGTTCGCGGATGTCTATAATGTGATTGAGCAAAACTATGCTGAGCCGGTAAATCCCGATAAGGCTATTTACAACGGAGCCATTCCGGGCATGTTGCATGTGCTCGATCCACACTCCAATTTCTTCGATCCCAAGGCGTACTCACTACTGCGCGAAGATCAGCGTGGAAAGTACTATGGCGTCGGGATGACGGTTGGTCCGCGTAACAACAAAGTTATTGTCATCGCCCCCTTCGCAGGCACGCCCGCGTATAAAGCTGGCATTCACCCCGGCGACATCATCATGGCAATCGATGGCAAGCCCACTGACAACATGACAACCAGCGATGTCGCTGACTTGCTGAAGGGGCCTAAAGGCACTACGGTACACATCACCATGTTGCGCGAGGGTGCTGATAAGCCTCTCGAATTCGCAGTAGTCCGCGACGAAATTCCACGATACAGCGTTGACCTGCATTTCATGATCAAGCCGGGCATCGGCTACATGCACGTCTCAGGATTTAACGAGACCACCGAGCACGAGGTCGCGGACGCACTCGATGAAATGGGGGATCTCAAGGGATTGATCCTCGATCTTCGCCAGAATCCCGGAGGCCTGTTAAACGAAGGCGTGGGCGTGGCTGATAAGTTCCTGCATAAGGGACAGCTGATCGTTTCGCATCACGGCCGGTCATCCCCAGAAAAGCGTTATACTGCGGCTCACGGAAATGGCGGACGAGATTATCCGTTAGTCGTATTGGTCAATCGTGGAACGGCATCTGCCGCTGAAATTGTGGCGGGAGCCATTCAGGATCACGATCGTGGCCTGATCGTGGGCGAAACCACCTTCGGCAAAGGCTTAGTGCAAACGGTTTACCCGTTGTCGGAAAATACCGGTCTTGCACTTACCACTGCTCATTACTACACTCCGAGCGGACGTCTGATTCAACGCGACTACTCGAACGTATCGCTCTACGACTATTATTTCGACCGACCTAACGACAACGATACTTCGAACCGAGAAGTAAAACTGACTGATAGTGGACGTACTGTATACGGCGGCGGCGGAATCAAGCCCGATGTAAAGATTGATCCTCCGAAAGACAATAAGTTTGAGGACACGTTACTTCAGCACTACGCGTTTTTCAACTTCGCCAAACATTACGTTGTCACGCATCATCCCACCGAGAAGTTCGAAGTGGACGACCAGGTGATGCAGGAATTCCGTAAATCACTCGACGAAGATAAGACTCCGTATACCGAAGCCGACCTGGTTCAGAATAACGACTGGATACGAAACAACATTAAAAGTGAAATCTTCGTAGACGCATTCGGCCAGGAAAAAGGGTTACAGGTAAAAGCGGAAGGCGATCCTGAAGTGAACAAGGCGCTGGAGCTTCTTCCCCAAGCCCAAAAATTGGCGGAAAACGCAAAGAAGATCGTTGCAGAGCGTTCCACTCCGAACTCTCTGAATCGCTAGATAATTGCAAGTTGATAGAAGAAGGCCCGAGTGAATCGGGCCTTTTGTTTTTTGAGTGGATAAACAGCGCACAGCCATACCTAATTAATTTCGTTTGGATGTTGCTTCTCCTACAAATACCAAGCACCCGTTTGGATCTACTATGTGGAACTCGGTCATCCCATATTCCCGGTCAAATAAATCCCGGATTCGATAATGATCCTTGAACGTTTTTACATGCTCCCATAAAGCATGGATGCCGGAAACTTCAATATAAATCTCAGTATGCTCGCGCACACACTTCATGACCTCTTCAGATGCGGCCTCCTGAAAGTGAATGGTTTGGCCATCCCGCTCCACAATCGAGTACTGCGGCGATTTCATGGTTGAGATGAATCCCAGCACACTCTGATAAAATGCAATAGTTTCATCCATGTTGGCGGTTGCCAGCATAGGACTGATCCGCTTCACTACAGTCATCACGGAGCCTCCGGCGGTCTGATGTATTCGTCTGCCGAAATATAATGTTACAGCAGAGCTGGTGCGACTCTGGTTTAAAATGAGTCGCCACCCTCATCCTGTCAATTGACTTGTGCTTCCTGCTATGTGAAAATTCGCCCATTCTGTTGCAGTACTGGGCCGGAGTTAGGCATGAGATCCTTTCGTATTCGATTAACTTCTGATTACCAAAGAATAACCTGGTGCTAAAAGAGGCGCCATGGATTTTAGTGACATTAATCGCTGCGATTGCGGGCGTGACCGATTGGCGGTCGCGCCGTATTCCAAATTGGCTGACGGTGCCGGGGTTGATACTGGGGATTGCCGCAAACTGCCGACCAGGCGCCAAAGAGTCATTATTAGGGGCTGGCCTGGGACTGGCACTGCTGCTACCCTTCGTAGTGTTAAGAAGTCTGGGCGCGGGGGACTGGAAGCTGGTTGGGGCAATCGGAGCGTGTTTGGGGCCGCATCATTTGCTGGAGATCTTGTTTGTCACCATTCTGATCAATGGGTTGATGGCCCTGGCAATGATAGTTTGGAAAAAGCGAGTAGGGCAAACAGTGCGTAATCTCGGCCACATGCTGGCATCAATGATGACCTTGCACCTGCCGGGAAAAGAGCTAACACTGGATAACCCGCAAGCAGTGAAAGTTCCGTTCGGAGTAGCCGTGGCAGTGGCAGTAATTTTGTACACGGCGAGGCATGCGTGGGGAGGGGTTTGAGCCAGTCGCGTTCGCATAGTATCTATGAAATCAAAATTGTCATGCGCGAAGAGAATCGCGACTGAAAGTACAGGACAAGCCATTGTGGAGGCGGCAGTAATACTTCCTATTTTGTTCTTTATAGTCTTTGGAATTTTCTGGTTCGGGCGGGTGATGAATGTCTATTCAACTCTATATCGCGCTGCCCACGAGGCAGCACAGGCGTATGCTTCAAACACGTGCGGGAGCTGCGGCAATGGCGTTACAACACAAACGACAGTAATGACTAACGTGGTAAACCCGATTTTTGCTGCTGCCCACGTAAATGGCACGGTGACTCCAACTTTCAACACTGTACAGTTGAATCCCGGGTCGACACCCATTGAGATCGCGACGAGCGTAGACCTGAGTTATACGTATCCGTTCACACTTTATGGGATGACCTGTTGTCCGTTGCGGCTTACCACGCTGTTGAATGGAATCACAATCACGGGGCACGGCCAAGCCCGGCAGGAAAATTGATCAGCATGCGGTTCACAATTCGAATTCGGCGAGGTATTAACCGATTAATAAAAGGGCTAGCAGGAGCCGAAGGGTCGGAAATTATTGAATTCGCAGTATCCTTGCCGCTTTTACTCGTTATGGTCGTTGCCATCTACGACTTCGGCTCGGCGTTCGTACTGAAAGAAAAGATCGGCATCATTGCCCGCGAAGGTGCGCGATTTGCGTCAAACCTGCCTTCTACGGACTTACTTCCTACCGGAACTAGTTGTGCTACAGTTGCGTCTATTTGTTCAGTGCGCGATGCCGTGGACGCGGCACTAGTCGCGAATAAATTGAATGACTGTGCGCTTGCCGCCGCCGTCCCTCAGCTGGGCAATCCCGTCTCTGCGAGTGCTCCCCTCTCGTGGTATTTCAAAACAACATCGCGAACCAATGGATGTCCGAATGATCTAATACTCATTGTGGATCGAGGAGCTTTTTACACGACCACACTAACGATAAACCCAACGAACCCGACTTACACTATCGAAGCAACCAAATTGACTCTTACTTATCCTTACAGTTGGACGTTCAATCGTGTGATCACGCTGATAGCTTCAGGGACAAATTATCTCGGCACGTCCGAGCTTACAGAAGCCGCAACCATGCAGGACTTAAACTGAGGGCACCTTTGGATAAGCAAACTTCATGACCCAGAATTCACACCTTCGAAATCGAGAGGGCGGAGTGACCATCTTTGTCATGGCTGCGGTGATTGCTGTCGTGTTAGGGATGGCCGCGCTAGCCATTGATTTAACCGCCCTTTATGTTTCCCATGGTGAAGCGCAATGCGCTGCCGATGCGGCTGCGCTAGCGGCAGCGAAGATGTTCGTGAACTCTGGATTTACGTCAGGTCAAATCAATGAAAGTGCGGCTTGCGGTGCGGCGAATGCAGCGGCACAATCCGCGGCCGCGATAAATCTTGTCGCTGGGCAACCTCCTCAGATTGCCCCCATTAACTGTACGTACAGCTCCAGCGGTGGAGACCAAAACCCACAAGTAACCGTAAAAGTTCAGCAGACAGCGCTTCCCAGCTATTTCGCAAGCATCTGGGGACAAAGAATGAACAGGGTGACGGCTACAGCCACAGCGGAAGCCTACAATCCGTCGGGCCCCCCGGGAATCTCGCCGGTTCAGGTTTCGATCAAGCCGTTCTTAGTTCCAAATTGTATGCCGAGCACCACCGCTACAACGGTTTGTCCGTTCCCATATTTTGTCGATCCCAACAACAACAACGCACTCAACAGTCCAGCGGCATATCTCGGGCAAGAAATCTATCTCGCGCAAGTTAAGACGAATGGAACGGTGCCTTTTCCACCGCCGCAACCGTATGCCGCCTATTACATAATCCGCCCTCCACAGGAAGCGACCATCTGTCCGTCGCGAGCGGCGCCTCCCGGGACGTGTGCACAGGTCGGGATCGGCGGCACGTACGACAATATCGCTTGTTCCGAGGAGCCGACAAAGCTAGCACCCCCCACTACAGACGAAGGGGAACAACTCAGTTGCGGAGACCAACTACATATCCGGTCCAGCACTGGAACAACTACGCGTCTCACTGAAACCTCGAATGCGACTCAGTGTCTAATTCATGCCAGTGGGCCTGGGTTAGGGATGGGCCAAGATGTCTTTGCTCCTGGCAACGTGGGGACTGGACTTCCGGTAGAGATTGACGCGGGCGGTAATAACCCAAATTCGACGTTAGCTGGAGCCCTAACGAAGAATATCAGCCGTAGCGATTCGGTGATCACGGTTCCATTATTCGATAGTAGAACCAACGCGTGCCCTGGAGGAGTTTGTCAGCCTGTAACGATCACGGGTTTTCTTCAGCTAGGCGTTCAGACCGTAGATGGAAATGGAACTATCCAGGCCGTTGTGATGAACGCTTCTGGATGCGGCAGTAATACCGGATCCGGCACGACAATCTCCGGCGGCGGTGTTTCCCCTGTTCCCGTCCGCCTCATCGGTCAGTAGGACATGTTCTCGCGCAATTGACCCATTACTGCTGCGGGGCTTCCGGTTCTGTCTCTGGCACTGGTGGCGGCGTGTCGTCCACTGGTTCGGACGGTTGCATCTGTCCTTGCACCGGCTCGGGCGGCGGCTGATTTGCCGATGAATATTCCTGTGTAAAAGTTTCGCCCGCTGAGGCCACGCCCTGTTTTGAAGTCAGAAAAACACCGCGCAACTCATTCGGATCGCGCTCCGATCCCACCATTACAAAATTAAAATGCGATCCATTCAGCAACGCTGCCATGGCTTCACGCGCTGGAGCCGGAGCGATATCGGCGACAATCTGTTCCTGCTGCGCTCCCGGCGGGAGCGGAATATCCGCACCCGTCTGCCTGTGTACTTCATTGAGCACTTCCGCCAGCGTGCCTTTGTCAACATGAATACTCAGCATCCCGCGGCTGAAATGCACATCCACTTGTGGCCTACGTATGGGCAAAGTTGGCGGCATATCTGCTTCCGAGATAATGATGGGAGCCGCCGTTTGCGAAGCTGCTGCTGATACGGTTTGCAAATGTCCCGTCCCGCCAATTCTTGCTGCGATTGTTCCATCAGCTTTTGCGTCAAATTTTACGATGACAGTTTTGCCTGAAGGAAAAATGCGATAACTCGCCACCTGGGTTAGATCGAGGACAACTCGAGTCACCGGTGGATTGGCCGAGAACAATCCCACACGAACATTCTTGAGATTTCCGCGATTCACATTCAAGCCACGCAGTTCAGAGCTAGGCTGCGCATTGGGAAAATCAATCACCAGGCGATTAGGAGCGGTGACGACCTGGCTCTGCGGCGTTACCGGCGCGCTGGCGAGAATTTCAAGTTCAACGCTATTGCCCACATTCAGCAAAGAAACTTTGCGGATTAAAGCTACGGATCTCTCGCCAGAGTTGGTAAAAACTTGTGCAACGACTTGATTTGAGAAAATGCCGAGTCCCGCCAGCAATCCACAAATCAGACCAGATTTGATGAAACCGCCCATTACCTGCAATTTTATCAGTATTTATCCCTGCCAAATTGCACTTCAGTTCCTGTCCTCCCGCACGAAAGGCGCTACTTGGACGCCGCTTTCAGAATGTCCCCTAGAACATCTGGACCGTCCGTTCGTTCCAAATGTGGGTACTTCTCTCCATCGTAGTATGGGATCGAATAAGTCTTAAAGAACTGAGCATTCTCGATGAGCAAATCAATCGGCTGATGATCTTGTTTAGCGGTTCGCAGCGTGTCTCGTAGTACGTCCTTCGACCACCGCCGTCCGTTGATTGCGACCAGTTTCATTTCAGGGCCAATCCCCGCAGTGTAGGCGGGAGAGCCAGGAATCACATCTTGCAGCTCACCGTTTTCCCGGACAGAAAAGCCCAAAGAATAAAATGCATTCAGGCTTTTGCCGAGCTTTTCACTGGCATGAATAACCAGATTCGGATGATCGTCATAGACCAGTTTCCATCCGCCCCGTTCGATTCCACCGAGCGGAGCATGCGTGGTCACCGCATTGGTGCGTTCTCGCAAAAGCCTTGCCCAATCATAAGGAGTAACCTGGTTCAGAGTGTTTACCAGATCATCAAACGTGTAAGGCACAACTTTGGGAGGTCCACTCTGCCCTCCATGAAACAAATGGCAAAAGTCATTGAGCGATTTCTGCCCATGCGTCTGCTGGTGTATCAGCATGTCCACGTCGAGCCATATCAGCTCCCCCTCCGGATAATAGTCAAGGCCACGACGCCAGTTCTGCCATACCGGTCCAGCCAGCCGCAAAATTTGGACGGAACGCGCAGTATCTTCCAGAGGACGCCACGTTCGCCCCGCGCGATGATCCAGCATAGCGGCAGTCGCAGCCAACGTTTCTCGGTATTCTTCAGGCGACCACAATCCAGAGCGCGCCGTAAGGACGTTCCCCAAATACTCGGTTAATCCCTCATAAACCCAAAGCAAATCTCCAATCATCGGCTCCTGATAATTTCGCGTTGCCAGTCCGGCCGGCCGACGGTACTTGCCATTCCAGGAATGGGTGAACTCGTGCGGCAGCAAACTAGCGTCCAGCAAGCGAATATCAGGATCAATGAGCCCTCGTTCTTCGATACCGTTATCGCTGGACTGGTGATGTTCGAGTCCTCGCCCCCCGACTTCATCGCTCAGGGTAAACAAGAAGTGATATTCCAGATAATGCCGCGCCCCAAACAAAGCTCCGGTCTCGGCAACCAGCTTGCGATAGGCTGCTTCATCTTCTGATGTCATTGCCAATCCCGCATCGCTCTCGCTAACCATATCGATTTCGTGAACGGGAGTTTCCCCGGGTTTGGTTAGCTGTATTTTGCGGAAGTGATCCCCGGCGATAAGCGGTGAATCCACCAAAGTCGTTAGTGAAACCGGCTTGAAATGTATTTCCGACGAGGACTGACTGGGAGCTTCTTCTGGCTTTAAAGCTGTACCGAATTTCCATCCCACGGGCAGTCGAACTGAAGCCATAAATTGAACGTCATCTGAGTTTGTGTTTTGTGGGTACAGCAAGACCTGATTCCAATTCAAATCCAAAACATGGGAGGACGCGGCGGCTCCACTCGCTCCGGAAACGCCGCTGGTAGTAATCGTGTCCAGGGAGACTTGTAATTCGCTAACGCCTGACGGGACATCCACATGGAACGCATACATGTCCACAGAATCCCGCTCCCACGGCAAACTCCGGCCCGCAGCTTCCATCTTCACCCCAGTAACATTTTCAATCGGTCCGCTGGGACGATGGTTGCCGGGAACCCATTTGGGATAAACAAGCGTGAGTGGCCCGGGTTTGACTGGAAGCGTCAATTGGGCATGATAAATATTGCGCGGAGCATCAGTAAGATCCACGGTAAGGTGAATCGCTTGCGCGTATGTATTGGGCGAAAAGAATCCTAAGCAGGAAGCGAACAAAGACACGAGTATCAAAAGACGACGCACTATGAGCTCCTTTTGTTAGAAACTTCTAAGATTTTTGTCGTAAGAACTTACCATCTTAGTGAACTTCTGAGTTTGCAGACTAATTTACGAAACCGCGATGTTAAAAGCTGCGCTTGTCGCCTCAAACATTTTTATTCGTAATCTTTTAGGTTCTAAAGTTACATTACCGTGGAGCACTAAAGTTCCGCATCTTTTCGGGCGATATTTCTTAACATGATCCCTCTTGCCCGCGACCCCCTCCACAAGCTGCGCATTCTTGTGGCCGAAGATGATTTTTTCAACCAGCCGCAGTTAGTGGATACGCTAAAGAAAATGGGGCACAAGGCAACAACGGCAAAGGACGCCTCTCAAATCATGGCCCGGTATCGTCAACACGCCTTCAATCTAATCTTCATCGATATAGACCAACCAGAACTGGATGGGTTAGCAGTCACAATGCAGATTCGTGATCTGGAACGCCAAACTCGTAATCACGTGCCCATCATTGCCATGACCGCGCAATCTAGCAACTCAGGGCGGGGGCGCTGTCTCGATGCCGGAATGGACAGTTATCTTCATAAGCCTCTATTCACTGTGCAGCTGGAAACCGTACTTCTCGCGTTTGACCAACCCGAGGCAATTGAACCGGGACACCGTCCCGCCTGTTGGAACCGTTTGGCAACTCTCGCGCGAGCCGGTGGAGACGAAAAATTTCTGGCCGAAATTATTGGTTTATTTTCCGAAGAAAAAACCCGGCTGATTGAACAAATGCAACGGGCCCTCGACAAAAAAGACGCCTTGACGATCGAGTATGCTGCCCGCCATTTGAAAGAACAGTTGAGTTATCTAGGCGCTGCTGAACTATCGGAAATGGTTCGTAAACTGGAAGAGATGGCGAAAAGGCGCGACTTGCCGAATGCAGCAAAGATGACTGCCGCAGTACACGCCCAACTCGTGCAAATGGATCGCGAAATGGTTGCACAGCCAGACTGAATTGCCGGAATCATAATGCACTAAACGATGGAGTAGTTCATGAATGTGCTTATCGCGGAGGATGATCCATTTTTCCGCGCTATCTTGCAGCAGCTCCTGTGCGCTGATTATGAAGTGCAAACTGTATCGGAGGGCGAGAGCGCCTGGAGATTGCTGCAACAACGCGAATCACCAGGTATTGTGATTCTCGACTGGATCATGCCCGGCTTAACCGGCCCACAACTCTGCCGGTACATTCGTAATGATAAGAAAACTGCAGGAAATTATGTCGTCCTACTCACCGCAAGAAACAGCGCCTCAGATATCATCGCTGGCTTGGAAGCTGGAGCGGACGACTATGTTACTAAACCTTTTGAAGCGGAAGAGCTGCGAGCCAGAGTGAGGCTCGGACGCAGGCTGCTCGACCTGCAAGCCGCGCTTCTTGCAAAATCCCAGGCACTGGAAGAATCATCGTTGCGCGAGAAGCTGTTACAAAGCCGCTTGAAAACCGAATCAGTCCTTACCACAACTCAAGCAGTCTCTCGTTTTGTTCGATGATCCCATTGATGACGAATAGTTAATCGCGATCAGTAAGCTTGCGATACCACCGACAACGGATGACCAGTTTCAACGCATACGTTTGTAGGCAAAAATAAACCCGCTCCAAGTACAAACTTTCGACATACTGGGAGCGGGTACTACGGCTTGCTTGGTAGCTAGATTAGTAGAATACGGATGAGTGTTCGAAGGCAATACAGTCCATACCGCACCATCTCTAAGGTTATAACGATTTGGTTACTCGACCCGTCTACACCACAAAATATTTGGCCTGTGGATGATGTACCACAATAGCTGACGTTGACTGCTCTGGCTCAAGTAAGAATCCCGTAGTCAGCTTCACGCCTACATTTTCTTCCGGCTGTAGCAATGCAAATAACTTCGTTTGATCCTCCAGATTCGGACACGCAGGATATCCAAACGAATAGCGCGATCCACGATACTTCTGATGAAACAGATCGCGAATATGCGGAGAATCCTCGCCTTCAATGCCGAGCTCTTGCCGCATCATCTTATGCAGATATTCGGCAAGCGCTTCGGCCGTTTCCACACTAAGCCCGTGCAAATACAGATATTTCGTGTACTCGCCACCTTCAAACAATTTCTGCGTTTCGACCGATGCTCTGTCTCCAATTGTCACCAGTGATAGCCCGAGCACGTCCATCTTGCCGGAGCTCTTCGGTGCGAAAAAATCGGAGATGGCAAGCCTGCGGCCTTCCCGTTGCCGGGGGAACGTGAACCTCAAAAGCTCTTTCGCTTGTGCAGGAGCTACTTGCGTAGGGACAGCCGCCCGCGGCTGTCCATTTTTACTCGGCAAGCCCAGCGACTCCGGCTCATACACAATTACGTCATTACCTTCGCTTTGCGCTGGAAAATAGCCGTACACCACTTTTGGATCAAAGATCCCTGTAGCGATAATCTCGTCTTCTAGCTGCTTCTTGATCGGACGATATTTCGACTCGACGAGCCGTAAATAGTCTTCCTGCGATGCCGTCTTCAACTGCCATTGATTCTTGAACAGCGCCGTGTCATTAATGTAAGGAAACAGCTCGCGCAGGTCGAAGTCTTTCTTGACTCGCACTCCCCAAAACGGAGGTGTTGGAATATCTGGAGCATCGCTTATAACCGCACTTCGCTCGGCGAAAACCGGACCATCCAATTCATCGACGGCAGCCGCTTTGGCGTACTCCTTGATTTTGCGGCCTTCTTCGATGCGAGCCTTGCGCTTGCCGTTCTCGCTCGAAAGGTCTTCCATGATATGCAGCCCGGCGAAGGCGTCGTCCGCGTAAAACACCCCCTGCGAATATTCACGCCGCAGATCGTTTTCCACGTATTTGCGCGTCAACGCCGCGCCGCCGCAAATGACCGGAAATTCCAAATCCTGTCGTTTCAGATCCTGAAGAACGTACTTCATCTCCAGCGTGGACTTCACCAGAAGCCCGCTCAAGCCGATGGCATTTGCTTTATGTTCCAATGCCGATTTGATAATCGAATCGCCTGGCTGCTTAATGCCGAGATTCACGACTTTGAATCCGTTGTTCGTCAGAATAATGTCGACCAGATTTTTGCCGATATCGTGAACGTCACCTTTCACCGTCGCCAGCACAATAGTTCCCTTCTGCTGCGATCCGGTCTTCTTCTCCATCTTCGGTTCGAGATACGCCACCGCCTGCTTCATAACGGAAGCGGAATCGAGCACGGAAGGAAGCTGCATTTTGCGCGCACCAAAGAGTTCGCCCACGGTCCGCATTCCGTCCAGCAGGACAGTATTAATCAGCTCCAACGGCGAGTAATCTTTGAGCGCATCTTCCAAAAGATCTTCCAGCGTTTTCTTATGGGTGCCGTCGCCCACCGATTTCTCGCCATTGATAATGGCGAATTTCAGCTTGTCTTCGACCGAAAGAGTTTCGACGTGCGCCGTGGTCGATCCCTGCACCTTGCCCTTGGTTCCGGCAAAATGCTGCATGTACTTTTGCAGTGGATCGCCGTCCGCTGTATCGCGATAAATCAGCTTGCGCGCAAGCTCAACTTCTTCCTGAGGAATTTTATACAAAGGATAGATTTTGGTGTAGTTAACAATAGCCATATCAAGGCCATAATTAACCGCTTCGTGCATGAAAACCGAATTCAGCACGCGCCTGGGATATGCGTCGAGTCCAAACGAGATATTGCTGACCCCAAGAATCGTCTTCACATCCGGCAATTCTTGTTTAATCTTCTTGATCGCGTTCAGAGTTTCAATTCCCGCCGAACGATATTCGTCCTGCCCCGTTGAAATCGGCAAAGTCAGAGCATCGAAAATGATGTCCACCGGACGAATGCCATACTTCTGCGTCGCTAGATTGTAGATGCGCTTGGCAATAGCAGCCTTCTTATCGGCTGTTAAAGCCATGCCGTCTTCATCGATTGTCAACGCAATCACGGCTGCTCCGTAGCGCTTCGCCATTGGTAGAACTTGGGAAGTCCGCTTTTCGCCATCTTCCAGATTGATCGAATTGATGATCGCCTTGCCCGGAATTCGCTTGAGCGCCTCGTCAATCACGTCGGCTTCGGTCGAGTCGACAAGAATGGGCGCAGGCACGCGCGTCGCTACCCTCTCCAGGATCGAAGTGATGTAATCTTTCTCGTCCTCGCCAACGATTGCGCAGCACAAGTCCAGCATGTGCGACCCTTCGTTGACCAACTTCTTCGCCATGCCCAGTATGTCGTCGTATTTTTTGCCACGCACCAGGTTGCGGAAGTGCTCTACCCGCGTGGTCGTGTTCATCTCTTCAGCCACAATCAGTGGCTTGGGATCAAGATCAAGAGGCACCGAAGTGTACGCACTCGATGCGGCAGCAGTGGGCTTAACATTACGAACAGCAGGCTCGACGCTCGATACCGCATCAACAACTGCCTTCAGATGTTCCGGAGTCGTACCGCAGCAACCGCCGACGATGCGCACGCCGTAATCAACAACAAAATGCTTATGATAGTCGGCCAGTTCCGCAGGGCTCAGCTTATAAACCGCATGCCCACCTTCATTCTGCGGGAGGCCGGCATTCGGCAGAATCGAAATATTCTTGGTCGTATTCAGCCCAAGATAACGGACTGCGTCATTCATCTCTTTTGGGCCTGTCGCGCAGTTCAGCCCAATCACATCAATGTCAAATGGATCGAGCGCGGTAACCACCGCCCCAATTTCCGTTCCAAGCAACATTGTGCCTGATTCCTGTAGTGTCACCTGAACCGTCACTGGCAGACGCTTGCCGGCTTTCTGCATTGCCTCGAACACGGCAACCGTTGCGGCTTTTGCTTGCAACAAATCTTGTGCGGTTTCGATCAATAGCACATCGACTCCGCCTTCAATTAAGGCCAGAGCCTGCTCGACATAAGTTGCAACCATGTCATCGAACTTGATGTGGCCGAGCGATGGCAGTTTGGTGGTCGGACCCATCGATCCTGCAACAAATCGCGGCCTGTCTTTCGTCGAAAATTGATCTGCAACTTCCCTGGCAAGCTTGACGGCAGCAAGATTGATTTCTGCAACCCGATCCGCCAGGTCAAATTCGGCAAGAACAATACGTGAGCCGCCGAATGTATTGGTTTCGACAATGTCGCAGCCCACCCGGAAGAAATCGGCATGAATGTCCCGAATAATATCCGGGCGGCTTAACGCCAGAACTTCACTGCAATTTTCCTTGCCCCAATAATCGTCGAGGGTAGGATTGCGCTTCTGGATATTAGTCCCCATCGCGCCGTCATAAACCACAACGCGTTCCCGCACAGTTTGGAGAAAATTGGACATACTCTTAGAATCGCCTTTTTACTAGTTGCTAGCCGTCAGTCTTTGGTCGTCCGTCGTTGGTTAGAACTTAAGATCCATCTCTGATCGATAGAGATTCATTCTGCGTTGTCAACAAAACTCACAGATGCTCCTGGCCAACGACTGACGGCTCCCGACCAACGACTGCTTATACACAAACGCCGACCCACGCTCTGGGGCCGGCGTCTCAACTCAATCAGAATTCTTTAAATCTTAGCTTCCTGGTACTGGAAACTTCGGCGCCCCGCCTTCGACTTCCGCCTGATTGAAGACCGCATTCGATCCCATGTGGGCCGGCATGGCGGCAAGCATCTGCTCTTTGCGATATATCAGATTGGTCGCATTGAAGGTTGCCAGTTCGAACCCGTGGCCATGCGTAATCGCATCGGTAGGGCAAGCCTCGACGCAATATCCGCAAAATATGCAACGGTTATAGTCGATGTTGTAAACCTTGGCGTATCTCTCCGCCCCGCTGACTCGGTTCTCTTCCGTGTTCTCGGCAGCCTCTATATAAATGCAATTGGAAGGGCAATTCGCCGCGCATAAGAAGCACGCCACACACTTTTCCAGGCCATTTTCATCGCGCTGTAGCACGTGCACTCCGCGATAACGTTCTTGGAACTTGGCCCCCTTTAAAGGCCCCGGACCATCCGGATAATTTTCCACCTGCGTCGGCTGGAACATCTCCATGAAGGTGATGCCCATGCCCTTGGCAATAGCCGCAATGTTTTTAAGGATCGGCATAACTAATCAGTATACCGGAAGGTGCAAAACCTCCCAACAATGTCCAGTGAATGGTGTTGTCCCAGTGCTGAACTAACACGATACCCACTGATCGGGGTAGCAGAGCCGAATGAGGTTCGCTGATTTTCTGCGAAAAGATAAACTAAGCGTAATCCGAGGTTTATGGGGTTCGCCGGTTGGGAACGATCTCGACAGCCATTTTTCTTATACGCTCTGTGTGTTCGCTAAGCGCGGACTTGAGCTCCGCCAAAACCTGATTCAATTCATCGGAATCCGGCAGTGCCACCGCTTTGGCACACAATCCTTTTATGCGGTCTTCTAATCTTGAAGTCATAGCTGGAATTGGCAAGCATTTCACAATCCCGGTGTTTTGTTCGATACAGTACATACCGTATGGATTCGTAGGCCTTAATCTCAAGAACTTTGGTTATTGGCGTTCCGATTTGCCTACCTACAAACGCCTTTTCGGCATCCTAGGGCGTTGGATAGTTGCCCAAAAATGTCCCAATCCCAACGAGACCTTCCAGCACCGATTTTCATTGATCGCAAACGCATCCTTGAACTAAACGGCCACCCAGTTCATAACATTATTCTTGCCTCTATTGCGGAACAGGAGCGGCGGCTTCTCCAGCCGATTCTTCGTTTCGTAAGCCTTGATCGCCGCGAAAGTCTCTACAATCCTGGGGAGAAAATTGAGAATGGCTATTTCCCAAATACCGGCTTGGTCTCGCTCCTGGTAACCACAGCAGAAGGAAACACGGTAGAAGTCGGAACCGTGGGAAGAGAAGGATTCGTAGGTTTACCCATCTTATTTGGCTTTGATAGAAGCCCCCATCGCGCCCTGATTCAGGTTCCCCCTGGCGAGGGATTCCTAATCAAGGCCGATGATCTCAAGCGTATTAAGCCCGAAATTCCCGAAACCGAAAATCGGCTATACCGTTTTTCTTTTCTACAGGGGCTTATTATGGCGCAAAATGTGGCTTGCAACCGCTTGCATGAAGTAGACCAGCGTCTGGCGCGCTGGCTGCTCATGTCACAGGATCGTCTCCAAATCGCTTTTATCGATTTGACTCAGGACTTCCTCGCACAGATGTTGGGCTCATCACGGCCGACAGTGACACTGGCAGTGGGTTCACTTGAGCAGTCCGGCGCTATTCAACATAATCGCGGCAAAGTCACCATTCTTGACAAAGAAATTCTGGAACAATCCGCGTGTGAGTGCTACGGTGTCATCGGCAAACTAAGCAAAGAATTTGGTTTGTAAGCGGCTCCACTAAAACCGCAGCAATGTAGGCTGGCTAACTGACAAGCCTGCTCTTTCTTTTTATATTCATGCTAGACATGAATATCGAACAGCAGCCATGGCTGGATCTCTATCACGCCGCCTTACTCGAAGTTGATCCCGAAAAACTTCGTCAACGAATTACCGATGCCACAACTGCCATCCATATGCGAATCGAAGTTTTGATGTTGGACAGTGGAGGAACTGCCGAAGAACGACAAGCTTTGTCCGATGCGATGCGCACACTTAACAGCCTGCGCAGGATGTATTCCGGGGAAAGTAGCCTAAAATGATGTCGCTGAATCGGGCATTCCAACCCACCACAGCACCTTGCCCACGATTCGCCAACTGTGGGTCAATGAGACGGGTTCGTGTTCCCGGTTGTCAGGGACCAGCATCTCGACTTTACCAACTCGCCGCAACCGCGAAACCACCAGTCCATACTCATGGCAAAAAGCAACAATGACTTTATCCTTTAACTTGGCGCGGTCTTTTTGTCCCCTGTCCACCACAATAATGTAACCATCGTGCAACAAAGGTTCCATCGAGTCGCCTTTGACTCGCAACGAACTGGTAAGTTTGGGATTCGGACACCACACGCCCGGCGCTGCCAACATGCCTTCCGGCTCAACTAAGTTGAAATCAAAATGTGGGGATCCGCCCTCGCTATCCGCGGCCGCAAACAACGGCAGTAGCGGGATTGCAATTAAAGACGTCTTCTTCTTTTCATCTTCTTCGGCCCCTGCCGCTACTACCTGCAAAACTGGCAGAGGAATGTTCGGCAAATGTTTTTGCCCCTTAGCAAGAACTCGTATAACATCATCGCTGCTGAGCCCGGCTTTTCCCCAGAAATACCAACATTCATCCTTGCCTGCCAAATTTCCCAGCAATACACATATGTCTGCCGGAGCGGATTGTGCTCCGCGCTCCCATCGTGAAACCGCCATCGCTAACGCATTAACCCGATGACCAAGCTCCGATTGGCTTAATTTTAGGCGTTTTCGCAATTCCACTATGCGGTTGGCCAGTTCGAGAGAGTTTTTTTTAATCATTGGTTCCGCGCATCCGAACAAATTTTGTCAGAGTGCGCAGAGAACCATCGCCAGAAGGCGCGGCGGCAGAATGCGAAAGGAGACAATTCAAGTATATGCAGATTCCAGGGTTGATGTCACGAATGCCGATAAATAGGTAGTGGATCAGACTGAAGCAGACAAAGCGCCTGTTTCCTCGACCCAAGGAGCCTATGCCATATTTGAGCCAAGCGCAATTAAAGAGCACTGCGGGTTCTTTCGAACTCCCCGGAACGTACACAGGTTGCATTACTACTCGTGGGTTGATGGGTTGCCCTTCAAATTGGTCACCTTGATATCGCGGAAAGAAGTGCATGTGCAAATGCGGTATCGAGTTCCCGTGAATTTCGTAGTTCATCTTTACCGATTCGGTAACGGAGGCAACTGCCTTCGACACCGTACGCGCATCACGCATGAATGCACAGGCCGCCGCTTCCTGGAGATCGTGGAGATCGACCGTATGAATTTGCGAGACCAGGCAAACATAGCCCCAAACCGGCGCCGGGACAGCGCTCTGATGGCCGACATGAAATGCCGTTTTCCCTATTTATTGCTTTAATTGCTCCAGCATCTTCTGTGCGACGGGGTGATCGGGATGTTCCTTGAGTAAATCTTGAAGAACAGCCCTGGCTTTTTCCGGTGTGTTCTCAATTGCATAAATGCGGGCAAGATTTATGTAGGACTGATCGAAGGATGGGGCCACGCGAATGCATTTTTCAAAACTGGTGACTGCCTCATCCCGCCTCTGAGTTCGCAGATAAAGTATGCCTAAGTTGTTCAGAGCTTCGGGATAGTCGGGACGAAACTTCAGAGCCTTCTGCAAATATTCATAGGCTCGATCAATATCATTGAGCTGCGCAAACACCATTCCCAAACTGTAATTCGCCTCCGGATCTTGTGGGCTGACCTGCACCGCCCGCTCTAGTACTTCGCGGGCATCGTCCCACCTTTTTTGCTGCCTATAAGCATTCCCAAGGTTATTGAGCGCAATTAAATGACCGGAGGCTTTTCGCAGCGCCTCTTGAAAATACTGAATCGCTTCTTCGCTGCGGCTTTCTCTCATGGCCAAAAGGCCAAGGTTGTTCCAGGCATTTGCCGAGGTGTCTGGATAGCTAGCATGAGCTTCAGTGGCTCGTTCAAAGCTCTCGCGCGCTTCGGCAGTTTTCTCTTGCTTTAGATAGACGCTTCCCAAACCATAAAAAGCTTCTGCGCTCGATGGATCATCGCGTAAAGCGAGGCGAAATGACGCCTCCGCTTGATCAAAATATTCCCGCTGAAAATAAACTGCACCTAATGAAAGATTGTTGCGTTGAAACACAGAAGCGTCGGTCACTCCGGGAAAAGGGAGGGCTTTCGCCAGCCGCTCGGCTAACGTTTGTGGAATATTTTGAAGGTCATTTTCCACCTGTTCTGGACGAATTCGTCCTTGATAGACTTTAACGATATCGCCCTTGTTATTGATCAAAAACGAAGTGGGAAGACCCATATCTCGATGCCGGTCAAATAAATACCGATTGAGAATGTTGTAGATACCAGCCACGTCATCCGATGCCGGCAAAACAGGAAATAAAAACTGACGTTCTCGCACAAATACTCTAAGTTTAGCCGGATCGCTGGAATCATCCACATTTACTGTCAATAATTGCAAGCCCTGCCGTGACCAGCGCTGATGGAGTTGGCTAAACACCTTCAAATTGTCTTGGCAAGTTGCTGATTGCGTAACCCAAAAATTAAGCAGCACCGGCCTGCCACGAAGTGCAGTAAGCGATTGTGTTTTACCTTTCAAGTCAACGAGAGAAAAATCTGGCGCGGAAATTGGAGCAAGCAGCCAAGTTTCAACCGCAACAGGAAGCGGCTCGGTTCCTGCCCAAGAGGTTTCTTGCGATTCAGCTTTTTGCGAATCAGCACGTTTCAGCGAGCTGTTGTGGAAGGGCATGGCTTTAGCCATGCCGCTCTGAACCACAATAGATTTGGGCTTTAGCCCCTGAGGGGTTCGCGCCTTGAACGGCTCCAAATGAACCTCTACACTTCCCTCTTCCACTGAAATTCTATGATTAACAGGAAGATCTTGAAATTCCTGCACAAGTCCGCTCGGCCATCGAATGGAAGCATGCACCGGTCCTTTGGCTTCACCCAACCCAAAAAACACCTCTTTGCTATGCTGAGAAAGAAATCCCGATCCCGCTTGCAGCATCCGGGTTTGTTTCAACCCGGCACATTCGATATTCACCACCGCTCCGATAGAATCGCGATTACTCTTAGTTCCACGCAGATGAAACGCGATCGAGGGCGGAAGCTTCTGCATGACATTTTGCAAAACCCGTAACTGTGGGCCATTCCGGTTTTTCAGGAACACTTCTAATCGGCCATCATGATTAAAATCCGTAAGCGCGAACGCCCGACCATCCTCTAAAAAGTCTAATCCGGCAACTCCGGAGACATCGGAGAACGTCCCATCCAGGTTATTGGCGTAAAAGATATTTCGCTCAAAGCCGCTCCATGTATGGTCGGAGCGGATGAGCTCATTGAGAGCATTCCATCCCAGTTCGTAATGGTGCGAAGCTTGCGCCTTAACCGGAGAATTAGCTACCACCTGCCGCCAGAAAAAACTGTTCAGATCTTCTGCCGGCGTTGGACGTGAAGGGCCGGAAACCATTCCGTTGGTGACGTAGAGATCGAGGAAGCCGTCATGATCAAAATCCCATGCATCGCTCGACCACGACCATCGGCCCATACTCATCCCAGCCGGTCCGGTCGCATCCCGGAAAGTATCCTTACCTGTATTCCTGAACAAAGAGTTCCCCATGGCGTGTTTGCGAAACAACGCGCGTATATCTTCGGGCGCATCTTTCTCAAACTCCGGCTGCATGGCGATGCGCTGTCCAGCAGCGGTCCACATATTTGCAACGTAGATGTCTTCTGCTCCGTCATTGTCATAATCAAAACAGCAAACGCTCATGCCCGCACCAACGTCTTCCACTCCAGCTTGGGAAGCAATATCCGTGAAGGTGCCGTCACCATTATTTCGATAAAGATTTTTTCGCCCGAAGTCATTCACTACATAAAGATCAGGCCAGCCGTTGCCGTTGAAATCGCTCCAGCCGCAACAAAAACTGTAGCGCGAATTGTTTTTATTCAAACCTGTTCCCGAGGTGACATCACGAAAACTTCCGTCCCGGTTGTTGCGCATCAGAAAGTTCGGTGGTCCATTTTCTGCGGCATAGTAGGGCGATGGATAGTTGTATTGATCCGTTCCCTGATAATAGAGATAGAGACAGAAATAAACGTCCAGCCAACCGTCTCGATCATAGTCCGCAACTGCCGCGCCAGTGAAAGTTCCTTGCGGAGGCACCGCGAACTTAAACGCATCCGCCTTTCGCAGAAACTTTCCATCACCTTGATTCGAAAACAAGAGAGGCCCATTCGTGGACACAACAATGAGATCTTGCCGCCCGTTGTTATCAAAATCGGCAAATAGCGCGCACGAAGTATTGTCGAGAATTCCTAGGCCTGATTTTTCGGTGATGTCCTCGAATGTCCCATCTCCGCGATTTCGATAGAGCCGGTTAGGAAGGCCGGCAGGCTGGCAAATATAAAGATCGTCGTAGCCATCGTTATCAATGTCACCGACTGATATTCCATTGTTTCCATAAATATCAATTCCGCACGCGCCATCGAGTACCGTTCGCCAATAGTCGGCTCCGTGCAGCAACTGAGCATCGTAAGATGCATTTCCGCTCAGTGCCTGGGCAGCGATATCCATATAAGAAGGCGCGAAGGAGCGGCTGCGAGTTTCATTGAGCGTCTTCCATTTTCTCAAGCGGAATTTGTCGGCCATTGAAGATGTAGATCGCCATTCCATATCCCACTCACCAATGCGCTGTTCACGATAGAAATCTTGGCCTGTGCCAACCAGTTCATAGCGCACGCGCGTTTTAAGATTTATCGTAGAGGAAGGACCAGGAACAGACTCAATATTCACCACTTGAAATTCCGCAATCAAAATTTCGGAAAATGCACTTATCGTGGATCGTAATTCCACAAGGAAGGCATCTCGGCCAAGAGTGACTTCATTTTCAAATCTGTTCTGCCAAACCTCAACAGGGCCAGAGCGCACAGGATGTGATTGAACAGGCTGGAAAGGGCATCCTAAGAAATCTGGCGCAAGAACAGTTCCGATTACGCTCGCATCGGACGAAGACAGCATCAGGCTCGCCCTCCATTGCTCGAGAATCCTCGCAATTATGTCCTGGTATTTTTCTGTGATGAAATCATCGAGCCCTGTTTGCGTTTTGAGCAATGTGGTTTCGATCGGCAGCTTGGCGCGATAATGGGGATGCAAGTGAAATCCAACATCACTAATCGCTGAAAACGAGGTGCGAGAATCAGCGAACCCTGCGGGAGTGCGCACAAGATTCCAATAACTGGTTGGAAGCAGAGCAGCGGAAGCGCTTCGGCAGCTACTGAGAAGAAAATCTCGCCTGCTCTGGTTCACGGGAGAGTCAATAGTGGAAAGACTGGTTGGTTTACGCTTCTTCCCTCTCCGGCTCAGACTGATGCCCCCTAATTGTTCGCGTGTGGACAGAAATTAACATTCACGCCGCAGGCCGTCAAGAAGCGCGCCTGCCGTGGGCAATCGGGTTCTTAAGGCACTCTAAAAAATGCAGACTTCAATGTATAACCTGCAACTCACAACACTGCTAATATGTCTCTAGCTCATCCGCCCCCACGGAGGATTTCGTGCTGAAAGACCTGCTCTCGCAATGGCCCCTCATCCAACAAATTAAAACTGGCGCTAATGGAACCGGCCCGGAAGCGATGTCCCAAAAGACAAAGAACCTGCGCACCAAGCACTATGACGCGCAGGTCGCAACTTCAATCTGTCCTTATTGCGGAGTAGGTTGCGGCCAGCTGGTTTTTCATAAAAACAATAAGTTGATCTCCATTGAAGGCGATCCCAATTCGCCGATCTCGCGCGGGCATCTCTGCCCCAAAGGCGCGGATACATTCGAACTCCATACCCATCCTAACCGGCTTAAAAAAGTAAAGTACCGTCGTCCATATGGAAAAGAATGGGAAGAGCTGGAACTTGATCAAGCCATGGACATGGTCGCGGACCGTCTCTGGGAGAGCCGCAATCGCAGCTTCGAAGAAGAGCGCGACGGACAAGTTCTGATGCAGAACAAGACCGTCGCCCACCTCGGCGGAGCAACTCTCGATAACGAAGAAAATTATCTCATCCGAAAATTGTTTACCGTGGGATTAGGGATGGTTTGTATAAGCAATCAGGCCAGGATATGACATAGCTCCACGGTGCCCGGTCTGGGCACAAGCTTTGGACGCGGCGGCGCGACTACGGCGCAACAGGATCTCAGTAACGCAGACTCGATTCTCATCATGGGATCGTCGATGGCGGAGAATCACCCTGTCGGATTTCAATGGGTAGTTGCAGCGCGCGAACGCGGCGCCAAAATTATTCATGTTGATCCGCGATTCACCCGCACATCCGCAATGGCGGATATTTGGGTTCCCTTGCGTGCTGGTACTGACATCATTTTCTTAGGCGCGATGATTCATTACGCGCTCGAAAACAACAAATACTTCCACGATTATGTTGTGAATTACACGAATGCTCCGAGCATTCTACGCGACGACTTCAAAGACACCGAAGATCTGGATGGGATTTTCTCCGGCTGGGATGCGGAAAAGAAGAAATACGATCCCGAAAGTTGGCTGTACAAAGGCGCTCCAGTCAAGAAAACTAGCGCGGGAAAATCTCCCGGCCATGCAGACGCTGGCGGTGGGCACGGGAAAGATCGCGGCGGCGAAGCCCAGGACATCCAGCACTACGAATACGATCTCACCCTGCAAAATCCGCGCTGCGTTTTTCAGGTTTTAAAGCGCCACTTTCAGCGCTACACGCCAGAGATGGTTGAGCGTTACTGCGGAGTTCCCAAAGACGCTTTCCTCAAAGTTGCCGAGACTTTCACTAGCGCTTCTGGTCCTGATAAAACCGCCGCAATCTGCTACGCAGTCGGTTGGACCCAACATTCAAAGGGCGTGCAAATTATACGCACCGCAGCGATTTTACAAATGCTGCTGGGGAATATTGGGCGTCCCGGTGGCGGCATCATGGCGTTGCGCGGGCACGCTTCCATTCAAGGTTCCACCGATATCCCAACTCTGTACGATATTTTGCCGGGTTATCTTCCAATGCCGTTTTTCGAGCAAGATTCCAACAGCCTGCAAGGCCACATTAAAAAGCATAGCGCCCGCACCGGGTTATGGGCGGGCTTCGATAAATATCTGATCAGTCTTTTGAAGGCATACTACGGAGCTGCGGCCACTAAAGAAAATGATTATGGGTTCAACTGGTTGCCGAGAGTAACTGGAGACCATTCACATTTTGGATATTGGCTCGACATGCAAGACGGAAAGATGGAAGGCCTTTTTGTTATGGGTCAAAACCCCGCTGTCGGTGCTTCCAACGCCCGGCTGCAACGCACGGCTTTATCGAAGCTGAAATGGCTGGTAGTACGAGACATGGTTGAAATTGAAACCGCTTCTTTCTGGCTTGATTCGCCCGAGGTTCAGCGCGGCGAGCTTTCGCATGAAACTATCGGCACGGAAGTATTTTTATTCCCAGCGGCAGGTACTGCCGAAAAAGAGGGCACATTCACCAACACGCAGCGGCTCCTGCAATATCGGAATCAGGCAGTTGATCCTCCCGGAGACGCTCGTAGCGAAACGCATTTCATGTATCACCTCGGGCGACGCATCAAGGAGAAGGCGAAGAATGATCCCCGTCCGCGAAATGCCGGGTTGAATGCATTGACGTGGGATTATCCGACTGAGGGATCTTATGCGGAACCTAAAGTCGAAGAAGTTCTGAAAGAAATTAACGGCTACACAGTTACCGATCGCAAGCAACTCAAGCACATCACGGATCTAAAAAATGATGGGTCAACCGCGTGTGGTGCCTGGATTTACTGTGGCGTATTCCCCGAAGAAGGTTATAACCGCGCCAATGAACGCAAACCTAAAGACCTGCTGGGGCACGGATGGGGTTTTGCATGGCCGAACGATTGCCGCATTATTTACAACCGGGCTTCGGCGCGTCCAGATGGCAAGCCTTGGAGCGAGCGCAAGAAACTGGTTTGGTGGAACGAGGAAAAGAAGGAGTGGGGTGGCCTGGATAACGCAGATTACACAAAAACCATGCCACCTGACAGAAAAGCCAATATCGAAAACGGCAAGGGAGTCGAGGCTCTCGGCGGCGCTAAGCCTTTTACTTTGCATCCCGATGGAGTCGCTTGGTTGTTTGTACCGAGCGGATTAAAAGATGGACCCTTGCCAACGCACTATGAAGCGCTGGAGTCGGTCATTGCGAATCCACTCTATGCGCAAGATAGCAATCCCGCTGTGGACAGGAAAGTTCGGCCGGATAATCCCTATGCGGCTTCGCCCGGCGATCCACGATTCCCATATGTACTGTCAACCTATCGCTTGACGGAACACCACACGGCAGGTGGAATGTCGCGCACGCTATCTCACCTTGCCGAGTTGCAACCTGAGCTGTTCACTGAAGTTTCGCCAGAATTGGCGGCTGACATCGGTCTCGATCACAGCGGATGGGCAACCATCACAACACCTCGTGCCACAATCGAGGCACGCGTTCTCGTGACGCACCGGATGCGTCCGCTATGGATTGATGGCCAGCGTGTTCACCAGATTGGTCTTCCTTATCATTGGGGCTACAAAGGGCGTGCAAAAGGCGATGTCGTAAACGATCTCTTGGTGATCAGTGAAGAACCGAACGTACGCATCATGGAGACGAAGGCTTTGGTGTGTAACATTCAGCCGGGCCGACGTAAATATTCCAATGTAGAAAATCATCGCGACGAAGCGTTGGCGGTAGATTAGGTCTCAGACCAAGAATGTGAGAACGAAATGACGACTGCATTTTTAACCGATTCCACTCTCTGCATTGGCTGCAAAGCTTGCGAAGTCGCTTGCAAGGAATGGAACGGTGTTGAAGAGGACGGCCTGAACTGGACTGGATTTTCCTACGACAATACCGGCGCCGTCGGGCACTCAACTTGGCGGCACGTGAAATTCGTCGAGCATACGCCTGAACCCGGATTCGGCGGCAATGCTGGCGAATTGAACTCGTGGAATTTTTCTTCCGACGTTTGCAAACACTGCGAAAATGCCGGATGCTTAGAAGCTTGTCCCACGGGTGCGATAGTGCGAACCGAATTTGGCGGCGTTTTCGTTCAGCCCGACGTCTGTAATGGCTGCGCTTATTGTGTGGTCTCGTGCCCCTTCGGAGTCGTGCAGCGCAATCCTGACGATGGACGCGCGTTCAAATGCACATTCTGCTATGACCGGCAAAAAGCCGGACTCGTACCCGCTTGCGCCAAGGCTTGTCCTACCGAATCCATTCAATTCGGCGACATTTCTCATCTGCAAAATAAAGCCAAAGAACGTGTCGAGCAACTGCATTCGCGTGGCATGAATGATGCCAACTTATACGATTCTTCTCACACCAGTGTAGGTGGAACACACGCTATGTTCATCGTGCGCGGCGATCCGCGCAGCTACAATTTGCCACCCAATCCGCAAATCCCCACCATCTATGCAAAGAAGGCTTGGACATCTTCAGCAATTGGAGCGGCAATGCTGCTGGGCGGAACCCTCATCGCGTTTTTAGCCGAAGGGAGAAGCGCGTAATGAGCGAAGCTCGGATTCCGCCACTCCCCGGCAATCGCACTCCCGACGCCGACAGCGAGCGTAAGCTGTTCGAAATTCGTCGTCAGGCAGAATCCAAAGGAAAAGTTAACGGTCAGGGTATTTATCCTGCTGGCGCGCCGTTCCCCATCGCTTCGCCTGAAACTGGATACTACGGAATCCCCATGCTGAAGCAGCCGGCTTGGACATGGGAAATCCCGCTGTATTTTTTCATCGGTGGAGCTTCTGGTGCGGCAAGTGTTATAGCGGCAATCGCTAACTACACCGGAGCCGACCCGAAGCTCATCAAACACGCTCGTTGGATCGCCGCCGCTGGAAGCACAGTTCTCTCCCCTGCTCTGCTGATTATGGATCTGGGAAAGCCCTCGCGATTTCTGAATATGCTACGGGTGTTCAAGCCGCAAAGCCCCATGTCCGTAGGCGTATGGACGCTGGTGGGATTCTCTGGCGGTGCAGCCGCAGCGGCCTTCGCTGATTTCATGCGCGAACGTTTTGGTCCATCGCTTCCAATTAGCATAATGGAACAAGCCGGACAAGCCGCGTCGCTTCTCTTCGGACTTCCCTTCTCCAACTACACCGGTGTCTTGATCGGTGCCACTTCCATTCCCGTGTGGAATGAAAATGTCGGCGAGCTGCCCATTCACTTTGGAATGTCTGGCCTTTCCGCTGCCGTTGGCATACTCGAGTTGATGGGACATGAAAAGAGCCGGGCCTTGCAGATGCTGGGTCTCGGAGCGGCAACGTTCGAATGCTGGGAAGGCTGGCGTATCGAAACTCGTCCCTCGACCGGCGTGAATCCGTTAAAGAAAGGACCAAGCGGTGCCATCGTGCGTACCGGAGGCGTGCTCTCGGGACCTTTACCACTGGCTTTGCGAATTTTGAGTCTCGTAGGTGGTAAGAAACGGTCCAGGAAGTTGCGGCACTTTGCAGCGATGTCAGCAGTGGCAGGATCGTTGTTGACCCGTATTGGCTGGATCTACGCAGGACATCAATCAGCAAAAGATTGGCGTGCACCACTAGAAATTCCCCATCCGCGGGAAGAGTGAATTTTCGATTCGTTTTAATTCATCGTCATTTTCAATAAACGCAGCCATTCCCACCCTGAGCAGCATTTGTTGCACAAGCGCGGGATCTGGCGTGCCGATTCGATCAGCGCACGAAAAATGCGCATCCTGACTTCAATCTGAGGCTATCTTGGAGAAAATTGCTCATTCTTTACCCTTGCTTCTACATCAAAATTGGAACCTAGCCATCCATTCCGCGGGACTCTACATCGAAGTTGGGCGTCATAGACTCTGGGTTGAAGGAGGGAAAATGAGCATCTGGACGATCTTGTTCGTAATCCTGTTAATAGCTTGGATCGGTGGTTTTACAGTCTTCCATGTAGCCGGTGGCCTTATCCATTTGCTGCTGGTGTTTGCTGTCATTTCTCTTATCTTGCATTTTGTGATGGGAAGACGAACAGCTTAGGCCAGATGGTGGGAGATAAATCTGTGCACCTGCCTGGACGCAGCCATCTGGGCAGGAATTCATCGC
>DASRFC010000013.1:0-10168 GCA_035651835.1 Terriglobales bacterium
CTTCTATGCGAACATCCCGCCTCGTGCGGGATGCGAGAGCGCCCAATCAGTCCTGCGGTCTAGCTTGCGCCGACCAGGGGCACCCGCGGGCTACTCTCGAAGCGAACCACTTCCGGATACGGCTTCTGTGTGCGCAGCATCCAGTAGAGTCGTACGGCCAACTTGCGCGCCGCCGCCACCTTGGCCACCGCTTTCGGCTTCTGATGGCAGCGATGCAAATACTCTTTCTTAAACTGCGGATCCAGGCGCACCGCGCTCTGCGCCGCTTCCACCAACAACATGCGCAGCATGCGGTTGCCTTGCTTGGTGATTGCACTCAGCTTTTGTCGTCCGCCCCAAGAGTGCTCGCGCGGAATCAGTCCCAGATAACTGGCCACCTGCTTGCCTCGTGGAAATCGACTTACATCGCCCATGGTCAGCACATAAGCCAGAGCCCAGAGCGGTGATCGGTCCCACGCCAGGTTGGGTTTGCAGGAGAAGCGCCCTTTTGTCTCCTTGCGCTTCTGCTTGCACCGCCTGGTCGAGCGGCTCGATCTGCTGGTCGAGCATCGCCATCAACCCCAGCAAATCATCTCTCCGACGCCCTGCCCACGCTCGCAATGGCAACTCGCGCAGCACCTGCTGTCCCGCCTTACTCCACAACTTGCGCTTACGCTGCACTCCCTGATTCGGGCAAAGGTGTTGCAGTTCGTTTTTCACTCGGCTGCGGATCTCCACCAGTTTGTGCCGATGCAACACCAACTGCCGCAGATCCCGCACTTCACTCGACGGCATCCAGATGCGCGGAAACCGTCCTTCCACCAGCAGCTTCAGCATGTGCGCCGCATCCCGCTTGTCCGTCTTTTGCAGCCGCACATAACTGGCATGAATCTGCGCCGCATCTCCCACCCACAACTCGTGCCCCAGTTCGGCCAGCAGGTCCACCAGCCAGTAACAGTTTCCCGTCGCCTCCATGCCAATCAGCGCCGGCGCCGGCAGTTGCGGTAAAAACGCTCCGCCTCACCGTCGGCCTGCACCAACCGCTGATCGCCGGTCTCGCCCGTCTCCGTATCCAGCCAACTCACTTGTTGCCAGCTGGGATGGAAATCACATCCTATAATCATCATCTGCGAAGGCTCCTTTCTTCCCAGCGTCTTTGTCCTCAAACCAAGACTACCGGGTCAATCGAGCCTTCGCTCTTATCCAATCAGTCCCTGCGCTTTTTGCAAGGGCGGGCGCGAGGCTGCTGCTACCATCCACGTTTTCATGCCGCCCAAACTCCACCACACTCGACCCCGGTTCTGGCCTGAGTGGGGCGGTTCCCGTTTCTTTCATTCCATCATAATTCTTCGTAATATCCGGTGGATCCGTGTCAGTCAGAAAATAGACTGCTCTTCATAGCAATATGCTTTTCAATGAATGAAAAGGAGGGGGGTACCCACTAAATTGAGCGTGGCAGATTCCTCTTCAACGTCTTATCACTTGGAATCGACAGCAACACCAGGCCGCCAACTACACCAGCCGCAACCGAAGCCGTCAGAGTCCCGATTTCGCGAGGTCGGGACCCGGTGATTTTAGCCTTAACTTTGCTATTCGCGGACAGAAGACGGCACGCCAGCTTTCCGGGCTTCTTCTTGCATTTGGTCTAACTTCTGCTTGGCTTCATCGACCAATTTTTGCTTATCTGCGATTTGCTCCTGATATTGCGTGTTTTCCTTATCCCACTCTGCTGAATTGCGTAAGCGGTCACCTGCATCGCCATAAAAAGCGGCAGCCCGAAGGCGGTACTCGCGTTGCAGCAGATCCAGTTCCTTGGCGGCGGCGTCCACTTCGCCCTTTTCGTTGGAGAGTTTGTCTTTCCATTCGTTATAACGGGCTTGCTTCTCTTCAGCGGTTTCGTCGGCAGGGGATTTGGCTTTCTTTTCACCAGAAGCGTTCGCTGCCGGATCGTCTTTACTGGCCGCCGCATCGGCGGATTTGGAATCGGAAGCACCCGCGTTTCCTACAACACTCAGTTTGTCGCTCACCGGCAGATTGTCATTGTCATATTTCTTTGGAGACGATGGCTTCTTGTCTTTGCGAACCGCGCGCGCATAATCACCCAAAGATTGTCCCTGGGCGGCAGGAGAAGATGCGGGTTGAGATTGCGCGCCTGCAATCGGTACCAACATGCCAATCAGAATGCATCCTGCTAATTCAATGTAGCTAACAATTTTCATAGTGGCTCCCCGTTTTCGTGCGGTTTGTAATGTCTTCTTTTACTCGTAAACAATGTATACGTTCAATCAAGCTTCAGCGGCGGCTTTTGCGGCTCTTGTACCCGCGAGAAATCCGCCGATCGTATGATCGAGATGAGAAGCTTCAGAGGCGATATCGGCGGCAATCTGTTTTGCCAGCGCCTGATTTTGCCCATCCGCCAACTGCTTGGCATAGCTCGATATATTGTTAAGCGACTGTCGAAGTTCTAACGCCATCTCGGCCGAAATCTCTCCGCGCAATTCCTGATGCCGGCGAATCAACGCCATTTCCGTCTTGTCATTGATCAGGCACGCCGCACCTAAAATGTTCCGGTCAGGAGCATGCACGGGAGTCATGGTAACTTCCAGAAATCGCTGCTCGCCCGCCGGAGTGACGTATTGCACATGCAACATCCATGAGGCGGTTTTTTCGTGCAGGCTGGCCTGAATTGCTTCGACCGCATTTTTATAATTATCAAATCCTTCTATGAGAGCAGCTTCACGGAATGTGTCGCCCGTTGCCATACCGACTGGGGACGCGAAACCTAGAATGTGCTTAGCCGCATTGTTCGCCTGCCGTACCAAGCCATTTGCGGTAAAAAACAAGATTCCAGACGATAAGTTGGAAAGGATAGCGGCGCTGATATTCTCCGATGTCTTCGCGCGCCAACGTTCGCTTTGTTGCAGGCTTTCCAGCTCATGCTTTTGTTGCTTAAGTTGCTGGATGACAGCGCTGTAGGTATGCAGGGGGAGGGTTTCCGACGATGACGAGGATGAGTTCCGGGAAAAGGCCGATTCGCCTACCAAACTTTTTCGCATACGCTTGATAGCAACCAGCCCCACGAGGAAAGCAAAGGCAGCAGCCACTAAGACCACAGTCATTCGCACGATAATGGGATTGCTTAACAGTTTCATAGCAACCCCCAGTACCAGCGAAAAAATTGATTACCAAAGAAAATAGCAACCATCGCCATACTGCCGAGAAATACTCCAAATGGCATTTGATGATGACGCAGGGCGATCGTGGCTGATTCCCACGCGCGACTTCGAGCCTGTGTGGCGGACTCGTGATTTCGAGCTATGCGCCGCTGAGTTCGCTTAACCCAGACTGCCAGGACTGTCCAAAGCCCAAACAGCGAGCCGGCAATTGATCCAGCAAAAATGGTGAAAATTGTCAGCTTGATGCCAAAGAAGGCGCCGATCATCGCCATGAGCTTAACGTCGCCAAAGCCCATGCCTTCCACTCCGCGGGCTCGTAGGTAGATTGCACCAGCTCCGTAAATGAACGATGCGCCCACGATGGCTCCAAGCAGCGAGTCCGCGAACGAGAGCAGATACCACATGCCTTGGGTATATGGCAGAGACACAATGCCGGGCAGCAACTGCGATGCAAGATCATTTACCGGAACGATGAAGCTAAAGATGAGGCCGAGTGCCAGCCCCGTCAAAGTCATTTTGTCAGGAAGCAAAAAAGTTTCGGCATCGGTAAAGATCAGGCCGAGTAACAAGAATCCGAATACGCAATATTTCAGGGTAGCGAATGTGAGTCCGAAATAGGCGTAGCATCCCAGAAATATTGCCCCGGTCAGGAGTTCGACAATGGCATATCGAGGTGTAATTCGGACTTTGCAATTCCGACAACGGCCATGAAGAATAATCCAGCTGAGCACCGGAATGTTGTCATAAAAGTGAATAGGCTTCTCACAACCAGGGCAGGCGGATCCTGGATGGATCACCGATAACCCACGCGGCAGGCGATAGATACACACGTTCAGGAAGCTGCCAAAAGCCAGCCCCAGCGCGAACATCGCCGATGCGAAAAGAGGGTCCATTCAGACTATTTTAAGACAGTGCAAATTTCTTAGAATCGCCTGATTATACGGCTGGGTTGGAGGCGGGGCACAGGTACCAAAGTCATTGTCCAGAAGGGCAAGTTAAAGGCTGCAACCGCAAAGGGCGCAAAGAACACGAAGAAAAGCCGCAAAGAAAAGTAATGCCTCTATGCTGATCTTCACGGATGGGAATATTTTCTGGAAAATACAACTGTCAATTTCAAATGAGCCTCTGCGGGATTTTCCAGGCTTTTGCGGCTGACAGATGGTTCATTGCATACTGGGAGCATGGGAATAGACAGCTTTGTGCTGCAAGGCAGGCATGTTCGCCTCGAACCACTGGACTATCAACATGTTGATGGCTTGGCGGCTGCGTCGGTCGCTGATGCAGCCCTCTACCAATGGAGTCCCGTTCCGCAAGATAAGATCGTGGCCAACACCTACGTGGATACCGCACTGGCCTGGCGAGACGCTGGTACAGCGGTGCCGTTTGCGGTTGTCCGCGTAGATGATGGTGTTGTTATTGGTTCAACGCGCTTCTGGAACATCGAGAGATGGTCGTGGCCGCTGGGTCATCCGCAGCACGGACGTCCTACACCCGATGCCTGTGAAATTGGCTATACGTGGTTTGCCCGTTCTTCGATCCGAACCCAAGCAAACACCGAGTCTAAGGCACTCATGCTGACGCATGCCTTCGAAAACTGGCGAGTGGTTCGGGTCTGCTTTCACACAGACGTCCGAAACCAGCGTTCGCGCGCCGCACTCGAACGAATCGGTGGAAAGTTTGAAGGGATTCTGCGATCGCATCGAATGGCTGCGGACTTTATTCCTCGTGATTCGGTGCGTTTTTCTATCGTCGCCTCAGAGTGGCCCGAGGTGAAACAAAAGCTGAATCAACTCCTGGAGAGACGGTAAGCGATAGCTCAGCAATTCAGCACGGGCAAACACTTCAATTAAGCCCATGGCTGAATGCTCGCCGTTTGGAACAAATTTAGTTTGCGTTTTCGCCTACGCTGCACCGCATCCGGTTGAATCGATGGTAGCTCTCCCGTTCACTGATTTGAATCGAGCTTTGGCCTTCCCGCGTCCGGACTCTTCGTGACTTGCGTCACGGTTACAGGTGCCTGCAGTGTGAAGTTCAACACTGTTTCAGAATCGAGCTTGACTTGCTTACTGTGTCCCGCAGCTTGCACACCGCCTCCTACGCCTGCTCCGGCAGCGGTACCAATGGCTGCACCTTTGCCTCCACCAGCGATGCCTCCGATTATGGCTCCGAGTATTGCACCGCCACCAACTTTTTCTGCCGTATTCTTACTGCGTGACGATGCTTTGCGAGTAAATTGATCGGTTTGAATGTTGTAGTATTTGTCTCCCGCTTTAATACGATCCAGCTGGAGGACCAGCATGGATTGGCCAGCGAACTTTCCCGCGCTTTGCACAGTAGCCACGTGACCTTCGACATCGTAACCAGACGGGATTGCAGTTTCCCCATCGACCGACAATGGAGAATTGAGAGTTGCGTGAAAAGTTTGCCCTTGCTGAGCAGTATCAGAATCGATGGGATCTACCAGGCGAACCGCTAAGGCAGCTCCGGATGGAATAGTAATCTTCACTGGCGGTGGTGGCGGCGGAGGTGCGACGGGAGCTGGGTCAGGCGAAGGCGCGGGAGGCGGCGCGGAGGAAGCCATCTGGTTCCCATTTGCCTGAGACGAACCGGTATTG
Organism: Terriglobales bacterium; assembly: GCA_035651835.1. GTDB lineage: Bacteria > Acidobacteriota > Terriglobia > Terriglobales > Acidobacteriaceae > JAOAPG01. The sequence goes on from DASRFC010000013.1 coordinate 5,771, forward strand.
TTCGATCGAGCCGAGTCTGCATCCCTGCGCGCAGAATGGTGGCGCTTGGTAGAAGGCGAGGGTTTCGTATCTTCTTCCGAAGGCTGAGGTGCAGGGACCTGAGCTGGAGCGTTTTGCGCTACTTGCGCTTGATTTCCGCTTGGGCTAACTTGCAAGTTATTAATTACTTGCTTGACTCCTGCTTCCGAAGCCGCGTGGTGCGATGCAGCATCTCGCTGAGCATCAGTATCCACGGTGCCAGAAAGCGTGACAGTTCCCTTCGCAGCCTGGACGACCAGTTGCTTGCCTTGCAAACCTGAATCGGTGCTCAACTTACTTTGAATATCGCTGGCAATTTGATCGTCGCTGGGCGACTTGGCGCAGCCCACAGTCAGTGTCATTACAACAAGAATGGCGAACGCGGAAAGATGGACGGACACTCTCCTCATAAACTTCTCCCTCGATTGAGTTGAATCGTAGTTGATATTTTAGATGCAGAATAGCTGTGTCTTCATGCAAAAATCGCCTGGCGGTTTACCACTTAGTTTGAGTGAAGGAACTTATAGTCGAGAATCGAAGCTGCTATTTCAGTCTTATCTGGCGAATTCTGAGCCATTCGCGAACGGATGACCCGCCCCTGACAAAGAACATTGCTGTTTTTCTGTCCCGAGATCTCTTCGGGCATTTCAAACACCATTTCAATCAATGCATTATCGGGAAACTGCTGCGCACCCTCGAGCAGCACACCAGACTGGCTGAGATTCTGGACAATGCCTTCACACCAGCTCCCTAAATTCTTTACCCGGTAACGAGCCGCAAGTTGCAACTTGAGCCGGCGAGCACGTGGAACCCACGTAGGCTTCCGCGTGTGACTACGTGCTGGACGCGCTGTAGTTGCATCCGGAGTGGCGTGGTCCACGCGCTCAATCCGCCGCATGGTTTTCCAGTCATACTTGTACTCGACAGCGCACAAAAGGCACACCTGATAATAGTGGCCATCCGCGGACCGTCTCGGCCAGGAGAACTCGTGAGAGCAACTGCGAAGCATAAGAACGTCTAGTAACTTCTGAGGCATGGTGTTGTTCCGGTAGAGCGCCGGACAGGAACTCATCATCTAACGAGACGGTGCAAATGCAAAGGTTACTTTCGTGTAACTCGCTCCCGAACCTCAGTCCAAGTCTTTGTAGAACCTAGGCTTATTTGTGGTTTGCTGATGCACCGGATTGTGACTACGAGGCATGTATCATCCCATGTACCATCAGCGGATGAGCGACATAGCCGCTTTCGTTCTGGCTGGCGGGAGAAGTACCCGTATGGGTACAGATAAAGCGTTTCTTGGGCTTGGTGGCGTGACACTACTTGGGCGCGCGCTAAACTTGGCGAGGAGCGTAGTACCAAGAACGTGCATTATCGGGGACAAAGAAAAATTTCAAAACTTCGGAGAAGTAATTGAAGACGTTCATAAAGAATGCGGCCCTCTCGGCGGCATTCACGCGGCATTAGTCAATACAACGACGGATTTCAATTTTATTCTGGGCGTAGATTTGCCATTTGTGAAGAAAGCGTTTGTCGAATATCTGTTTTACCGTGCACACAAGACATCGGCTATCGTTACAGTTCCACGCGCTGAATCGCGCTTGCAGCCGTTGTGCGCCGTGTACCGAAAGGAATTCGCTGATATTGCGCAACGATCATTACATTCGGGGCATAATAAAATCGATCCGTTATTCGCAGAAGTACAAACTGAAATTGTCAGCGAAGAAGAGTTGGCACTGCAAAGATTCCCGGCATCTATGTTCCGGAATTTGAATACTCCGGCAGATTGGGAGCAGGCAAAATTAGATGGGAAGTTTGGATAGATAATTCAAACACCAGAGCTGATGGACGAAATTCAAAAAATCGAACAGGAAACGGCCGTCAAGAATAAGTACGACGAAAGGCCAGAGCCCTACATTGAGTTCAAGCATGTTTTTAAAGCTTTTGGCGATAAGCGTGTTCTTGAAGATGTAAGTTTCACAGTCATGCCGGGTGAAACGGTTTGCATATTAGGAAGAAGCGGTGTGGGCAAATCCGTGACTCTGCAAAATATCATGGGATTTTTGAAGCCGGATTCTGGACGCGTGATTGTCGCTTACGAGGACATAACCGACTATCCGGAAATGGAGCTGGAGCGTATCCGTAAAAAGGTCACCATGGTCTTTCAGAATGGTGCTCTATTCGATTCGCTTACTGTGGGAGAAAATGTTGCGTTTCCGTTGAGAGAGCGAAAAGATTTAACCGAAGAACAGATTTTGCAAATTGTGGATGGATTGCTAGAGATGGTCGGTGTAAAGGAGATGCGCGATCTGCTGCCTTCCGATCTATCGACAGGCATGAAGCGTTCGGTAGCCATAGCGCGAGCTCTTTCAGCGCAGCCGGAATGCGTGCTTTACGATGAGCCGACTACGATGGTCGATCCTTTGATGGCGCAATTGCTTGGAGACCTCATCAAACGGCTCAAGATCCAGTTGAACTTGACCAGTGTTGTCGTCACCCACGACATGCGATTAGCTAAAAAACTTGCCAATAAAATAGTCTTTCTGCACGAAGCGAAAGTTTTATTTTTTGGAACATATCCAGAGATGGAGAGGTGCCAGGAACCTATCGTGCAGGAGTTCCTGGACCTGGATAAGTTACAACTGTTGGCATACAAGTAGGCCAGAAGGAGCATCCGCGCTGCGGCTATTCGAAAAAACACCTACAACTTTTCGTAGAATTCGCAAGCTGAGCAGGAGATCACGATTCCTCCGGGGATGTTGCGCTCACGATCTTTTACACGCTTCGCGATTCTGGTGGGCTTGCCGCATTTTGGGCAATCGGTACTCTTGGATGTATCCATGATCTTTTTGCGGTCGGCTGTTTTTGCGATCTTCGCCATCTTTGTCTCCTGACAAAAAATCCCCTTGGGTGCGGCTGGGGTTCTATATGAATTGGGAGTAATCTCTGGAGCTGGTCCTAATTTGGACTCCGACGGTCAAAAATTGTGGAACAGCCGGAGCGGAAGCCATGTTTCGCACATGAATTATGCAAGCGCGAAACGGTCAATACTCGCCTAAGTCATTTTACATTAGCGGAGGGCGGAGTGTCTCGCGGAAGCACGCTCTATTAGGAAATTCAATTTGTCTCATTATCTTTTTGAGGGATGCGCTGCATTGACATCAGATTCCGCGTCGCATAATGTAGCTACTTCATGCTGACTAGCCGCCACCATCATCACCATCACGCGCATACAGCGCGGGTGGAATGTGTGTGAGCTGAGTTAGACAGTCAATACACAAGATCCGGCCCGCTGACGCAACAAGCTCAGCGGGCTTTTTGTTTGTGCGTTATTCGATGATCAAGATGAGGAAGGACCGATGGAGAACGACTCGATAGAGATTGATTTTGAAAAGATGGCAGGTTTGACTCCGGCGATTGTCCAGGACGCTTCGAATGGCGAAATTCTGATGCTCGGATTCATGAATCGTGAGGCATGGGATCGGACTCTCTCTGGTGGCTACGTGACCTTCTACAGCCGAACCCGCAATAAGCTTTGGACGAAGGGCGAGACATCCGGCAATCGTCTGAAACTGCTCTCGGCTGCGACCGATTGTGATTATGACACGCTGCTGCTGCAAGTGGAGATTGAAGGAGCAGGCGTGGTTTGCCATGAGGGCACGCGATCGTGCTTCACGAAATCGATTTCGCTTTCTTCCGGCGAATCGCAAATGTCTTCGCAAGAATATCCGAAAGAGGTGAAGCGATGAAGTTGCGAATTGGTATCCCAAAGGGCAGCTTGCAGGAAGCGACTTTGCAACTCTTTGCACAGGCAGGGTTACAAATTCACACCAACGCCAGATCTTATTTTGCGGCGACTGGGGATCCGGAAATTGAGTGCATGCTGATCCGCGCGCAAGAAATGGCTCGTTATGTAGAACACGGCGCACTCGATGCGGGACTGACCGGATTCGATTGGGTAATCGAAAGCGGTTTGACAGTTGAAACAGTCGCTAATCTCAGTTATGCGAAACAGAGCCGTGGTAATGTGCGCTGGGTATTGGCGGTTCCTGAGTCTTCGCCGTACAAACGCCCCGAAGATCTTTCCGGATGCATCATCGCGACCGAGCTGGTCAATGTGACGAAGAGTTATTTTCACAGTCGCAATGTGGATGTGAGGGTTGAATTCTCCTGGGGTGCTACGGAAGTAAAACCTCCGATGCTCGCGGACGCAATTGTCGAAGTCACCGAGACCGGGAGTTCATTGCGGGCCAATCATCTCCGCATTATGGATACGGTGCTCGAGTCGAATACACAAGTCATCGCGAATAAAACTTCATGGGCCGATTCATCAAAGCGGCGAAAAATCGAGAACCTGGCGATTATGTTGCGCGGTGCAATGGA
>DASRFC010000014.1:0-107873 GCA_035651835.1 Terriglobales bacterium
ATTTTTGTTTCCAATCGAACTTATGAACGCGCTTCCCAGCTTGCGGCAAAGTTTGATGGAGAAGCTATTCTCTTCGACCAACTCTACGACACTTGCGACCGTGCCGACATCGTAATTACTTCAACTGGCGCGCCACACGCAATTTTTCGCCCGGAACATGGCGAGCTCTTCTTAAGCCGGCGCAAAAATCGGCCGATGTTTTTTATCGATATCGCTGTGCCACGCGACGTCGATCCGGAGATGAATAAGCTCGATGGCATATTCGTTTACGATATCGACGATCTACAGAAGGCAGTTTCCAGCAACGTCTCTGATCGTCGTAAAGAAGCGGACCGGGCTGAAGAAATCATCAATACGGAGGTCGAGCGTTTTCAGGCGCGTTTGCACACGCTCGAAGTTGTGCCAACCATCGTTTCTCTGCAAGATCATTTGGAAACAATTCGGCAGGCCGAGATCGATCGTGTCCGAGGGCGACTCGGCACACTGTCGCCGGAGCAAGAACTTGCCATCGACACGCTTACCCGGGGAATTGTTAAAAAGATCATGCATACTCCAATCAGTACTTTGAAGACGGCGGCTCGCGATACTGAGGCGACCACTGTGATTGATCTTGTTCGCCGGTTATTCAATCTACAGGAGAAGAAGGTCGCCGCGAAAACAGGTTCAGGGGATGGGAATTAGTGGCCTTATTGCGAATCGGTTCCCGAGGGTCACAACTCGCACTCTGGCAAGCCAATTACATCGGCCAGCTTTTACGCGATCAAGGACATGAAGTTGAGATCGAAGTTATAAAAACCACGGGCGACAAGATTGCGGATGTAGCCCTGTCCAAAGTTGGTACCAAAGGCATGTTCACCAAGGAAATTGAAGAGGCCTTGGCTGAAAATCGCGTCGATTTGGCCGTTCACAGCCTTAAAGACTTACCGACTGAACTTTCGCCCGAATTCGAAATTGCGGCGATCCCGCAGCGCGAAGACTCACGGGACGTTCTCTGTTCCCCGAAATACGAGAACATCGATCAATTGCCGAAAGGAGCGAGGGTTGGGACCAGCAGCTTGCGCCGGCAAGCCCAGTTGAAAGCTTTGCGCTCTGACCTGGATGTTCACTCTTTGCGAGGCAATGTTGATACGCGCCTACGAAAACTTGAAGCTGGCCAGTACGACGCGGTTATTCTTGCGGCAGCCGGACTCAATCGTTTGGGGAAGACGCAGCTGGTACGACAAATTATTTCCATAGAGTTGATGTGCCCGGCGGCGGGGCAGGGGGCATTGGCAATCGAAATTCGCTCAGGAGACGAAAAGATACGGCAGCATCTGGCGTTTCTTGATGATGTATACGCCCGTGCGACAACGGCGTGTGAGCGGGCGTTGCTGAATAAATTGGGTGGAGGCTGCCAAGTTCCCATTGGAGCCGCGGCGGAACTTCGCGATGGAGCTCTTCACTTAGAGGCAATTGTCGCTCGTCCGGACGGAACAAAAATATTGCGGGAGCGCGGAGATGATGATGATCCTAAGCGGTTGGGGGAACAGGTGGGAGAGTCTCTGCTAAGGAACGGCGCAGAGGACATCCTGGAAGAGGTTTATGAATCGCTCCATTATCCGGAGAGTCCAGACGCAGCTCTATCATCATGATAATTCCAACTCTCTCTGAAGCTCAAACTCACGTTCGACTCCATAAGCCTCGTAAATGAATAAAAGCAACGATAATCGCTCGCTTAGAGGCCTTCGCATCATAGTAGGTCGGGCCCGCCATCAGGCGAGTGCACTGTCTGTTGGCTTATCCGAAGTGGGCGCAGAAGTTTTGGCTATTCCTTTTATCGAAATTCGTCGGCCAAGCTCTTATGGCCCCCTTGATTCAGCCCTTGAAAATCTTGCGGACTATGATTGGCTCATTCTAACTAGCGTTAACGGGGTCGACGCGCTCTGGAAGCGCGTGGAGAAACTTGGTCTGAGTAAGAAGTCTTTCGCACATTTACAAATCGCCGCTATCGGTCCCGCTACGAAGAAAGCTATCGAGAAGCATGGGGTCAAGGTGGACGTTGTTCCCGAGCATTATGTGGCTGAATCTGTCGTGCAAAGCCTGAAAAACCAGGTACGAGGGAAACGCGTGCTGCTCGCCCGGGCGAAAGTTGCTCGCGACGTAATCCCGCGTGAGTTGAGAAACCTTGGAGCTCATGTGGATGTGGTTGAAGCTTATGAAACCATTATTCCAAAGAGTTCACGAGAGCAATTAAATGCGGCACTAAAAAGCGAGCAACATCGCCCACATATGATCGCGTTTACCAGTTCATCGACCGTAAGAAACTTCGTTTCATTGCAGGCGAAATCTCGCGGGCGAGGGCGCCCGCGCTACACAAGCATTCTGGAGGGGATTCAGTTCGCATCGATCGGTCCGGTAACGTCTTCAACGCTTCGGGAGCTCGGTTTGCCCGTCCACATCGAAGCCAAGCAATATACAATTCCCGGACTTATCGAGGCAATTGTTGCGGGAACTCGCAGTTTGTAGTGACACCTACTCGTCCAGCGAACAACCGCACTTTGCCGGAGGCACGTGTGCTTTTATGAAATCTGCCACGCGTTTGTAAGCGTCTATCTGGTTTTCCACGCGGGCGAATCCGTGTCCTTCGTTCTCGTATACTTTATATTCTGCTACTCCGCCGCGTTTCTTGATCGCGTCGACTACCTGCTGCGCTTCACTTTTCGGGCAACGCGGGTCATTCCCACCGGCCAGAAGCAGTAACGGCGCTTTGATCTGATCGACGAAAAATATTGGCGATCGATCGTGATACAAATCCTTGTTCTTTTCCGGATCTCCCATGGTTGCAAGGTCCGATTGCTGCAAGACCGGATCTTCGTTTTGAATCTCAGTGAACCAATTCACGAAAGGTACGATGGGAACCCCGGCAGCCCATACCTCAGGAGCTTTCGTTACTCCCATCATGGTCATGTATCCGCCATAGCTGGCACCCATCAGAACTACTTTCTTCGGATCTACAAATCCCGTTTGCTTGATCCAATCAGCCGCCGATAGAACGTCCTGCAAATCGCCGCCTCCCATATCAAAGAGGTTGGCTTGTTGAAATTCTTTACCATATCCAGTCGATCCGCGGTAATTCGGTGCGATCACAATGTAGCCTTGATTGGCCATGTGCTGAATAAACCGGTTAAACCCGTTTACAGTCTGCGATGTCGGTCCGCCGTGCACGTAGACGATAGCAGCGTTCGTTCCATTCCGTTGCATGTTGAATGGGACGTATACGAAAGCCGAAATTGTCCACTTACCATCTTTGCTCGGATAATGAACTAGGAATGGTTCGACCATGTCTTCCGGCCGAATGCCTGCAAGTAATGACTGCGTCACCTGATGCGATTTGCCGGTCGCAAGCTGATAGACCCAGAGATCACCCGGAGCATTTGGCCCGGTATGAAAATAAAGCAGCCGGGTTCCATCAGAGGTGAAAGGGAGCTGTCCAGCGGGTTCGTTCAATCCTTTTGAGAGAGGTAACGCAGTGGTTTTGCCAGTCTGCAAATCGTGAAGACAAATATCAGTGTTGCCGTCAACATTAGCCGTCCAAATCACATGCTTTCCATTCGGAGAAAAATTCTGGCCGCGAATTTTCCACTTATCTTTCGTAAGCCAGTTGATTTGTTTTGACGAAACATCCAGCAACCCGACGTTTTCATAGCCATTAGCCGCGTTGGAAGTAATGAGCAGCTTCTTGCCATCCGAGGAAATATCATTGGCGTGAAAAAGCTGTTCACCCTCATGTGGAGTAAGAAGCGTGCTCTTTCCACTCGCAACTTCCACGATGAATATGTTTGAATCCGTTCCTTTCGCTTGCTCCTGCGTGTAGACAATCCACTTACTATCGCGCGACCAGAGCGGATCGTCATTCACTTTATCCGCCGGAGTGCCGGTCGTTATGTGCTTCACGTCGCGTAGAAGCGTATCGTAGACGTCGATCTCATACGTCGAGGAATTTTTGGGTTTGATTGTGTATGCAAGAAAGCGCCCGTCGGATGACCATATCGGGTATTCCTCGGCCACCTCACGCGTGTTTGTGAGATTTAAAACCTTGCCAGTCTTCGGAGACACAAGAAAAATATCCCACTGCTCATCGCCATCATAGTCGGACATGTACGCGATCCATTTACCGTCCGATGACCATGCTGGCGCCATTTGCCGCTGATCGCTCACCGTAAGTTGTGATGGCCACCCACCCCCAGCCGGAACCAGCCAAAGATTATTTCGACCGCTGATATTCGTCACGAAAACGATCGTCTTGCCATCCGGAGACCATGCCGGACCTCCGATCTGGCGTGTCATGTAAAGCTTTTCCAGTGAGAGGCTTTGCTGATTTTGCTCAACTTGTGCGTCAGGCTTGCTGGTGATCTGTTTGGGATCGGTAATAACCTGCGGAGCGGGTAAGGTTTGCGAGGAAGCTGGAATATCAAACATAACGGGAACACTGACGGTCATAACTATGACGATAGCAAACAGCAACCAATTGCGCATGGATCTCCTCAAGTAAGAGAGAACGAGAAGTTTACCAAATTGCATTTCTGGATTGGCGGACAGTACGGATCAGAAATTAGAAAACCCTCGCGCGGGCGAGGGTTATTAAAAAATGAGCATGAGTTTATCTTATGGCGATTGCCGTAGGCGTATTGGAAATCGAATACGGCGACCCGGCCACTTCCCCTAAGAAGCCATTCGTTAGATTGATACCGTAGGCAGTCACTGAGCTTCCCCCAGAGTTTGCCACATACACGTACTTGCCTTCCGGTGGAATCGCAACCCAAATCGGACTTAATCCAGTCGAAAAGGTCGCTGTGGCCGTAGGAGTGAGGACGCCAGTGCCCGACCCTACTTTATATCCGCTAACCTGGTTCGATCCTTTATTGGCAGCGTACAAAAATTCACCACCCGGGGTGATGGCGAGCGAGACAGGATTCGTGCCAGCAGGGAAAGGAGAGCCGCTTACTTTATTCAATAATCCGGTAGCCGAGGCACAGTTACTCGAAACCACTGCACATGTGCTGAAGGAACTTATATTGCTCGATCCGGAGTTGGCAACGTACAAGAAATTCTGATCAGGTGATAACACGAGTGCTGCAGGATTGGTTCCGGCCAGGACAGAAAAAGGGGAGAGTTGTGTCAAAGAGCCAGAACTTGGATCGTATTGAAAACCCGAAACTGTGCCCGTGAGCTGGTTGGCCACATAAAGGAAATTGCCAGAACCAGTGACGCCACCCGTGATGGCCAACGCTGAAGGACCGGTCGAGCCCGGATGGTTGATGTCCAAGGTGCTAACCGGGTTCCCAGTCGACGATAATGTTGCGCCCGAAATCGAAAATATGGAAATTGAACTGTCGCCTTCATTCGCAACGTATAAAAATTTGCCGGTCGGATCGGTAGCTAGACTTACTGGCGACTGCCCGCCGGTGCCAATTGCCGAACCCGCAGCCGTCAACGTTCCATCAGAATTGATGGTGTAAGCGGAAACGGTGTTATCGTTTGTGTTGGCAACAAACATTGCTTTCCCGGAAGGTGCGACCACAACCGCTGAAGGTAAATTACCGGTTGTTGCTGATGGGTTGCTGCTATTGATCGTAAGTTGTCCGGTGGTCAAATTCATCGAATAGAAAGTCACGGATTGATTACCCTGCGCGACTACCCAAACGTACCCAGACCCAGATGTTCCCGTAGTTGTCGAGTTGTTCGAACAGCTCGTCAGACCTAAAGAAATCACTCCCAATGCAGCTACAAGGAACCGGAACTTCATCCGCATTCTCTCTCCCTAATTATTATTATCAATGCCCGAACGAGACCCGATCGAGCCAATTAAACCGTACAAATGACTCCCATTTGTGTATCAGGAATGCGCGGGAAGAGCAAACGTTGCAAGTGGTTGGAACCGCCACAAAGATGGAAAGTTGCCTGCCTGATCAATAGTTTGCAGTGATTAGCTGGGCTCGGCCTGAAGAGCTGCCGCCTTTTCGATTCGATCACTGGAAGCAGAAGTTACGACTGGTGCCGCTGGAAGCCTTATTTCAACCATCAGCCCGCCTTGCGACCTGTTCGCAGCTCGTACACTGCCACCATGCAGCTGTACAGCTCTTTCAGTAATGGCAAGACCCAATCCAACTCCGCCGGTCGCCCGGCCGCGTGCATCATCGATCCTATAGAAGGGAAGAAATAATTTCGTCAAAGCTTCCTCTGGGACACCCGGTCCGGAATCGGTGACACGGATCACCGCTTCTAGTCCTTTGACTCCTCGTCCTTCTTCAAGACGCACCTGGACCGCCGTTCCTTCTTCCGTATAACGGGTCGCATTGCGGACCACATTTTCAATTGCGCTATGAAGCAAGCTGGCATCGCCGATGACTATGCAAGCGTCCGCGATTACGCACTCTACATTGCAGTGACGCGTTTGCGCTTCAAAGGCAGCATCCTTCACAATTTCTTGCACTAATTCTTCGAGAGCAACAGGTGCTTTGCGCAAGGAATCGGAACCACTTTCGAGACGCGAAATTGTGAGGAGCCGCCCAATCAATTCGTTCAAACGGGTAGATTCGCGTTCGATGCGTTCCAATGCGTTCTCAGCTTCCGGACCGGTTCTTTGCCGTGCCAACTCCAAAGCTACATTCAATCGAGCGAGTGGCGACCTTAGCTCGTGAGAAATATCTTTAAGCAGCCGTGATTGAGCATTTACCAGTTTCTCTAAACGCTCTGCCATCCGGTCGAAATCACGCACTAACTCTGCCATCTCGTCACGGCTGCGTGATGAAGGCACACCGGCCCGTGCCGTAAGGTCACCTGCGGCAAGCCGCTGTGTCGCGGATCGAAGGCGCACGATAGGGGAAGTCAGGAAACGGGCCAGGATGAAACAAACCAATCCCGACGAAATCACCGCGATCAAAATGCCAAGCCCCGGCACTCCGTGCGGCCCAAACAAAGTGCGTTGTCCGGGCGGTAATTCGATTACCAAATTATAGCGATGACCGTCGGCAGCGACCATGGAAGGACGCGTAAACTGCATCGGCCCGAGTCGTCCCCAAATACTGTCTACCGTGTGTCCTTGACCGCGTTCGATGCGGTCGACCCATTCTGGAGGAGTGCGTCCTGTGAGCTCTTGTCCCTGATCGTTGTATAAGAAAACCCAGACATGTTGGGTTTCCCGCAAACTTCTAAGATAACGTCGGGCTTCCTCTTTCCCGCCAGTTTGGTAGGCTTGCAACGCATCACTGAGAAATTTATTTTGCAGCGCCTCAACCGCGGAAACCTCGGTGGTTGGCCGCATGGCTAACGTTGTCAGAATAGCCAGAACAATGAAAAGTGCCAGGGCCAGCCAGTAAGAAAGAAAAATTTTGAGAAATAACCTCACTGCGCGCTCTCAACCTTTTCTTTGGCCTGTTCCCTGGGATGAGTAAAAATGTATCCCACACCGCGCACGGTTTTAATGTGATCGGTACCGCTATCGGAATCCCCAAGCTTTTTCCTGACCTTGCTCACGTGCATATCGATACTGCGGTCAAAAGGTGAAAATTTCCGCCCCAACACCGCATCTACGAGATGTTCGCGAGTAACGACGCGACCCGCTTCCCGCAGTAAGACCTGTAAAAGGTTGAACTCAACCGAGGTGAGTTCCACTTCTTTACCGTTTTGGGTAACTGTCCTGGTTGCCGGATCAAGTTCAACATCGCCAACACGCACGACATCTGGAACATCATCATTTTTATCGCTGCCCTGGGTTCGCCGGAGAACGGCCCGAATACGGGCAACGAGTTCGCGTGGATTAAAAGGCTTGGGAAGATAATCGTCCGCTCCGATTTCAAGACCTACGATACGATCCACATCCTCGCCTCTGGCGGTAAGCAGGAGCACGGGAATTTTTGAAGTATTGCGAATCTGACGAAGGACATCAAAACCGTTCATGCCAGGTAGCATGACGTCTAAGACCACAAGCAACTGATCACCATTGAGAGCCCGCTCCAGGCCGACCCGGCCATCATGAATAGCTTCGACGTGAAAGCCCTCAGGCTCCAGGTATTCCGCTACCAGCGTACAGAGTTCAACATCGTCATCAATGACCAGAATCTTATCCACAGGCTTAGTTATCATCAGCTCCACACATCAGTTCTACACCTTTGCTTCGAAAGAAAGGCGTAAAGAATCGTCAAAAGCTTACACTTGCCCCTATACAAAACTTTACCCGGATTGACTGACTTTTTACCACTTTTTTCTCTGCAAAGTGTTCTTATCAGGACAGGGAAGACCTTCTCGGAACCGCACGAGAGAATTCGGCCAGAAGGTCGGGAGGAAAATGTGAAATCGACCAAGTTTAAATTACTAAGCACAGCAGCAGTGCTCATGTTGATTGCAACTGCTGCAGTGTCGCAAGAGGCCGCGGCCCGGCCTCACGGAGGTGGCGGTGGTTTCTTAGGCCATGAATTCGGCTTCTTTGCCGATTATTTGGATCTTACCGATGCCCAAAGAACACAAGTGAAACAGACTTTGCAGGCGGAAAAGCCAGCCTTGAAGCCTTTGCTCCAGCAAGAAGAACAATATCACCAGCAGATGCTGCAACTGATTCAGAGCGGCAGCTTTGATGAAGGAAAGGCGCAAACCATCGCAACTCAGGAATCGCAGACTCACATTCAATTGGAAGTACAGAAGGCGCGAATCCACTCGGAACTTTATCAACTGCTGACTGCTGACCAAAAGACGAAGCTTGCGCAGTTCTTGGCCAAGCACGAACAAAGAATGCAACAACATATGCAGGAGAAGTCGTCCGACTAGCTAGGTTTGAGGGGGAATCAGGGGAGAAGCGTTCGATACTCTCCCCTGATGTACTTCCAAAAGCGTTCCACATGGCGATTAAGAACGGAGGGTTATGGTTAGCGCAATGATCACATCCGAGTTCGTCGAGATCGTCGCCAACGAAATAGCTTCGGGCATTGACAGGGCCGTCGAGAGCTGGCTTGCTCAGATAGATCTCGCTCTCACTGATAACCAGCTGACTACCTTGGGGCGCATGAACGCAGTCCAGGAAGTAATTCGAAAGTACAAGAATCAAACTGGCAAAGTGCAGCTCAGATCGTGTGAGCGGGCATAGCTTCTAGTAAAAATATTTCTGAATGAGACGGACTAGTATGAATATCGATACTGTCTATTCAATTCTGATGAACTCCGGTTGGTTTTTCCTGATCGCTTGGACTTTGCTGCTTGTCTCCGCTTCGATAATAGTGTTTTGGGACGTACCTTCGAAAAAATCTCTACGCTTGGTGCATTCTCGATCTAAGGTGCAACATTTGCCTATCTATGGAGCCATGCGGGAAGTAGATGCATTAAGCCGTATCGCCGTTCGTCGCTAGATTGTCAGTCCTTCTCCTCTCAGCGCTCATCTCATATTGTAGGTAAGTTCTAACTGGTAAAATCAGACTTACCACAAGCGCATGCTGCCGAAAAGTCTTCAACCGCTATTCCCATATCTTCGTAAGTACCGCGCCAGCTATATCTTCGGCACGTTGTGCGTATTCCTTAACAATGGGATATGGATACTATTTCCACTTGTCATCCGCCGGGCTGTCGATGGCATGCACAACGGCGTAACCCGTCACAAACTGCTTACTTATGCGTTCGAGTTACTGGCCGTAGCTGTTCTCAAAGGTATTTTCACATTCCTGTTGCGCTGGATCGTTATCGGAGTCTCGCGCGAGATCGAATTCGATCTGCGAAACGATCTTTTCCAACACTTGGAAACTCTTTCAAACTCGTTTTTTCAGCGGACTCGGACGGGCGACATTATGGCCCGCGCCACCAATGATCTCAATGCAGTGCGCATGTTATTAGGGCCGGCGATTATGTATTCCGCCAACACTATCGTCTTTACGGCGGGCGCCTTAGTCTTCATGCTTTCTATCAGCCCTAAGCTGACGCTCTATGCATTTTTGCCGCTGCCGATCGTAAGCGTCACTATTCAGTATTTTGGCAGGCGGATCAATGAACGCTTCGAACGCATCCAGGCCATGTTTTCCGAGATTTCGGCTCGCGCCCAGGAGAACTTTTCCGGCGCTCGCGTCATTCGCGCCTACGTTCAGGAAGAAGCCGAAATTGCAAATTTTGAAACCGCTAATCAGGAGTACATCAAACGAAGCCTAAAGTTGGTCCGGCTGATGGGAATGCTTTGGCCCACACTCGAGACTATGTTGGGCTTTGCTATTGTGCTGGTTCTTTGGCTGGGCGGCAGGGAAGTCATCAATCATAAAATTTCGGTTGGCGACTTTGTGGCTTTCAATACTTACATGGTGCAGTTGACCTTCCCCATTATTGCGCTCGGTTGGGTCATCAACATTTTTCAACGTGGCACAGCCTCAATGGCGCGAATTAATGAACTGCTGATCGAAAAACCGGATATTGCGGATAACACCGAAACGATTGCCACGGCTTCTAAAATTCCTGAAATTCAAGGCGAGATCGAGTTTCGCAACCTGAATTTTGGCTATAACGGAACTCAAGTGCTGCACGACATTAATTTACGCGTTCCCGCCGGTAGCAGTTTGGCGATCGTCGGTCCCACGGGGTCAGGGAAGAGCACGTTAGCAAACTTAATAGCAAGAATTTATGACGCGGCTCCGGGAACCGTACTCATCGACGGCAGACCGGTACGGAATTATCCACTGAATATGTTGCGGAAGAGCATAGGCTTTGTGCCTCAAGAAACTTTCCTGTTCAGCGAGACCATACGCGAGAACATAGCCTTCGGGCGGGAGGAGGCGAGCGATTCCGATATCCGGGCTTCAGCTCAAGCCGCTACCATCGCCGACGATATCGAGGGTTTTCCGGAGAAGTATAAAACGCTTGTCGGAGAACGCGGTCTTACCCTATCTGGCGGCCAAAAGCAGCGTACAGCCATTGCACGCGCCATCATTAGAAATCCACAAATATTGATTCTCGATGATGCGCTTTCCAGCGTGGACACGCAGACGGAAGACAAAATACTGAACCATCTGCGTGAAATCATGAAGGGCCGCACGACAATTTTTATTTCGCATCGCGTGTCGACGGTGCGCAATGCGGGCAGAATCGCCGTATTGAATGCCGGCCGAATAGTAGAGCTGGGCACGCACGAAGAATTGATTGCCCGCGATGGATACTACACGGACTTGTACAACAAGCAATTGCTCGAAGAGGAGCTCGCTGAAGTATAGAATTGCCCGGTTTTGCCCTGTATTGCTTTCAAATTTTCCCGATGAAAAGAAAGACGATTCCCGAGTTGCTCGATACCGACTCCGGCAGCTTCGAGGAAGTCGCATCTTCGCTGCGCGACCTTCGTCATATCAATAGCTGGTTCGGTGGAAATGCGACTACGGCATCCATGCTTAGCCATCTGGCGCAAGCAACTGGAAAGAAATCGTTTTCTTTACTTGAGGTCGCGGCCGGATCGGGCGATGTTTCACAAATTGCTAAGCACGAGTTGGGAAAATCTGGAATTACTCTGAACATAACTTTGCTGGATCGCGTCCGCACCCATTTAGAAAATGGACATTCAACCGGAAGAGAAAGCAACGATACGATCGTAGCCGATGCTTTGTCCTTACCATTCGCAGATTCGAGCTTTGATGTAATTCATTCTTGTCTGTTTGCGCATCATCTCGCACCAGAACAACTACCGTATTTTGCCAATGAAAGTTTACGCGTTTGCCGAACAGCAGTATTGATCAATGACCTGGTGCGGCATCCGTTGCACTTGGCTCTAGTCTATGCGGGATTGCCGCTATTCCGCAGCAGGATCACATGGCACGACGCTCCAGCATCAGTCCGTCAGGCTTACACTGCGCGTGAGATGAACAACATTTTGATACAGAGCGATGCCTCGAAAATCGAAATCCAGAGCCATTATTTATTCAGAATGGGTGTAGTGCTTTGGAAATGACTGAGATTCCGTCAAAGCTGGTCAATGCCGGATAATTCCCGCATCTACGACCTGGTAGTCATTGGAGCAGGCCCAGCGGGCGCCTCCGCAGCTATCAGTGCCGCTCAAACCGGCGCTCGCGTACTTCTGCTCGAACGTGGACGATTTCCTCGTCACAAGGTTTGTGGAGAGTTTGTCTCAGCCGAATCTTTAGGGCTTCTCTCGAACTCACTTGCGCCGGAGCACAAGCGTTCTCTGGATGATGCGATCCGAATTCCGCGTACCCGTATTTTTCTGGATGGGCGAACTGTACAAGCCTCCATTGATCCACCAGCAGCAAGCTTCGCCCGCTTTGATCTCGATATTGCGTTATGGCAATCCGCCGAAAAGCTCGGAGTCGATGCGCGCTCACAAGTCACGGTGAACAAGCTCGACCAAAGAACAGATGGGATGTTTGTTGTGAATACATCCGCTGGTGAGTTTGAAGCGAAGGCTTTGGTGAATGCGACTGGCCGATGGTCAAATTTGACTGCAAAGCCGCCGGACAATGATGGTACAGGCGTGAAGTGGTTGGGAGTCAAGGGACACTTCAGCGAGCCGTCGCCAGCGAACTCGGTGGATTTGTATTTCTTTGAAGGAGGCTACTGTGGAGTGCAGCCTGTCGATCTTGCAAATCCCGCAACTCGCGGAGCCCGAGTAAATGCTTGTGCCATGATTCGTGCCGATGTTGCCAGTTCCCTGGCTGAGGTTTTCGCAAAACATCCGGCATTGCGTGAGCGAAGCCAAGATTGGAAGAGCTTAAGCGATCCCGTGAGCACCTCACCGTTAATCTTTCGAAACCCACAACCAGTACGCGATGGAGTTTTGATGGCCGGGGATGCCGCAGCTTTCGTCGATCCCTTCGTGGGAGATGGAATTTCTCTGGCTTTACGCAGCGGAGGACTCGCGGCGGAATGCCTGGTACCTTACTTTCAAGGTAGTAACTCTTTACAACAGACTGCGCAGATATACCTGCAAAAATACATACAAAAATTCAAGCCAATATTCAGCACGTCTTCAAGAATCCGTCAGATGCTGACGCTTCCAAAACACCTCAGAGCACCTTTACTTTTTATGTTGGAGAGAAATCCCGCTTTAACCAGGTATTTGGTTAAGAAAACCAGATAATTGATACACCCGGAAAGGAAATGTGGAAAGACTAACGCACGACAAGCACTTCGCGAATATTGTCACGTGTGAGGAAAAACTTAATAGAAGCAAAATCGCGAAATAATGTTTCGATATGCCGGTTATTAAAAACGCGCTGCAGCTTGAAGCCGCTTCCAACGCCAGCATGGCCAGAACTTCCTGGCTTTTTTTGCATATCCCGCGCTTCAATGTGCTGCATCTCGAGCGTGTCTGTGCCCACAATGTTATAGCGATAACAAGGAGCGTCAGGTCCGGCTTCTTTCATGTGAAAGAACGCTAATAAAACCGCGCCCGGTTTCATCACCGACCAAAGACGCGCGACAACTGGCTTGACTAAACTTTCTTCCATATAGTCGGCTAGATTCCAGCAGAGTACAACGTCAAAGCGGTTGTTAGGCAAAACCAAATTATCGGCCAGGAAGCGCTTGCTATCTAAGATAGTCTGCCCTTGTTCGTCTTTTGTGACCAGCAATGGGTCGGCGGAAGCATCCAGCAAATCTTCGCTGTAGATTTTATGGCCAAGCGCGGTGAAGTACCTGATGTTTGTGGCGGAAGTTGCTCCAATGTCGAGCACGCAGAGAGGTTCTTCGGACTTCAAAACTCGTGCCACTTCACCCAGTCCGCTGGATTTTCGTGTGAGCCGTTGCTTCGGTTGAGCGGCTTTCAGAGCCTGCGTCTGATCAGCCGATGAGCTTCGAAAAAATCTCATGAAATTATTAGCTACTGATTCCATCCGGCATCCACTTCAGAGTTATATGGGATTTGCCACTATCAACTTTATCGCGGGACGTAAAAGTCTAATGCCAAAATAAATTGCCGATTGATTACTAGAGTTCTCTACTGATTAGGCTTCCCGAAGTCAGCCGTGTATCACGGAACCATCTGATTACGTGATACTTACACGGAAGTAGCAGCGCTCTTCTGCTCAGGCTTGCCGTTATCGGAAGCCTTGCTATCTTTCTGGATCTCAACTTTCCCATTGAAAAAGGCACCGTCCTCAATTGCGATACGCTGCGTGACAATGTCGCCCGTGGCAATCGCTGACTTTCTTAGTTCGGTGCGATCTGAGGATCGAATATTCCCGTCCATCTTACCCTGTACAATCACATTCTTTGCGTTCACGTTAGCCCGCACTTGCCCGTTGGGCCCGATGATCAGGCTATTTCCCGCTAGCTCAATGGAGCCCTCAACCTGCCCATCGACAAATAGGTCCTCACTGCCAGAAAGCTCTCCCTTAATGACGACTGACTTGCCAATGTGCGCAAAATCCCCAGTCTTTGGTGTTTCCATGACTTCTGTCTCCTCTGGCGTTTCGATTGGAATGCGTGCGGGAATACTGAATTCTATCCTATTTCGTCCTTGGGATGGAGGTTTGGAAGTGGTTGGGACGAAAGACTCTGAACGATTTATTTCAATTTAGGCCTTCCGGAGAAAGGTCTGACCGGATCCAGCCAGGTTCGCAAAGCTCAGAAAAGCCTGGTTAGCAGTTTGGAGACATGGTGTAATCGTTAGCTAAGCGTGCAACAGCACAGAGTTTAGCTGCCGTCTAAGTAACTAACTATGAAATTTGCCTTGTGGCAAGGAAAGATGAATTCGATTCTGATTACGGTGCTCGCAACCGTAATTATTACCTTTCCCATGCAGGCGCAACAAGCTCGCATATCTGCATCGGCAGATGAACTCGTTCGAAAAACTGTGCAGAACGAGCTAAACGCAAGCGAGGGCCATGCCAAGTTCATGTTCCGCGATCAAAAGAAAACTACTCAAGGATCGGAAACGAAATTGATCGTCGAGACCGAGGACTCCATAGCTGGCATGTTGATCGAAGAGAATGGCCACCCGCTCACGCGCGAACAACGGCAAGCTGAGGACGCACGGCTTGAGAGCTACATAAAAAATCCTGCGGAGCTGAATAAGAAACGTCAAAAAGAAAAAGACGAGGCTGAGCATACCAAAAAGATAGTGGCTGCCATGCCTGACGCTTTTCTTTACGAAAATGAGGGAACAGTTCCCGGCACCCAATCATTGGGCAAGCCCGGTGACATTTTGATCCGACTGAAATTTCGTCCAAATCCCAACTACAGCCCACCGTCCCACGTCGAGCAAATTCTGACCGGCATGGCGGGATATCTCCTCATCGATACCAATGAATGCCGCATTGCCAAAATTGATGGAACACTGATCAAAGATGTTGGTTTTGGCTGGGGAATACTGGGGCACTTGGATCCCGGTGGACATTTTTTGGTCGAACAAGCAGATGTCGGTGGTGGGCATTGGGAAGCTACTCGCATGGATCTCGCTTTTGATGGCAAGATCATGCTCTTTAAGAAACTTCACATCAACTCGAGTCAGATCTTTAGCGATTTCCGGCCAGCCCCTTCAAATCTCAATTTTGAGCAAGGCGTTGCGCTGTTGAAGAAGCAGGAGTCGGAATTAGCGCAAAATCAGCGTCAAGTAGCAGAAAATCGAAAGCAAAAGTAAATTTATTTTTTTGGTTTTCGCCACTAAACGTTTTGTGCGACGGCTCGCAGCGTTTGCTTCCGCACCGTCAATTTCTCGATTAAATCTTCGCGGATGTGGTACCCCGTGCCAGGCTCATTCTTGATGGGAATAATTCCTTGCCGAGTGACTTCCACCGATGGCTCGATAATATCTTCTTTCCAATAACGCTTCGAAGCGGAAACGTCCCCCGGAAGGCGGAAATTTTCCAACGAGGAAAGAGCAATGTTGTGAGCGCGTCCGATACCGGATTCAAGCATCCCTCCACACCACACTGGAATATTGTGGGTCTGGCAGACGTCATGGATTTTTTTTGCTTCTGTAAATCCGCCCACACGTCCAACTTTGATATTGATGATGCGGCACGCGCCTGTCTCCACAGCTTCGGCGGCGTCACGCACATGCTCAATCGATTCATCCAGGCAAATCGCCGTCCGAAGCTCGCGCTGCAAACGCGCGTGATAATAAATATCGTCATTCCATAATGGCTGTTCGACCATAAGCAAATTGAACTGGTCGAATTTTCGCAGATGTTCAACTTCGTCCATGCGATAGGCGGAATTCGCATCGCAACTCAGTACTATGTCGGGCCAACGAGAACGGATTCTCTCTAACACATTCAAATCCCATCCCGGCTTGACCTTCACCTTGATGCGGCGGTAACCGGCAGCTAACTCCACTTCTATCTTTTCCAGTAACTGCTCGACCGAATCCTGGATACCAATCGAAACGCCGCATTGTATTTCTTGACGAGTTCCCCCGATCAGCTTCCAAAGTGGCAACTGTTTTTGTCTGGCTTCCGCATCCCAGAGCGCGTTTTCAATAGCTGCCTTTGCCATACGATGGCCGCGAACGCGGGCCATTAGAGAAACGCTGCTTCCACCGCTGGCAAGCGTCTGGCCCAGAACAGCCGGCACGAGAAAATGCTCCATCGTAGCCCATGCCGTTTCCGTCCATTCCGAACTATAAAAGGGGCGTTCATCGACAACACACTCTGCCCAGCCATCCGCACCTTCCGAGTGCACTGTGACCAAGAGAATGCGGCGGCTGTATGTTCGTCCGAAGCTCGTCTCAAAGAAATGGACAAGCGGCATTTGAATCTCGCGTAAGGTAACCGCTTCAATTTTCATGAATGATAGCCAATCGGCACTGCAAATATTTCAGAACAATCCGCATGTCGCCGGATCCGATCAGATACTTACTGGCTTGTGTAAGACCAGTTTTCGTTCCATGAGGAGAGCAGAAATGTCCCATTCCCCTCTGCATCACGTTCAAAGTCGAGCACTGCTAATCCATCTTTAAATGCCTTCAGAAATATATCTCGATTCTTGTCTTGAACTGCTTTGGCCTTATATCTGCTTGCAGGATCATCTTTCCATTTATAAATTTCCGCCGGAAGCGAAATCGTTTTTACCGGTTTGTGGACGGGTAGACTGCCCATTGTAAGCAGGTTCTGCACTCGTTTCGACTTCAGCCACCACTCCGCGATTAAACGATCCGTCGGCATTCCTCCCTGAAGCGGAGAAGATGTGATCCCGTACTGATTAACCGTATAACGGCGGGCGATTGCCCCGAGTTTTTTTATATTCAAATATGCGTTTTTAATCTCTAAGGGGTCGAACGTCCATTCGATCAATTCGATGCCACGAAGCAAAGCATCATCGCGCTGGAACAGCTTTATCCGGCGCCCAAGCCCAGCATTTCTGTGCTCCTTGCGCACGGCCAGCATTTGCGAGTGAAGATAGGGATGTCCACCTCTAACGCCGGGTAAAGCTAGTGCGAACGCGATAAGCTCGCCGTCGCGAAATGCGCCGATCACCTGTCCACCAATTTTTTGCGCAACCACGAACATTCGTAGTGGCACAACTTCTATGTCAGTGAATCCCCAAACTCCTTTCTGAAGAGCGACACAGGCCCGCAGATCGTCGAGATCTTCACAGTTGCGGATCTCATAATTAGCAATTTGGTAGTCGCTCGGAACGGCGGAATGGGCAGTCACTCGGTGTTTTTCTCCTGCCGCTTTGCCTGTTGCCAGAGTTGCTCGAGTTCCTCGGTAGAGGATTCCTGTAGGGTTCGATTCGAAGCTGTAAGCTGGGCTTCCATCCATCCAAACCGGCGCCTGAATTTCCGGTTGGTTTTCTTTAGCGAAGATTCAGAATCAAGCGAAAGATGCCGGGCAAGATTTACCAGCACGAAAAATAAATCGCCAAGCTCATCCTCCAAGCGCTTCCTTAATTCTTCAGGGATGGATTGTCCCGTGACTCCGGCCGCTAGCTGGTGCTGAGAATCTTGCTTCGGAGCTATTCGTTTAATCTCTTCCTTGAGTTCATTAATTTCTTCGGCAAGCTTATCGAACAATCCTGCGGTTTCGGGCCAATCAAATCCAACTTTAGCGGCACGTGAACTTATCTTGTGCGCCTCCAGCAAGGCGGGCATAGCAGACGAAACACAGGCTAATATGGACTGTGTTTGCTTCTTATGGGAATTGTGTCCGGACTGTGACTTCTTTTTCTCTTTTTCAAGCGTCTTGAGAGCTTCCCAGTTCCGCAATACTTCTGCGGAAGTCTCAGCCTTCACATCTCCGAAAACATGAGGATGTCGTCCCACCAACTTTTCTGAAAGGCGATCAAGCACATCGTCAATGGAAAATGTCCCTTGCTCTCGGGCCATTTGCGAATAGAAGAGTACCTGCAACAGCAGATCGCCAAGCTCTCCGGGCAATTCCTCCCAGTCGCGGTTATCAATCGCTTCCAGAACTTCATAGGTTTCTTCCACGGTATAAGGCTTAATGGAGTCGAAGGTCTGTTCACGGTCCCAGGGGCAACCGCCCTCTCCCCGCAGTCTCGCCATGATGGAAACTGCGCGTTCGAAACGTTCCCCGGTGGTTGGCATGTGCAGTTACTTTAATAGACAGATGTCTTGGCAGGCAATTCACAGATGGAGAGTTGGAAACTTTGGCCCAATATGTGCTCTCAATAAAATCAAATTCTTCCGCTTTGACCCCCTCAGTGGAAGGCTTGAGCATTCCTCCCCCCGAAAAAGCGTCCCCTGTTGCTGTCCGGGAACGGTGGCAGGGGACGTTTTCAATTGAAGACTGACGAAAGTTCGGCAATCCGCGCCGACACATCGGCAGCGCACGCGCTCTACTCTGATTTGAAAAACACAACAGCGAGTGGCGGCAAAGTTATATTGATCGAAAAGGGGCGGCCATGAATGGGGATCTCTTCTGCCTGTTTGCCGCCAAAATTCCCCCAACCAGTACCTCCGTATTCCTTTCCATCACTGTTCAGACGTTCGCGCCAGAATCCTCCAGAGGGCACTCCCACACGATAGGCATCTCGAGGTACCGGAGTAAAGTTACAAACAACAAGAATCGTCTCTTTGGGAGATTTTCGCAGGAAAGATAGTGTGCTGTTGGCGCTATCATTGCAATCTACCCACTCGAATCCACCCGCTTCAGTATCCAGTTCATGTAAGGCGTTTTCCGAGCGGTACAGCCGATTCAACTGCTCTACCCAGCTTCGAATCCCCTGGTGTTGCGGACGTTCCAAAAGGTGCCATTCCAGACTAGTGTCGTGAGCCCATTCTCGCCCTTGTGCAAACTCATTCCCCATAAACAATAATTTTTTGCCCGGTTGTCCGTACATATAACCGAACAGCAAACGCAAATTGGCAAATTTCTGCCATGCATCTCCCGGCATCTTTGCAATCAACGAGCCCTTACCGTGAACGACTTCATCATGCGAAAGTGGCAGGACAAAATTTTCCGTCGAGCTATAAATCGCTCGGAAGGTTAGCTCATTCTGATGAAACTGTCGATGAATAGGGTCGTGCTGCATGTAGGAAAGCGT
Source organism: Terriglobales bacterium (assembly GCA_035651835.1). Taxonomy (GTDB): domain Bacteria; phylum Acidobacteriota; class Terriglobia; order Terriglobales; family Acidobacteriaceae; genus JAOAPG01. The sequence goes on from DASRFC010000014.1 coordinate 19,456, forward strand.
GTCGTGCATCCATCCCATGTCCCACTTCATACCAAATCCCAGTCCGCCCACATAAATCGGACGCGAGACCATCGGCCATGCAGTTGATTCTTCCGCGTAGGTCTGAATATCGGGATGTTCTTTGTAGGCCTCTGCATTCAACTGGCGCAGGAACTCGATCGCATCTAAATTCTCCCGGCCTCCATACTTATTCGGTATCCATTCTCCGGCTCGGCGCGAATAATCCAGATAAAGCATCGAAGCGACAGCATCTACGCGAAGTCCATCGGCATGATATTTGTCCAGCCAAAACATTCCGCTGCTCAACAGAAAACTTCGGACCTCGCTGCGGCCGTAGTTATAGATGTAAGTGTTCCAATCAGGATGGAATCCAGAACGCCAGTCCGCATGTTCAAACAAATGCGTGCCATCGAAATAAGCCAACGCGTGACCGTCGGAAGGGAAGTGCGAAGGCACCCAATCGAGAATTACTCCAATGCCGCGCTGATGCAGATAATCCACCAAATACATAAAGTCCTGCGGAGTGCCATAACGCGAGGTAGGAGCAAAGTATCCCGTCGTCTGATATCCCCAGGAGCCATAAAAGGGATGCTCCATAATGGGCAGCAGTTCGACATGTGTGAACCGCATGCGTTCAACATGCTCGGCAAGCCGCGGCGCTATTTCCCGATACGTCAGTGAACGATTGCCATCCTCCGGAATACGCATCCACGACCCAAGGTGAACTTCGTAAATAGAAATAGGCGCTTGCAGAGACTCCTTCGCTCCACGTTCTTCCATCCATTTCTTGTCGGACCATTCGTAGTCGAGATCCCACACAATAGAAGCTGTACTCGGCGCCTGTTCATGAAACAAGCCAAAAGGATCGGCTTTGTCTGCCGTGTATCCCTCGTGATGAGAAATAATGTGAAACTTGTAGAGAGCGCCTTTGCTAATTCCGGGAATAAACCCTTCCCAAATTCCAGAACTGCCGCGAGGACGCAGCTGATTCGCGCCCGGCAACCAGTTGTTGAAATTACCCACAACTGAAACCTCGGCAGCATTGGGTGCCCAAACACCGAAGTTTACCCCGGCTTGTTCTCCATTTTGGACGATGTGGGCGCCGAGCTTGTTGTAAGCGCGGAAGTGGCGCCCTTCATTGAACAGAAAGAGATCCTGATCAGTAAGCAGGCTGAAGTTCGAACGGGAACCCGGCACTACCGTGTTTGTGGAGTCGATCATCGGCATCTAGGATGCTGTTTTAGTGTACCGGAACGGTATCGTCTTAAGATTGTGCATCCAGTATCTCTGCCCAAACGCCCTGCAATACAAAATCAACATGTTAAACTTTCTATTAATCCTTCGCATTGCGCGTCTCTAAAGGTTTACGTTAATGCCGGTTCTTCGCGTTGTGGTTCTTTGGCACCAGCATCAGCCTTTCTACAAAGATCTCGTTACCGGCGAATACCGTCTCCCCTGGGTTCGGTTGCATGCTCTGAAAGATTACTACGGCATGGTGAAGCTGTTGGACGAATTTCCCAACGTTCACCAGACTTTTAATCTCGTTCCCTCGCTCATCTCTCAAATTCAGGATTATGTATCGGGAGTCGCGCGCGATCCTTTCCTTGACGTGGCCGCTAAACCGGTCCGTGATCTCACCCCCTCTGAACGCCAATTTGGACTGAAATATTTGTTTCAAGCCAATACTGTGAACTTAATCGGTCGTTATCCGCGATATTGCGAGTTATGGGATTTATTTCGCAGTGCCGGGGAATCGCCGCAGCTGGCTGATAAATACTTTCAACCACAGGATTTCACCGATCTTCAGGTGCTATCGCAACTATCGTGGTTCGATGAATTTTTCTTGGAAGAACCCGAAGTGGCGGAGTTGGTTAAAAAGGGCCGTAATTTCTCGTTGGAAGACCAGAACTTCGTAATTGCCCACCAACGGAAGTTGATTGCGAAAGTTCTTCCGGCACACGCGGATGCCGCCAAACGAGGCGGAGTTGAAATCTCGACATCGGCGTTCTATCACCCGATACTTCCTCTGGTTTGCGATACGAACATGGGCGCCATGTCGACCCCCGGCCTGCCGCTGCCGCAGAATCGCTTTATACATCCCGAGGATGCCCGTGAACAACTTCAGCGCGGACTTGATCTGCATCAGCAGGTCTTCGGTATCCGTCCGCGGGGAGTTTGGCCATCGGAAGGCAGTGTCTCCGAGGAAGTGTTTACGATCGCGCACAAACTCGGCGTGAATTGGATGGCTACGGATGAAGGGGTGCTGGGCCGGACTCTCGGCATCTCATTCGAGCGCGACGGTAACGGACGCGTCTCGCCGCAAGCCGCAGAAAAGCTCTATACAATGCATCGCTATGAGCGTGGAGAAACCGAGATGCACCTCATCTTCCGCGACCACGCCATCTCCGATCTGATTGGTTTTGTGTATTCCGGCATGTTCGCTCAGGATGCAGCCAATCACCTCATGCATCGAATTCAGGAGGCTGCGCAGCCACTTCTTAGCCAGGGACACGACGCTTTAATCCCGATTATCCTCGATGGCGAAAATGCCTGGGAATATTATCCGAAATCCGGCCGCGAATTCCTCCGCCGCTTCTATGATCGCTTGCAGCATGAACCCGGAATCGAAGCCGTGACTGTTTCAGAAGCGATTCAGCGGCACCAGAATAAATCGATGATGTCCTCGCTCGTGCCCGGTTCTTGGATCAATGCCAACTTCAACGTGTGGATCGGGGCTCCGGAAGACAATCGCGCATGGGACTATCTTTATCACGCACGAAACTTCTATTCTGAAGTTTCGCCGCATAGAAGCGAAGAACAACGCAAGCTGGCCTTCGAAGAACTACTCGTCGCTGAAGGCAGTGATTGGAATTGGTGGTACGGTCCCGAGCACGCTTCAGCGAACGACCGCGAGTTCGATGAACTCTATCGCAAACATCTGTCGAACGTGTATCAGGCGCTCGGCGCGACTCCGCCGGATTATCTTGCCCAACCAATTACAGGTGGAATCGTGCAGCCGTCGTTTACTCCGCAGACGCACTACATCCATCCGGATGTGACCGGCGACAACGTGCGTTACTTCGAATGGATGGGTGCTGCGCACTATGTTGCCGACCGCCGTGCTGGAGCCATGCACGGAAAAGTATTTCTTTGCGATTCGCTTTTTGCGGGCATTGATGACAGCAATGTCTATGGACGTCTGGATTTCGTCGACAATCTTCCGGAAAACGATTTCGAAGTTGTCGTCAACCTGGAGTCCTGGGCCGATCAATCCTCGCGTCCGCGGCGCGCACTGCGACTCAATGTGAGGATTGAAAATCAAACGCTCCGGTCCTGGAGTGTCAGCGAATCCGATTACTCAGAAGCCGCGAATGCAACAGAAACTCCCGAAGGGGTTGCTGTGGCACTGGCTCGCAGCTTCGAATTTAAATTGCCTTTAGCGCTGCTACTGGCCACTCCTATTTCTTCAGCAAAGAACTCGAACTCGGCGCTGGCCGCCACTAAATTGCGAGTCCGCATTAGCATTTGGCAGAATCGGCTTCCCGTCGATGCTCTGCCCGTAGAAGGTTGGATCGAGTTGCAATTGCTGAGCGAAGAAGATCTGATGTCGGTGAGTCAGTAAGAAGCTTCGCAGAATATAAGAGTGAAAATCCTCTACGAACATAATGCGGTACATCCGATCACTATGCGGTAAATTGATTCTCCAAAGCACAACCCATGAACTCCTGGAAAGATCACGCACAAACCTGGAAGATGCTGCCGTTTTCTTCTTCCATCCTCTTTTTTTTGGTGGCGTTTTCTGTATCTTCGCTTCGCTCGGTTTAATCGGTTCCAGCAAGCAGACCGATGATCAAACCATGCTGCTGATCCGCCGCCTGGCCTAGCTCTTGAACAGATGGTCGCTGGTGCATGCAAAATCATTACTATCCAAAATTATTACTATCAATGACAGCTATCTAGCATGCTGATAGAATTCAAGCCGAGCGTCCTTTAGCGGGAGTAGTTCAGCGGTAGAACGCCAGCTTCCCAAGCTGGATGTCACGGGTTCGATCCCCGTCTCCCGCTCCATTTTCTGGCGAACCTACTTGTGGTGACCGAAGGCACTTGAAGGTAATGACTAACTTATAACGCGCACTGTCTCGCGAATAGCCTGGATCTTCTCTATTTTTCGCACTGGATCACCGTCGATCATGGCTTGCAGTAAGGTTAGCTTCATGTCGCAAAGAAGCCTGACGGCATCCTTTAGCTGCTTGCGCTCGAATTGGTGAGCACCCTCAGTCGAAGCTAAAACCATCGCTCGATGATAGATAGCCCTCTCAGCTTTATCTACGAGTGGCAAGAGTTGTGCTGGCCTATGTTCTTCAATGACTGCATTGTAAGCGGATCTCCAGGATAACGCAGACTCTGTGTTTTTCATCTTTCTTGGATTCCGGCAGGAAACTGAGGTTGTACAGCTTGAGACTAAAGCTTGGTAGTTGTAACTTCCGACGATGTAATTAGGCGATTCTGGTTCGACTGCCAGCAAAGACACGCAATCTTTTCAAAGCCAGTCAGGTTCATAAGCTTAAAAACTTCCGGGCATGATACATCAAGCCCTCATAAGGCTCATTTTTCGAAATGACTTTCCAAATTCCCGCGCTTCTAGCGTTTAATTCCATTAGATGACTAACGTGATTGGTGAACATCATCAATGGAATATCAGGCAACAGCTTTGTGAGTTCCCGCGCTGCCTCCAACCCGTCCATCACTGGCATTGATAAGTCCAATACGATTAAATCGGGGTGAAGTCGCATAGCTTTCTCGATTGCGTCCCGCCCGTTTACCGCCTCACCACAAACAGTGAGTCCATTTAAATTGAACAGTGAACGCAATGCCTTGCGGACAGCCACATGATCGTCAACGATAAGGACGCACTTAGGAACTGAAATCACGCACCGCCAGCAACGTATTCAAGACAACTTAGCGAACATCTTCTTGGGGAATTGGCCTTCTGGCACTAAGGATGAAAAAGGTAGTTCGGCAAAAGACATCACGCGCAGAAGGTAAAATCTAGGAATTACTGAACAGGATTCCAGGGCTGATGTATTGCTCACCATTCGCAACCGCGCTTATTGCTGGGATCAGTTCTTTAATAGCTTCCGATTTCAGCAAGTAACCGCGTGCTCCCGCAGCAAACCCAGCCTTTACCATGTCTTCAATTTCATGTTGGCTGCAAAGCAGGATTTCAGTTGATGGCGCAACTTCTTTGATTCGGCGTATCACGTCAATCCCGTTCATGTCCGGCAGGCTGATATCCAAAATAACCACGTCGGGTTGCAGTTCTTTAGCTTTACTTATTGCATGGTTTGCGGTACGGGATTCACAAACGACATCATAAGCCGGATATGAGCTGAGTACATCACAGAGCACTTTGCGTACGACTTCATGGTCATCCGCGACCAGAACTCGCACTGACTCTGTACTATTTCTGATTGGAATCTCATTCGCAATATCATTCTTGCTGGGTGGAACATTCGAAATACTCGACTTCCCAGCTTCCTTGGCTTCATCCAGCGCAACACCCAAGGCGGCAGCCAATGCCGCCATTCTTCCAGGGTCGGTTTCTGCCTGTATGGCTTCGACGAGCTGGCGCACGCGTTTATTGACCATTTGTGAGGGGAGAAATTAAGCGTACCACAACGTCCTGCGAAGGTCTGTTCGTCGTATTACATGCAGGGTTGTAAGTCTGAAGCGTGGGACCTAAATTTCCAATTAAATTGAAGAATTAAGCAACTAGCGACTTGGTTGGTTAGAAATAACCCAATGCGTCGCATGATCTCTCCGTGATTATGGCTTGAAATTGTTGATTGCAGCTTCGGGCCATTTGGCCCGTCATCCCTGTAATCCTGCTAAATTGCTAGCTGCCAGGATCGCTGACATATTCCGATTACCCGGTTGCGGCCTTCTTCCATCTTCGGAGCCTCGCACTTCATCAGCACAGAGTTCGCTTTTTATTCGTCTAGAACATTGACTCGTCCCCTGTACTTACGTATATTTTATCGTCGCTATAGTTTCGCTGAGGTGCCTTTCAGATGACACGTGAAATAGACAAGGAAATCATGGAACTGTGCGGCCTGATTGCAAATGAGCAAGATGCAGGGAAGTTTAGAGAATTAAGTATTCGGCTGCACGATGTCTTGGAAAAGAAGAACAAGCGATTGGAAGAGAAAGGTGCAATCTCGCTGCCGGACTCAGAGCCTAGCTAATTCAAACTGCACATCCCCTTACCCGCGTAATCGGCAGAGATAAGTCCAACAGCCCTGGACGACCTACAGGGAACGGCATCCTTAAATGTCGATTGGGAACGAACCAGTGACCCCGATTTGAGATGTCCCATCAGCATGCGAAATCTCCATCACTTAGGGGCAAAATAAATGCTTGACAGTCAATTTGAATCGCGGGATTATGGCGACGAAATCCTTGGTAATCGCGGCGTTTACGGCTTCGGGGGAGGACGTAAATTAAGCGGAGCAAGGAAAGCGGAAGGGGCAGTGCTTAAAAAGAAAAGCATGGCCCCTTCTTTTTGGGGAGGGATATCAGAATATGATTTAGTCACAATCTATTCTTATTCCGCGCTCTAATCAACAGATTTGTCATTATTTGTGACAAAAGAAAACGGTTGTGCAACGGAGATGAGGGGAGTAGAGATCACCCCCGGCTTCGTTCAGGATAACAATGTACTGAAGGCAGGATTTTCGTTTGTCCAACGCGCGATACGTTCGAGGGCTTTGTTCAGATTCTCTAACGAGTTGGCTACGCTGAATCGCAGATAACCTTCGCCATATTCGCCGAAGGCAGTTCCCGACAGGCACGCGACTCCCGCCTGTTCCAGCAATGCGTCGGCGAGTTTTTTCGAGCTCCAGCCAGTCCCGGTGATATTGGGGAAGACGTAAAACGCGCCTTTAGGAATGCGGCAAGAGAATCCTTGGATGCGATTCAGTCCAGCTACAAAAACGTCGCGGCGCTTCTGGAATTCGGATCGCATGTGGTCGACTGATGACTGATCTCCGCGCACGGCTTCGATGCCGGCCATCTGGGTAAAACTTGCGGTGCAGGAATTGGAGTTCGTCATCAATCTGCTAATATGTGCCGCCAGATCAGGACGCATCACGCCGTAGCCCATGCGCCATCCTGTCATGGCATACGTTTTTGAAAAACCATCGAGCAGAATAGTGCGCTCTTTAAATCCCGGAAGGCTCATGATGGAATGATGCTCGCCATCAAAAATCAACCGGCTATAGATTTCATCGGAGAGCACTAGAATGTTCCGCTCGCCGATTGCGTCGGCGATATCTCGAATGTCCTGCCGGCTCAGTACGCCGCCGGTAGGGTTTTGTGGCGAATTTAAAATGATCAGCTTGGTGCGGTCGTTGATGAGCGAGGCCAGTTCGTCCACATCAAAGCCGAAATCTTTTTCCTCGCGCAAGCGAATGGCAACCGGCTCGGCCCCGGCATAGCGGATCATCGATTCATAAATCGGGAATCCAGGATTCGGATAGATGACTTCATCGCCAACATCTGCCAACGCAAGAAGTGTAAAAAAAATAATGGGCTTACCGCCGGGAACCACTACTACTTCGTCGCTGGAAATTTTTACTCCGCGGCTGCGGCTGACTTCCGCTGCAATTGCTTCGCGTAATTCTGGCAAGCCGGCGGATGGGCCATAATGCGTCCAACCTTTATGCAGCGCTTCGACCCCGGCTTCAATGATGTTGGAGGGAGTATCGAAATCCGGCTCGCCAATTTCCAGGTGGATAATATTTTTTCCCTGTCGTTCCAGAGCCCGCGCCTTATTGAGGACTTCGAAGGCAGTTTCCGTGCCAAGCCGCGACATGCGCTCGGCCAACCGCAATTCGTATTGTGTGGCTCGCTCCATGGGCAAACGAATTATTGTACGCCTAACTGAGAAGCGCAGTCATGGTGGATCGCTTTATAAAACAGTGAAGCAATGCAACATTTATTCCGCGCCACAGCTCTAACTCGGGGATTGGAGAACGGAGGCAAAGCATGTCGAAACAAACGGAGAAGTCAAAGAGCGGTGAGGGGATTCAGAATTTGCATTCACCGAAACACGAGCCTATCAGCCAAGGGCAACCATTTGATGAGCAACAAAGGCAGGAGAAAAATCCTGACGGGTCTCAGAAGAATGATAAGGATAAGGAAGATGCAGCTTAGACCTAAATCGTAGCCATCTCACCCGGCGGTATGTTTCTTGATCTTTCTCTTGTGAGCCGCCTTCTTTTTGACATAACTTTTCGTCCGAGCTTTGAGCGGCTTGGCCTTCTTGGGGGCGCGTTTTGGTCGGGGTAAGGCGGCAGGCTCCGCCTCCGGCGCTTGGGGTGCAGTCACACCCACCGCAGTCACTATTGTCCCTATGGCAGAACCAACGGTCTTAGCTACCGTGGTCAGAATATTTGCGGCGGACTTTTTGGGCATGGAATCCTTTGAGTGACAATTTCCTCACGTAGTGACTGTTCAACATCCACTCAAGTACACAGCTTGAGCCCCGCGCGGCTATGCTGTCCGGCTACCCAGTACGAAATGCAAAATTAAGGAAATAACAGCAAATACCAGCAGCAAATGGATAAGGCCACCGGCTACATGGAAGACTGTAAAACCACCGATCCATGCTATTAGCAGGATCACGAACAAGATGGTCCAAATGCTCATTCTTCCTCCTTCAGTCACAGAGTCTATGTACGCGCAACTTCGATGTGGAGTCCAGCGGAATGGATGGCCAGGTTTCTTAGATATCTGAAGAGGAATGGCTGAGCTGCGAGGTAGTGTTCAGGAATTATTGAGATGTAGATCGTTTGCGCCATAGACCGGTGCAAGTTACTCGGTCATGTTGAACGGGAGTTCGCTGGGCGACATTGGCATTGCCTATGTCGGGTCAGTCGGTGCTCACAAAACAAAAGTCGCCACCATACGCTATCGAGCCATGAACTAGTATTGTCGAGAAAGGGGAAGATATGGCGCGCGTATTCATCACAGGTTCTTCCGATGGACTTGGACGCATGGCGGGCGAACTGCTCATAAGATGGTCTGCCGCATGTGTTTGCGGTTAATACACTCGCCCATTATATTCTGACCGCGTTGATACAAAAACCGAAGCGTCTGATTTATCTGAGCTCTGGTCTGCATCGGGACGGTGATCCGTCACTCGAAGACCTTGCATGGGAGCGGCGTGCATGGCGCGGGCAGCAGGCTTACTCCGATACCAAGTTTCACGATGTGCTACTGGCTTTTGCTATTGCGCGGCGCTGGTCCGACGTTCTCTCGAATGCACTTGAACCTGGATGGGGCCCACCAAGATGGGTGGACCGGGAGCCCCCGATGACCTCGATGCAGGATACGAGACGCAGGCATGGCTTGCAGTGAGCGACGATAAAGCTGCGAAGGTCACGGGCGAATACTTCTATCACAAGAAACTGCGAGCACCGAACTCCGCGACTCGCGATCCCGAGCGTCAGGAGAAATTACTTGATGAGTGCCGGCGGTTTTCTGGCGTCGAGCTGCCTGCAAGCTGAAAACATGTCCGAAGAGTTAACGCTTTAGAGTTAGCGCTGTCGCGTTTCGGAGGGAAGTTGCAGGAACCTCGCCTACCGTGAATCGGCTCTTCCATTTGTCCTGTATATACTGCGGTAAATTTCCGGTACAGATGATTAGAGCTATTCAGTTGTGAATAATTCTGTGGACAATCATTTTGCCTTTAGAATAGGCCGACGTAAAATCAAGATCATACAATGTCCCAATTCGTTCACCTTCATCTTCATACTGACTATTCAATGCTCGATGGCGCTTGCGACGTGGAGAAGCTTTGCAATCGCGTAAAAGAGTTGGGCATGCCTGCGGTTGCGATGACCGATCATGGCAACATCTTTGGCGCGGTCCATTTCGTGAATGCGGCTAAAGCTGCCGGAGTGAAGCCGATTATCGGCTGCGAACTTTACATCTGCAAAAAAGATGATCACCGTATTGAGAGAACTCCTCCCGACGGTGACACTTACAATCATTTGCTCGTGCTGGCTGAAAACGAAGAAGGTTACCGCAATCTTGCAGCGATTACCTCGGAAGCATCGCTGCATGGTTTCTATTACAAGCCTCGGGTGAGCAAGAAGTTTCTTGCAGAACATTCCAAGGGGCTGATCGGACTCTCCGGTTGTTTGAAGGGCGAAGTAGCCGAATATCTAATGGAAGAGAAGTACGATGCTGCTCGGAATGCGGCTGCAACTTACACCGATATTTTTGGTAAGAATAATTTTTTTCTCGAAATACAAGATCAAGGCTTGGAGCAGGAACATCGCATTCATCCCGGTCTATTTCGACTGGAGAAGGATCTTGGCCTGCCCTTGGTGGCAACGAACGACAGTCATTACCTTTGCGAAGACGACGCTCATGCCCAGGATGTGATGCTGTGCATACAGACTGGGAAGTCGATACAAGATACGAACCGGATGAAGTTTCATGGCACTGATTTCTTCGTTAAAAATCATGACGAGATGTACCGCGTTTTTAAAGATTCACCCGAAGTGCTCACGCGAACGCTGGGCATCGCCGAGCGCTGCAACATGCGGCTGGAAAAAGTTAGTAATCCGTTTCCGCACTTCGATGTTCCTGCCGGTTACACAATTGACAGTTATTTTGAGCACGTATCGCGCGAAGGGTTCGCGAGAAGGCTGGAAGTGCTGCGTGAGTTAAATAATCAGGGAAGATTGAAGCACAGCCTCGCGGAATATGAACAAAGATTTGCGCGGGAAATCGCGATCATTCAGCAAATGCAGTTTTCTGGATATTTCCTGATTGTTTGGGACTTCATTCGATATGCGCGAGAGCATGATATTCCGGTTGGTCCGGGGCGCGGTTCGGCTGCAGGGTCGCTGGTTTCGTATGCATTAGCGATTACGGATATAGATCCTTTACAGCATGAGTTGCTCTTTGAGCGGTTTCTCAACCCCGAGCGTATTTCAATGCCAGATATCGATATCGATTTCTGCATGAACCGACGTGGAGAAGTGATTGACTACGTAACCCGCAAATACGGTCGCGAGAATGTGGCACAGATCATAACCTTCGGGACTATGGCAGCGAAGGCGGCGATCAAAGATGTTGGCCGCGCAATGGATATTCCCTATGCCGACGTGGACCGGATCGCGAAGATGGTTCCGACGACACTCAATATTAAATTGGAGCAGGCGATTAAGGATTCTCCCGCGCTCCAGCAGGCGTATGAGAGTGAGCCGCAAGTCAGGCAATTATTCGATACGGCGCGAAAGCTCGAGGGCTTGGTGCGGAACGCAGGTGTTCATGCCGCTGGCGTGGTTATTTCGCCGCGCCCACTCACTGAGCTAGTCCCTCTTCATCGGACCAAAAACAACGAAATCGTCACTGCCTTCGATATGGTGGCCATCGAAAAGATGGGCCTGTTAAAGATGGATTTCCTCGGGCTCACAACTTTGACCATTCTTGATGATGCGTTGAAGCTGATCGCGCAGACGCGTGGTGAGACCATCGAACTGGAAAAGATTCCGTTGGAAGACAGCCAGACTTACGAAAAGGTGTTCCACAGTGGGCTTACCTCAGGTGTGTTTCAGTTTGAATCGCACGGAATGCGTGATGTTCTCAGGCGATATAAGCCGAATTCAATCGAAGGTTTGACGGCGCTGAATGCGCTTTATCGTCCGGGCCCTATTCAGGGCGGAATGATCGATGATTTCATCGATCGCAAGCATGGGCGCAAAAAAATTGAATACGAACTGCCGGAATTGAAAGAAGTTCTTGAAGAGACGTTAGGTGTGATCGTCTATCAGGAACAAGTCATGCAGATCGCTAACAAACTGGCCGGCTATTCCCTGGGTGAAGCCGATCTGCTACGGCGCGCCATGGGTAAGAAGAACGCCGAGGAGATGGCCAAACAGCGCGAGCGGTTTGTCGAGGGCGCGGTCAAGAGCGGCCATCCTGGGAAGAAGGTCGAAAAGATTTTCGATCTGATGGCACAGTTTGCCGGGTACGGTTTCAACAAGTCTCATTCTGCTGCCTATGCGCTGCTCGCGTACCACACTGCATATTTGAAGACTCGCTATCCGGTAGAGTTTATGGCCGCGTTGCTGACTTCAGTTACTGGGAACACAGACGATGTTGTGAAATATATTAATGAATGCCGCGAAATGGGCATTGCGGTTGAACCTCCCGATATCAATGTGAGCGATGCGAATTTCACCCCGCATGGTGTGGCGATTCGCTTTGGGCTTGCAGCGGTTAAGAATGTCGGCCATAACGCAATCGATTCCATCGTTGTAGGACGCAAGAAGCTTGGCAGTTATAAATCGATTTATGAATTCTGCGAAAATGTCGAGTTGCGGCTTCTAAACAAGCGTGTACTTGAATCTTTAATCAAGAGCGGCGCCATGGATTCTCTGGGCCGACGCGCGCAGTTAATGGCCGTTCTTGACAAGGCCATGGAGCATGCGCAAAAGGCGCAGCGTGACGCCGCGTCGGGGCAGCACGGACTATTTGGCGTATTTCAACAGGAAGAGATTCATGCGCAAACAGAGAAGCTACCGGAAATACCCGACTGGGACGAGCACACGCGGCTTGCAGCAGAAAAAGAAATTCTTGGATTCTTTATCACGGGGCATCCGCTTGATAAGTACAGCGACAAATTGCAAGATATGCGTGCTCTAAGCACGACCGAAATTTGCGCCATAAAGTCGTCAACCGGCAAGGACGAGAACATTACAACAGCCGGCATCATCACAAATGTGCGCGTCCTTAAATCAAAAAAGGGAGACTTCTACGCACAAGCTGCGCTTGAAGATATGAATGGCACGGTTGAAATGGTAGTTTTCCCTGAGGCCTATCGTAAGCTGCAAGAAAAAGTTAAATTGCAGGTTCCGGTGCTGGTGCGAGGCGGAGTGCGGGTCGAAGAAGGCGCGAATCCAAAGCTGATGGTGAATGACATCCTTCTATTGGATGATGTCAAGGTTCCGCTGCCACGTGCATTGCGGATTCGTATCCTCTTGGAATCCGCCAATGGTTCGACGGTGGACGAATTGCACGCTTTGTTCTCGGAATGTAAAGGCGAAGCTAAAGTGCTCTTTGATGTCGAACGTAAGGACGATTTCATGGTGGTGATGGAAGCGGAAGGCTATAATGTGCTACCAGACCGGAATTTCATCGCACGCGTTGAGAATTTGTGTGGCCGTGGTGCGGTAAGAATTATCAACTGAAGTTTGTTGGATGGCGGCTTATATTCAAAGAGGTGCGAATGGGCAGAGGGCTATGGCTCCGGCCGAAGTCGACGCTGCTCTAGTGTTAACTGGCGCCGACTTCCTTGTCTCTATGGTGGAAGCCCGGTGGATACCGAGGAATGGTAACGGCATTACGATGGAATTGGGACCGAAAGCACAACAAGAGCTGGAAAAAATCGAGCGGCAAATCGTCAAACTTCAGTCCGTAAACGGACAGGACGACGATGCGCGGCGTCAGATCCAGGAACTGCACGATCGAATACAGGCATTGCGCGCACAAGCGCCTGCTCCTCGCCCAGCGTGGGTGAAAACAGAACTGGCGCGGCATCCGCAACGTCCATATACGTTCGACTATATCGAGCGTATTTTCACCGACTGGAGTGAGATCCATGGTGACCGTGGATTTCGCGATGATCCGGCAATTATTTGTGGGATGGCTCGCTTTCACGGCGCGGAAGTAGTCGTGATTGGGCAACAGAAGGGCCGTGACGCAAAGCAGCGAGTTTACCGGAATTTTGGCATGCCGCATCCCGAGGGTTATCGCAAAGCGCTACGCATAATGCAGATTGCGGAGAAATTCGGCAGGCCAATTTTTACCTTTGTGGATACCGATGGAGCTTATCCCGGCTTAGACGCGGAAGAGCGCGGGCAGGGGGAAGCGATCGCTCGCAGCCTGCGTGAAATGGCACGCCTTAAAGTGCCCATTATCGCGACTGTTATCGGCGTTGGAGGCAGCGGAGGCGCGCTTGCCGTGGCGGTTGCGGATCGCGTTCTGATGATGGAGAACTCGGTGTATTCAGTGATTTCTCCTGAGGGTTGTGCGTCGATCATGTGGCGCGACGCCGGCAAGAAAGAACTTGCGGCAGAGGCCATGGGCATTACCGCAGAGGATGTCCTAGAGCTGGGATGTATCGATGGCATTGTGCCGGAACCACCCGGAGGAGCGCATACGGATCATGAAGCGGCAGCCGCTTTGCTGGATGCGTCCTTGCAGAAGCATCTTAACGAAATAAGCAAAACTCCAGCGGAGGAACTAGTCGTGTCACGATACGATAAATTCCGCAAAATGGCGCAATATTTCGTTCAGGTCTAGTTGCTGCTATTTCTTGTGATCCAAGTGCATCACTAGCGGCTCTCCTTCCCGCTCCAATCCAACCCGCCATTTGCCGTATAATTAAGGGTTTTAACATTCTAGCTTTTGCGTCCTTGGTGGACCAATTCGCTCTAATAAGTTTAGGAAGGATTGTTAATGGGCACTACGGATGTTGCGCTCCGCGAATTACGGGCGCAAGTGGGATTGAAACCCATCGTCAACAACATGTCCATACAGGTTGGGACGGTGAATGGAAGTGGCTCGCAAAGTTCGAACACGGTGCTTCTACGCACGATCTTTCAGATGGGCGTTCCGGTCTCCGGGAAAAATTTATTTCCCTCGAATATTGCTGGCCTGCCGACCTGGTACACCATTCGCGCCAATAAACATGGATACATCGCACGCAAAAAAGAGATCGATTTCTTAATTGAGATGAATCCTGAGACTGCTCAGGACGACGTGAAGTCACTCGCGCCTGGAGCAGCTGTTCTCTATGACGAGCCACTGAATTTGAGTTCGCTTCGTGATGATCTTGTGTTTTACGCGGTTCCCTATGACAAGCTCGTTGCCCCCGTTTGTCCAGAGGCTAAACTTCGCAAGCTCGTCAAGAACATGATTTATGTCGGCGTCGTCGCCAAGCTGCTCGAGCTTGATATGGCTGAGGTGGAGACGGCCATCCGGCGTCAGTTTGCCAAAAAAGTAAAAGCAGCCAATTTGAACATGGCTGCTGTACAGGCTGGATACGATTACGCGAAAGCAAGTCTGACTAAGCGCGATCCTTTCGTTATCGAGCGCATGGATGAGACCAAAGGGAAGATCATCATCGACGGGAACTCCGCCGCCGCTTTGGGATGTATGTTTGCCGGGGTTACGTTCGTGAGTTGGTACCCGATCACTCCATCTTCTTCGCTGCCTGAAAACATCATTGAATATTTCAAACGCTTTCGTATCGGTCCGGACGGCAAAGCGACTTTTGCCATCATTCAAGCCGAAGATGAGTTGGCGGCAGTTGGCATGGTTCTCGGCGCAGGATGGGCAGGCGCACGGGCTATGACGGCGACCTCCGGCCCAGGCATTTCCTTGATGGGCGAATTTGCCGGCTTGGCTTATTACGCAGAGATTCCCGGTGTGATCTGGGATATTCAGCGCGTTGGACCGTCTACTGGTCTACCTACGCGTACTTCGCAAGGCGACATTCTTTCTACCGCTTTCTTGTCCCATGGAGACACAAAGCACATTTTGTTGCTGCCGAGTTCTCCGCAAGAGTGCTACACAATGGCCGCGGAAGCATTTGATTTAGCGGAACAATTTCAAACTCTCGTTTTCGTTATGTCTGACCTCGATCTCGGCATGAATAACTGGATGTCGGAGCCGTTTAACTATCCCGAGAAGCCACTAAATCGGGGCAAGGTGCTTAGCAAGGAAGATTTGGACCGGCTAGGCGGGTTCGCGCGTTACAAAGATGTAGACGGCGATGGCATTGGCTATCGCACATTGCCCGGTACCGACCATCCAGCGGCTTCATATTTTACTCGCGGAAGTGGTCATAACGAGAAGGCGCAATACAGCGAACGTGCGGATGATTTCGAAAAGAACATGGAGCGCTTGAATCGCAAATTCGAGACGGCGCGTTCTTTCGTTCCGCGGCCTGAGGTGGTTTCCGGCAGCAAATCGAAAATCGGAATTATTGCGTATGGCACTTCACATTGGGCTTTGACCGAAAGCCGTGATCAGCTTCGCGACGAGTACAGCATCGAAACTGATTATTTACGTATACGCGCGTTTCCGTTCACGCGGGAAGTTCATGACTTCGTCAAACAGCATGATCGCGTGTACGTGGTCGAACAGAATCGTGATGCTCAGATGCTGAGCCTGCTTAAACTTGATTTGGAGGCTGCGCTGGTTCCGCGGCTGCGGAGCATTGCGCACATCCACGGCTTGCCGCTTGATGCCCGGTCAATCACAGATGAACTCATGACGATGGAGGGCAAATAACAATGGCAACCACGACTGCACCGCCGCCTGCGCCAAAGATGAATCGAATCGGACTTAACGTACTGGATTATCGAGGCGGCAAGACTACGCTTTGCGCGGGATGCGGTCATAATGCAATTTCCGAACGCATCATTGAAGCCATGTACGAGATGGGCGTGCAACCTGAGAGATTATTAAAGCTAAGCGGAATCGGATGCTCCTCGAAAAGCCCCGCGTATTTCATGACTCGCTCGCATAGCTTTAACTCTGTGCACGGGCGCATGCCCTCGGTTGCAACCGGCGCTGTGCTGGCAAATCGCAGCATGTTGGCGTTAGGTGTCAGCGGAGATGGGGATACTGCTTCGATTGGTGTTGGACAATTCATTCACTTAATGCGCCGCAATCTGCCTCTCATCTACATAATCGAGGACAACGGGGTCTATGGCTTAACCAAGGGCCAGTTCTCAGCGACAGCCGATCTGGGTTCGAAGTTGAAGACGGGCGTCATTAACGATCTGCCTCCCATCGACACCTGTGCGATGGCGGTTACTCTGGGCGCAACCTTTGTTGGACGCTCGTTCTCAGGTGATAAGCGCCAGTTGCAAAGCATGCTTAAAGCGGCTATCGCGCATCGCGGCACAGTCATGCTCGATGTGGTTTCGCCGTGCGTCACATTTAACGACCACGAGGGGTCCACAAAATCCTACAAATACATGAAGGATCACGACGAGCCGATACAGGACATCAATTTTGTACCGGTCTTTGAAGATATCTCCGTGGAATACGATCCTGGAACTACGGTGGAAGTGACCATGCACGACGGCTCCCGGTTACGTCTGAGAAAATTAGAGGAAGACTACGATCCGACTGACCGGATTAAGTCGATCACCCGCCTGCATGAAGCTCACGATAAAGGCGAAGTATTGACCGGCGTGTTGTATGTGAATACGCAAGCCCCGAACTTCGTCGACATGCTCAATCTTGCAGATGATCCGCTGGCGACTTTGCCGGAATCAGTTGTACGTCCCGGCAGGGAAGTGCTCAGTCAAGTGATGGAAGAGCTACGGTAACTGAAGTCTCGCGAAAATTCTGAAAATGTGGAGTGCGAAATTTTAATGGCGCAGGATTATAGTTTCCAGGTTTACGACACGGAAGTTTCGCATTTGGCTAAGTATCCGCAGGTTGGCGAGAATCCTATCTACCCAGCTCTTGGTTTAGTCGGGGAAGCCGGGGAAGTTGCGGAGAAAATCAAGAAGTTATGGCGCAACGAATTGAAGACCCGCGGTGCAGATTACTCTTCGGAACAAAAAACCGAAATTGTAAAAGAGCTGGGCGACGTGCTCTGGTACATTGCGGCGCTGGCGCGAGAAGTCGGTAGCACAATCGAAGAAGTTGCGAAGACGAACAGCGAAAAGCTTAACAGCCGCGGAAGACGCGGTGTGATCAATAGTGCGGGCGACAATCGTTAAGCAAAACTTCTTCCTCATTTCTTCTTATTTGCTTCTGGTTCACCGCTGTGTTCTGGATTCTCCCCCGGCTCGGGAAAATCTGTGTCGGACGATTTCAAAATTGAATTCTGATCACGATGGCCGAGTTGCCCTTGTTCAGACATATTTCCACCATGATTTTGGTTATCTTGTTCAACGGCGCCTTTGCCGCCATCCTGATCTTCCTCTTTTAAAACGCGTTTTGATTCAGCCACTAGCAAGCCTCCGGCAACGGGGAATCACACCGATTATCAGCTTACGGTAAAACTATTTTGCTAAGTATGCGTTTTAACTGTATATAGAAGAGGAAAATCCTCTACACAGGAAGGCTGTGAATTCCATGAAACAATTGTTGGCAATTGCTTTTTCGGCGCTGATTCTAACCATTAGCTCGTGGGCGCAAACGGGAAGCCCTCTCGCAAGTGAACCGGCTAACGCAACTGCGGCGCGAACTCACCATGCGCACTACCGCTCTGCAGCTCATCATCCTAAAAGACACCATGCCCGCCGCCATCATCACCACAAAAGAGCCTAACCCGCTCTTATTGCGCCGCTCTGCGGCTGGCCGTTGTTGCTACTCCCAATTTGTGCAGCCGCTCTTTTGCTTGTAAAGCTTCGTTCGAACGCGGATAACGTTGCACGACGTGCCGCAGAGCTGCAATTCCATCGTCTTTTTGTCCGAGTTCAACCAGCGCATATCCCTTCTTTAGTTCAGCTGCTGCGGCTTTGTTGCCATCAGGGAAGGATTGCAACACCTGATCGTAACTTTTTACCGCGGCCTGGTAGTTGCCCTGCCGGTACGCCAGTTCAGCCAGATAGAAGTATGCGTTCCCTGCCAGATCGGTATTCGGATAAAACTTAATGTAGTCGGAAAATTCCTGAGTCGCCAAATCACCATTGCCTGCGTTGTAATCGCGTAAGCCATTGTTGTAGAGGACATCGGGCGGAGGGGCTTGCGCCGCCAACGGTTGCGTTCCGGCAGGTTGTGTGCCGGGCTGTCCTGTTCCGGCTGCTCCAGCCGCGCTCGCCTGTTGCGAACTGAGATTTTGTTGCGCCGCCTGCATGTCTTCCAGTTGCTTGCTGACTTTCCCCAAGCGAGCTTTCAATTCATCAAGACTGTCATTCAAGGTCTGAATTTGTCCGGAAAGCTGATCGACACGGTTTCCGTCATCCCCTTGCTGTTTTTGCAGGGATGTCTGAAGCGTCCCAATGGAAGCAGCGACTTTGTTCATGCTGTCGGTGTTCTGGTCCATTAAGTTCTTCATTACACCCATGCGCTCATCAAACGACTGTTGCATACGGGCCATTTGATCCTGCAAGGCCTGCACTTGCGTTTGGAGTTCGATAATTTCTTTGCTCACCCCCCAAGCTGGAGTAATCGTAAACCAGAGAATTGAGAGCAGAGTCAGAAAGGTTATGTATCGGTGAATTTTCATAGGGTATCCGTTAACTATTCGCATTATAGATGCGAAATGTGAGCTGAATGTAAGCTGCAGTTCTACGGGAGAAACACACATCTTCGCCATTAAGAACCAGAATATCTACATGGCTGCCTGTATTGATGCAGCTTTGAAAATGTTTCATGTCTAGTAAGGAGCATGGAATGGCGCAAAAAGTAAATCCCCTTATTGCTATCTATATCACCGTAGGCTTTGGCGCCGCAGTGATCACGGCGCTTGTCATTGCTTTGACTTGGCATTTCTGGAATTACGGCAAAGCGTTCTCGTTCTGATAAATCGCGAACCAGAAATTGTAAGAGGCGAAGCTGAAAGAAAGCTTCGCCCCGATTCGCGATTATTTTTGATAAACGAAATGACCGACACGGTTTTGCTGCCAGCACTGCTCATTTGATTCGGTGCAGAATGGCTTTTCTTTGCCATAGCTGATCGTCTTTATGCTATCGGCACTCACCCCACCCTGCGTCAATGCACTCTTAACCGCACTCGCACGACTGTCACCCAGAGCGAGATTGTATTCCGTTGATCCTCGCTCGTCGCAGTGTCCCTCAATCGTGAAGCGCACATTCGGATGCTGCTTCAAGAACGTAATATCGCCCTGTAATGCCGATTGCTGGTCAGGTGCGATATCCGATTTGTCGTATCCGAAGAAGATGTCTTTCATGTTCTGCGAGAACAGTTCTTCTTCGGTTGCGGAAGCCTGTGGCTGAACCGGCGGTGGTGGCGTGGTCACAGTTACGCGGGCCGTCGCTTGTTGAGATCCGCCCGCACCTTTGGCCGTCAACGTGTAGGTTGTGGAAGCGGCCGGAGTAACCTGTTGTGATCCGCTTGGCTGGACTGCGCCAATCCCGTCAATACTTACATCCGTGGCATTGGTTGTTTGCCATGTAAGAGTGGTGGACTGTCCTTTATCTACGGTTTCTGGATTAGCCGTCAACGATGCGGTCGGTGCGGCTGGCGGTGGTGGCGGTGGTGGTGGCGGTGGCGCCGTTTTCTTGTGGCAAGCGCCCAGGAACATAATGGCGCTCAATGCAAATACGAGTGTGATCCACTTCATTGTCTGCTGCTTCACTGTTTCCTCCCCTGAAGATGACGCGCCATTGGCCTCAACGCGCGAATGTAATTCGGGCAAACGGATACTGCTCCGCTAGCTCCGAGTTAAACCGGAACGACTTCTTAGCAAAAAACTTGTTAATAAACTTATTTCGAAACCTGCCACTTACTTCCAGCTCCAGTTCGGCTGCGAGTTCGTCCCCGAAGTCGTTAACTGCTTCTGGTTCGTGCCATCGGCCAGCATGGTCCAGAGCTGCAGGCTTCCCGAACGATTGGATTGGAAAATAATGTGGCGTCCGTCTGGAGACCAGGACGGAAAATCATTTCGTCCACCATCATGCGTGAGCTGCACCCATTGTTTGCTGGTCACGTCCATGATGTAAATATCCTGCGCTCCCGGCGCGCCGGGTCCATAGTGACGCATCCACGAAATTGCCAGAAACTGTCCATTGGGAGACCATGATGGAGACACCGCGTATCCTTGGTCACTCAGCCGTTGCGAGTTCGTACCATCCGCTTCCATGGTGTAGATCTCAGGCAAACCACTGCGGCCACTCACCCATGCAATTTGTGCACCGGTCTTGCGATTCCATACCGGAGCAACATCAGGCCCCTTGTAGGACGTTATGCGTTTCAGATTTCCGCCGGACGCATCCGCCGTGTAGATTTCAGGATCTCCACTACGGGAAGACGAGAACGCGAGTTTGGT
This sequence comes from Terriglobales bacterium, assembly GCA_035651835.1. Taxonomy (GTDB): domain Bacteria; phylum Acidobacteriota; class Terriglobia; order Terriglobales; family Acidobacteriaceae; genus JAOAPG01. The sequence goes on from DASRFC010000014.1 coordinate 40,518, forward strand.
CCCGTCAGGCGACCAAGCAGGAGAAAGATTCGTCCCACCAAACCTGGGAAACGACACTATCCGGTTTAACTCGGTGGAGTACATCAGGATTTCCCATCCAGATTTCGTCAGCGAGCTAAACGCCAGACGCGATCCGTCAGGAGAGATACGTGGTGAAAGGGAAATCGATCCTAAATGAGTCACGGAACGCTGATTGGCTCCGTCGTAATCCATAGCCCAAATTTCTTTATGGCCGCTGCGGCTGCTTACGAAGTAAATGGAGCTTTCCGCAATGCCTGGAATGCCGCCACCTAAACGGAAGATGATCTCATCGGCAAATTTATGCGCGATGATTCGCACCGCATTGTCCGCGGCCGCATCTTGATATTGTTTGCCGAGTACCTGCGGCGAGGCGACGTTCTTAACGTCATAAAGCCAGCCCTGCACGGTCACGTTATTGCCGGAAACTCCTAAATTCCCAAACGCCAGCATGGAAGCGTTCACTGGCGCGGCACTCCAGGTTTCGAATTTCACATCGGCGGGAGCGCCAATGGCGCCCAGCGGATAGAAACTTTTGGAAGCCAGATCGAAAATACCGGCATTGTCCAGGTCATTCCACAGAGTGTCATTGAAAGTCTTGAGCAGGTCGGCGTTCTTGGCATCTTGAGTAGAAGCTTTGAAATCGGGAACGGCGATCCGGACTTTCTCAACGCCCAGCCCCGTTCCAGTGCGAACCCAGTCCTGTGCGTGCAATGGAGTTCCCACCGCGAGAACTGCCAAAAGCAGCAAGATTAACCACGAAATTGAAAACTGGACTGAAACAAAGCGTGCAGACGCACGCTTCAAAGATGTCGAGCTGACATGTATGGTGACACGACGGACAAACGAATTGAAATTCAACTTTCCCCCATAAATGACTTCTCTTGCTCCGTCTTACCTTTATTCAGAGTACACGAATAGAAACAGTATCTATCTTTTGTAATCGAACCAGAACTCAACTGATACTTTATTTCCAGAATAATCCGATGGCAATGGACCAAAAGTATCAATGCGCTGTAGCGCCTGGGCAGCCGAACGGTCGAGAGAGGGCACTCCACTGGACTGTTCCACCTGAATGTTGCTGGGGTGGCCATCCCGCCCGATATCGAAGGTGAGATAAACACGCTGCGATTGGCTAACACGCGGATCGACCTCATACTTCAGCCAGTTTTCGGATACTTTTTGCTGGATTACACGGACATACCAGGAAAATCGTGTACCGAAATCGCCCCCGCCACCGGTAAACCCAAATCCACCCTTGGCGCCACCAGCATTGAAATTGCCATAGGGACCGCTAACCGGACCACCCTCTCCGAAGGGAACAACGTTATTGTTTTCCGCCTGTTGTGTGGGCTGCGGCTTCTGGTTTGTAGGAGTGGTCTCCGGCTTGGGCTTTGGTTTTTTTTTCGTATCTTTATCTGGAATTGGGATTGCGTCAGGCTCTTTCTCGACAGGCTTTGGCTGAGACTTACTGATTCCTTTTGAATCATTGGCAAGAACGTTCTGGGTTTCGTTCGGCATCGATGGCAACGGTATTGTGCTCACGAGCGTGACGCCGATTGCTTCTCCGCCTCCACCTGCGCCCCAGGTGCCGCCTCCGCGACCTGGCCCGATCACGGCATAGAGCAAGATCGAACCCGCAATCGCGACGTGCAGGGCGACTGACCACGCCAGATTGCGACCCCAACTGTCGTGCTCAAAATAGATATCAGCGTTGGCTGCCATGCGACTCGAGGGGCTGGGTGACGATGCTCACATTAGTGATGCCAGATTGTTTTACCGCGTCCATGACAGTAGCGAAGGCTCCGAAGGGAACATCCTCGTCCGCGCGGATGAAGACCGATTGATGCTGAGGATCGCGAATTTTTTGCCGCAGCTTGGCCCCGATCTCATTAATGTTAACTGGATCATTGCCCAGAAAAACCCGCTGCTCCTTATTTATGCTCACGACCATGCGCTCTTCGGTGATTTCTTTCACGCTGCGCGTCTTAGGCACGTTCACTTCAATGCCCGACTGCAAGATGGGAGCAGTGACCATAAAAATGATCAGGAGCACCAGAACGACGTCTACCAAAGGCGTGATGTTGATATCGGAGAGAGAAGTCTGAGTTCGTCCGTTGGAAGCCGTGAAGGCCATTACCGCCGCACCCCCGGAAGTTCTTCTTCGCGGCGCGCAGGCTGCGGTTGTTGACGTTCGACAGCATTCAGCATCTCTAGTGCAAAGTCATCGGAGCGGGCAGCAAATTCGCGGATCGAGGCTCCGATCAAGTTATAGGCGATGACAGCGGGAATGGCGGCGGCGAGTCCGGCGGCTGTGGTGATCAAAGCTTCTGAAATACCAGGTGCGACGGCTCGAAGCGTTGCCGCTCCAGCCGTTCCTAATCCGTGAAAGGCATCAATGATGCCCCACACGGTTCCGAATAATCCGACAAAAGGAGTTACCGCGCCTGTGATGGCCAGCCAGGGAAGATTCCGTTCGAAGCGGGTTAACTCTTCGGATGAGGCAATCTGCATGGCGCGTTGAATCGAAACCAAATTCCTGAGAACGTTTCCCTGCCGTTTGAACTCCTCGTATCCACCTTCAAACACGCCTACGAGTGGGCTGGGTCGGAATTGTTCAGCGACTGCACTCACATCGGGCAGACGTTGCGCCTTGCGAAAGGCACGGACGAATCGGCCACTTTGGACACGCGCCCGCCGAAGCAAGCTCCACTTGGAAAGGATGATGGACCAGGAGACCAGGCTGAAAATCAGAAGAAGAAGGAGGACGATTTTTGCGACTGGTCCGGTTTCCCCTACGAGATCGACAATCTCTCCGCCGACGAATACAGCAAGAAATAAAGACAGATACATGGGTTTGGGAGAATCCAGCTTTGATTATAGACCAATGATTGCCAGCAAACAGACGCGAGAATCCCATTCATCAACAACTATTGTATTCATACCCAACCAACGCAGCGAACTGGCATCAAAAACGACGGAAGAGATGACTAACGATGATTGAGCAGTTCTAAAATCCGAACTCCAGGAGGAATTATGGCTCACTTTGGCACATTACGTGGCTACCGTTTCGCTGAGACCGACGCCATGTCGGATGACATTCGCGGCGCAAACCTTTACGGCCGGAACGATAGTAAGCTCGGCAAAATTGATGATGTCATCTTTGATCACAGTAACGGAGCCATTCGTTACATTGTGGTGGATACTGGTGGGTGGTTATCGAGTAAGAAGTTCATTATCCCTCCGCAGCAGCTTCGTCCTTCTACAAAGCATGAAAACGATTTCTCGGTGAATTTGGATAAAGAAGAGATCGAGAACTTCCCGCCATATAACGAATCCGTTGTCGCGTCGGACGAGAACTGGAAAGATTATGAAAATCGCTACCAGGAATCATGGGTGAGTGGGGCAGTACAGCACCGCGAGGGCAGCGACCACAACATAACTCCTACGGCGACTGAGATGCCGGCGCAAGCTGGATCCATCGGTAGCCAGATTAGTCCGGAAGAAAACCGCAGCTTGACCAATGATCGAATCGTTCCCGCAGGTCAGGATGAAGTAAGGATCGAGAACAGCGGTGCTGGGTTGGGACCTCGCTGGTCAACATTTGAGGACAGATTGCGCCAGCACAGGAAAGAAGTGACCCGCAGCTGCGTCACTTGCGAAACCGATAACAGCGGCATGAGGAAAGCCAGCTAATTATTTTGGGCGAACCTTTCCTCAAGGTCACGGCTTCGGCCGTGACCCTTTTTTAGGATAGGTGAATACGCAGTGTTCCGCATCACAGTGTTGCTGAGGAAAACTCTCAGCATCGTGTCTCTTCCGCTCTCGTCATAGACAGGCACAATTCTCGAAATTGGCGGCGGGCGGTGAAGTTATCTCAGTCAGAATCCGGAGCTTCATGTTATCCTTCGCTCAACTTCTTTAGCTAAGTCACCAGCCTGGGATCTCTCGATGCTTGTCGAACTGCGGCTCGAAAACTACGCGGTTATCGATAATCTGGCGGTGGCGTTTGCGCCAGGATTGAATCTTCTCACCGGCGAAACCGGCGCTGGCAAATCCATTTTGATCGATGCTCTCGCTCTTCTTCTCGGAGAAAAAGCTTCTTCGGAGGTAATCCGTTCTGGCACCGAGAAAGCAACGCTTTCGGCTGTCTTCGAAATCGAGAGCGCGGCTGAAAAGATCGTGGCAAAGATCTTTGAAACCAATGGCATCGATTCTGAAGATGAATCGATCATCTTGCGGCGGGAAATTTCAGCCGGAGGGAAGAGCCGCGTATTCGTCAACAATCAACCGGCCACGGTTGCTGTTCTCCGCCAGCTTGCACCTTATCTAGCGAACATTCATGCGCAAAATGAATCGATCCTCTCTTTTGACGCTACGGCTCGACTCGCTTTACTGGATGCTTTTGCAGGAACGCAGATCGATGCGACAACCGACGCTTTTCATAGCTGGAAAACGGTCGCTGCCCGAATTGAAGAACTGGAGCGCGGGGAGCAAGACCGTTTGCGGTTGCTCGACCTGTGGATATTCCAAAAACGTGAAATCGGTGAAGCCAAATTACAGCTTGGCGAAGACGAACGTCTGGAAAGCGAAAAACGGGTTCTAGCGAATGCGGAGAAGATATACAACGCAGCCCTGAACGCGTTTGATTTGCTCTATGAAGGGAATGCTTCGACTTCGGCGTCTCTACGGGCAGCCCAGAAGCATGTTGAAGAACTGGTTCGCTACGAACCTAAATTTCAAGAGGCTTTGACGGCCCTTGACACTGCGCGAATCAGCGTGGAAGACGTAGGCGCAACCTTGCGTGATTATGCTGGCGGTATTCAAGCCTCTCCCGAACACCTGGCAGAAGTGGAAGATCGGCTAGCCACGTTAGATCGTCTCAAGCGAAAGTATGGAGCAACGTTGCAGGATGTCATCGATTTCGGGGCCGAAGTTAGTAGGAAGCTCTCAGAGATGGAGAATAAAGACGAGCTATTGCGGCAACTTCGCGGAGAGCTCGCTCAGGCAGCGGAAGAATATTTGCGAGCCGCTCGGGCCATCTCAAAGCAACGGTATGAAGCGGCACGAAAACTAGAGAAGTTAGTCGAAGCCGAGATCAATGATCTTGCCATGAGATCTCATTTCAAAATAGAAGTCAGCGGCACAGATGAAGAAGGGAATTGGACGGCATCCGGCTTCGATCAGGTTTTGTATTTAATTTCCACCAACCCCGGCGAACCGGTGCGGCAACTCGAAAACATCGCCTCCGGCGGTGAGTTATCGAGAGTGATGCTCGCTCTAAAAGCAAGTGTGGAGGCGGGCACACGCAATAGGAAGAAAACTCTGGGGCAGCGAACGCTGGTATTCGATGAAATCGACACCGGTATCGGAGGGAGAGCTGCGGAAGCTGTCGGCAAGAAGCTCAAGAGTTTGTCGCGATCCAATCAAGTCCTCTGTGTAACTCATTTGCCGCAGATCGCCACCTTCGCGGATCATCATTACCTGATCGAAAAGAAAGAATCGGGCAGCCGCACCCGAACCACAATCCGTCAGATTACTGGAGAGGAACGAACCGAAGAGGTCGCCAGAATGTTAAGCGGAGCAAAACTTACGGACACTTCAAAAAAACATGCCGAGCAGATGTTGAAGAGCAATGCATAAGCCGGTCATTATGCAACTTGGTCCTAACCTATTGGCAAAGAAAAACCCGCTCCCAGAGGAGCGGGTTTTTAAATTACGACAGACTTACTGTCCGGGGCAGACGCTGGCTTCGTCGTTCTGGAAAGCCAGCCAGCTATGGACGGATGTGGTTCTCGGCGCACCAAAGTAGCCGAGGAACACCAAAGATTGCAAATTGTAGGTAAAGCTATTTGCGGTGTAAGGATAGGCTCCGTAGTTGCTGTTGCCTTCCAGCGGATCGCCAACTTCCAGAATGCTGTTGTCCTGGCAGTTGACGTTGTTGTCGACAAACGGATCATCCACCCATTCTCCAATTTCGTGCGAGAGCGCAGATACGTCCTGCGAGAACGAACCCGGGCTGTCTACATAGGTAGCATACGAATAAGTCTGACCGCCTGGCTGTGCACCATTGGCACTGTGATAGCCACCGATGCAGCAACCACCGCCCTGTGTCAGGTAAATGTTATAGGTAATGAACAAGGGTAGGACGCCCGGATTAACGGTCTTGATCGCCGCCATATAGGTTTGCAATTTTGCGTCAAAGGCATTGATATCCATGGTTCCTATAACGCCAGAACCAAATGGGTTGCTGAATACGCCGCCTTGGGCCGCAGTTACTTTAATAGTCTTTTCTGCCGCTACAGTCGGTTGACCCAGAAGAACATGGTAACCAGTGTGAGTCTTAACTGATTTCCAGAAGTTGCCCCGTTGGAAAGCGTCGATGTACTGCGTGGTTCCTAAATCAGTGCCGCCCTGGTTGAAATCCACCGTCGATTGAAAGATGGGCGAGTTCGTCGTATTTAGAACTATTGACTGTCCATTGGATACCTTGTGCGTTTTTGGATCAAAGGTAGTGTTGCCGTTGGTTGCTCCATAGACCATTTTGATTGGCACAAGTATCACTGGAATAGTGGTTGAAGTATTGGTCGTGGCAGGATTCGTTCCAACCATGGTGTAGGTGATCTTTTGCTTGGTCTTGTCCGTGAAACTTCCGTTCCACTGTACAAGCGGAGTGGAGACGTTTGCAGATGCCTTTGCGGGGTGCGCAGGCAATGTCTTGTACATCGGTTTTGCGTCGAGAATTCTCGGCGCATTATTATCTTGTGCGGAAGCGATGCCGGCGGTACAAGCCAGCAAAAGGGATGCAGCTAAAAAATGCTTATTCATAATCCTAATCCACTCCTTGGGAGGTCTGTTAAGGTTTGCAGTGCTCAAATGCGGCAGAGGTTTTCAGGCGAAATGAAGGTATCACGTCGCAATGCAGTTTGAAAATAAGAAGTTTTTGCACCGTGAACACATGTGCAAAATATTGCGATCCTACAATTTAGTTACGTTGCATTGATTCGAGCAACGATCTGTCGAAGTTGAAAGCTAAGTTATTAAACTTTGGGGACGCAAAAATCGCATTTTGATCTAATCCCATTCGCCTCCCAAAATTCCCCAATCGATGCTAATCCTAGCTGTTTCTAGGGCTTACATTGACCAAAGGGGTTCATGTCCGGTAGGTTTGTAGGTAACTTCATTGTGAAAAAGTGTATGCTTTATGTGTCCAAAACGATATGGGAGAGATAGTGTCCAACGCTAAAAGTGACGACAAGACTTTGCTTTTGCTCAAGCCTCGTGGTTTTTGTGCGGGCGTAGTTCGCGCGATAGATATTGTCCGTATTGCTCTTGAGGCTTTTGGTCCTCCGATCTACGTACGCAAAGAGATCGTGCATAATCGTTTCGTTGTGGAGGAACTTCAGGGTAAAGGCGCGATATTTGTCGATAGCGTTGAAGAAGTCCCCAATGGCGAACGTGTAATTTACAGCGCCCATGGAGTTTCTCCCGAAGTGCGTGATGCCAGCAAAGCTCGCGGTTTACGCGTAATTGACGCGACATGTCCCCTGGTCACAAAGGTTCACGTGGAAGCCGTCAAGTTTGCGAAAGAAGGATACTCGCTTATTTTGATTGGTCATCGCGATCACGATGAGGTGATTGGAACTCTGGGTGAAGCGCCGATCGTGACCCAGGTAGTTGGATCCCCTCAGGAAGTGAATTCGCTGAGCGTCCCAGATCCTGATCGAGTTGCCTATTTGACGCAGACAACTCTTAGTCTGGATGAAACCAAGGACATTATCGCGGCCCTGCGAAAGAAGTTTCCCAATATTACCGGGCCACATGCGCAGGACATTTGTTACGCAACGGAAAACCGGCAGGTGGCAGTGAAGCAAGTGGCTTCCGACGCTGATTTATTGCTAGTGGTTGGCTCCGATAATAGCTCTAATTCCAATCGGTTAGTGGAAGTTGCACGCAATCTAGGTACAAGTTCGCATCTAATTGATAGTTTCCGCAATATTCGGCCAGAGTGGCTTGAGGATGTGAAGACAATTGCTTTAACCGCAGGTGCTTCGGCTCCCGAGTGTCTGGTTGAAGAAGTTGTGAAGTTTCTGGACAGCAAGGGGTTCAATAACGTACAGGAACTCGAGGTTATGCCGGAAAATGTGCGCTTTGGTCTACCGCCGGAGATCGTACAGGCGATAGCCAGTGCGCCAGCATCCGTTAGCGCAGACTAATTAATTATATGGACGAAAACTCCTCCCCTTCATTCCCGGCTTCGTCCGGTCCGCAACTACGCTTCGGAAAAATTGATGATCTGGCCAGCCGCGTGGCAGTTGCCATGGATGGCGCCCGCCGTTTCCTCTTTTCTCAGCAACATGAGGAAGGATACTGGTGCGGCGAGCTGGAAGCCGACACTACACTCGAGTCCGATTACATCCTGTTGCATACTCTGCTTGGAACCGGTAACCCCGAACGCTTCCAGAAAGCGGCGAATTATATTCTGCAACATCAGAATGAAGATGGCGGCTGGAGCATCTACGCGGGCGGACCTGCCAATATTAGTGCGTGCGTCAAAGCTTATTTTGGGTTGAAGCTGGCTGGCTATACGGCGGATCACCCTGCCATGGTGCATGCACGCAAGAAGATCCTGGAACTCGGCGGCGTGACCGAAGTAAATACCTTTACCAAGATCTATCTTTGCTTCTTCGGCCAATACGATTACGATGCGGTTCCGGCAATTCCGCCAGAGATCGTGCTGTTTCCGAACTGGTTTTGGTTCAACATTTACGAGATTTCTTCCTGGTCGCGGGCCATTCTTGTCCCGCTTTCCATTGCGTACGCCAAGAAGCCTTTCAAGAAAATTCCTGATGATATGGGAGTGGAAGAGCTCTTCGTTGGCGGACGCGACAAATCGCGCATGCATCTGCGCTGGTCTAAAAAGGTGATCTCGTGGCGCAACGTTTTTCTTTCTCTGGATCGTTTGACGCACTGGTTTGAGCGGGTGCATATTCGTCCCCTGCGTTCGATTGCTTTGAAATCGGCTGAGAAATGGATGCTGGAACGCTTTGAGATGAGCGATGGTCTCGGTGCAATTTATCCATCGATACTTAATTCCATCATCGCGCTGCGATGTTTAGGCTATTCAGTGGATGACCCGCAGGTGATTCGCGCACTCGATGAGTTTGAAAAATTAGGGATCGAGGAAGGTGACACGTTCCGCATGCAGCCATGCAAGTCACCTTTGTGGGATACGGCTTACGCGCTGTTTGCCTTGGGCGATAGCGGAATATCGGCGGCTGATCCTCGCATGGTGAAATGTGCGGACTGGATTTTACAGAAGCAGGTTCGCAAAGAGGGCGACTGGAAGGTCAAGAACAAAGCTGGCAAGCCAGGTGGATGGTACTTCGAGTTTAACAACGAGTTCTATCCCGATGTCGATGATACTGCAATGGTTTGTCTGGCGCTTGGACAAGTAGAACATCCCAATGGGCGATATCAGCGCGAGTCCGTGCAGCGAGCCATCGATTGGGTTTTGTCTATGCAGTGCAAGAATGGCGGGTGGGCTTCTTTCGACAAAGACAATGACCGCATGGTGTTTCAGCATATCCCGTTTGCTGACCACAATGCCATGCTGGATCCAGCCACAGTTGATATTACTGGCCGTATTTTGGAAATGCTCGCAGCTTATGGATACGACAAGAATCATTCGGCTGTAAAGCGGGCGCTGAAGTTCATTCGCGACGAGCAGGAATCCGATGGTTCCTGGTTCGGCCGCTGGGGAGTGAACTATCTTTACGGAACAATGCAGGTTCTGCGTGGACTTGAAGCTATGGGGGTGGATCATCACGAGCCTTATATCCAGTCCGCCGCCGAGTGGATACGAATGTTCCAGAATCCTGATGGCGGCTGGGGAGAAACTTGCGGTTCCTATGACGATCCCGGGGCAAAGGGTGTAGGTCCGAGCACTCCTTCACAGACGGCATGGGCCGTTATGGGATTGCTCGCGGCAAGTGACACTCGTAGTGAATCCGTTGCGCGCGGAATCGCCTATTTGCTTCGGACACAGAAAAAAGACGGATCGTGGGACGAGCTGGAGTACACGGGCACGGGATTTCCGCGCGTGTTCTATCTCATGTATCACATGTACCGCCAGTACTTCCCGTTGATTGCGTTGACGACCTACAAGAAAGCCATGATAGGCGAATCGCGAAACTCTCCGCCGTTGCAAACCGCCGTGAACTGAATTGCTGACATACCATTTCAGTTTTCGGCAGCTCGTAGGACAGCAATGGCTCGAAGTGGAAAGCTTCCCATGAAAGCCTTCATAACAGGAGCGACGGGGTTTGTAGGTATCCATGTTGCCCGGGCTTTGGAAGCGCAAGGTGCCGACCTGCGTGTGTTGGTCAGGCCCAGCAGCGATTTAAAAAACCTCCAGGATTTAAAGGCAGAGCGCGTTACCGGGGATTTGCGCGATCCCGCATCCCTGGAAAGAGCGATATCGGGTTGTGAAGTCGTGTTTCATGTTGCGGCTGATTATCGCTTGTGGATTCGAGATCCGGAAGAGATGTACCGATCCAATGTCGAAGGCACCCGCAGCATTCTGAAGGCTGCTCGTAAGAATGGAGTCCGGCGGGTCGTGTACACATCGAGTGTTGCCACCATGGGATTTACCTCGAATGGACATCCTGCGGATGAAAATTCGCCTGTGTCGCTCGATAACATGATTGGGCACTACAAGCGTTCGAAGTTCATGGCTGAAAAAGTGGCGATGGCAGCAGGACAAAATGGCATGGATGTAGTAGTGGTGAATCCGACGACGCCGGTCGGGGATAAAGACATAAAGCCAACCCCGACGGGGCGGATCATTCTTGACTTCCTGAAGAAGAAATTTCCGGCTTACGTGGACACGGGATTGAACCTGGTGGATGTTACAGAGTGCGCTCGTGGGCATGTCGCGGCACTGGAAAAAGGAAGAAGTGGCGAACGCTACATTTTAGGGGGGGAGAATCTGACGTTGAAACAGATTCTCGATAAATTGGCCGCGATTACAGGATTACCGTCGCCGACGATTAAGGTTCCCTACGCAGTAGCCTTGGCCACGGGAGTGGTCGATGAGTTGGTTACAGGACGTCTATTGGGACGTGAACCGCGCGCGACGATTGACGCGGTGCGTATGGGACGAAAAAAAATGTTTGTGACTTCCGGTAAATCAGAGCGGGAGTTGGGGTGGAAGGTATTGCCGGTGGAGAGCGCATTACGCCGCGCAGTAGATTGGTTTCGAGAGAATGGATATGTCAGTGCCTAGAGTTTCGATTGTGGCTGCGCTCGAAAGGGAAGTGTGGCCAATCGTGAAACACTGGCGTGCAATCGAGCGCGAGCATGACGGCGGTAAATTTAAATTCTTTGAAAATGACCGTGCCGTTGTGATCTGCGGGGGAATTGGCAAAGAAGCGGCACGCCGTGCTACAGAAGCTATCATTTGTTTGTATGAGCCAGTCGCTGTTATCTCCGTCGGCTTCGCAGGCGCGTTGGACTCGAAGCTAAAAGTTGGGGTGCCAGTCCCCGTGAGAAAAGTTATCGATGCAGCGGACGGAAGCAGATACGAATTTGAAGACGGCAGTTTTACTTTGGTTACATCCAGCGACGTTGCTGGAACCGTGCAAAAAGAAAAAATTGGCAAGGCTTATGGGGCGCATGCAGTAGATATGGAAGCGGCAGCGGTAGCGAAGGGCGCACAAAAACATGGAATCCCGTTTCTGACATTCAAGGCTATCTCCGATGAAATGGATTTCGAGTTTCCTTCCATGCAGCGATTCATTACATACAGCGGCCGATTCCAGACTGCAAGATTCGCGGTTTTCGCTACGTTTCGTCCATGGCTCTGGCCGAAGTTATTTCAATTAGCGCGAAACAGCGCCAAAGCTACAAAAACATTGTGCGGCTGGTTGGATCAGTACAATCACCCAGTAGAGAAATTGGAGAATTCTACACCGGGGTTGCATCCAATATTGAGAGTTCGTTAGCGAAAATGGTAACTACCGGACAATTTGCAGTTGAAGATCGCAAGCGGGTAATTCCTGCCACTATGCTCGCTGCGGTTTATCGTGGAGTCAATGACGTTCGTTTGGAATCGGTGCCTGTACCGAAAATTGGACGAGGCGAATTGCTGGTACGCGTGCATACCTGCGGTATTTGTGGCACCGACCTAAAGAAGATCGCGACTGGTTCCCATTCGGCGCCACGTATTTTCGGACACGAAACGTCGGGCGAAGTGGCTGCTGTGGGGGATGGGGTGGACGATTTTCGAATCGGAGAGCGAGTCGTTGTGTTTCACCACATTCCTTGCGGTGAGTGTTATTACTGCCGGCATAAGACGTTTGCACAGTGTGAGACTTACAAAAAGGTGGGATGCACGGCCGGCTTCGAACCTTCTGGTGGAGGTTTTGCAGAGTACGTTCGCGTTATGGATTGGATTGTTCAACGCGGTACAGTCCGAATCCCTGATGAGGTTTCGTATGAACAGGCATGTTTTCTCGAACCGGTAAATACTTGCCTGAAAGGTATTGAGAGACTTGCAATTGAGTCCGGTGACACGGTTCTCGTAATCGGTCAAGGTCCCATTGGCATCATATTGAGTGCATTAGCCAAGCGGGCGGGGGCCACGGTAATTACTTCCGATTTATATGAACAGAGGCTTACAATATCCAGAGACTTTGGCTTAACAAATGGGTTAAATGCTTCTTGTACAGATATCGTGCAAGCGGTACGTAAACAGACCGAAGGACGGGGTGCTGACGCTGCGATTTTGGCAGTTGGTGGCAACAGCCTGATTAAGACTGCTATGGATGCAGTTCGGCCGGGTGGTCGAGTTTTGTTATTCGCGCAAACGGTACGGAGTGAAGCGGCGATAGATCCTTCCGCCGTTTGTGTAGACGAGAAGACGTTGATCGGATCTTATAGTGCTTCGGTCGACTTGCAAGAGGCTTCGGTACAATTTGTAATGAATCGAGAAATGAATCTAGAACGATTAATTAGTCACAGCTTTGCTCTTTCCGACGGACTTGAGGCCCTGCGTTTAGCGGCACATCCGCAAGCTGATTCCATGAAGATCGTAATTCAGCCTGACGGTTTTACAAGTAGAACTCAGGAAGGAAGCTCAGAGTGAACGGAAAAATGACAGCGGCTGTCCTCTATGGTAAAGAGGACGTAAAGATTGAGAGAGTACCAATCCCCCGTGTCGGTGAGGGAGAGGTGCTGGTGAAGGTGCAGGTTGCGCTAACCTGCGGAACCGATTTGAAGGTATACCAGCGTGGCTATCATGCCCGCATGATTGTTCCTCCGGCGCTGTTCGGGCACGAACTGGCGGGTACCATCGAAGAAGTTGGCGCTGGAGTGCGCGGATTCAAAAAGGGCATGCGGGTGGTGGCATTGAACTCTGCCCCTTGCCAGATGTGCTTTTATTGTTCGAAACATCAGCCAAATCTTTGCGAAGATCTGCTGTTCAACAACGGCGCCTATGCCGAGTACATTCGGATTCCGCGCCGGATTGTAGAACTCAACATGCTGGCGATTCCTCCTAATGTAACAGTGGAAGAAGCCGCTATGACTGAACCGCTCGCCTGCGTATTGCGTGGATTGCACGAGACCGGAGTGCAGATCGGGGACACAGTCACAGTAATCGGCGGTGGTCCCATCGGACTCATGTTTGTCCAGGTTGCCAAAGCTGTTGGATGCAATGTGATTTCTGTGGTAAAGCGGGACTCTCAGGTCACGGCTGCAAAGCATATGGGAGCGCACGAAGTAGTTCAGATCACCAAAGTGAAGGATCCGGTTGAAGCTGTGCGGATGCTGTCTCCTGAAAAACGCGGCAGCGATGTGGCCATTGAAGCCGTGGGCCGACCCGAGGCATGGGAATGGGCGATCGACATGGTACGCAAAGGTGGAACGGTAAACTTTTTTGGAGGATGCGCCAGCGGTACCAAGGTGCAGCTTGACACCAACCGGCTGCACTATTCCGAAGTAACGCTTAAAGCGACATTCCATCACACGCCGGAAACTGTGCGGCGGGCGTTTGCGTTAATTACGGAAAAGAAAATTCGCTCCACCGACTACATTACCGGCGAAGCGCCGCTCTCGCGATTACAGCAGGTTCTCAGCCATATGCTGAATCGCAATGGCGATATCAAAACCGCCATCATTCCCGGCCATTAATACAGGAGCCCGGATCGCATGAAACTTGGGAGATGCAATTAGCTATGTCATCTATTGCCAGACAGGACTCCCAATTGATTTCTTCCTCGTTGGACGGTTGGCAGCGGCTTCCGCCGCAGTATGCGATTCCTGAGAGAGCCCCTTCGCAAGCTGAGGCGCAAGAGTATTGCCGTCGTCTCGCGCGCAGTCATTACGAAAATTTTTCCGTTGCAAGCTGGTTTCTTCCCAAGCCACTGCGCCAGCATTTTTTCAATGTTTATTCTTATTGCAGAATTTCGGATGATTTGGGCGATGAAGTAGGAGATTCCGCCGCATCTTTGCGATTGCTTGATCAGTGGGAAATAGAGCTCAACGCCTGCTACAGCGGAAGCCCGCGACACCCGGTGTTTGTGGCTTTAGCCGAAACTGTTCGCGCATTCGACATCCCTAAGCAGCCCTTTGCCGATTTGCTGACCGCCTTCCGCCGCGACCAGACTATTACGCGACATCCGACTTTCGGAGATCTTCTCGATTATTGTCACTACTCGGCCAATCCAGTCGGTCATCTCGTGCTTTATTTATGTGGGTATCGTGATGAAGAGCGGCAGGCTTTGTCGGATTTCACCTGCACTGCGCTGCAACTTGCGAACTTTTGGCAGGACGTGAGTACAGATTACGCAAAGGGACGCATATACCTTCCTCTCGAGGACTTGCAACATTACGGAGTAACCGAAGCAGACATCGCTGCGCAAAAAAATACGGCGGCATTCTGCGAGATGATGCACTTTGAAGTCGAACGCGCGCGCGAGTGGTTTGAATCGGGCTTGCCCCTTATTAAAAAAGTTGACCGCGAACTGGCCATTGATCTCGATCTGTTTAGCCGCGGAGGGATGGAAATCTTAAACGCTATCGAGAATCAGGGGTTCAACGTTTTAGGAAACCGTCCATCGATTTCAAAACCCCGGAAGCTGGCGTTAGTGGCTCGCGCGGCTTGGGGAAAGTTGTTATGAGCACGGCCGTGCAGCAGCAGATTCCCACCCAATTTTCTCCTACCCAATCGCAACTTGCGGTTGCTTATTCTGTATGCCGGGGCATTACTCGGACCGCCGCCAAAAATTTTTATTATGCATTTCTTGTGCTGCCCAAAGCTAAACGTCAGGCATTGTGCGCCGTATACGCTTTCATGCGAAAGTGCGACGACATTGCCGACGATGTAAACCTGCCCTCGCGTGAGAAAGAACAGAAGTTGAATGCGTGGCTGGAGGCTTTCCATCGTGCTCTTTTGGGGCAGCCGACTGACGATCCGGTATTGCTTGCGCTCACTGACGCGCAACGAAATTTTAATATTCAAGTTGGCTGGCTCGATCAGTTGGCGTATGGCACAGCCATGGATATTCAGGAAATGGATGTTCAAGAAAGCGAGCGGCCCGAAATATCGGCCGTCGCGCCACACGTGCAGTACCGGACATTCGAAGATTTGCGTCTGTATTGTTACCGGGTCGCATCGGTAGTGGGATTGGTTTGCATCCGCATCTTCGGATATCGCGAGCCTGAGGCAGAGCCTTTAGCCGAACGCTGTGGTCTGGCGTTTCAACTCACAAATATCATCCGCGATGTTAAAGAAGACGCGGCTATGGGTCGGGTCTATCTTCCCGAGGAAGATTTGGAAAAATTCAGCCTTTCCGCGGCGGAGTTAACTTCTGCCGCAGAATCTTCCCAGTCGTTAGCTGCGCGTTTCGCGCCCTTGCTGGCTATGGAAACAGACCGTGCCCGCGAGTTTTATCAATCCGGCATGGACTTAATTCCATATATAGACGAGGACAGCCGGCCGGCGTTGTGGGTGCTTATCACCATTTACAGCCGTCTTCTCGAAAAAATCGCAGCCAGCCAGTACGACGTTTTCAGCAGCAAACTCCGCCTCACCACACGAGAAAAGCTCACGATCCTGGGAAAGGGTTTTCTGCAACGCCTGACCTGATGCGTGAGTCCCAAGTAAACCAAAACATTACGAATTCAACTTCAACACAAGCTTCCACAGTGGCAGTCGTGGGAGGCGGCCTTGCTGGACTTGCCGCTGGATGCGCTCTGGCGGACAGCGGTTTTCGCGTCAGTGTCTTCGAACGGCGTCCTTACCTCGGAGGGCGCGCATCCTCATATCAACATCCTGGAACAGGCGAAGTCGTCGATAACTGCCAGCATGTACTTTTCGGATGTTGCACAAATCTCATAGAGTTTTATAAGCGGATCGGCGTGAGTGAAAAAATTCGGTGGTCGGACGAGATGACTTTCGTCGAGCCGGGCGGCCGGATGTCGGTTCTTCGTCCGGCATTTTTGCCAGCTCCTCTTCACACCATGCCATCGTTCCTGAGTTTTCCTTTCCTGGATGTGCGCGATAAGTTTGCGATTGCTCGGGCAATGGCATTTCTGGTTCCGCACGCGCTTCCAGACACAGGAGAGTCATTTATGGATTGGCTGCGGAAGCATCGCCAGACAGAAATGTCCATCGAGCGTTTCTGGAAACCTATCTTGGTGAGCGCCTTGAGTGAGGACCTGGATCAAATCTCAGTTTCCGCTGCCGCTCAGGTCGTGCGAGAGTCGATGAAATCGGACGCTGCCCGCCGCATGGGAATACCGGCGATCCCACTCACTGACCTCTACAGCGCCGCACAAAATTACATTACAAATCGTGGAGGAAGTGTCCGCCTGCGATCCGGCATTGAGAGTTTGCAGCTGGAAGATGATAAGCCCGTATTGACTTTTGCCGAGGGCTTCGCAAAGTTTGATTTCGTTATACTCGCAGTCCCTTACTTTGCGCTGGCATCCTTATTACCCCAAAATGGCGATGCGCAGCCGCTACGGGAACAGATATCGCATTTTCAGAGTTCGCCGATTACCGGAATTCACTTGTGGTTCGACAAACAGATTAGCGATCTTGAACATGCGGTATTGCTCGATCGCACTGTGCAGTGGATGTTCCACAAATCGAAGCTGCTGGGACGAAACACCGAAGGCAGCTATGTGGAATTAGTGGTGAGCGCGTCGAAGAGCTTAATCGAAAAATCAAAGCAGGAGATCGTGGACATGGCATTGAGCGAGGTTCGCGAATTTTTTCCCGAAGCCCGCTCCGCAAATCTCGTCAAATCGACTGTGATCAAAGAAGTCAATGCGACCTACTCGCCGAAGCCAGGAATCGATGTGCATCGCCCAAAATCCGAAACATCCCGGCCGCGCGTGTTTCTGGCGGGAGACTGGACAGCCACCGGCTGGCCAGCCACGATGGAAGGTGCGGTGCGCAGCGGATATCTGGCCGCAGAAGCTTTGGTTAGAATCACAGGTAAAAGTGATCGCTTTCTGATCCCTGATCTGCCGCCAGCAGGATTCATGCGATTGTTCGGATAAATCTTGGAAAGCATCTTATGGATTGCTCGATTGGCCAATGCAATGATCGGGCAAAATGTGATGAGCGAAGATAACGACTATTCAAGCGAACCTCGATCCCATCAGAAATAACAAAAATGTGACAAACAATCTAATATGATGGGCGATCACCTGCGCGGCCATGAGTTAAGATTTCATTCAAACGGAGAAGTGTGATTGTTGATTCGAGAGGGAATTGAGCTGGCGAGTCTTACTGATGTTGGCTGTCAGCGTGAAAATAATGAAGACGCTTATGCCTATTGGGAGTCTGCTCATGATGACGAGTTCGCCCGCAAAGGCCGGCTTCTAATCGTAGCCGATGGAATGGGCGGCCACCAGGGTGGCCAGGAAGCCAGTCACCTGGCAGTACAGGTGGTTCAAGATATTTATGCTACGGAAGACGGCACGCCGCAAATACTGCTCAACACCGGTATCCACACTGCCCATCAACGTATTCAAGCGTGTGCCGAACAGAATTCAGCTTTGCACGGCATGGGGACCACCTGCACTGCCGTCGCTCTGGTTGGCAATCAAGTTTACTTCGCTCACGTAGGCGACTCCCGTTTGTATTTAGTGCGCGGCTCTGTGATTACCCAACTCACGCGTGATCATTCTTATGTGGGTCGGTTAATTCAGAGTGGCGTGATCAGCCCTCAGGATGCCGAGTCGCATCCTCAGCGCCACGTCCTGACTGCTGCACTTGGTGCAGGCTCGCCAGAGGTTTCGCCAGATGTTCCCGAGCATCCCTTCTTATTGCAGAAAGACGATGTCTTGCTGCTTTGCACAGACGGCCTCTGGGGTCTCGTCCCCGAGAGGGATATGGTCGTTACGGTCAACTCCAATTCTCCCTCTGCGGCCTGCCGCGCCTTAGTGCAAATGGCGAAGGACCGTGGCGGCCCCGACAACATCACCCTTCAGATTCTTAAGTTCTGATCGAATTATTTCCGGCAATATGCACCGATTTACTTCAGCAATGCAAAAAAGTTATCAACTCTGACTTTATTCAGAACTGGCCGCAAGTCTCCTAATTCCAAATAATCAATGTAAGTTGCTGATAATGATTGCCGAATCGCGGTGTCTCCATCTTACTTCTTAGGTGGTACTTTAATTGCCAAGTCCTCTATGTCAATAAACTCTATTATTTCGATAGAGTTTTATGACACAATGGCACAACTATGAAAATCTCCCAAAAGGGTCTCTACGCACTTCAGGCCATGATGATGTTGGCCCGCCACCATAATCAGGGGGCGATTCGCATTCGCGACATTGCTTATGAAGAAGTTCTTCCGGAAAAGTTCCTGGAGCTAATTCTTCTCGAATTGAAAAACGCTCGCATGGTGGAAAGTGTCCGGGGAGCGAAAGGCGGTTACCAATTGCGCCGCGACCCTAGCGAGATTCGGCTCAGTGAAATCATGCGCCTCATCGACGGCCCTCTCGCTCCCTTTGGGGACGCCGAACAGCTCCGTACCCTGATTGATCACGATGCCGAGCATCGTTCGCTCTACCAGGTTTTTCTCGATGTGCGCAATGCCGCCGCCAAAATTCTCGACAACACTACGCTTGCGGACATTATCAAAGGATCAGACCCATCGAAATCGAAAAAGAATCATCGCAGGAAAAACGACGAACCCGGTGTTCTGCCAATGGTGGTGAATGGCCCTCAGGCCAGGAGCCGCAATGGTTAAGAAATTTATTTTTACTTTGGGTTTTCTGTTGCTGGGGTTCGCTGCACATTTCTCTCTAGCGCAGACTGTTATTCGCGTAGGCGCTTTTCCCAACATTACCCATGCGCAGCCCATGGTCGGAAAAGCCAACGGCTGGTTCGACAAGGCAATGGGCTCGAACGTGAAAATTCAATGGACGAGCTTTAACGCTGGTCCGTCGGCAATTGAAGCCTTGTTTGCCGGTGCGATCGACATGACTTATGTCGGTCCCAATCCGACCATTGCCGGATATGTTCGTTCCAATGGAGAAGCTTTGCGAGTAGTGGCCGGTGCGGCCAGTGGCGGAGTCGGGCTGGTCGTGCGAAATGACGCGGGGATTAACAAGCCGGAAGATTTTCACGGAAAACGCATCGCCTCACCGCAACTCGGTAATACGCAAGATGTAGCTCTGCGCGCATGGCTTAAGTCTCACGGCCTGAAAACCACCGATAAAGGTGGCGACGTGCAAGTTATGCCGATGGCCAACCCCGATCAGCTCACGCTCTTTTTGAAAAAGGAACTCGATGGGGCCTGGGCCCCCGAGCCTTGGGCGACGCGATTGATCCGCGAAGGGAATGGCCGCCTTTTTCTCGATGAACGGACGTTGTGGCCGCAAGGACAGTTTGTCATTACCAATCTCATCGTCAGCACAAAGTTTCTTAAAGAGCATCCTGATCTAGTCAAGAACTGGATTCGTGCGCACGTCGAGTTGACCGATTGGATTAATGGCCATCTGCCTGAAAGCAAGAAGCTGTTAAACGATCAAATTCAGAAAGAAACTGGAAAGCCGCTCGCGCCCGCCATACTCGACGAAGCCTTTACCAGGTTGCAGGTCACCTATGATCCGCTGCGCAATTCGCTGATTACCTCGGCACACTCCGCCTATGAAGCCGGTTTTCTTGGCAAGCAGCAACCCGATCTGTCGAGTCTCTATGAGCTTTCACCGCTCAATCAAGTGTTAGCGGAAAAAGGAAGGAAGCCGATCCAATGACGCCGAATCCCGCAGTTCAACCTTCTTTTTCGGGCGAGCATAGAAAATCGGTACACAGCGCTAACGCGCGCTGGAAGGCAGGAGCTGCTCCTGCCGTTGTCTCGTTGCGGCAACCGGAAGCCAACGGAGACCCCAAAGTGCATTTGGACGGAATCTCCCTGAGCTACAAAACCAATGACGGTAAACGGCTGCTCGCGCTCGACAACATCGATTTGAAAGTACAGCCTGGCGAGTTCCTGTGCATTGTCGGCCCTTCTGGTTGCGGCAAATCAACACTGCTTCATTTGATCGCGGGCTTGCACCAGCCGACATCCGGCAGCGTCTTAATGGACAACAAGCCTGTTGCCGCTCCCGGCACCGATCGCATTCTTATTTTTCAGGAGCTCGGACTTTTTCCTTGGCTCAAAGTCGGCGAAAACGTCGAATTCGGCATGAAGATGAAAGGCATCTCAAAAGCCGAGCGGCGGGAAAGAGTCGATTATTATCTGCGCCTGGTTCATCTAGCGCAGTTCAAAGACAGCTACACTCACCAACTGTCCGGTGGAATGCGGCAGCGTGTGGCGCTTGCTCGTGCGCTGGCAACCGAACCCGATGTATTGCTCATGGACGAGCCCTTTGCGGCGCTCGACGCGCAAACTCGCGATCTGTTGCACGATGAATTGGAACGTCTATGGGCGGAAACTGGACGCACCATTATCTTTGTGACGCACAACGTTCGCGAAGCTATCCGCCTGGGGGACCGGGTTGCTCTCATCTCGTTCCGTCCAGGGAAAATTAAACGCGAGTATCGCATCGACCTGCCTCGTCCGCGCCAGCTTGAAGATGTCAATGTAGCTTTGTGCGCTCGCGAAATTCTCGATGACCTGCGCAGCGAAATTAATAAATCTCTTGAAGAGCAATACGGAGACAAGGAAGTCCGGGCATGAAGAAGTTTGCCAGGCATGCAATTTTCTACGCGGTGCTTATTGGGGTGTGGTTTCTGCTCGCCGCCTTGAAAATATGGCCGCCCTACGTCTTTCCAACTCCGCAAGGCGTATTTGAATCGCTTTGGGCTGGCTTCGCTGATCACAGCTTCTGGATTGCGATCGCGGTAAGCATGAAGCGCATGCTGCTCGGCTACACGCTGTCTGTCGTGCTGGGAATGGTTCTCGGCTTGGGCGTTGCCAGCAACAAGTTCCTCGAAGAAACCATGGGCGGCCTGCTCGTAAGTCTGCAAAGCCTTCCGAGTATCTGCTGGTTGCCGCTCGCAGTGCTCTGGTTTGGTCTAACCGAGAAGGCGATCTTGTTTGTCGTCGTAATGGGATCATTACTTTCCGTAACCATCGCAATGGAAGACGGGCGTAAGCAAATGCCAAAGATCTATGGAATGGCGGGACGCAACCTGGGAGGAACGGGATTCAAGTTGTTTTGGTATGTGTTGCTCCCAGCCAGTTTGCCATTCATCTTGAACGGGCTCAAACAAGGATGGGCCTTCGCCTGGCGCTCCCTGATTTCTGGCGAAATGATTTTCGTGAGTTTGGGGCTGGGGCAACAATTAATGATGGGCCGTGATCTCAACGATATGAATCTGGTGATCGCCGTGATGCTGCTGATCATAGCAATTGGTTACATCGTGGATGGATTAGTATTCCAAACGGCAGAGCGGCGCTTGCAGCGGAAATGGGGATTAGCCGCCGCAAGCTGATAAATCGAGAGCTGATACAACAAATCGGGTCGATATGCTTGGTTGCCTCAACAGTGTAAAAGGGAGCTCTGTGCAGTAGGGAGCTCAGCTCTGTGTCTTGCTGAACGAAGGCGGGCAACGCATGCAGCGCGACAGTTAAAATCTGTGTCTTGCGGAGCGAAGCCGGTAACGCATCAAGCACGACAATTAAAATCAGTGTCTTGCTGAGCGAAGCCGGCGGCTTTCGTTTACGAAAGGCAACGGCGAGTCGAAGCACCCCTTCTCTCGCAATATTGCTGATGTAAAGGCTTCTTGCAACGTGCGCTACGAAACACCGTTTGCGATGTTTGGAAACAAGATTAATCCGAAGGAGCCTGCCCTGAGCGGAGCGAAGAGAAGAGAGCGGAATAATTTAGTCCGTAAATTATTAATGTAGAGACGGGCGTCCTCGCCCGTCCGCGAGAGTGGCATAGTTTAGCCCCGGACAGAATCCGGGGTAGCGGTCAGGAGATCCGGACTACGCGCCCAACGGGCGCCGATTCCTAATCATTTTTGGAGCCCCAAATTCAGGACTTAACATAAAGTCCAACTATAGGAGTTATTTAAACAACCAATGAAACCCAGTAAGAAGCGACTGCTGTTTTCAATCACTATAATGCCTATCATTTTATTAGGCTTAATTGCCAGCTCCACTGGCCAGACACAAACTACGCGCACAAAGAAGAAGAAAGTAGTGACGCGCCCAACTCCGGCCTCGGCGGCGGAAGTTCAAGCCCTTCGCGATGCTGTAACCGCCCAGGGACAACAAATTCAGCAACTGATTCAACAGATGCAGAGCCGCGATGCCGCTTTGCAACAGGCTCAACAACAGGCGCAGCAGGCTCAACAACAATTGCAATCGACACAAGCTGCCGCCAATGATGCCCAACAAAAAGCGACTGCCGCTCAAGCCGCCGCTGCGCAAGAGCAGGGCAGCGTGGACAAAATTAACAGCGACTTGGCCGACGTAAAGACCACGGTCACCAACACAGCCGTGGCCGCGCAGGACGAGCAAAAGCGCACCACTGCACTTGAAGCGCTCGTCACCCGATTCCGCTTCAACGGTGACGTCCGTGTCCGAGGGGAGAGCTTCAATCAGCAATTTATGGAAGATCGCAATCGCGCGCGTGTCCGCGTTCGCTTCGGCTTTGATGGAGCGTTGAATCAGGATTTCATCGCTGGAGTCTCGCTGGCCACCGGCTCTTTAGGTGATCCGACATCGACTAACGAAACTCTAACCAACGTTTTCGATCGTAAAACCATCGCTCTCGATCGCGGATACATTACTTACAATCCAATGGCCCATAGATGGCTATCGCTGACCGGCGGTAAATTTGCATTTCCGTGGCAGCGCACGTCGGCAACTTTCGATCCAGACTTAAATCCGGAAGGTTTCAACGCGAAATTCTCTTTCGACACGCAAGCCGGTCCGGTAAAAAATTTTACGGTGCAGGGAATCGGATTGCTCTATAACGAGGCGAACAGCGCACCCAGCACTAGCAATGTTTTTAGTTCGCAAGATTCCTATGCCGCCGGCGGCCAGGTTTCAGCCAGATTGCAATTTGGGCCCTGGACAGCGACTCCGTCATTCTTGACCTTGAAGTGGAATCGTCCGGATGCCATTCTGCAAGAAAGTGCGTTTGCTGCTGGAGCGACCACGACGGGCGTAGGTGGAACGACACCTGCGGGACCGTTCCCAGTGCCCGGCGAAGGCCAGGGTTGCGCCAAAGGGTTGAACTTTCCCGCTTACGCGCCTTGCGTGTTCTCTCCCAATGGATTGACCAATGCAACTTATGTCGACAAGTCCGGCAAAGTTCATTTTTATTCTGGATACAACTACGCTGACTTCATCCTAAACAACCAAATCAATACAGGATTGAGAAAGCTTCCCATCAACTTGCTGCTCGAAATTGAAGACAATCTCGACGCCGAAGCGCATCCGCTCGACTTCAAGGGACATGTTCTTACCAACCTTGGCAGCCAGAATAAAGCGTACAACGGCGACTTTAGCGTTGGCCAAACCAAGAACAAGAATGACGTGCAATTCGGATATGCCTGGTCGCGTGAAGAACAGGACGCCGTTATTGCTTCATTCGTGGAAAGCGATCAGCGCGCACCCACCAACATTCTTCAAAACCGGGTATATGCGTTGTGGAAGCTGCGTGCTAATACTCTGGCGAGCTTCACCTGGTGGCATGGACGTGTGCTGAATACATACTTGGAAAACAATGCAGCGTTATTTAACACTTGGGGAAATGCTTCGGCGGATGCTCCGCAAACCACCCCGGGCAAAGCCGGACCAGCAGCAACCATCAAGACCGCAGGCCAGCAGGAGCCATATTTAAACCGGTTCCAGTTTGACCTGATTTATACCTTCTAACGCTCTACACGTTCAAACGCTTTCAGCGGCGCGAGGCGTGAAGGGGATGTTTGACGCTATCGGCTGGATATGAACCTGGGTTTGTCCAGCCGATGGTTTTGCGCTACTACAATTTAAGATTATTCTTGAACTTCAGATTTATGTAGCGACGGGCGTCCTCGCCCGTCCGCGACAACCTTCACCGCCAGCCCTGAAGTGGTGGCATAATTTTATCCCCGGATGTAAGTCCGGGGTAGATGCAGCACGAAGATCATGCGCAATGCTGACTTAACATGCAAGAGGGTGCAGCAATGATTTCACGACGGAATTTTCTCAGTGCAGTTTCCGGAGCCGCCATAACGGCAAGCGCTCTTCATCCCTTTCTCACATGGGCGCTCGACAATGCGGCAGTTGTGCCCGGCAGTGAAGGCATGATCCTGCGTTCGCAACGTTTTCTCGATCTTGAAATGCCACCGGAGTTTATCAATTCATGGCTCACGCCTGTGCCGCATTTTTTCGTGCGCAATCACATGCACGAGCCGAGCACACTCGAAGCCGGCGAGTGGCAGTTGACGATCAGCGGTGAAGTCGAGAAGCCTCTTACACTTAGCCTCGCAGATTTGAATAAAATCGAGTCGCATTCGGTGGTGAATACACTCGAATGCGCTGGAAATGGACGCGGTTTTCAACGCCCGCAAGTTCCTGGGATCCAATGGGGCAAAGGCGCTGTTGGAAATGCAAGGTTTAGCGGACCGCGTTTGCGCGATTTATTGGAGCGGGCCGGAGTGAAAACATCCGGCAGGCACGTTTCTTTTCATGGGCTTGACGAAGTTCCCGGCAAAGTTCCTCCCTTTATTCGTAGCATTCCCATTGAAAAAGCGACCGACAACGACACCCTGATCGCATTGCAAATGAATGGAGCGGAACTCACAAAAGATCATGGATTCCCCGCGCGCGTTCTCGTGCCTGGATGGGTCGGATCCGCGTCAGTGAAGTGGTTGAGTGAAATCAAAGTGCTGGAAAAAGAATTCGAAGGCAACTTCATGAAGCCCGGATACCGCTGGCCTAATCATCCTGTGAAGCCGGGTGAAGCCCTGAACCCCGATGACACGCATCCCTTGACTTCTCTTAACGTTAAGTCGGTTATTGCAACGCCAACAGACGCCTCAACATTGAAATCACGCAAGCTGCACATCACTGGCGCAGCGTGGGCGGGTGAAGCAGATGTTGTGAAAGTGGAAGTATCAGCCGATGGCGGTACAACTTGGCTTCCAGCAAAACTGGGAAACGATCATGCGAAATATGCATGGCGATTGTGGAGCCTCGAATGGAAAGCTCCGAAGCCGGGAGAGTACACATTGCTATCGCGCGCAACTGATAGTCAGGGAAGAGTTCAGCCGCAAACCGCGGAGTGGAACCCCAGCGGATATTTGTATAACGCCATCGATCAGGTGATGATCCATGTCGCATAAAATCATGTCGCATGAGTATCATCTTGCGCAATGTCATGTTGAGCGAGGATCAAGTTTGCATAAATGTCATGTTGAGCGAGGATTGAGTTTCGCCATGGCGAAACTCAACCACAGTCGAAACATCCCTACGGCCTCCAGGAACAGCGCATTCCAAATGAAATTCTTAAAACGCGTAGCCGGAATGCTGATTTTGTATCCGGCTTGTGCTCTTCCATTGCTTCGAGCGCAGAGTCCTGAGCTGCCCGCCGCTCCGGTGCAAGAGAAAGTTACAAATGCATGCACCGAATGTCATGACTCGCGAATCATCATGCAGCAACGATTGAGTAAAGGCGCGTGGACGAAAGAAGTCGACAAGATGATCAAGTGGGGGGCATTGGTACAACCGACGGATCGCGATGCTTTCATCGATTACCTGAGCACGAACTTTCCAGCCGACAAACCCACCGAGCCGGAACACAGAGTGGCCTCAGCCAAGAAACGCTAGTATCTCCGCGTCTCAAATTGATTCACTTTAGGCTAAGTTGTTGATTTCCGGTTAAGGACTCAAAATCTGTGTAAAATTGCAGGTCAGAGTGTGCTGAGTAGTGCCTGTTAACGCCGTTTAGGAGTCCGTAGAGGAGCGATAGAGTCCTAGATGAGATTCTGGCTGTGTGGGCAGGCTGAAGCGCGCCTTAACGCTTCTATTGCGTTAGATAGCAAATAGCTATATAAGCCCATTGTCCTTTCGCAATGTTAACGGCAAAACCTGTTACAGCTTGCAGGCGGCCTTGACGCGCTTTTGCGGATTTTCTTTGTGAACATTGCGGTTAAGAGCTTCAAAGACTTAATCACAAAGAACACAGAGTAAAGCCGCAAAGAACGCTAAGGGAAAGCCTGTTGCGTTCAGATCAGTGTGCTGTCGATGCTGTCTTGTGCAACTCATCCAGCGTGGCCAGCACTTCTTCGCTGTGTTTGCTCGGATCGACTTTGCTGTATACCTTTTCGATCTTGCCGTCTGGGTCGATGATGAAGGTGTTTCGCGCCGCTATCTTGACCACTCCCATGTTTATCAACGAGCCTTATGCGGCTGTGACTTTCTTTTCGGTGTCTGCCAGCAGCTTAAAACTGAGCCCATCTTTCGCGCAGAATTGTTTGTGCGAGTCCACGCTATCGACGCTCACGCCCAAGACCACCGCATTGCGTTCGGAATATTTCGATTGGTCGCGCTGAAATCCGTGCGCTTCGATGGTGCATCCCGTAGTCATGTCCTTGGGATAGAAGTAGAGCACCACCCATTTGCCATGAAAATCTTTCAGACTGACCGGAGTGCCTTCCTGCGAGTTCAAAGTGAAATCCGGAGCGGCTGTGCCCACAGCTGGCAAATTGCTATCAGCAGAAACGAACTTGTAAGCGCCGAAAAATTACCACTAATACGATAACGCCAATTAAAACCCGCGTGACCATAGACCTCCTGAATCTATCTGGAAATTATCGCGTTGATTCTACACCGCGGCAGACGGTAGGTGTTTGAAGCGAAAGTAAAGGGATTGTAATTTTTAGGCCAGGAGATGTCACTGTGAAGTGGGTGATGAGTTAAACAAACCTGAAGTTTGTTGCGGGATAAGTTTTATAGGATGGCTACAATCAATGGCCAACGTGCCTTCTACGGTTCACAATCCTAGAATATTCAATCCGTTACTTTGTCACTAGTTCCGTTATTGTTTAAAAAAATTGCGATGTCTCGGGTCATGGGTGCTGTTCATCCCAGATTTCCACGTTTGTTAAATCATGTGATGACATGGATATCCGTTCGGCGGTAATATACTCAGCCACTATGACATTTCGATTACTGGTTTTCGCGGGAATAGGTGGTTGGCTTTTGCCGTCGTATGCCTTGGGCCAATCTCAGCCAACATGTCCCAAGGGGTTCCAGCCCTATGCTAACCGATGTATCAGTCAGCGTATGGCGGACTACATCAGTTGCGTGGAGGCATCAGGTGGAAACTCAGAGCGTGTTGCGACGGAGGTGACAAACGCCAAGGCGGGTAACACAGGTGTTGGCGTGAAAGGCTCGGGCAGCGGCTTGGTCCTCAAGGGTAGCGGCTCAGTGACCGTTGATCGAGCAACGGAACAGGCTCTTGCATCCAAATTCGAGCAGACATGGACATCACAGGGAATGGAAGAGTGCCGAAAGGTACTGGATCCGCCTGGAGTTACGCAGCCAAAAAAGCAGTCTTCGCTCCAGCCGGCCCAAGCCATGCCCGTGCAGGCAGCGGGTAACACCTCGTGCTGCGATTGGATTGTCGGAAGGTGGCGCGCGTCAGTTCCACGGTTTTCTGAGCGCGTCATGCATAATGTCGATGACTATACCGATCACGTCGAATGGCGGTGGACCGAAGACTATGCGCTCGAAGTGGCCATGTCTTCTAAGTCGGCTGGCCGCCTTGCCGGGTCGTATGATGGGATGGCAAAGAGGAGCTATACGATTGCCAACAATGACGGCCATAGGTTCGATGAAAAGGACCTCGATGCTGAACCCGGGGCGACCAGCCGGGTGGACGTCAGGATGTCGCCGGCTGATGACGCCGATGAGTTGAAAATTTTCGCGGGAAATTGCAAATCCGACGACTGCGCATGGGTGGCAAAGGCTTCGTCGACAACGGAGTTCGTGGCTCGCTGCCTGTCGCGATGCGAGATGTCACTATTTGGCTGGTTAACGGTGCACTATGTTCCGGTACAACAGCTTACATTCGTGAAGCAATAAGTTTGAGGACAGATAGACCGAAGTCCTCCTTCCGATCCAGTACGGCAGAATCGCTTCCCACCCTTGGGAAAATCGCGCAAGGATGGGGCCCCTCGGCGACTGAAGTCATATCCTTCCACAAACGCGGACGTAGGCGGACAAGAGTGTCCGCCCCACACAAGCATTGCTTGCGGATTTTTTTGCGGAAAAACATCTGATCGATAAGTGAAATGGCGATGTTACGCCAACCGTGAGAGACGTGGGCACGATTAACGTAGAAGGCGGTATAAGGCTCTAGGGGAAGCGGTATCCCGGTTTTAATTCGCAGCGATAGACTCTGGTCTGATCCGGATTGGTTCTGGCGTTGCAATTTGCCCAGCTTAAGTACAGCGCAGGTCCCAAGGGATACAAAATAGACGTTCCGTTCATCTCAGCTCTAATGCTCACCCCTTGTGCCGAAACCGGCAGCGTAAAGTTTAGAGCTGGCCCGAAAATCACGGGGTAAGATTCGCGCACCAAATCGCTGATCATGGGATGAAATACTTCAGCCTCCACCAAAAAAGTGACCGTGTCAGACCAGTTGCGCGCCGAAACTGTGAGGGTGCGGCTATGTTCGGCGAAGTTATCCGACTCGATCCTTGAGAAAGGACACGGTCCCGCTATGCAGGAGGCGCGCGCATTGCGAAATTCATTGTGCTCGCCTGCATCGAGAGAAACAGATCCGATGGCGGCCTTCCATTTTCCATCCGGAGAGCACGGACGTTCTCCATTGCAAGGAATATTGCCTTGATTGACTACATCAAAAGTTTTTACCGCGCTGCCGACGTTCATATCTGTTGTGGAACGCGTGGAATAACGCACTACCACATTGGTGACCACCACATCGGGGCGGCTATTTGGTTGTGCGCGGGTTTCATGCCGTATAGGCACCATGCGGGCCACGTAAAGTTTATCGCTCGCTGGTTCGCTCATATAAAGCGGCTGATAGTCCGCGTGTTGGAAGCGCAATTGGACAGTCTGTCCCATCTTTACGCCTCTGGGCAGGCGGATGCTAAAAAATCCCGAGGAGTCTGACTTGGCCCGGGTTGCCATTGGGCCGTTCCCTGCCGTGATTTGAACATCAGCGATGGGGAGTTCTTTTCGTGGATCGGCTTCCTGCCTGATTACTGCGCCGCTAATGGATACTGGATGCTTCTTAACAATGCGCAAAAGAAAGGTAGTAGCCAGTGCGATTCCGATAACGGCCACAATGACTGCCCAAATCGCGATGGTTTTCTTTCCTGCCATCCTTTTTATCTTGCGAACCGGCCGACCGTTCTATTTTACGATGCTTTTTCCTGGCCAGATTTTCGATTGCGATATTTCACTTTCATATTTTGATACTTTACAGAATTAGAAGTTCGTTTAAGACTAGGATGTGGAGAATAAATTCGTTTCCTCGCGCCGAATGCTATTGAAGCAGATGGCAGGCGCTGGCATCTCTTTACCCTTCGCACGATGGGGCATGTTGCCGTGGTTAGCCGAGGAAGGCGAAAAGGTTAGTTTCCCGGCGCAATTGCCCCCGCCCAGCACTCTCACTCCTGAAGATGATGTGTTTCTTGATGAGATGGAGAGGCTCAACTCCTGTTTTTTCTGGGAGCAGGGCAATCCCCAGACCGGGCTGATTCGAGATCGCAGCAAAATCAGCGGCAACGATAACATGATTGTTGCCAGTATCGCGTCGACCGGTTTTGGGTTGACGGCGCTTTGCATTGCCGCGCAACGTGGTTATTTGTCGTTCACCGAGGCGCGCGGACGGGTGCTCACGACGTTACGTTTTCTGTGGAAGAAGCTGCCGCATCATCGCGGATTTTTTTATCATTGGGCGAATATCAATACCGGCGAGAGGCTTTGGGATTCGGAAGTGTCTTCTGTAGATACGGCGATTTTGCTGTGCGGCATTCTGACCTGCCGGCAGCATTTTCAATATGCCGAAATCACGCATTTGGCCTATGACATTTTTAATCGGGTCGATTGGACCTGGCTCTCCGAAGACACTTCATTGCTTCCGCACGGCTGGACTCCGGAGTTCGGATTTCTGCCCTACCGCTGGGACTACTATAGCGAACTGATGATGATGTATTTGCTCGGTCTTGGTTCCGCGAGTCATCCCTTGCGTCCGGAAACCTGGGATGCATGGAAGCGTCTGACCTTTGAGTACGATGGTCTGCGCTACATCGGTTCGTTCGCGCCGCTTTTCGTGCACCAATATTCGCAGGCATGGTTTGATTTTCGCGGCAAGCGCGATAAGTACGCCGATTATTATCAAAATTCCATCGTTGCCACTGATGTCCATCGCCGATTCTGCATTGAGCTATCCCGGCAATTTCCTGACTACAGCGATGATCTGTGGGGAATAACCGCTTCGGATTCGCAACATGGTTACGTCGCCTGGGGCGGGCCTCCCATGACCGGACCGATTGACGGGACCGTGGTCCCGAGCGCACCGGGAGGTTCGCTGCCGTTCTTGCCACAGCCGGTGATGCGGGTCCTGAAAAATATTCGAAATAATTATGGCAGCGCATGGAGCCGCTATGGTTTCGTGAATGCGTTCAATCCGCTAACAAACTGGTATGACTCGGATGTGATTGGCATCGATACCGGTATCACGATGTTGATGGCGGAAAACGCGCGCACTGGTTTCGTGTGGAATACGTTCATGAAGCTTCCGGAAGCGCAGCGCGGGATGGATAAAGCGGGATTCAAGAAGGAGCAGGGAACTGGAGCATAACTTTTTGGCAACAGAAAATTCGTCGAATGCCGTTGCTTTCGCTTTCTCTTTTGTGCTATTTATGCGGACAATTTGATTTTTATTAGCGGGGTGAGCCTGTGAATAGGCGTTCTTTCGTCAAGTCTGCCGCTGCCCTCCTAGTCACTCAGCAAGTGAGTGCACAATGTCGCATCGTTCCACCATACGGACAAGTATGCAGAGCCGAATTGGACTTCACCAAAGTGGTTCAGGCGATTACGATTCAACAATGTCCTGAGTGGTGTTGGGCTGCATCCATTGCAATGATTTTTACTTTTAGCGGTCATCCGATAGATCAGAAGCAAATTGTTCAACAGACTTATGGAAACATAGTTTGTTTACCGGCGCAGAATAATGCGACCATCGCCTCGGCTTTAAGCCGTCGATACGTGGATGCAAATGGGAAACCATTTACTTCACGCATAACAGCTGCTTTCGATGCACAAGCCGGCTTCGTGGGAATCAACAATGGAATTATTGTCAATGCACTTCAATCAAACCAACCGCTGCTAATCTGCAATACGCATCACGCGATGGTAGTATGTGCCGCTGATTTTGCTCCCACACCATTCGGACCGAACATTTATGCGTTAGGCGTGGTCGATCCTTGGCCCTATAGTTCACGCTTCCATCCACTCAGTCAGGCTGAAATTGTGCCAATGGGAATTCCATTGGGAATGGGACAACAAGGCCAGATGATGTTTGTTGCGACGGTTAGTGTCACATAGTCCAGGCTCACATGCTTGTTTATGTTATTTCGCGGGATTGGTGGGAGCGTGAATTTGGATCTCGGCAGTTTCTTGGATTTCTGCTTTCCGCGAGTGAAACCAGCTCATATGCGGCAATTCCCGCTCAACTCGGCGACGGACCGCGATTAATTCGGCAGTGATGGCGACCGCAATTTCTTCCGGTGTTATGGCGCCAATATCGAGTCCCACAGGTGCGTGGACCTTTTCAAATAAGTTCGCGGGAATTCCTTCATTTGTAAGTTCGCGGAAAATGGTGATGGTCTTGCGCTTGGAGCCGATCATTCCGACATAGCGAGCTTGCGTCTGCACTGCCCAGCGCAGTACGCGCATATCGTCGCGGTGGCCGCGAGTCACGATTACGATGTAGGAAGACTCGTTTGGATTGAGATGGGCGGTTGCCTTGTCAAAATCTTCGGCGATGATTTCTTTGGCTTCAGGAAATCGCTCGCGGCTGGCGTAACTGTCGCGGTCATCGATGATGGTAATGTCGAACCCGGCGTTTTTAGCGGCTTTGGAGAGATTTAAGGAAACGTGTCCAGCGCCGAAGATATAAAGCAACGCCGGAGGCAAAACCGGCTCGATGAAAATGTCCAGCGTTCCGCCGCAGACCAGACCGGTATCGTACTTGGGATTCTGATTCAGATTGAAAGTCAGGCTGCGAGGCTTCTCAGATTCCATGACTTCGCGCGCGGCTTGCCAGACTTCGGCTTCAACACAGCCACCGCCGATGGTGCCGACGATGGAGCCATCGTCACGGACCAGCATCTTGGCCGTTTCAAACGAAGGAATCGACCCACGCACGTTGATGATGGTGGCGACAGCGCCGCGGCGGCCTTTCTGGCGAAGGGAGACGATTTCCTCGTAGATATCCATCCATGATGATTATCGAATTGCTTGAGAGGAGAGTCAATCAGGCAAAACAAAAGCCCCGGGTCATCACTTCCGAGGCTTATGGGTGAACCAATGGGTATATCTACCCAGTCTGTCACGTTAATGTTTGCGCGAATACTGGGCCATGTCAATGCTTATATTTTGGGAGTGGAACGTGCGGAGGGCGGCAGAGTTGAACTGCAGCGGCTGATGGACCACTCACCAGTTTGACAGACCGTGTCCAGTACCCACTGGCAACACCCTCCAAACACAAGCCTGCCAAGCAGATCTTAGTGGCATATGGCATCTTCACCTGTGAGATGCGTCACAGGAAAATGCATGCGGTCCCAATATGGGAATGAGTCTCAGTAATTATGTTAAGTTGAGGGTCGCAAGGAGCAACGCATGAAAGCGGTTCGCATTCACGAATTCGGTGGTACTGAAGTACTTCGCTATGAAGATGTTGCCGATCCTGTTCCGCGCAAGGATCAGGTTTTGATTCGCGTAAAAGCTTGCGCCATGAACCATCTTGATTTATGGGTGCGTAAGGGACTTCCTGGCGTAGCTCTGCCGCACATTCTCGGGAGTGATATTGCCGGCGAAATTGTCGAAGTCGGCGAATACGTCAGCGGCTTCAAAACAGGACAACGCGTGCTGCTCGCACCCATGAGTTTTTGTAATCATTGTGTGAAGTGCGTCAGCGGACTGCAAAATCAATGCAAGCAGTTCACGGTTCTAGGTAACGGAGTGGATGGCGGGGATTGTGAGTTGATTGCGGCGCCTGCGGTGAACGTGATTCCGATCCCAGATCAGCTTAGCTTCAACGATGCCGCTAGCGTTCCGCTCGTTTTTCTGACTGCATGGCATATGCTCGTTGGCCGCGCAAAAATTCGCATGGGACAAACTGTGCTTGTGCTGGGAGCGGGCTCTGGGGTGGGGATTGCGGCGATTCAGATTGCGAAGCTGTTTCATGCGCGTGTGATTACGACTGCCGGTGATGAAAAGAAGCTGGATCGGGCACGTGCGTTAGGGGCAGACTACGGCATTGATCATTACAAGCAAAAGATCTCGGAGGAGGTAAGAAAGATCACGAATAAAGAAGGGGTTGACATTGTGATCGAGCACGTCGGTGCGGCGACCTGGGATGAAAGCGTACGCAGTCTAAAACCCGCAGGCACGCTGGTCACTTGTGGCGCGACTACAGGGCCGAACGCGGCATTCGATTTGCGAGTGTTATTCGCGCGTCAGCTTTCTTTTTTAGGATCTTACATGGGCACGATGGGCGAACTGCATGAGGTATTGGGCCATGTATTTGCCGGGCGGCTCAAGCCAGTGGTGGATCGGGCATTCCCGCTGAAGGATGTTCGTGCCGCTCACGAGTATATGGAGAAGAGTGCGATGTTTGGAAAGATTGTTTTGAATCCGTAAAGCATTACGCACTCTCGTGGCCAGAGCGAATTCCCCAACCTCAAAGTTGTGTCAGTCGAACTTTGAATTCAGCGCTCGACGAAAATAATTCTCTTTCTAGTTGAAGTATCGATTGAGAACCGGGCGGATTGCTTGACTCTGCCTTTATCGCACCCGCTTGATTCAGAGCCGCATTACGCTCGTCCCGCTCTCCTAAACTCGAGTCGCATTACAACACCAAAGTCGCATCCCTTATTAGGCGAATGGGCGTTAAGGTCTGCACTTTCTATGCCGAAGAATGCATTGCAGCCCGAATCATCATTCGTATCGTGTTGCAGTGGGAGTTCCATGCTTAAACACAACCGGGTTCTCGTAAATTTGTCCGTTCTCACGATAGGCGTGATTATGCTTCTCGCGGCCCCATCCATTGCACAGGATGCGGCGGCCAAGCCCATGACTCAAGACGAGGTCAATAAGCAATTACTCGATCGCATAAGCGAGTTGGAGAGCGAAGTAAAGGAGTTGAAAGGGAAACCATCTTCCGCCGCCGCTCCTGCTGCTTCTGCGCCTCAACCGGTAGCCGAAAGCGCTCCGCCGGAAGAAGATCTCCACAAATTACAGACCATTGGATTTGGCGACGTAGGTTACCAGGCAAGTCAAAAGGATGATAGGACGAATTCTTTTGTAGTTGGGTCTTTTGATTTGTTCATGAGTTCGCCCCTTTCGGAGAAAATTTCCGCCTATTCAGAACTGGTGATCGTACCGAATCATCTGGACAACTCGGTTGGTCTCGACCTTGAACGTATTATGTTGCAGTACAACCGCAATCGTTACTTTAACGTTGGTATCGGCCGCTATCATACAGATCTCGGCTACTACAATACGGCCTTTCATCACGCGCAGTTCTTGCAGACGACGCTGGATCGTCCCCAGATGTACGCTTTTGATGACCAGGACGGGTTTATGCCATTGCAATCCATAGGAGTGAGCGCAAATGGCGAGATTCCTTCGGGGAAACTTGGACTGCACTGGATAGCCCAGGCGGGAAATGGCAGGGATTATCGAGCGGGGTCAGAACCTGCCCAGAACGTCCGCGATATAAACAACGATAAAGCGTTTAATTTGGCGATGTTTGCACGGCCACAGCAGTTCCCCGGATTACAAACCGGTATTTCTTTTTATCGCGATGTCATTACCGTCGAGACTCCGCCTCTGATTAATCAGAGAATCCTGACAGCTTATGCGGTTTACACAAATTCAAAATACGAGTGGCTGAACGAGGCGGCATTAGTATCGAATGCTCCGGTTGGAGAACGAGTGTTTCACACAACAGGTTTCTATACGCAACTCTCGCGCTTATTTTCCAGCAAGTACCGGCCGTATGTGCGCTATTCCTATCTGAATTCCAGCCTTCAGGATCCGCTATTCGCTGGAGAAGATGGAAATGCCCTGGTCAGCCGGCAGAATGATCTGTCTTTCGGTATGCGTTACGATATGAATGGATACTCGGCGTTCAAACTGCAATTGGATCACTACGATGAACGTGCGCTGGGAGACTGGAACCGGATAGCGGCTCAGTTTGCCTTTACATTCTGAAATTCAGCCATCCGGATGATTCGCGTGAAGGCCGTGCAGTCTGAAGTTTATCGGCTCTTAATCGCAATCTGCTTCTCTTCCGGGGTCATCTGCTTCCAGAGAATTTCCAGATCCTGCGCGATGCGAGGATTGTTCGGCTCCTGATGGGATGCCTTGGCAAACCAGCGATACGCCAATGGAAGGCTTCGCGGCGCGCAATGTCCGGTAGCATACATCGTTGCCAGCGTGCTTTGCGCCTGAGTATTTGAATTCTCAGCTGCGGTCATCAAGCTCTTTTGAGCGAGATCACAATTCTGCCTCACACCCGTTCCATACAGATAACGTTGCCCTTGAACGAACAAAGGATCCTGTTTGTCTTTTTGTCTAGTATCCTGCGTATCTTTTGCTGCAGGAGCTGGCTGGCGCAATGACGCTTTTGCAATCTTCTGCGGTGAATCCTCACTAGCTGGTTTTTTCGCATTAGTTGCCTCTTCCTCAGAGGCAGGTTTCGATTCTTTGGAAGACGGATTAACGACGGAAGGCTGGCTACCAGCGGGAGCAGTCGTAGCCTCCGGAGTTTTTGTCGAATCTTGATTTATTTTTCCGGAATCCTGCTTCGCGCTGTCGAGTAGAGCCGCGGACTCATCATTCTGCACAGTTTGCGCATTCTGCACCGGAGGAGGACCGCTGGGAGTTTTTGCGTCTCCAGCCGTGACCGGCTGTGGACTGCTGCTCTGCAAGGCATTCTTGTCCTGATTCTGTTGCATCTTCGCGATCCGCTCGTTCTGTGCTGCGCCAGGAGAGACTTCCGAGCCGGAAGTTGAAAGATTCGGCGATGAGCCGTTCGCGGCGGATTGCCCGTTCACTGGCCGCAAATAAAGATTACCGGTGCGCTTCCAATGCCAAGCCAGAAATGAACCGCCACCGATTACCAGCAAAAGTAATACGACGACCGCCAATCTACGTCCTCCGTGCGACTCATCATCTTCCAGCAAATAGCTAACGCTTTGGCGGGGTTCATCCGCCAACCCTAAAAATGACGGGCCGCTCACGGGTGGCGGAGTCGTGTTAGAACTTGCCGTGCGCAAATTCCATGGATTCGTTTCGTGGTCGGGTTCTGAAGTCCTAGTTTCAAACCACTGGCCACGCTCAGTGTCATCGGAAATGGGGGCACGGGAGTGGGAAACTGGCGGCTCGGCTAAATCGAAATTAGCAGGCCTCCGACTTTCGCGCGCACTGACATCATCCCGCGATGCATCGCCGTTTAGGCGTCCGCCATTTTGGGGGATGTCCGCTTCTCGAATTCCAGGTTCAGATATTTGTGACGGAACTCCGATCCGGGCGTCGATGCGTGAAAGCTCGCGCTCGCCCGAGAGGGGCCGCGGAAGGGAAGTCCCACACATTCCGCAGAACCGGTATTCAGGATTGTTCTCGTACTCGCAATGGGGACAGCGAACGTACAAAGTGGTAGGCATAGCTGAACTTATGATGGCACATTTTTGTCTCCAGTTGGCGGAGTTGCTGCTGGGAGCCGCAAAATTTTGACACTTGTTAGATACTCCCAAAGGTATGCTCCCTCGCAAAGAAAAGCCCGCTTCCGGAGAAGCGGGCCAAGTACACAGAAATAGAGGAATTAGCTGCCGTTAGAACATACCGAAAGGGACTCATCCTGGAAGCTCAACCACCCGTTCACGGATGTACTTGTAGGCGCCCCAAAATACGGTAAAGTGACCAAATCCTGTAGGTTATATGTGAAGTTATGAAGAGTGTAATGAAAGCCTCCGAAATTGGCATTGCCCTCTAGCGGGTCTCCGTTTTCCAAAATTCCGCATGGAGTGTTGTTGCCATTGACGTTCACCACTAGCGGATCATCCACCCACTCGCCTACTTCATGTGATAACGCGGAAACATCTTGAGCGAATTGCCCAACATGATCTACATAGGTGGCATGCGCATATGCTTGAGGGTTGCTGATACTACCTTCAGAGCTGTGGTATCCACCGATACAGCAGCTTCCGCTCTGGGTTAAATACACGTCATAAGTGAGAAAAATTGGAAATGCATTGGGCGTAATCTGGCTGAATTTGCTGATAATGGTTTGTAGTTGGGCATCAAACCAATTGATGTCGACCAGACCCGCAGTGAATCCGAATGGAGATCCGGTTTTTCCAGAGCTCGAAGGTGGACTCAAAGTTTGTTCTGCCAGCACCGTAGGCCCACCCAGCAGGACATGGTAATTGGTATGAGTTTTAACGGTGCCCCAAAAATTGGCGCGTTGATAGGCGTCAATGTATTGGGTCGTGCCCACGTTTACTCCGCCTTGC
The DNA here is from genome assembly GCA_035651835.1 of Terriglobales bacterium. Lineage (GTDB taxonomy): Bacteria > Acidobacteriota > Terriglobia > Terriglobales > Acidobacteriaceae > JAOAPG01. The sequence goes on from DASRFC010000014.1 coordinate 78,787, forward strand.
GTGTATGTTGTGCTAGAGTCGAAAATCGGCGAGGTCACCGTGTTGGTGGTCACTGAATTTCCATTCGAGAGTACATGTGCCGGATCGAAGGTAGTTTTTGTCCCTGACCGGCTGGTAATAACCACTTTGATGGGGATGATATAAGCCGTGACCGTAGTCGAGCTGTTACCGGAAGGTGCAGTCCCCACCATGTTGTAACCATAATTTGTTCCCTGATACGTAAACGAACCATTCCAAGTGGTCAGCGCAGCTGCTGGCGTTAAGACGTCATACCGAAGCCGCGGAGGCAGTGTCACATATCTGCCCCTGGGCTGGGGTTTGTTCGCTTCAGAGGTGTCTTGCGCAGATCCTAAGGTGCTTAAGCAGCAGCATGTCAGCACAGTGAGACCTATGAGAAAAAAAAGAGGGGAGTGACATTTTTTCATTTGAACTTCTCCTTAAAGAATTTAAGTTCCCCGTGGATTACTTAGGCCAGAGCACTCGCGAGCAGCTCATCCGTTCTAACGCGAAATTAGAAGCACGATTATTTCTTTTAATTTTGTTTCAAAATCAGAACGAGGTGAGCGTTTTGAGCGTGTTATGAGGATGGGTCAAAATAGATGCAGTCAAAAACTCACGCAATCATCATTGAGAAGAATGCCGTAGTGTTGACTTAAAGAGAGATCGCAGTAGTTACAAAATCCAAACATTCAAATGTGCAAAATACCGGATGTAAGGTCCCGGGAGAATCAATTTTCCCATTCTTGTACTTTTAAATTGTTCGATAGGGCACTCTGACCAAGAATTCTCATAAATATGAGGCACAATCATTTAGTGAAGTTCGCATGCACGTGCGATTTGTGCCCGGCTGTCGTTTTGGAACATCATCAAACTTTTGAATGGAATAACGACGCTGGACTTGCATATGTGGCGAGTTAGAAATAATTTGATTTGAAACTTTGAGATCTTCATGACCTCAGTTGGCAGCATCAATTTTGCAGTGTCGTTGGAAAGTTGGCGAGCAACTCTAGGGAATGCCGCAATAGAGGTTTTTGCCACTATGGTGGGACCCGGGATTACGGGTGAAATTGAAGCGAGTCTGCCTAATATTCCTACAGTCACTGGCATGGTCGGTATTGCCGGGGCCGTACGCGCCGTCTTTACCATGCGATGCAGCTCACAATCCGCTACCAAGATTGCTTCCCAAATGTTGGTGGTTCCTCTCGAAGAGGCGGTGGCTCAACAATGCGATGCTATTGGGGAAATCTGTAACATGGTGGCCGGTCAATTCAAAGCCAAGATCGGGCTCGAAGACAAGTGCATGCTCTCGGTGCCCACCGTCGTCAAGGGGGGAGATTATCAGGTACATTCCGTACCTAACAGTGAGAGGCTGGCGGTCACCTTAAGCTTCGATAAAGAACCAATTTTGCTGGTGCTTGAGATCCGCAAATAATAGTTGCAGGGTAGCGCTCATTAATGCGGGCGACGCAGTACGTCTTCTAACCGCGACCAGAATAATTTGTTTGGAACAAATCGCATCACTGCGCAATCTGCTGCATCTATTGCGGGATGGAATTCCGACAATTGGGTGGTTCTGGATTGAAAGTACCGGTGCTTAGCTTTGGCACAGGCACATTTGGCGGGGCAAACGACTTTTTCCGCGCCTGGGGCTCGAGCGATGTGGCGGAAGCGACTCGTCTGGTTTCGATTTGCCTGAAAGCTGGCGTCAATTTATTCGACACAGCCGATGTGTATTCGGATGGGGTCTCCGAAGAAATTCTTGGCAAAGCCGTTGCTGGGCGGCGACAGGATGTTCTGATTTCCACTAAAGCGACCTTTCGCATGGGACCGGGACCAAATGATCTTGGATCTTCGCGCCATCACATTATTCGATCTTGTGAAGGCAGTTTGCGCCGGCTGGGTACGGATTACATCGACATCTATCACCTGCATGGCTTCGACGCGTTCACTCCGGTCGAAGAAGTTCTGAGCACGTTGAATCGCCTGGTCGAGAGTGGAAAAGTCCGCTATCTCGCCTGCTCGAATTTTTCCGGCTGGCATTTGATGAAATCGCTCAGTGTTTCCGATCGTTATGGATGGGCGCGCTACATTGCGCATCAGGCCTATTACTCGCTGATCGGACGCGAATTCGAGTGGGAGCTTATGCCGCTTGGTCTCGACCAAAAAGTTGGAACTCTGGTCTGGAGTCCGCTGGGGTGGGGCCGCTTAACGGGAAAGATTCGCCGCGGCAAGCCATTACCCGCAGAAAGCCGTTTGCACAAGACTGCCGAACAGGGTCCGCCAGTTGAGGATGAATATCTGTATAAAGTTGTCGACGCGCTGGAAGGAGTCGCGAAAGAAACGGGCAAGACTGTCCCGCAAGTCGCATTGAATTGGCTGCTGCAACGTCCCACGGTTTCCAGCATCATCATTGGGGCTCGCAATGAAGAGCAATTGCGCCAGAACCTGGCGGCTGCGGATTGGAACTTATCGAAAGAACAAGTAGATAAATTAGATCGCGCCAGCGCAGTCACGCCGATCTATCCCTACTGGCATCAGCGTCAGTTCACCGAGCGCAATCCTTTACCTGTTTCCAGCTGAACCTATCGCTTGGGTGACGGGTTTCAGAACCGCGGTATTCCGCTCGTCTGTGGCGATGATGCGGTAGAACTTTTTAAGATCTTCAGATTTACTCACTGGAACGCTCAACTCTTTTACCTCGAACGCGCGTGTGTAGCGGATCACATTCCCTGTAACTTCAGATTTTGAGTGGTAGCTGGCAAAACTAAAGTCCGCATCGACGGGCGGAGGCAGATCGTCGACTTCGTAACCAGAAGGTATGGTGATTTCGAAGGTGTCGGTATCCAAGGCCGGACCACGAAATTCTATTGGAAAGTTTCTCGCTTCTTTGGTTTCAAGCAGTCCACTGGCTTCAGTTCCCAAAACTCTTGGGCGGATCAGAAGCAGATCCCCCACATTTTTTGCGTAGCGCTCGGCTTCAAAAGAGTAATTGAACCCGAAAGGCTGATCGGTTTGCTGGAAATTGATCAGAGTTGCTTTGGTGATACGGAAGTTGGCAAGGGAACCAGCCAGCAGATTCTCGATCGGTTTGATTCTGTCACTATCTTTTGTGACCGTGCGTAAGGCCCATCGTTCTGACCACGCCCGATCCCCGGATCGGGTTTCTTTGACGTCACCCTTCAATTGACCATTGATGTCCAGCGTAAGCTTTGCGGTCCGTTCAATACTATTCATTACTGCCGGCTGTTTCGGCAACTCTACTAATTCGCCACCGTCGGGCGTAACCAACAAACCATAATTCGCCTGTAAAGGCCCGCTAATCTTGCCGAAGGGTGTCAGCTCATCGGTCGGATCAAAGAACAAGAGTTTTCCCAACGTGGGGTGCTGCACGGTAGCGACCAAAGATGGATCTGTAATGCCGAGAGGCAACTTTATCGCCACAATAGCATGATTAAATCCTCCTGCGTAAGCAGGCATGCTGGGTGTAACTGATCCGCGCTCCGAATTAATTACTACGTAGTAGGAATCCACACCAATTTCGTGCAACATCGAGCTGAAGATCGTAGCCTTGTCTTTGCAGTCGCCGTAACGATGTGAAAATATCTCCGCCGCGGGATGCGGTTGAAAGCCACCGATGCCAAGCTCGATTGCCACATAGCGGATGTCATGCTGTACGAATTGAGCGAGGAGCCTCATCTTACCTGCAGGCGTTGTTGCTGAACTTGTAAGAGATGCCACTTCTTGCTTGATCTCAGCGGAAGCGTCGCGGCGGCCAGTGGTAAGAGTCGAATACCACGTTCCCATCTCCCTCCAACTCGCAAATCCATTGGCAGCGGCTCCTCCCGGGGGAAAAAACGATACGATCATCAGCCCGGCAACTCCCCGCAAGGGCGGCATTTCTTCTTCTTCACGGACGCCTTTCACATCACTGACGGTCCATTGCCACAGATTGCTTCCTGCCTGCACCGGTTTTACCTCTTTGTAATTCAGCCAGGATGTTTTGTATTCCCATCCGGCGGGGAGCTGCACCGAATAATGGCTCTCACGCGCGGGACTTAGTGTCTGGAAGTTCCATTCATCCTGCAACACTAAAGGCCGTTCTTCGAGTTCGGCCTCGTAGCCAATGATGTTGCCCGGTTCGGGTGCGGGAATATGGATTATTTTTACCCTTACATCGGATATCAAGTCGCTCCCATCCACCTTGGGCAAAGCGACTTCCATCGCTTCCTTGTCCTTCACTTCATAATCTTTGCCTTGCGCCGGAATACACCAGCCACGCAGACTCGTGACTTTCTCGGCAGGAGATCTGAACGGAACCCATGCGGTTCCGTGCTCTTTACCGCTGGGACGAAGGATTTTATAGGCATAGCGAACTTGTCTCTTGATCTTATCCGTGGATAAAACTGTGACGTTCTCTTCCGAGTAGAGCAGAACTGCGTCTGTCTTCTCGTCGTGAGGAGGCAGAGGAGAATTGACCAGCGCATGCATCCACTGCGGAGCATCGTTGCCGGCGGAAAGATAGGGAGCATACGCCAGAATGCAAAGAATAAGAGCAGCAAACAAAATAGCGTTAATTACTGGCGATTGCGGGGCCCGGTTGCAAAACGATTTGTTCTTCATCTCCGGTTCTCACATTCTGAAAGAAGTTACGGATAACTGGGTAATATTTGGTTTGTAGCCCTAGAAGATCGATATTCAACACACGCGACCAATGGAGTTTATCTTTATCCGAATCCACTTTAAGGTTGTAAGCCACTGGGTTCGCGCCTTGAGTCACTGCCTTTGGGAGACTACTTACCTGCCAGCCGGGTGGAAGTTCGACGGTAATGTCATCTATTTTTTGAAAAGGGAATTCAAAATATACCGGATGAGTACGATTGGCATGTTCGAAGAGATGCTTTTCGCTCTCGCTAAATAGTCCTACCGGCAGCAGGGCGCGGCGGCCGGCCGAGGAGGCCCAGCCGGGAACTTTCACGTCAAACTCCGCGACCAGGGATGGATTGGAACTCTTCCAATCCGGTTGATGTGTAAGCTCCACCTCGCTGGCACTCGGGATGTATTCCCTCACTTCGTCTTCAAGGAATGTTTTCCGTTCGGTGTCATCCTGGTTGCGTTCCTCCATTCGACGCCGCATGGCCTCAAGTCCGGTAAAAGTGACTGTGACCTTGCCTTCTAGGCCACCGGTCTCGGCAGAAAGTTTTAAATTCGCAGTGCGCTCAATGCGGGATGCCGAACTCTCGGGAAGATCGGTACGAACCCATGTTCCGCCATCTTTGTCCAGACGACGCCCTTCTACACCGGTTTCGTGCCAAGGCAGAAGACCAAGCGGAGTGAATGCCGCGCCCGGATCGCAATAGATTTCTTTGCCGTTGACTTTGACCAATACGACATTCGCATCCAGCCGGGTGCTGTCCATGAGTACAGGATTAAAAAAATAATTGCTCCGGTCTGACACCATTACGCCATAAGCTTCGATGCCTGCTGCGCGAACCAGGCCAAGATAGAGCCAGGTCAACTCAAAGCTGTCCCCATAACCCCTCTTCCAGACATCCTCTACATTCGTAGGATTCTTTTCCTTGTCGCGCTTCTCCTCTTGCTCGCTCTTTTGGACCTCAAAAGAGGTGTTCCGAAGCTGCTGCACTCTGGCATAAATCTTCTGGAGCTTCACCTCAGGGGTGTCGCTCGGAGAAACAATCTGGGATACCGCCTGTTCCATAACCTTGCGCTTGTCTACGAAACTTTCCGCGCGTCCGTTCAGCTTCTTGCCGACTTTCTTCCAATATTTCTCTGTGTCCGTTTCGAAGGCGTCTTCGCTGTAAGTGAAGTCCACGCGGGATTTCAGCTCGTTCTCAGGTGGCATAAAATCTTCGGTCTGAAACGCTGGAATGTTGTTCGTATCCATCCGTACAACGTGCATGGGATCTTCTTTGGGAGCAGAAGTGCCTGGAGGCAGGTAATTCCAGCTCCAGTGCAGGCTAATGGGAAAGTAGTTACTCTTAAATGGCTTCAGCGAGAATCTGGCATTCTTGGTAAAGAGCTCGTTGCTTAAAATCCAATGTGAATCGTAAATGTAATGTTCGCTTAGATCCTCGGTGTAGGAGTATTCGATAATGCTGCCCACTTCAACTTCTGGAAGTGTGAAAGTTTTCGCAAGGTATTTCAGGCCCTTCGCCTTTGCGATTGACTTATCGAATACTTTGCCATCGAAATTAACGGTCGAACCATCGGGCCGGATGGTTCGCGCCTTAATGCCGATGATATTCCCGTTACTTTTAAAATAGGGGATCTCTATATCGGCGTATTTGCGGCCTTCTTCCGTCAAGATTTTTATGCGGAAATAATCGTCTTCATGTGAGGTATTGCCATTGTCGTCTCGATCTACCTGGCGAAATAGGATAATGGCTGGCGCGCCTGGAGCCTGTGGTTCGCTCGTCATCTTTAATTCGTCAGGCGAAATTGGTTGGAATCCGATGCCCGCTTTGGCGGAGCCCGGGCAGCAGACAATCATGATCAGAGCTGTCATTAAGAATGATGAAAAGCCTGCAAATAAGGGACGAAGGGGCGCGAATCTCATCCAAAAACTCCAGTCAAACGTTCGAAGGACTATATAACGAGGAACTCTGGATTGACAATCAAATTTGAAAGGACGACGGGATTACGAAGCTTTGGTTACTATGACTCTTTTGATTGGCTAGGCCGCTATCTTGAGGCGCTCGATTTGCTTTAAATGATGTTGGCCATGAACCCAGTGGAATTTGCGCCATTGCTTTGCCGTAAGTGGCCCGAGGATGGGATGATCCATGATGCGCATATTCCGACCGTCGCGAGCTTCAATTTTGCCAATCAGCTGATCGAGAGCTTCCAATTGTGGACAGATCTCTGTCATGACGGTTTCCACCGCGATTCCTCGTGGACGAACCCGTTCCGGAGCTTCTCGTCCTTCGGGAAAGTATCCAAGTCCAGTCACCAGCGTAATCCTGAGACGTTGCTTGAAAGTAAGTGCGCTGGCCAGGGGTTTCCCGGCTTCCAAACAGCGCCCGAATCCTTTTGCGCTATTCACGTAGGTAAGATAGAGATGCTCGAGAATCTCCGCTATACTCCACTTTCCCTCGGGTCTCCATACCAGGGTTTCTTGCGACATGCCATTGGTGGCAGAGAGAATTGCGTCCTGTAACCGTTTCAGATATCCGTCCATCACGTTGTCTTCGTCTAGAATAAGCCGCAAGTAGAATGAAGTGCGTAGCTGGCGATCAAAGATATTATCTGCCTGAATTAGGAGAAGGTGCATGAAAAGATTTTTGCTGATTGGAATACTGATGTTCCTCGCGGGATGCACCTCCGAGCCGACCAAGCCTGCGGAGAAGCCGCAACCTAAACCTGCGGAATTCCTCACCGGACGAGGTGCTTTCCAACAGCTTTATGTCGACGCTCGCGGTTGGGCGCGTGATGCGCAACCTTTTCAGCTACAGTCGCAGGTCACCGCCGACTCCAAGGGGAGAGACGGAAAATCCGACCTGTGGCGTGCAGTTTTCGCTTCGCCTTCTCAGCGCAGTGCAAAACCCTACATGTGGGCGGGCAGTGACGCAATTGACGGAGTCTCCCGCGGACTCACACCCGGCCCGGAAGATTCCTATAATCCAAACAACGCTTCAACCCAAGTTTTCGAAGCTGTCTACCTGAAAATTGATTCCGACAAGGCGCTCGAAGTCGCGCAGAAACATGGCGGAGACAAGTTGCTGGAAAAAAATCCTGACCTGCCAGTGTTTTATTTGCTGGATTGGAGCCGCTCAGAGAACTCCCTGATTTGGCATGTAATCTATGGCTCCAGCCGGGGAGATTCCAAGCTCACAGTAGATGTGAACGCCAGTTCAGGAGAATTCGTCCGAGTAGAAAAATAAGAATAAGACTTGCTCTCAACACCAAGTTTGCAAGGACAATGTTCCCGTTGGAACATTGCTCTCGCAGATCTAGTTCCGTACCTCTTCGGGCACTACTTTCATCTCCAATCTTTCTGTGTGCCTCAGCACCGTGAGCGGATTGCTGACTCCCACACGCGCGTCGGTAAGCAGGCGGTGCAGGTCGTCCACTCCGGCAACGGGCTGTCCGTCAAGAGCGATGATCACATCTCCTTCACGCAATCCAATTCTTTTGGCTGGACTTGCGTCTTCGACTGAGATCACGACTACTCCACTTTCTTTCGGAAGATCATAAAAGCGAACCAACCTTCTATGGAGTGGCACGGTTTGGGCCTGGACGCCGATATAGCTGCGGCGGATTTTTCCGTCACGCAGAAGACGCGCGGCCACGAACTTGGCCGTATTGATGCCAATAGCGAAGCACAAGCCCTGTGCGCCCATGATGGTCGCCGTGTTCACTCCGATGACATGTCCATCGGAAGTTACGAGCGGGCCGCCAGAGTTGCCGGGATTGAGCGAAGCATCGGTTTGAATGACGTCGTCAATCAGACGGCCGGAATAAGAACGCAGTGAGCGTCCCAGTGCGCTGACCACTCCCGCGGTGACGGTGTACTGAAACCCATAAGGATTGCCGATGGCGATGGCCAGCTGTCCTACGCGCAAGTGCTTTGAGTCGCCCAGCGGGGCTGCAACGAGAGCCGGTGCGTCGTTATCCGGAATGCCGATGCGAATCACAGCAAGGTCGGTGGCCGGATCTTCGCCCACGATGTGAGCAGGAAAGCGGCCTCCATCGGCAAGCGAGACTTGAATCTTCGTCGCCTCATGCACGACATGGCTATTGGTGAATACAAGGCCGTCAGGAGTGAAAACAAATCCGGAGCCTCCGCCTTGACGTTCGCGAGGTTCACCGGAGCGGCTCTTGCTTGATTGGGTCACATCGATCTTTACAACCGAAGGACTAATCTTTTCAGTCGCGCCCACAACTGCATGGGAGTAGGCATCGAGCAGAGCAGCATCGTTTGGTGCTATAGGCGCTGTAGGTTGAGTGACGGGACTCGCGTAGTCCGACAGAAAATTTATTTCTTGATCCATGATTTGTAACCTATTAGCTAAAGATGAAGCGGCAGGCAGTCTGGATTCAGGCGAGCGCTTAGTTGAAATCAGAGCTGCTATTCGGGTTGAGTTGACCGCAAACGGCACGTCTTCGAGGCATCCCGCGTGCTAGTTAATGCCTGGCCAAGCTTTGCCATCTCCTCGGGGGACATGACTTGCTGCATTCCTTCAAACAATTCACGCTCTTCTTTCCGGATGTGGATCGCGAGCGTTTCTACAAAAGATTCCAAATCGCTGGAACTCAAGCTGAGTCCTTTAGCTCGCAAAAAAAACGCACGCAGAAGCTTGTGTTCCGCGAGTAGATCCGTCACCAAGCCCTGTAGTTCTGGGAAGCGCGCCGCGGCGGGGAAGATCTCGTTTTCCTCGACCGAGAAATGAGGCGCAATTTCACATTCAAATTCGCGGCTCATTTCTAACTGCCATGCTCTTAAGTCATCATCCCCAAAATCTTGGTCCCCAGCTTGCATGGCGCGGTCGATGCGCACGCAAAGCGCCAGGGTATGCTGATGGCCATGGGAGAGGGGAACGAGATTCTTATCACGCAGCATGCTTGAATACTTAGATTCCTGCTGCTGCGATCGGCTGCAAAATTATGTGGCAGTTACTTTATGCAGTTGCCCCGCTTTCGCATGATCTGCCTTGGGGATCTCCGCTTTGGGCTGATCCGCAGCGGTGCGCAGGGTGAGCCAGTCGGTGCGAACCCGCTCCCACTCTTGAATCAGAATCCCATAAGATTCGAAGAACTCGCGAATCCTTAGCCGCTCCCATCCGAGTACGTCTTCCAAGATCGGCGCGAGAACTGCCAGAGCGTTGCTGCTGAGGATAGTTCTCTTCGCAACCTGCGAGACATGCTTCGCTTCAGAGACGGCGATAGTGAAACCTTCGCGAACATTGACATGCAACATTACATGCACATCGGAACTGCCGTCACCGACGTAAACGATATGATCGGGTCCAACTTTTCGTAGCGATTGCAGTTGGTCGAGAACAAACACCTTTCCATAACCTGCAGTGGCGCGAGTGATGGCCTCGATCTCGCCAGAGTCGGTATATAGAAATTCGGTTCCGAAAATATGATCGCGAGGAACTATTCCTTCGAGAGCTGAGTGAATTACTTCCACCGGAGCGGCTGAGAGAACGTAGAAATCGAAGTGATATCCGTCGAGTCCGGTTTCGAGAATTTCGTAGAGCAGTTGGATATTTTCTTTTAAGCGAATGCGCTTTCCTACTTCATACAGATGTTCTTTACGCACGCGGCTGTGAAACTCAGGATCATGCAGCAGTAAATAGGCAAGCTCGGCTCCCTGTTGGACCAGGTTCAGCTTCGCCATACCCTTCGCTTTTCTTTCAAACTCGGGAACAGGGATGCCGACCAGTTCACTCAGCACGTACCCCGTATCGTTGAAAGTGAGCGTCTGGTCGAAATCACTCGCGAAAATGTAGCGCTTTAACAGCTTGTCGTTCATATGCTTATTAGATTCAATCGTGAATCAAAAGACAAATTAAAAACATTAATCGAGGGCATTACTAAGGGCACGAAAACGCGCTAATTTAACGAGGTTTTAACAAAATCGGTTGGGCAGTTACATAAATTTTGAAACTGAGACACTACCCGTTTCCCGCAATGCTTTACTAATTCCGCCGCACCATTGAAAATGGGTTAGTTAGTTTTGATTGCGTTGCCTCGCGGTGCGGACGTAGTAAGAAATCATTCAAAAACAAAACGGAACAGGAGCTCATCATGGCAGCTACCGGAGAACTCATTCGTCTTATCAATTATGTGGACGACATCAATACCACCCTGCGGCGCATCAACGCTTTCGTGAGCGTTATGGAACCTGACGAGCGCAAGCGTTTGGCAGAAAGTCTGCGCGGCGCCAGTGCCAACCTTAACGATGTGTTAGCAAGCTTGGAGAAAGGTTCTAAGTAGTGGGGGAGGTTGCAACTATTGCCGTTATTGGCGCGGGCACCATGGGCCGTGGCATCGCCCATGTATCCGCCCTTGGCGGATACCGAACTATCCTCGAAGACTTACTCCCTAATGCTCTGCGGAAAGCGGAGAGCGAGATTCGCGCGAATCTCGACAAATCTGTTGAGTTGAAAAAAGTAACCGCAGCGGATGCCAGTGCCGCTCTCGGCCGTTTGGAATACGCGGGCAGCGTCGAAGAGGCCGCAAGGGAAGCCGATCTGGTGATTGAAGCTGTCCCGGAGGAGATGGAATCGAAGGTCGAGATCTTCACTTTGCTCGATAAAATTTGCCGTCCGGGTACGATTCTCGCTTCCAACACTTCTTCGCTTAGCGTTACAGAGATTGCCAGTGTTACTTATCGCGCAAAGAAGATTGTCGGTATGCACTTTTTCAATCCCGTGCATAAGATGAAACTCCTGGAGGTTGTGCGCGCTCTTGAAACCGACGACGAGACTCTTGCGGCGACCGCCGCGGTAGGGAAGCGCATGGGCAAGGAAGTGGTTGTGATCAAGGAGTCGCCCGGCTTCATTACCAGCCGCATCAATGCCATGATCGGTAATGAGGCTTTCTTCATGTTGCAGGAAGGAATCGCTGCCGCGGCGGACATCGATAAGGCTTTGAAGTTAGGATTGAATCATCCCATGGGACCATTCGAGCTGGTCGATTTGGTTGGACTCGATACCCGGCTGCATATTCTGGAATATTTACACAAAAGTTTGGGAGAGAAATATCGGCCTGCACCATTGTTGGTGCAGTACGTAAAAGCTGGGAGGCTTGGGCGTAAGAGTGGGCGAGGCGTGTATGAATATCCTGAGCAAAAGGCTTAGTTTGTCAGCAGCCATATGTTAAGCCTAAGACGTTCACCGATTGTTTTATCTCTAAGATTTCGAACCCAAGTCGTAATGGATATGGGAAACTCTGGACCCGCCGAGAAACATTGATGTTCAAGATGGGTTTGCGAAAAGCGGACATTTTTCGCTATGGATTGCAAAAAGCAGCAACCGCCAAGAACAAAAAGAAAACCCGCAAAGTACGCGAAGAAGACCGCAATTAAGAACTAACAACTGGAAACACCGGAACTAGAATCGTTAGCAGTACGCGGGCTACTTCGACCCGGCTCTTGGAACATCTTCGGTTTTTCCGCTCTTAATACTTCTGTAAGCTGCGTCGATGATCTCTTGATTTTGCCAGCCCGTTTCTCCTGAAGCAGGGAATTTTTCTTTGCCTTCCACGGCTGCCGCGAATGAGTCAACTTGCCGCGCGTACGCGAGCTGATTCGAAACTGTTTCGGTTTCTACGACGTCCCAGCCCCGACGTAATTCCAGATTGATGGGCCTCTCTACGTTGAATCCATTATCGGCTCGCAGCACCCCGCTTTCGCCGACAAATTCAAGCGGTGTGCGATACTCGGCGCGGAACGAAACCAGAACTGAGGCGAGCGTGCCTCGGGAAAATTCCAAGGTCAGCACTGCTGCAGCTTCGAGCTCTCCGGATATGTTATCCGACATAGCTCTGGCGCTCACTCGAATAACTTCGTCTTGCAGGATGAAACGTAGCGCATCGATAGCGTGTACGCCAACGTCAGCGATTGGCCCTCCACCAGCAATTTTTGAATCATAGAGCCATTTACGCGCATGTCCGGCGCCGCCGGGAAAAGAAAATTCGGACCGGGCGAAGATAGGCTTACCGATCTGTCCTGCGGCAATCCTGTCTCGTAAGCGCGCCGTGCTGTCTTCGAAGCGGAATACTTGAGCGACACCTAGCAATAAATTTGATTTTCGCGCAGCCGCAACCATTTGCCGGCACTCATCTGCATTCACGCCCATTGGCTTTTCACAAAGTACGGCTTTGCCCGCATGAAGTGCGGTGAGCACATCTTGCAAGTGACAAACGTTTGGAGTGGTTACGAGAATCGCATCCACCTGGGGCGAACGGCATAAGTCTTCGGCCGAATCAAAAGCTAGCGGGATATTGAATTGCCGCGCAGACTCTTTGGCCTTCGCCATGTCCCGCCGAGATAAGGCTGTCACCCGGCAATTCTTCGCCAATGCAAAGCCTGGCATTAGCCGTTTAACAGCGTGCAAGCCAAATCCGAGGATGCCAAAGTTAATCATGGAAGCCTGTTCCCGCCCGCGTAGTTATTTGGTGAGAAACATCGAATTGGGATTCGCACCCGGCGATGGGCCGTTCGCATTATTCGTTAGAACCCCAGTTGTTAGATTCACGGAGAACTCGCCAACGGTACTCGCTGTTCCATTGCCAACGAAAATGAAATTTCCTGAGGTGGAATCGTTGAGCATGAAAGACGCGGCGGCTCCTCCCGTAGCCACTGCCGAATGTGTATTCACGGCTGGAATGCCGGTAGTCGAGTCGAGCGTGTACTCCGAGATGTTGCTGGAACCAGTGTTCGCCACATACAAGAAGCTTCCTGAAGAGTGAACGAGCACTTGGACTGGAGTTGTTCCCGTCGCGATGGTGGAGTCAGGGACAAATGCAAGCGCGCCGGTAGTCGAATTAATGCTGTAAGTAGAGACAGTATTCGCATTCGAATCGGTTACGTACATGAAGTGCTCGGCGGGATCGATAGCGAAGGAACTAAGCCCTCCTCCAATGATGAATGGCGAGCCGGGTACCGGGGTTAGCGAGCCTGCACCTGAAGCGATTGAATAAGCAGAGATCCCGGTAATATTAGGATTGAGAACGTATAAAAACTTTCCTGTCGGCGAGACCACAACTTTGTTTGGATTGAAGCTGGCGGGGAAAGGCGATCCAGGAATCTCGGTAAGAGCGCCTATCCCAGAATTTACCGAAAAAACTGAAATCGTGTCGGAGGAAAAATTCGCCACGAAGAGAAAATCGCCTGCACTGGTCATCGTCAAGGAAGACGGAGAAATGCCGGTTGCGGTACGGGGAAGGACTTCGGAAATCGCGCCTGAGTTGCTGTCGATTTGAAACAGTGAGATATTATTTTGTGCCGCATTCAGTGCGTAAGCGAATTTATTAGAGGGATGCACATAGATCGATGTCGGTGACGTAAAGTTGTTTGGTGAACTCGGCGAAATGGGAAAAGAAAACGGCGATCCCACTACGGCTGTAAAGCTTCCAGATCGGTTATCTACACGGAAGACCGATATTCCGCTTTCGGCTGTTACATAAGCAAGGTGGGAGCCCGCGGGTGCAGCAGTAGAGGAAGACGAAGAAGAACCGCACCCGCATAGACCTGCCAGCATCAACAACGCCGAAAACAGGGCGACAACTTTGGCTTGCATTGTTTGATCAAACTCCTTCAGGAAATCCACGAATGCCTCAGCACAAGTTTGCAGCTCATCTGCCGCCAAATCGAAATACCAAGCCGGTCGAGACACGTATATTGCCTTGAGTTTGCCCCAGCGTTTTGGCATTTATGTAGTCCACCTGGACCAGGCGGTATGAGAATTTAGAAAAGAGATTTTTCTCAACCCCGCCGCCTATCGCGATTGCACGCCCTAAGCTGGAAAATCCAACGGGCGATTGTCCATTTATTTCCACGCGATCTCTTGCCCTGCCATACAGAAAGCGTCCGAAAACTGTAAAACCCCGGAAGTCAGTAGTAACTTGGGGGCCAGCCATGAAGTTGTACTCTGTGAGACCCGATCCGTAATGACCGCTAACGTCAGCTACCAAGCCAAGTTCGCGATAAAGATGAGGAGCTGTCAGCGATCCGTTCCATCCATTCAAATTGGAGTCGCTGGCATACCCCAAAGGCTTGCTATCAAAACGCAGATAAGAGTAGCCGCCAAATACCTCTAACTCGGGCGCGTGCTGGGCCATGGCAGGAAAGCAGAGCAGCGTGGGAGTGAGCATTAGTGAAAATATGAAACCTAAGACATTCTTTTTGTTAAGGCTGAACAATCGAATATTCGGCATCAGTGGGCGCTTACCAACTTTCGTCCAGTGTTGTAGAGTAACAGGCAATATACAGTTATTTTTCAGGGATGCTCTATCGTGATGAGATGCGTTGTCCTGCTCTGTACAGCAACAATTTTAGCAACTCACAACATTATAGAACGTGATCACATTCTTGACATATTCGCCGAGACCCAGAGAGGCTGATTCCGAGCCGACACGAGATTGTAATTATTTGTAATCCTTCCGCGAAAGCCATTTTCCGTCGTCGTATATCGTTAGGTAGTTGACTTGACAGGGGTGCACTCATAACATGTCCGCACCGATTCGCTTCTTCCCACAATGACTGGCCAACTGTTGGGACATTATCGAGTATTGGAAAAGATTGGCGCTGGCGGAATGGGAGAAGTGTACCGCGCCAGTGACGATCGCCTCGGCCGCGAAGTGGCCATCAAAATTCTCAAGCCTTCTTTAGCCCATGACAAAGACCGCCTGCGTCGTTTTGAGCAGGAGGCTCGCGCGGCGGCTGCCTTAAATCATCCCAATATCGTGGCTATTTTTGATATTGGTTTACATGATGGGGCGCCCTACATTGTCTCCGAATTGCTGGAAGGGAAAACGCTGCGGCAAAAGCTAATGGAAGGTGCGTTGCCTTTCCGTCAAGTGAGTGATTACTCATCCCAAATTGCGCGGGGATTGGTGGCGGCGCATGAGAAGGGAATTATTCACCGTGATTTGAAGCCCGAGAATTTATTTGTAACCCACGACGGGCGAGTAAAAATTCTGGATTTCGGTATTGCAAAGCTAACCACGCTCGATAAGAGCGAGCAACGCACAGTGGCCACCATGACAACCCAGACTAAGAGCGGTTCGGTTCTGGGTACTGTGGCCTATATGTCCCCGGAGCAGCTTCGCGCAAAAACGGTCGATCATCGTAGTGACATCTTTAGTTTTGGCGCAATTCTCTATGAAATGCTGACGGGGAAGCGTGCTTTTTCGGGTGAGACGGAAGCCGATACCATGATTGCGGTTCTCCGGGAAGATCCGAAACAAATGGCGCTAACGCGACAGAGCATTCCCGACAGTTTTGAAAAAATTGTTCAACATTGTCTTGAGAAGGAGCCAGAGGAGCGCTTTCAGTCGGCGCGAGAATTAGTTTTTGCATTAAGTACATTGTCAGACACGTCAACAAGCAAGCCTGTCATCCCGTTTCGCAGTAGCGTTTTGCCCTGGCGGAAATCGCTACCCTGGATTACTACATTGATAGCTCTGGGAAGCGTGGGGTTTTTCCTAGGGGAACGAATCAAGTCTGGCGCGACCCCCGCTTACAGCCGCTTAACCTTCCAGCGCGGCACTATCTATTCAGCCCGCTTTACGCCCGGTAGGGACAGCGTAATCTATGGCGCTTCCTGGAATGGACAACCTCTGGAACTTTACTCCACTCTTGCTAACGCTCCCCTTGCGCATCCATTAGGGATAACTTCAGCCGACTTATTAGGGTTGTCGCGGACGAATGAATTAGCCCTTTCACTAAATGGGATGCATGGAGGGCATCTGGATTTTGTAAATGGCACGCTGGCTAGTGAGCCGATAGCAGGTGGCGCTGCACGCGAAGTGCTGGATGACGTTCTTTGGGCCGACTGGAGCCCAGATGGCAAACTGGCGGTGGTGCACCATGTTCCGGGGCGGATCCGCCTTGAGTATCCGATTGGAACCGTGCTCTATGAGACGACTGGAACAATAAGTCATATTCGTTTTTCCCCGCAAGGAGACAAGATCGCTTACATGGATCATCCGGAGGCTTCGGATGATCGCGGCTCAGTTTGCGTTACAGATTTGGCTGGACACCATACCACTCTCTCTCCCGGATGGGATTCGGAAGATGGTTTAGCCTGGTCGCCCAAGGGAGATGAGGTGTGGTTTACCGCTGTGGAGAAAGGAAATGATCGTGAGTTGTGGGCTGTTAACTTGGCCGGGAAACGACGCCAGGTTTTGGGGGTTCCGGGAGGAATCACGTTACAGGATATAGCGTCTGATGGGCGTGTTCTCTTTACTGTCGATAATGAGCGTCTAGCCATGGAATGGTCAGGAAAAGGGAAGCAACCGATGCAAGATCTTTCCTGGTATGACTGGACGGAAGCCAAAGACATATCTAAAGATGGGCAATGGGTGTTGTTTGAAGAGAGTGGTGAGCCTGTTGGGTCGCACTATGCCGTTGGTATTCGTAAAACCGATGGCTCGCCTCCCATACGACTCGGAGAAGGTACCGCAGGCGGTTTGTCTCCAGATGGAAAATGGGCCGCTTCTGTATTTACTGGCACACCAGAGCATCTCACATTATTTCCTGTGGGCACGGGGCAACCACGCGAGGTGCCACTGCCTGGACTTGAGCATTTGTTGAATGGAGCAGCGCGGTTTTTGCCGGATGGGAAACGGCTCGCAGTGAAAGGGAACGAACCCGGCAAATCTCCGCGCTGCTATATCGTCGATATTTCCAGTGGTGCGTTGCGCGCGGTTACTCCGGAGGGATCTTCTGCCATAATGCCTTCGCCTGATGGGAAATATCTTGCCGGGACACACGGAAAGGACGGAGTTGTTTTATTCCCAGTTGAAGGGGGGCCGAGCTATACCGTTCTGGGCGTGGATGCTAGTTATGTTGTCGCCCAGTGGTCCGCCGACAGTAAAGCTCTTTATATTTACAGACCCGGAGAAGTGCCGCTGAAGGTCTATCGGCTTGAGATTGCGACTGGTAAAAAGGATTTTGTCCGTGAGTTGGTTCCTGCGGATCGGGCTGGCGTGGTTTCGATCGGTCCTGTATTGAGTACTCGGGATGCCTCGGCGTTCGCCTTTAGTTATTACCAAACGCTGTCGGTTTTATATGTAGTGTCTGGCTTGAACTAAATAAGCTGGAGTGGCTTTCAATCCAGTGGTTCCTGGAAAGTTTCTCGGACATAATGGAAAAAAATTGACGTGGAAGTATGGCCTTCCTGCAACATGCCGCGCGAATGTGGAATTTCTCCACCACAATAAATCAACGCGTCTCCGATACCCTGAAAAATTGTTGTCTTGCCCCTGTCTGTATGAAGATGCAGAGGCCAGGATGTTTCCCGCCGCGGTTCCGGAGAAAAATCCAGACAAAACGTAATGCTGAACTCACATTGTTCACGGTCAGTATGAATTTCGAGGTCAGCCCCGCTCTGGTAAGAGCCTAGATAAACGTAAGATGGTTTCACTTGTACCCCGACAATCGCGCTTACGGTTGAAGTCAGTTGTTGATGAAAAAAGCGCATAACACTTTCGTTGTGGGCGCCATACCGTCGCGGTGTTTGAGAGTCACCCAGCTTGAGCTTACCGGTGCGTATTAGCGACCGATAATAGCGGCGCAGAGCCGAGATGTGAAAGGGATGGATCAGCCCACCGATGGGAACATACCTCTTTTGCGAAAATTTGATTGCAGATATCTCGATGTCCTTAGCCCAGCGCTTTCGTCTGACTGCCTCGTAATCGGATGGAACCAACACTCCTGCCGTAGCGAGAACCCGCCTGCTTTCTCTTGAGAGCGTACTCGGAGCTTGATCGCCCGGGCGCGCATTCGCCAGAAAGGCAGAAAATTCTGGTCCCGCCCAGAACGGCAGATCCATCTCGCTGCCAGCCTCCTTGATCCAGATCATGTCGGCTCTCAAATCAAAATTGCCCAGCCACGGAACGAGATATCGCAGATGGTCCGGCAATTGCCCATTCTGTGCGAAATGCGATTGAGGATTTATATAGAGAGACGGACGCTCAGCCGAATCCTCCCGAGTCTCATTCTGGAGGTAGCGCTCCGGAACAAGATGATCCGGCTGGTCGTCCAGGCGGCAATAGAAAAACCGCTGGGGGAAATTAGGTTGATCTCCCGCAAAATCTGTCGCGGACCCCTTGGCAGCTTCGAGATTTAGTGGTGAAACCATCCATTCACCGTAAAACGGCTGTCCTTGAACAGCTTCGAAGAACACTCCACGGGAGTGATCTCATGCAGCAGTGAACTGGGAAAAAGGATGATCTGATTTTGTAGAGGAACGATGGTCCGATAATTCTTCGTGGCAACATACGCTCCGTTCTCCCATCGCGAGTCGTAGATTCGTAATTCTCCCCCTTCAAACTTCTTCGGTTCGCGATGAAAGAAATAAACGAACGTAAGCTCACGCGATTTGAGATCTTCGTGTCCATTGTCGCTGTGGCAACGGAAGAAATCTCCGTGGTTGCTGGCGGTAATTTGGACTTCCGCCTTCCCAGGCCAAAATGGCTGTAATCCCAACTTTTCGAATACTCTGGGCAGGCAACTTTGTAGCCGATTGAGAATTACATCACGATGCCTGCCGGTATCCATAAGAACCTGAGAACGGCGGCACTCAAAATCGACTGCTCCCGCTGTAACGCCGGGGGCAATTACTTCGCTAATTTGAAACTCCATTTCTCGTCGAAGAGTATCTTGCAGCAAGTTCTGCAACTCTTCCGGCGCGAGAAACTCTTCAAAAAGAACGTATTGCGCCGTTAGAACCTCACGCAAATCCTGGTTTGGAGTGTTCGTCGCGGCAATCGTGACAGTAGGCATTCCCGCAAACGCTTTGTTAGGGCCATGAGGCACTGATCCGGGTTCTGGGACAGGAGCCGGAGGACTTGGCGGGGGAGGGTTGAAATTTCGCTGACCCAAACCGGCAGTAGTCACACTCAACGCCTTGTTAGGGCCGTGAGGTACGGACCCAGGCGTTGGCGCGGGTGCTGGAGGGCTTGGCGGAGTAGCAAACGTCACTCTGGCTGGAACGTTCATGGCAGAAAAAACGCCTGCATGCGCCAGTAGCTGATGTTCGATATCTGTGGCGAGATTGCCATAAATTCGCTCGGCGATTAGCTCGCCGGCTAAGCGGGCAATCGACTCGGGTAAATGACGCTCATGAGGACGGGCAGATGTCCTGGCTCGCTCAATGAGACTTGACAGGAGATCTCTTTCTACACCGCTAAGAATTTTGCCATCAGAAATTACGTCTTCAGGAAGGAAATCGATTGTTTTAGTCACTTACGTGGAACCTCCTTGATACACCAATCCACGCGCCGACAGTCGACGTTTCAAGCGAAAGGGGAGCACAACAATAACAAATGCAAGGCTGTGGATAACAGGATTATTTGGATCAGATTGTTTTTGTTAAGGGTTGGAACTGAAGTTATTAGCACGAAAATTATGCTACTTATTTACCATAGTGCCGACTAAAGACTCAAAGATCTTAAATCCTTCTGTGCAACCAAGTTCAGGTTCGCTGGCACGCTCCGGATGTGGCATCATGCCTAGAACATTGCGTCCGGGATTGCAGATGCCGGCAATATTGTCGAGTGATCCATTGGGATTCGCTTCCTGGGCGATTTCACCATTCGAGGTTGCATAGCGGAACACAATGCGTTTGTCGCGGCGCAACTCGTTGAGAGTCGCATCATCGCAAAAGTAATTCCCGTCCATATGGCCGATCGGAATGGTGAGAACTTCACCTTCGCGGCAAGAATTAGTGAACGGAGTGTTAGTGCTCTCGACACGAACCTGCACCGGCTTACAAACATATTTCAGTCCTACGTTGCGCATCAATGCGCCGGGTAAGAGTCCTGACTCGCAGAGAATCTGAAAGCCATTGCAGATACCCAGAACGAGTCCTCCGCCGGCGGCGAACTTACGAACCGACTCCATTACCGGAGAAAATTTTGCGATCGCCCCGGTACGAAGATAATCACCATAGGAAAATCCGCCAGGGACAATGATGGCATCACAGTTCTGCAAATCGTGCGAGTCATGCCAAAGAAACGTAACTGGCTGTTTCGCAACCTGTTCGATGGTCCAGTATGCGTCGTGATCGCAATTTGATCCGGGGAAGATGAGGACGCCAAATTTCATCCGTTTTCTCGTTGAGGAGGAATACCACTATTTTAACAGGAAGAAGTTCCGGCGATGTTTACGCCGGAACCTTCCTGTGCCCTCGGAATAAATACTTTAGAAAAGGTTTCTGTAATTTCCAGCTATTACTATGGACGAATATTGACCCCTCCGGGTTACAGAGTCGGGAAAATTCTTCGTAGCGTTTTCTTGAGTAGAAGAAATTTGCGGGTAGTTGTGTCGGCATCTAAAAGCAGGACACATGGAATTTTCCGAACATTTGCGTTTAACCGGCGGCGCGTTGAAGAGCTGGTTTATTGCTCAGCTGCAAGATTCACTTGCAGTCGGAATTTTATGGTGGATCGGTCTTTATTTTCTGAAAGTACCGTGGGCTCCACTATGGGCACTCTTGGCTGCAATATTGCAGTTTGTACCGCATCTAGGGCCAGTATTAGGTTTGATCGGCCCAGTTCTTGCCGCGACTATTTACTGGAAAGATTGGCAGCATCCCGCCTACGTCCTAATTCTTTATGCAGCGATCGCAGTGATCGACGGCTTTCTCCTCCAACCAATAATTATGAAACGAACGTCGAAGGTGCCGATCTGGGCGTCAATTCTAACTCCCATAGTGTTTGGATTGGTGCTGCCGTTCTGGGGAGTACTGTTGGCACCACCATTATTGGCAGTCGTTTTTGCGTACCGATCAAGAGCGGAGAAATCCATCAGTAGCCCGCGACTTTAAAGCTGAAACTGAAGTCATTCCCATCGGGCTCCCATCTTAAGCGTGCTCGCGCTGTTCGAATTCATTAAGTCATAATGTCGGGTCGAGTGGCCCACCTTTGTGTTTTCTACAAAGGTGGGTGACATCTTTCTTTAGCTGCTCCATTCCACCTCTCTTCATCGAACTCAGTAATTTACGGGGCATTCTTTTAGCACCTCTCTTAACGGCCGTTTGCTTGACTCAATTTGCCGTAAGCAGAGTCTCGGCCAGGATTGCTGTCATCAAAAACAGAACTAGCAATGAAGTGGGGTATCTTTGTATTCGTAGTCTGCCTTTGGGGATCGATAATTTCCAGGGCTCAGGAACACATGGCTCTATTACCTGATGCGCCTAAGCCAAAGGCAGCAATTATCGTCGGCACTGTAACCGACGTGAACGATGCGACTATTGCTGGTGCCACCGTCATTCTCCAAGCCCTTGCCGGCAAAATCTCCCGCACGCTCATAACGAACAATACTGGTTTCTTTCAATTCAACGATCTCGAGCCGGGAACTACTTACCGGATTTCCGTTAACGCTAAGGGATTCGCGAA
Organism: Terriglobales bacterium; assembly: GCA_035651835.1. Classification (GTDB taxonomy): domain Bacteria; phylum Acidobacteriota; class Terriglobia; order Terriglobales; family Acidobacteriaceae; genus JAOAPG01. The sequence goes on from DASRFC010000014.1 coordinate 100,879, forward strand.
CTGGACCTCGCCCCCCATCATCCTTCAGCCAGGCCAGTATGCAATCCTGAAGGGCAGCAAGCTTCACGTGGAGACACGTACCACAGTAAATGTGGTTGCTCGGCCTGCTTCCCCTGAGGAGATCGCCACCGAGCAGGTCAAGATCGCTGAGCAACAGCGTGTTTTCGGCATCATCCCCAATTTCTATGTTGTCTATGATCATAATGCCGTGCCACTCACGCCCAAGCTGAAGTTCAAGCTCGCCACTAAAGTCCTGTTTGATCCTGTCACGATCATCGGAGTAGCCATGATTGCTGGCTTCGATCAGGCAGGAGACACGCCCAACTATGGACAGGGAGCGCAAGGTTACGCCAAGCGCTTTGGCGCAAGCTATGCTAGTGGCGCTACCGACATCATGATCGGTGGCGCTATCTTGCCATCGCTTTTGCACCAGGATCCGCGATATTTCTATCAAGGCACGGGCACAAAGAAATCTCGCGCTCTCCACGCAATATCCAGCACAGTCATAACCAGGGGAGACAATGGCCGTCGGCAGCCGAACTACTCGACCATCGGCGGCGACCTGGCCTCGGCTGCCATCGAGACTGCTTACTATCCTGCAGCGGATCGCGGTGCCGGGAGGGTGTTTACGACCACGGCTATCAACACTGGCGAGCGCGCGCTTGGCAACCTGGTGCAGGAGTTCATCCTGGGAAAGATCACGCGCAGAGGCAAAAAGCCGCAGAGTTCAGGCCACTAAGAAGCCAGCCTGTGGAATTCATTAGGGATCTCCAACCGGATAATAATGAAGGGATCAAAGCCGGGTTTCTCCCACCCATCCGCTTTTTAAGCATGAGTGGGAGAATTCTTAATCACCGCCGAACCTGTGCATGGCCAGCTCCTAATCCCAACCATCTCGGTATGCCTCGCTTGCACAAAAACCCAGAGCCTAACGCCTGAAGCCTAGAACCTAATTTTTTACTCCGGCGAAACGACGATCAGATGGAAGCTGCCTGACTTAATCGCCGGACGAGGGTGTGGATTATCCGCCGTCGGTGCCGGGCGCGGCCCCAGCTCTGCCGCTGACAAATAAATCTTGTGCGTCTTTGAATCAAGCGCCATGGTGCGTGCGCTTTTTTCTGTTGGCACGTTCTCGACAATTGAATATTTATCCGCGCTGTCTTGTTTGACAACTGTGAGCGTTCCATCCTGTCCATTCGAAGAGAAGGCTAATTTGTTTGCTGAATCAAATGCAGTCGCATCAGGACCATCACCGATTGAGACCGTCGCCGTGACTTTACCCGAGCCTGCGTCTACCACTACCATTTTTTTCTCGTCGCAGACCGCGAAAAGCTTTCGGTTGGCATCGTCCCACGCGAGCCCAGACGGCCCTTCACACGGAGAAATTTTCCAGCGGTTCTTGATTTTCAGTTCCTTGGGATCAAACTGCACGATTTCGTTTTTGTCTTCAATGTTGACGAAGACATTTCCAGATCCATCGGTGACTGGAAATTCAGGCTTCCCACCCAGTGGCAGCGTCCCGGCTACGTTTCCTGAAGCCGCATCGATTGCGGTCGCGTCGTTGCTGCGTCCATTAAACGCGAAGACCCGCTTGCTGGCAGGATCGTAGAGAATTCCATCAGGATTGGTGCCTGCCTTTACCTTTTGTAGGACAGTATGCGATTTCAGATCGAAGACCACGACGGTGTTGTCTTTTCCATCGCTGATGAAGCCACGATTCAGATCGCCAGCTACCGCGACTCCATGGATGCCCTTGAGTCCAGTAATTTTTCCCACTGGCTTATCAGAATCAAGATCTACGATTTCAACTTCGGTGCCATGCGTCACGTAAAGCGTGCGGTTGGGTGAGTCAGCATAAAGATAATCCCAGCCGCCTTCTCCCCCAATCGGAATTTGGCCGGAAACTTTGTAATGCTGAGCGTTATTTTGTTGACCAAGGGCCGTGAGCGTCATGCTCATGAATAGAGATGCGATTGCAATTAAATGCCTCATACTGTCACTCCTTCTTTTTCGATAACTCCGGATTTGTCGTGCGCCAGGAAATAGTGAACTGCCGGCGTGATCACCAGCGAGAGAACCATCGAAACCAAAATCCCGCCAATTACAGCGATGGCGAGTGGCTGCAACATCTGCGAACCTGCTCCTATGGCGAAGGCCAGCGGCAACATGCCAGCAATAGTGGCAAGCGCAGTCATGACAATAGGACGAAGCCTTCGGCGAGCCGATTGCGTCATTGCTTCGAATGCAGTGGCGCCCGTATCACGAAACTTTGCGTCTGCATCGAGCAGGAGAATTCCATTCTTAGCCACGATGCCGACCACCATGATCAATCCCATGAATGATGCGACATTGAATGTGGTTCGCGTAATCAGCAAAGCGATGAACACGCCGGAAGTCGAGAGCAGCGCCGAAGCCAAAATCGCAATAGGCGCGGCGAACGTTCGGAACTCAAAGAGCAGCACGATGAAAACCAGCAAGATCGCCAGGATCAGCACCACTACAAGATCATGAAAAGATTTTTGCTGCTCGATATAAGTTCCACCGTATTCGACGCGAATGCCAGAAGGAATATGCAGCGCGCCCACTGCCCGCTGGACCGAAGCCATGCCAGTGCCGAGGCTCGTTCCTTCGAGCCGTGCGCTCACGACTACATCGCGTTGCAAATTCTCGCGGCGAATTTCAGTTTGTCCGGGAAGCTCGGTCACGGTTGCCAGGGAGCCGAGAGTCGCCGTTTTTCCCGTGCTGCTGGTCAATAAAGTATTGCGAATGGCATCGAGCGAGCGACGGTTTTCGGCGGGAAATCGTACTCGTACCGTGTAAGGACGATCGTTGCTGATGACCGGGGTCGGCGCTGGCTCACCCTCAACGATTGCCGAGGCGTCCATGGCAACTTCTTCGGCGGTGAATCCGGCTCGCGCTGTAACGCTGGGATCAATTTGAAAAACCGCCGCTGGTCCGCTAATGGTGTTGTCGATTCCGTTCAGAATGTCGACCACGCCGGGAATCTTCTGAATCGAATCTGCGACTTTGGGCCCCCATTCCGTCAGCAGCGCGGCATCGGTCGAAAATAATTTGATTTCGATAGGCTGTGGCTCGCCGGTCAAATCGCTGATCATGTCTTGCAACACTTGAACGAATTCGACATCGAGCGCGGGAGCTTGTTGCTTAACCTTCTCGCGCACATCAGCGATTACTTCATCGATGGCGCGATCTCGTTTGTCTTTGAGCTTTACGGAAATATCACCGGTGTTGGCTTCTGTCACAGCGGCGAGGCCAAGTTGCAGGCCAGTGCGGCGCGAGGTGCTTTCGACTTCCGGAGTCTCATGCAAGATCTTTTGCACTTGTGAGATCACGCGATCGGTTTCTTGCAATGAACTACCGGCCGGCATAATGTAGTCGAGAATGAATCCGCCTTCATCCATTTCGGGGAGAAGGTCAGAACCGGAAAATTGATAGCAAACGAATGCTACGACGATGAGCGCCACACTAAAAACTGCCAACCAGATCGGCCGGGCTACGGCTCGCTTAAGCCATCGCTGGTGAAAGTTAACGATCTTCAGGAAGAAGGAGCCGAGCGAAGCTTCCTCGACCGCTAGAAGTTTCGCGATCGACTCTTCCTCATGCTCGCCACTCTCTCCGACTTCGTCCTCCGAACCTTGAGCCCCATCACCTTCGGTCTTGTGCTTGCGGACAAAATACTGGCTCAGAGTGGGAGTCCAAGTCAGAGCTAAACCCAAAGAGGTAAGCAGCGCAATCGCCATCGTAACCGCAAGGGCGCGGAAGAATGTTCCCGTGACGCCAGTGATCGCGATTAACGGCAGGAATACAACGATGGGCGTGAGGGTTGAACCGATTAATGGGACCGTGATCTCGTGGAGCGCAATGCGAATGGCCTGCAAGCGCTTCTGTCCGGCGTCGCGGTGAAGAACAATATTCTCGACCACCACGATTGCATCGTCGATCACCATTCCGACCGCGGCAGCAAGTCCACCCAAGGTCATCAAATTGAAACTCTGATGAAGCAGCTTGAGGGCGACAAAGGTTATCAGAATGGTAACGGGGATAACCAAACCGGCCACAACCGATGTTCCCCAATCGCGTAGAAAGACGACGAGAATAATGGAAGCCAGAATGACCCCGAGCAGAATGGCGTCCCGTACGCTTTTGATCGATGCGCTGACGATGCCGGATTGATCATAGAAAGGTTGGATATCAATGCCGGGCGGCAGAGATTTTCTTATTTGCTCGACCTGAGCGTGAACCTCGTCAGCAACCTGCATGGTGTTACTGTCCGGCTGCCGATTGATGTTGATGAGTACGGCTGGTTTTCCATTGGCAGTGACAATGGTGTAAACCGGCATCACGTTCGGCTCAACGGTGGCGAGATCGCCGACACGTACCGGAACTCCCGTGGGCGTGGTTTTTACTACTGTTTGCGCAATTTGAGCGGGCGTTTGCACCTGGCCGCTAATGAGTCCGAGAATCAGTTGGTGATTTTGTTCAAATAGTCCCGGAGAATCGATCAGGTTGGTACGCCGCATCGCGTCGAGAATGTCCGTGACCGTGACCCCGGCGGTGAGCAACTTGGACGGATCGGGCGTGATATGAAACTCGGGCTGTTGCCCGCCTTGAATTACAACTGTCGATACACCATCAAGTCGGTTCAGTCGTGGCTTGATTTCATAGGTTGCCATCTCCCACAACTGCGTCTGCGGAACGCTTTGTGATGTGAGGCTGTAGCCGATGATAGGGAAACTGGCGAAGGTCATGCGGTTCGCGACAACTCTGGCCGTAGGCGGAAGCTCGGGCTGCACGCGCGAGATGGCAGCATTCACATATTGCAGGGTCTGGAACATGTCCACGTTCCAGTCGAAAAACAGATCTACTTCCGCAGAGCCGCGGCTGGTAATCGAACGCACGCCTTGTAGTCCCGGAACGCTGTTGACTGCCTCTTCGATGGGGCGAGTGATTGTGACCATCATTTGATCGATGGGCATTACTCCGTTATCGACTGCGATGAGAATGCGCGGGAAATTCGTCTCCGGGAAAACCGAGATCGGAATGGTCAGTGCGAGATAGCCGCCAAGCAGCGCTACGGTGAGAATGAGGAAGATCACCGACTTGGAATGACGCGCAATCCAGAACGAAGATTCCGGTGATTTCGCCGCGAATCCTACGCTACGGTTTGTCATTCTTGTCGTCCTTGTTGGCCGTAGGGTCCGGTTTCTTATTGTCAGAAGCGTCTTTCGAGTCCGGGTTTGAATCCGATGACTTCGCTTCTTCGATGGTGATCTTGCTGTTATCGGGCAGGCCGTACGCACCTGCGGCGACAATTTTGTCGCCTTCTTTCAATCCATCGAGGATTTGTATGTCGTCATCCTGTCGGATGCCCACCTTCACCGCTTTCTGGTGGGCGCGATTATCGGAGCCAACCAGCATTACAGCGCTGGTTCCATCTTGCGCGGTGATCAGTGCAGCGGCGGGGATAACCACCGCGTCCGGGATGGTTTGAGCGAGCATTGAAATTTGTACGCTGCTGCCCGGCATTAACTTCTGCTTGGGGTTTTTCGCCTGGACCCATATTTCTACTGTCGTGCTGCCGGGATCGAGAGCCGGACTGACCACAGTGACTTTGCCATCCACCGGCTTTTCCTGGCCGGGCACTATCAGCGTGGCCTTGTCGCCGACCTTCAGCAGGGCAGCCTCCGGTTGCGGAATGTGAGCACGCGCTATGACCTGGGAGACATTCATGACAGTGAGTAACGGCGTGCCAGCGGCTGCCATTTCTCCGGGGTACAGGGGACGATCCGTAACTACGCCATCAATGGGACTGCGAATCTCGGAATAACTCAGACCAGCTTGCGCTCCAAGATATTTACCCTTGGCAGACTCGAGCTGTCCCGCAGCGGACTTTAGGGCTTGTGTTTTACCGATGGCAAGTAATGCATCCACATGCTTTTGCGCAATATCGTATTGGTTTTTCGCTTGGGTGAGATCGACCCCAGCCTGATCCAATTCTTTGCGGGGAAGGGCGCCTTGCTGAAATAGCTCCTGGCGGCTGTTATAAACCTTTTGCTGCGCTTCCATTAATTGCTTGGCTGCTTCGGTGTCGAGCTGCGCCTTCTGAACTTGCTCAGGCAAATCGGCAGCTGTCGTGGTTTCGTAAGTTGCTTGCGCCTGCTCGTAGGAGCCTTTTGTATCTTGGGCAGCGGCGGCTAGGTCTTGATTTTCTAACGTCGCCAGCAGCTCACCTTTATGCACATGGCTGCCGCGTTTAATAGCAAAACTTTTTACGGGCGCGCTGATCTTGGGCGTAATGGCAGATTGCTCCAACGGAAACAGCACCGCTTGAGCGACGACGGTGTGATTCAGAGTCGTCTTCTCGGTTGCGGCCACTTGCACGGGAACGACAGGTTCCGCGGGAGCGGCTTCCTTGGAACAGGCGGAAAGGATTAGCAGCGCGGTTAGAATTACTGCGCACTTCAGCCCGCGTTTGAACCTATTAAGATGGATACTGTTTTTGTAATCGTTCATTTGGATCGTTCGTTCATCCGCGATTAGAAGTTTCCCGTCAAGGTTTGCAGATTGGCCAAGGCTACACGATATCGAACCTGCCCATCGTTATACGCGTTACGTGCCTGGGTCAATGTATTTTGCGCATCTACGACTTCCAGCACTAAAGCTTCTCCTGCCTGGTATCGCAATGTCGTCAGGCGCGAACTATCCGCAGCTAATTGTGCCGACTGGCTCAGCGACTCGAGTTCTGAGCGGGCCGCTTGCGCTTCGGCATACAGCGTATGCACGTTCGCGAGCAACTGGCGTTGCGTAAAACTAAGCTCGACATGCGTCTGCTCCCGCCGCAAGTTTGCCTGCTTCACCTGGCTTCGCGTCGATCCCCAATTCCAAATGGGAAATTGCACGGTCGCCGAAGCTTCATAACCAAGGCTGCGAATGTCTTGATGAGATACCGGATCGAAACAGCGCGTGGCGATGCA
>DASRFC010000015.1:0-407969 GCA_035651835.1 Terriglobales bacterium
GTACTTGTCTCGATGCCGTGGGTGGGCAACGAGAATAGTGACGGAAGCAAGAACGGCAAACTTAATAGACGCGGCGCGAAGTCGGATGAGAAAAGGGAGATGGTCGAGGTCTAAGAGACTATGTACAAAGAATTTTTTGGTTTACGCGCCAATCCGTTCAATGTAAATCCCGATCCGCGTTATTTGTTTCTCACGCGGCATACCGAAGAAGCTTTGGCTTGCCTGACCTATGGAATTCAGAGCCGCAAAGGTTTTGTGTTGCTCACAGGCGAAGTGGGAACCGGAAAAACTACTCTCATCAATAAGCTTCTTGAATGGCTTCGGTTGCAACAGGTGGCTACCGCCTTCGTCTTTAACTCGCGCCTGAATGTGCCGCAATTTCTGGATTATATGATGGCGGACTTCGGAATTCCCTGCGATTCCAGGTCGAAGAGTCAGATCCTTTTGCGTCTTTATAACTGGTTATTGGATCGTTATCGAGCCGGGGAGACTGCCGTCTTGATCATTGACGAAGCACAGAATCTTTCGGATGAACTACTTGAAGAAATTCGTTTGATGACCAACCTCGAGACGTCCACCGAGAAGTTACTGCAAATTGTACTGGTGGGACAGCCGGAACTTGAACTGAAGTTGAAGCAAGCTCATTTACGGCAGTTGCGGCAGCGGCTCACCTTGCGTGCAAAGACGCATCCCCTCACCATGGAAGAGACTAAATCCTATGTAGCGCAGCGCCTGCGCATCGCGGGATCGAATGGGCAACAGATATTTAATCCGGAAGCCCTTAGCGCCATCCATCTTTATTCCGGTGGCATTCCGCGAGTGGTGAACCTGATCTGCGAACATTGCCTGGTAAGCGCGTTTGTCGATCAGCAAAAAGTCGTAACGCAAAATGTAGTCGAAGCGGTGGCGCGGGATTTTGATCTCGGAGATGGCCCTGTGTCCGCCGCCTTGTCCATACCTTCGCGACCCGCAGGAACAGACAAATTTGATTTAGTCGATGCTTTAAAAACTCTCGCAAATCTTGCAGATCGTTTACGCGAATCTGAACAGGACGCCCCCAAAGAAGGAAAACTATGAGCCGAATTCACGAAGCTTTAAAGAAGGCGGAACAGGAGCGAGCGGGACAGGGAAGTCAACCTGAAGCCGAGCTAACTGTTACCAATACTTATGCCGAACCGGGCGCTCCGGTAATAAGACGGGAGAGCCCGCCAACAACTCCCAACTTCAACTCGGCCTCAGCCTTTTCTTTTGATGCACTGCTGGCGCGTTGTCCACAAGCAAATTGGTCCCCTGACCTGAAGACCATGCTTTTCTTCCACGACGAAGAGCACAAATATGGAACCGAAGAATTCAGAACCCTTCGTTCACGGCTTTATCAATTACGGGAGCGGCAGCCACTGAAAAAAATTCTAGTGACAAGTGCGCTTCCCAAGGAAGGCAAATCTTTTGTATCGGCCAACCTGGCTCAGGTTATGGTACGGCAGCACGGACGAAGGGCGTTGTTGATCGATGCTGACTTGCGTGGTCCGAAACTACACAACACCCTGGGCGCTACGCCAGCACCCGGGTTAGCTGAATATCTGCGCGGGGAAAGCGACGAATTTGGGGTTATACAACGCGGGCCAATGGAGAATCTGTTCTTTATCCCGGCCGGGCACGCCAATGCCAACCCCGCAGAACTGCTTGCTAACGGGCGCTTGAAATTTTTAATGAGCCGCCTGGAACCGCTGTTCGACTGGATTATTGTCGACTCCCCCCCGGCAGTACCGGTAACCGATGGCGTTCTGCTTTCCAGCTACTGCGATGGCGTTCTTATGGTTGTGCGTTCAAACGCAACTCCGTTCGATTTGGCGCGTCGTGCTCGTCACGAGTTCCGCGATAAAAATGTAGTAGGCGTGGTTCTCAACGGAATTGAGGAAGGTTCGTCGCCATACAGTGAGTACTATTACGCCGCCTACGGCCGTCCCGCTGTAAAGTAACGAGAAAATTGTGATACGCCTTTTCAATGTTTATTACCCGGTGCGCACGCTGGTATTGTTGGCTGGCGAAGCCCTCATCATTTGGACTTCATTCCTGTTGGGAATGGTTTTGCAGCACCCCGAAGACAGCTATGTGCTGCTTAATTATGAGGGCGGGTATCTCAAAATTCTCATTGTTACGGTCGTGGTACTCGTTTTTTCACATTGGTTTGATCTTTACGATCCTGCTAACTTCAGCGCCAAGGGCGAACTTTATTTCCGTCTCTTATTGGTTCCCGGTCTACTTGCCCTGGTTCTCGCGCTACTCGGATTTCTGTTCCCCGTGCTTCTCCCGGGTAAAAACACGGCTTTGGTCGGACTGATTATTTTGACGATGTCGCTGTTTGCGTGGCGAACAGCTTACGCATGGTTATCAGAGCAGCCGTACTTGCGAGAACGAGTATACGTTTTGGGAATGGGTGAACGCGCGCAACATCTCATCCAAGGCTTGCGATCGCGGTCGGAATTAGGGGTCGATGTTGTGGGGTGGAGTGGCAACATCGAAGGCCAACTAACCCGCGACAGCGCAGCCCTGCATCTGACAGAACTGGTGCAGGAAAGAAGAGTGCATCGCGTCATTGTTGCCATGCAGGATCGGCGTGAGGCCATGCCCATGCAAGAGCTCCTGCAACTGCGGCTTCAGGGTGTTCATATTGAAGAAGCGACTTCATGGCTGGAAAAGATCACGGGCAGGATCGAAGTCGAAAATCTTTATCCCAGTTGGATTATTTTTGCAAAAGGATTCCGGTTCAGCAACGGCTTCCGGTTAGTGCGAAGGGTATTGAACTTCACCGTCTCATTAATCGGACTCATTTGTGCCCTCCCTGTTATTCCTTTCGTTGTTCTCGCCATTAAGCTCGACTCCAAAGGTCCGGTGCTCTACCGGCAAGAACGCGTGGGACGCCGGGGGCGGCATTTTTATTGCTATAAATTCCGCACCATGCGACAGGATGCAGAAGCCGATACGGGACCGACTTGGGCTACGGATGACGATCCGCGAATTACGAAAATCGGAAAGTTTCTGCGTAGTGCCCGGCTTGATGAAATTCCGCAATTGTGGTGCGTCTTAAAAGGGGACATGGCGTTTGTAGGGCCGCGCCCTGAACGTCCAGAGTTCGTCGAGTGGCTCACTCAAGAGCTTCCATACTATGGAGTTCGGCACATGGTTCGCCCTGGCATCACAGGATGGGCACAAGTGCGGTACAAGTATGGCAATACTGTTGAAGATGCAAAGGAAAAGCTTCAATACGACCTCTTCTATATTAAAAATGCCTCCATCGGGCTTGACGTACTGATCATGTTTCAAACGGTGAAGATTGTGTTGCTGGGTCGGGGAGCACAATGAAATTCGCGTTCTGGGCAGCCGCCCTGGTCATTGGCTACACCTATTTCGGCTATGCCGGATGGTTGTGGCTGCGCAGCCGATGGTCTCCTTGGCCTATACAACGGGGCTCTTATGTTCCCGCAGTTTCCATAGTAATGGTGGTCCGCAATGAAGCAGCGGTATTGGAACGTAAGTTACAGAATCTGGCATCGCTGAAGTATCCAGAGAATCTTCGCGAAATACTCGTGGTCTCGGATGGATCGAGCGATGAGACAAATGACATTCTGTCTTCCTATGCGAATCAGATAAATCTACGAGCACTTCTCAAAGAGCAATCGCAAGGTAAGGCCGCAGGCCTGAATGATGCTCTTGCAACTGCTCAGGGCGACATTGTGCTGTTTACTGATGCGCGACAGATGATTGAATCCGGTGCATTGGGATTATTGGTGGAGAACTTCGCGGACCCAACGGTGGGTTGCGTGAGTGGCGAGTTGATGTTGGGTGACCCCACATCAGGCGAAGCGGCGCGGGGTATGGGACTTTATTGGCAAATTGAAAAGAAGGTTCGCGAGTGGGAGTCAGGATCGGGGTCTGTGGTCGGTGCAACGGGAGCAATCTATGCGGTTCGGCGCAATTTACTAATTGCCGTCCCCACGGACACCATTTTGGACGACGTTTACATCCCCATGCAGGTGGTGCGTCAGGGTGCGCGGGTAATCTTTGATCCCAGAGCACGAGCATGGGACTTGCCAGATTTGGGGAAAAGCCGCGAGTTCAATCGCAAGGTCAGAACTTTAAGCGGCAACTATCAATTGCTACAACTAGCACCGTGGTTGTTGAGCAAGCAAAACCCAATACGATTCGAGTTTTTAAGCCACAAGTTGATCCGGCTAGTCGCACCATTTGCTTTGCTCATCGCGTTGCTTGCGTCCTGCTTTTTGGCAGGACCAATTTACCGAATTGCATTGATTTTGCAATTAGCATTTTATGGGCTGAGTCTGCTGGCCATGATGCAGGTAGCCAAAGGGCCGCTGGCCAGGATGGCGGATGCTGCATACACCTTTGTTGTTTTGAATACAGCAGCCGCCGTGGCATTTGCGAATTTTGTGAGGGGACGGAAAACAGTTTGGGTGCGCTAACCACCTTGATGCAGATTTTAGGTTCATCGCGGGAGATGCCACTGTGAAAATACTTTGGGTCAAAGCCAATAAGCTTCTGCCTATTCACAGCGGTGGAGATATTCGTTCTTTCAATATCGCGCGCCGATTATCCATTCGTCACGAGCTGGCTTTTTTTTCATACTACGATGGATTGCCTGACGGGAACTATGACGCGGAGCTCCCAAAGCATTTCCCCAGAGCACTCAGCGTGTGCACCGGCAAAAGCGATTCGGGGACAATCAAACGCGGGTTAGATTATTTGCTGCACTTGCCAGTAGCGGCTCCTTATGCGGTGAGCCGGTTTGCATCTGCGGTGGTCCGGCGGCAATTGCAAGGTTGGTTTGACGAACAGCGGTTCGATGTAGCGGTTTGCGATTTTCTGGATGCGGCAGTAAATTTTCCGAAAAAATTAACCATTCCAACCGTTTTGTTCCAGCACAATGTAGAAACAGAGATTTGGCGCCGGCATGCGGAAACAGAATCCAATCCGATTCGGAAAATGATCTACCGAATGGAATTCGCGAAGATGCTGCGCTATGAACAAAAAATTGTGCGCGAATACCAGCATGTGATCGCTGTTTCAGAGAACGATAAAAAGCTGATGAGTCAGTGGACTGACGAATCCCGGATTGCGGTTGTTCCAACCGGAGTTGACTTACGGCAATATCGTCCCGAACCGGTTCCGCGGGAAGTTGGTCCGCTGGTGATGTTTGTGGGAGCAATGGATTGGGAACCAAACATCGATGCAGTCGAATATTTCTGTGATGAAATTTGGTCTCAAGTTCTGGCCGCCGTTCCTGAAGCCCGGTTTCGGATAGTCGGTCGAAATCCAGATCGCCGTGTGCAAAAATTCGCATCCAGTTCGGTTGAAGTAACCGGACGGGTTGCTTCTGTTATTGATCACCTGCGGGACGCAGCGGTTGTGATTGTGCCCTTGCGAATTGGCGGAGGAACGCGGCTGAAAATTTACGAAGCCATGGCTGCAGGCAAAGCAGTCGTCTCCACCTCAATTGGAGCAGAGGGGCTCGATGTAAATCATGGACGGGACATTCTGCTGGCCGATACCCAACGAGAGTTTGCCGAGTCGATTATTAGATTTTTAAGGGATCGCCAGCTTCGTTCTAATTTCGAACGGGCAGCTGCGGAGCTGGCGGTGAAATATGACTGGTCAGCAATTGGAGATAAGTTCAGCGTGGTATTAGAAGCGGTCGCAGAAAATCGCACGCACTTTGCCGAACAGTATGCGCATTCTTAGTAATTCGGTGTGCGAGTAATTACTAAGTATTGACGAAGATAGAATGGAAAAATGAAAGAAGCTTTGTCAGCCACAGCAGAACAGCCGCTACTATACGGAGCGCGCACGAAGAAAGAAGCCTTGAGTGGTCCTTTCTTTTGGCTGACGTCTTTTTATCTGGTTTATTGCCTGCGGCCAGAAGATTGGGTGCCGGGATTGAGATATATCCCCATGGCAAAAATAACCGGCATCCTGGCGATCATTGGTCTACTGGCAAGTCTGGGTAAAACTAAACGAGGGTTCAAGCAGCTGCCTCGGGAAGCCACATATTTATTGGCAATGATGGGACTGCTTTTTGTCGGCGCATTTTTGTCGACAGTCTGGCGCGGCGGCGCCGTGATGCATACCATCGAATTTTCGAAGGCTTATGTAGCGTGGGTACTAACTTTCCTCCTGATTACTACAGTTACAAGATTGCGGCGCATCGTTTACATTCAGGCAGCCTCAGTTTGTGTCATTAGTGCGGTCGCCATCATTAAAGGACATTCGGTTCCCCGTTTGGATAGTGTTCTTGCCGGAATTTATGGAAACCCAAACGATCTTGCGTTCGCGATTGTCTTATCGATCCCGTTTGCGTTGATGTTTTTAGTAAGTGTGAAGGGGGCCTTGCGAAAGGCGATCTGGGTTTTTGGCATGTTGTTTATGGCCACGGCCCTCTTTCTGACCGCTTCCCGTGCTGGATTTATCACGCTGGTGATTTCCGGAACGGTTTGCTTGTGGCATTTCGGCGTCAAAGGCAAGCGTCCGCAGTTGATTGTGGCAGCTGTTTTGGCTGTGGCATTGCTGGGAGCTGTTGCAGGAGGAAGGCTTAAGCAGAGATTTTCGGCGATTTCAGGGGATGTCGAATCCTCCGTTGATCAGAATGCTTACGGTTCCTACGAAGAACGGCGCTATCTGATGCACCGAGCGGTGGAAGGTATTTTGCATTACCCAATACTGGGCATCGGGGTGCATAACTTTCCGACGTATTCTCTGAAATGGAAGGAGGTTCATGTCTCCTATCTCCAAATTGGAGCGGAGGGCGGAATCCCCGTTCTCATTTTGTACCTGCTGTTTTTTGCCCGGGGTTTTCGCAATCTGAAATTGCTTAGACGCAGAAAAGATCTTGATGAATATACGGTATTGCTGGCCGGAGCTCTGCACAGTTCATTGGTCGGGTTCGTGGTAGGAGCTTGCTTTGCGCCTGAAGCATATCAATTTTTCCCATATTTTGCCGTTGCTTATACATCGGTCTTATTCGCTATAGTCAAAGAAAGAGAGCCTGCCCGGTTGCCGCTGATTGAACCAGCGGCAAAGCCACAGCGGCTCGCGGAAATTTATGCAAACGATGGATCGACTACATTCTCGCCTGTCCGCTGAGTTGCTGGCACTGTTGCGCTGTACTGCTTGCCGGGCTACGCTGAACGAGCAAGACGACGGATATATTTGTTCATCCTGTGGCCACAAATTCCCCATGGTTCGCGGACTTCTACGCTTTGTCGATGAACATAGTTATGCCGACAGCTTTGGATATCAATGGCATAAATTCGACAAGACGCAGCTCGACCATGCCGGGATGGATATGTCTGATCCGGACTTTCGCCGCAAAACAGGTTTAAAACCAGAAGATTTAAGAGGGAAGTTGGTCCTGGATGTTGGTTGTGGAATGGGCCGCTTTGCTGAAGTAGCCACGCGATGGGGCGCACGCGTGATTGGGATTGATTTGAGTGCTGCAGCTGAAGTCGCAGCGCGGAATTTAGACGACCGCGAATTCGTGGCTCTTCAGGCCGATGTGTTTGCGCTACCGTTTGCACCTGAGAGCTTCGATTACATCTACAGCATGGGCGTGCTGCACCATACGCCGGATTGCGAAAAAGCTTTCAAAAATCTGCCCCAATATCTTAAACATGGTGGCGGAATTGCAATATGGCTCTACAGTGGATACAACAAGTGGTTCCGGTTCAGTGATATTTACCGAAAATTCACGCACCGCATGTCTGCTCCGTCATTGCTCCGTATTCTGCGGGTTGCGGTTCCTCTTCTGTATTGGACTGATCGCGGATTACGCGCGATTCCGCTGATCGGTCCACCAGCGGCAGGAATCGTCCATCATGTATTTCCTGTGAACCGGCACAAAAATCCGGAGATTCGAATTCTCGATACATTTGACTGGTATTCGCCCAAATATCAATCGAAACACACTTATGAGCAAGTCTTTCGTTGGTTCGAGAGTTGCGGACTTGTAGATTTGACAGTTGGCAACAATTCAATCGGCGTACGTGGACGCAAGCCCGCCAGTGTTGGCGAGACAGTTACAGATCAAGCAGGCCAGCAAATTGAAGCGCCAGTTGAAGTCCGATGACAGATCAGCAATTGAAAAACGGGATCGGCAATGGCCCAAGTGAAAATCATCGAGTTGATTCACCCGAATCTGCCGGCGACCTTCCGATCACCCGCCGGCGTGGTCTTTCCAGCAAAATATCCTATGCTGCCCATTGGCTGCCTTCCTATGCCTGGCAGCGGCTTACGAAGAGGCTTCCGCAGGGGCCGGTCCATTTAATTTTTGCTTTAGCGGATCACTTCGAACCCGCTATTGTTCCCGATAATGGATATGCCCGCGCCCCGTACGATGAGCAAGAGCGGCGATTGGAGCGCTGGTGCCGTGAATACCCGAAGCTCGTAGATCCCTGGCGCGATGCTGATGGCCATCCTTTCGTGCATTCATATTTTTTTCCAGCGGAACAATACGACAAGGCGCATCTTGAACATCTTGCCGATCATTGCCATGCGGGTTGGGGAGAAGTTGAAATTCACCTGCATCACGGAACCAGCCGGCCTGACACGGCCGAGAACCTTCGCCGCGTGCTTTCAGAATTTCGAGATATCTTGGCTTTCGAACATGGATGCCTTTCTTTTCTCGACGGGGCGGCTGTTCCGCAGTACGCATTTGTCCACGGAAACTTTGCTTTGGCAAATTCAGCGGGAGGCTTTGCTTGCGGAGTCGATTCTGAAATGCAGCTACTGGCCGATACTGGTTGTTATGCCGATATGACTTTGCCGACCGGGGCTTTTCACCCCGCGCAGATCAGCAAAATCAATTCGATTTATGAGTGTGGTTTGCCATTGAATGAACGAGCCCCGCACCGGCGAGGCCGAGATCTTGAGCACGGTCGAAAACCAGAAGTGTTTCCCTTGATTGTTCAAGGGCCCCTGATGTTGGATTTTGGACGCTCAAACAAGGCACGCCCGGCGCGATTTGCGGCTATAGAAAATGGTGCACTGACTCCGCCGAATCCTCCGAGTTTGCGTCGCTTACAGTTGTGGAAAGATGCTGCCATTTCTGTCCAAGGGCGGCCAGATTGGCTATTCATCAAGCTTCATTGTCACAGTATGGACCCCACTCAGGAGCCCGCGGTTTTAGGGGAGCCGATGCGGAGGTTCCTCCGAGAACTTGTGGAAGGAGCGCAATCGAGAGGCGAGACTCTACATTTCACTTCCGCACGGGAAATGGTAAATATTATTCTCGCGGCGTGCGATGGCCGCGAAGGAAATCCAGGGGATTATCGCGATTACAGGCTGAAGCGAGTTCGCGGATCTCGCATCAAGGCTCTTTCCGTTGAAAATTCGCGCGTCACGGTGAAAGGTTAAGCTATGTGCGGAATCGCCGGAATTGCCTCGCCGGGATCGGGCAGAGTCGACGTCGAGACGATTCACAGGATGTGTCAAGCTATCGTATATCGCGGGCCTGACGATGAAGGTATCTTTGTCAAGAATGGTGTTGGCCTTGGGATGCGCCGGCTCAGCATCATTGACGTATCCGGCGGTCACCAGCCTGTTTTTAATGAAGATGGAACGGTGTGGGTAGTTTACAACGGGGAAATCTATAATTTCCCAGAGCTTCGTTCGGAGCTCGAAAGCCGTGGCCACTGCTTTTCTACGCACACTGATACCGAAGTCATTGTTCATCTGTATGAAGAATTGGGTTCGGACTGCGTTAAAAAGTTACGCGGTATGTTCGCCTTTGCGCTCTATGACGAGCGTAACCAGCGGTTACTGCTGGCTCGTGACCGTTTGGGTAAAAAGCCTCTTCACTACGCTCTTACTGGCAGTCGCCTGCTCTTTGGGTCAGAAATCAAAACCATTCTTGCGGTTGCTCCTGAACTGGCCGTCACGAATCAAGAAGCCTTACTGCAATATTTCTATTTCGGATACATACCCGATCCCGCAACCGCTTTCACACCCATAAAAAAGTTGCCGCCCGGACATCTGCTTGAATTCGAGGAAGGCGAGATTCGCATCCGGCAATACTGGGATCTACCGCAGTACGGAACGCACTCTCCATCGAGCGAAGAAGAGTGTTTGGAAGAATTGGAGCGATTGCTGACTGAGGCAGTTCGCATTCGACTGATTGCGGATGTCCCTCTCGGCGCCATGTTGAGCGGGGGAACAGACTCTTCGACGATCGTCGCATTGATGGCACGGGCAACATCGCAACCAGTTAAAACTTTTGCCATTGGTTTTCAGCACGCCGATTTTAATGAAGCTCCTTACGCCCGCATGGTTGCGGAAAAATTCGGCACGGATCATCACGAGTTAATTCTTGACCCTGATGTACTCGATACCATCGAAATGCTTACCCGGTCACTGGAAGAACCTTTCGGCGATTCCTCCATGCTGCCGACCTATTACGTTTCTCGTCTTGCCCGCCAGTATGTAACTGTGGCTTTATCAGGGGATGGTGGAGACGAAGCTTTTGCCGGCTATGAAAGATACCGCATCCATTTGCAAGACCGTTCGCATGAGTGGATACCGCAATGGGCTGGGCGTTTATATCGTGAGCAGATACATCCTCGGCTTCCATACAGTGTGCCTGGCCGGAGTCTGGCATACAGCATTTCGTTGCCGTGGCAGGATCGCTACACCGAAGGAGTTTCGTTTCAACCTTTCCAGCGTGAGATGGCTTTGCTTTCAGATGAATTTATAAGTTCATTTGAACCGCTGAAATCTTTCCGCTCCTTCCTTGATGATGCACCCGCGAACGATCCGTTGAGCCGCGTACTTTATCTCGACAGCAAGACCTATCTTCCGGGTGACATTCTGACAAAAGTAGACCGGATGAGCATGTTAACTTCGCTCGAAGCGCGTGTTCCCATGCTCGACCATGTTTTCCTCGAATGGGTGACCGGATTAACCCCGGAATGGAAAATGCGCACTGGCAGTCAGAAATATATTTTGCGGAAGTTAGCTGAACGGGTCGGAGTTCCCAGAGAAGTTCTCTACCGGGAAAAACAGGGTTTCGCGCTGCCGCTCGGTCATTGGATGCGGCATGAATTGAAGGATCTGATTCTTACGGTAATGCTGGAAACACGAACATTGCAGCGGGGATACTTTAACCCGTCCGGCATTCAGCGTTTATTAGACGAGCATTTCCAGGGCCGCAGAGACCACTCCGCTCGTATCTGGCGCTTGTTGATGTTCGAACTGTGGCAGCGCAACTTCCTCGAAATATTCAGCACTTCGGAGTCGAGCTCAATCCAGGATCATGCCGCCGCTCTGCCTGGGACTGTGGGATGAGTGCGCCAGTGCATTCTGGTACTGCGCTGACCGACAGGAACGTACCAGCTCCCGCAATTCATGAAGTGTTAACAAACGATACATCGCTGCCTGGTGTCTTCCTGATGACTGATAGCTTTGATACCGGAGGGAGCGAGCGCCAGTTCGCTGCTTTGGCAAAGTCCCTTGATCCGTATTCTTTTCGCATACATCTCGGTTGTATTCAAAAGCGTGGCGCTTTTCTCGATGGTTTGAGTGATGTCGGCGAATTCCCTCTGGGCGGAAGTTTGTATCGGCTAGGCTCCTTGCGAGCCCGATGGAAGTTAAGCCGCTATATGCGGCGAAATGCAATTGATATCGCGCACGCATTCGACTTCTATACCAATCTAACCCTCATTCCGGCGGCTCGTTTCGCAAGAATTCCAGTGGTTATTGGCAGCCAGCGTCAACTTGGTGATTTGCTCAGCCCCGCTCAATTCCGTGCGCAACTTGCAATGCTGCGCTGGTGTGATGCGGTCGTGTGCAATTCCAGTGCTGCGGCGGATCGCTTAATCCAACATGGATTACAAAAAGAAAAAATAGTAGTTATCGGCAATGGTTTGCCGGATTCATGCTTTTTAGAAACTGCGCCTGCATTGCCGAGACATCCCGGATTGTTCCGCATTGGCATGATCGCTCGCATGAATGCCTTATCGAAAAATCATTCTTTGTTTCTGCGAGCTGCTGCGCGGTTGGTCTCAAAATTTCGCGACTTAGAGTTTGTACTAATTGGAGATGGTCCTCTGCGGGCTGAACTCGAAAGCGAATCCCGAAATCTGGGTATTTATGATCAGACCCGGTTTCTTGGTAATCGCCGTGATATTCCGGCTGTACTTGCGTCGCTGGATCTTACGGTACTGCCCTCAGCATCCGAGAGTCTTTCGAATGCAATCATTGAATCCTTCGCAGCCGGTGTTCCAGTTATCGCGAGCCGAGTTGGTGGAAACCCTGAGCTGGTAAATGAAAGCAGCGGAATTCTGGTTGCTCCCGATGATGAAGTAGAGCTTGCCAATGCGGTTGAGCATCTACTGAAAGACAATGCTCTTCGTCTCGCAATGGGACGAAACGCAAATGAATTTGCGAAAGCACGTTTTACAGTGGACAACATGCGACGACAGCATGAAGCACTTTATGCTGAGCTGCTCGAAAAGAAGAGATGGAAACCGCGCGCAAGATCGTCACAGGGTTTTTTGGAACCTCAGGTAAGCACTCAAACCCGGATTGCAATTGTCGCAGCCTCTTTGCGGTATGTCGGCGGGCAATCGGTGCAGGCTGACTTACTCTTGCGAAACTGGAAGCAGGACTCTGAGATTGCCGCGGAGCTTATTCCCATAGACCCTCTGTTTCCCCATGGCTTGAAATGGATTGAACGCATTCCTCTCTTGCGGACCATTGTCCGAGAGCCCCTGTATATCCTGGAACTCTGGCGCGGACTGAAGCATACGGATATTGTCCACATCTTTTCAGCTTCTTATTGGTCGTTTCTTGTCGCTCCTTTTCCGGCATGGTTAGTGGCGGGTGCGCGGAGAAAGAAAACTCTTATTCATTACCATAGTGGAGAAGCGCGAGATCACTTGCGCCGCTTTCGCACCGCCCGCCCACTTCTCGCAAGGGCTGACATGCTGGTGGTCCCATCCCGATACCTCGTTGATGTTTTTCGCGAATTTAATTTGCAAGCCAAAGTCGTGCCGAACGTTGTGGATCTGACGCAGTTCTCTTTTCGATTGCGCAACCCGCTGCGTCCGCATCTCGTATGCACACGCGGGTTTCATGCTTATTACAGTGTGGATGTGGTTGTGCGAGCCTTTGCTGAGGTCCTCAAAAGCTTTCCCGATGCTCGATTGGATCTAGTGGGGGGAGGCCAGCAAGAGGCGGATATTAAAAATCTTGTGCGTAGGTTGAAGTTGCCAAATGTGAATTTCTGCGGAGTTGCTGCACATAAGGAGATTGGCCGCTTTTACAATCAAGCGGATATTTTCATCAATGCCTCATGTCTGGACAACATGCCCGTATCCGTCATAGAAGCTTTCGCCTCTGGTACGCCTGTGGTCAGCACTGCACCGGAAAGTATGCCGTATCTCGTGGAGCACGAGCGCACAGGTTTGCTCTCGCCAGTTGGGGATGAGCGTGCACTGGCTGCGAATGTTGTTCGTTTACTGCGAGAACCCGAACTTGCACGACAGCTCGCTGCGAACGCTTATGAAGAGTCGCAGCACTATGCCTGGCCGGAAGTGCGCGCGCAGTGGATTGACGTCTATCGTTCTTTATCTCGATAACCGGTTCAGCATGCCAAATATCGTGAAAGAAGTAGAACTGACGAGCCATTCGAACGCTTTCTGGAGCAGAGTGCTTTGGTTGCTCGCAGGGGTCATTATTGTAGTGACCTGCTTCTTACGCTGGGGCGGCGAGTTGCTGGTTGCGGGAGACACCATGCCCAGGAATGCTGAAGCCGCGGTGATTTTGCAGGGCTCGACCACGGGCGAGAAGGCGCGAATTGCAGGTGCTATGAAGCTTTTACAGCAAGGTACAGTTCGCGAAGCGCTACTGAGTGTCCCACCAGAATCATATTGGGGTGAAGCAATACCGCCAATTGCCCATGCTTATCTGGAGAAAAATTATGGCATCGCGTTGGCGAACAAAGTCGATTTCTGCATTGTCGGCCCAAGCGTAGATTCCACCGAGCAAGAGGCTGTCGCGCTGGATAAGTGCGTTCGCGAACACGCATGGAAGTCCGTTATCGTCGTAACTTCGAATTATCACAGCCGCCGCGCTGGGATGATTTGGAGAAAAACAGTACGGAAGCTCAATCCAGAGGTTAACCTTTGGGTCGACGAAGTTCCCGACCCTGAATTTCAGCCACGCGGATGGTGGTATGTCCGGCTCTACGCGAAAACCTGGTTTTTTGAATTTACAAAGCTAATCTGGACGATACTCTTCGGCTAATCGGAGCACAGAAGTCTCAAAGCTCACAAAACAGGCGCGGCCAGATTTGCGTGTCGCTCTTGCATCGCGAACTCGTGAGACTCTCCTTCCAGACACACGCGGTGCCATAATTCTAGATTTAACAAGCGCCAAATACGGTCATAATGATCATAAGATTTCGCGCGATGCTCCCTGAACAGGCGTTCAATCGCGTCACGTTTGAAAAAACCGCGGTCCATGCTGCGTTGTTCCAGCAACATGCTCTCAATTGAATCTAGCTGTGATCCAGCCAACCATCCGCTCCACGGAGTAGGGAAGCCCAACTTTGGCCGATAAAGAATCGAATGCGGCAACAGATCCTTTACAGCTTTTTTTAGAATGTGTTTACCGCTCAGGCCTTGCAACTGAAACTTTCGTGGGATATTGGTGGCAAATTCCAGCAGTACGTGATCCAGAAACGGAACGCGGCTTTCAATCGATGCTGCCATGCTCATTTGGTCCTGTTTCATGAGCAGCTCGACTAAGTAAGTTTTGATATCCACGTAGAGAAGCCGCTGCAGCATATCTCCGGAAGACTGTTCCCAATACTTCAAAACGTTCCGATAGGCCACGCCTTCTTCTAATTCTTGTACAAAACTATTTGTCAGCACGTCTTTCTGTTGCCTTGCATTGAACGCAGAAAAAAAATTGTCGAAATAAAACGATGCCCAATCTTCTCCGTCCAAAGCCACAAAAGTGTGCGACAGCTTGCGCCGCAATGTCGCATTGATCATCGAGGAGTTTGCTATCGAGTTACGAATTCCCCGGCGCAACATAGCGGGAGTAAGACCACGGTATATGCGGTCCATAGCCGCGTTCTTGAGTGTGAATGCATAACGTGAATAGCCACCCAATGTTTCATCTGCGCCTTCACCAGTTAGAACTACTTTCACGTGCTGGCTCGCAAGACGGGCAACGAAATAAAGAGCCACACTGGAAGGCCAAACTACTGGCTCATCTTCGTGCCAGATTAACTTTGGCAATGATTCAAAAAAATCCTGCCGGCTGACCAGAACTTCACGGTGAATTGAGCCAATGTGCCGAGCGACAGTGCGGGCAAAGGGAAGCTCGCTATAAGTTTGTTCAGAGTATCCGACTGAAAAAGTTTCAACCGGAGCTTTTCTGATCTTTGTCATTAACGCCGCAACCGCGCTCGAATCAACCCCGCCACTGAGAAACACTCCGAGCGGGACATCACTCATTAAGTGGCTGCTGACTGCACTTTCCAGCAGATCGCGATACTTCTCAACGTAATAATTTTCTGAGTGGCTGGCCTGATCTTTGGTTAGGTTAAGATTCCAGTACGGCTCAACGCGAAGTTCACCATTTTCGCCAAGTTCGAGAGTATGGCCCGGCATCAGCTTGCGTATTCCCTCATAGAAGGTCTGTTCGCCGGAAAAATATCCAAAGGCCAAATATTCCGGGAGGGCCGAGCGATGGAATTCGGCGTGCACATCCGGATGCGCGAGAATTACTTTTATTTCGGAGCCGAAGAGAAATGATTCCGATGTGTGGCGATAATAGACGGGCTTAATTCCCAGACGATCACGCGCGACAAACAAACGACGTTTATTCGTATCCCATATCGCGAAAGCAAACATGCCACGCAAATGTTGCACGCAGTCTCGCCCGTATTCTTCGTATAAATGAACGATTGCTTCTGTATCGCATTGCGTGCTGAACCGGTGACCCCGCGCCATGAGTTGCTCGCGAAGAGCCGAGTGATTATAAATTTCCCCGTTAAAAACGATCCAGAGCGAACCATCTTCATTGCTGATTGGTTGATGTCCGTGCGCAACATCGATGATGCTCAATCGCCGCATGCCTAGTCCGACACGATCCTGAGTGTAGATGCCTTCGTCGTCGGGTCCGCGATGCACCATGGCGGCACACATGCTTCGCACCATAGCGGCGTCCACATGGTTCGTACGCGAAAAATTAACTAAGCCAGCAATTCCGCACATTTATTGTTTCCTAAATTCGAGAACCTGAGCCATGCAATATCATTAGAATACAGAATCACAGGATTCAATCGCTTCCGTTGAAAACGCCTGCTTGTCGGAGTGATCTGAAGGAAAGATCTGCGCTGTTCCCGCCCGTTTGTCCCACTCGAATCGCTCCAGTTTTTGATGACTCTGTATCAAAAACTTTTCATTCATTTTGAGGAAACTGCCATCCGAAAAAATGAGGTGACGCAATTGCCTTTGCCGCACTTGAAAGTATAAGAATTTCGCATCGCTGCTCCACTGCCCCGCGGTCCAAGGTTGATCTCCATCATTGAAGATCATCCAATGTGCAGTTTCTGATTCATCGTAGCGATAGGCGTGAACGGGGCCCTCCAATCCAAGATTAGCAAGCTTATAGGACTGTATCGGACCATCGAGCAGCGGTTGAATAATCATTGCATGTTCGACGGGCAATTGGATATTCGAATTCATGCGAATCACGGGCGCTGGTTGTTTAACCCCATAGGCTGGCGAAATAAACTCTGAGCTAATTGTGCGTTTCCATTGGGAATCCGCTACCGGCACCAGTTTCATCCGAACCGAGTTGTAGTTGGCAATGGGTTGAAGCGACTCCGCGATAAAAATATCTCCATCTTTTTGCAATTGTATATTCGATGCAAAATGCCAGGATGTTTCGAGCTGGTGACATTCCCGTCCATCAACCATGTCGCGAATTAGCCAAAAGTTTCCATGCAGATGGAAGATAATGCGGCGATGAATGACTGGATCCACCAGACGGGAATATCCGGTATGGCTACCCGCGAAGAGGGTGAATGTGGAACCGGTAATCCATTGTTCTGCGCGAACTTCGGGAAGGGAACTCCATGCAAACGGACCTTCCGGAACGGCCTGATCAACTTCGTCCACTCTGAGCGTATTGTGTGCGCCTGTACCGCGAAACTTGTCTCGATCTTCACACATATAACAGAACGTACTGGGATCGGTTAAAAAACGTTGGCCATTGATCGAAAGCCTAATACTGAGCGCGTCGGCATGCCCGTGACCGCTATGACCGATGCCTTGCGGACCCGCATCGATCACCATCTGGACAGGATAAGGTGCAGAATCGGCCATCACGTAAACCCCACCCGCTTTAAATGCGGCTGTTTGCGGCTCGGGGGGTGAGACATTTTGCCCGCATAAGCCTGAAATCGCCTGCTCGCCGAAAAGCCAGACTGCTTCTTCCGTAAGTACGGCGCAATGCTTCAAATCATCTCTGCCATACAATATGGCCCCTAGCGCGAGCGGATCGGTCAGATGTTCGTAGCGATTATGCCGGGGATTAAAAACTCGGCCTCCATCGTCATCTCCGAAGCTATCCACTGCTCCGGCCCGCGAGAGTACCGCGACCACATCCAGCATTTTATTTAGAACATGATCGAAATCATCGGGAACTTGCATTCTATTTCGCATTGCTAGTATTCGCGCATGCAAAAAGAAATCGAGCGCATAGACGTGATAGTAAAGTGACTGCTCGAAATATATTCCATCAGGACGCACCTGTCGTTCAGCTTCCTGCAATATGATTTTCCAACCGTCCTCACGCCATTTTCCGGACGAAGCTATCTGCGGACAAAGCGTTCCAATGAAGAACAATGCTACGGCTTCTCCCAGCAGATGCGTATTAGGGGAGAAATAAGTCGAGAGATACCGCTCAATATAGCGTCCGTTCAAAGCAAGCGCTTTTAATAAATCTTCCTGGAAGTTTGCCGGAATTGCAGAACTGTTCGAGAGCAAGAATCGGACCCACAGCCAGGATATGCTGCGAAAGGCTACTTCCAGGCTGCTGCCCCAATTGATTCCCAGGGGATATGGATTCGCGACCTGCCACGAATAGAATTGCCTCGTGATCTCCGCAACATACTTGTCGTCTTTAGTGAAACGCCACGCTTTTGCAAGCGTCACAAAGTGTTGATGACGGTTCAACTCCCAGGTGACTTTGTGATCGCCGACTTCAGCGAAATCAAGAAAGGGAACTTTGTACCACGGTTTGAGCGGTGCTCGTTTGCCATGTACGGCGTCGAGGTGCCAGTCGATTTCGGCACCATAGTCGAGATTTTCGTATCCTAACAATCGAAAACGATGACGACAAATTTCGTCGGCTTCATTGCCTACAGCTTCAACTTCGTCAGGCAAATGTTCTCGAAGAATTCGCGGGATATTTAGTAAATCGTCATCAGACAGGAAAAATTGGCTATCCGCAATTTGTGCAGAGTATTTCAGGCCGTTTGGGAGTGATAACAAGCCGGTTTGATAGCGCGCAAAATCCACACGCTTGCTGATTTCTTGCCCAACACGAGTCCTAATCTCATCCAAACTCATTTGGGTGAGTCGCGAAAAAAATTTTCGAGTGGAGGTCAAGAGTCGAACAATTCCTAGTGAATTACAATATCAGCACCGTACTACTGCGAGGCGGTTCTATATGGAGCAGGACTGTTGCCGATCGAGCATTCTCCGCTGCCGAAATCAATTGTAAGAGCAGTGTTGTGAATAGGTTATGAACACCTTTGTTCGCGTCAGACTGTCTCCAGCAATTCCCTAAAGTTGCAATATTTTGCGACTTTGGGACAAAGCACTGTTCCGTGAATGATGGACAAATAAGCTGAAATCAACAGCTTCGCTTATCTACACCGTAGTACACCCGACATTCAACTGGAAGGTAAATTGCCTTAATTAGTATGGTGAAGCCCCAGTTATCGTATTTTCGCAACAAATTGGTCAATTTGGCGAGGTCGTAAGATTGTTCTTGGGACAAGGCGGGACGGCCAACCGCTACACTAAAAAGTAAGGGAGCTAAAGCGTGGGTTTGTCCATTAGTCTGTTCGGGCTAGGGTATGTCGGCTCGGTGAGTGCGGCGTGCTTCGCTGAAATGGGTCATAAGGTCGTGGGTGTGGATGTGAGCCGAGCGAAAGTCGAGATGCTCGATTCGGGTCGCAGTCCGATTATTGAAGCTCGAATTAGCGAATTGATCGCCGAAAATCATGCTGCATGCCGTTTGCACGCGACTACAGACCCGAAGGCAGCTGTACTTGGTTCCGAAATTTCGTTTGTATGTGTTGGAACTCCAAGCCTGCGCACCGGGAAACTCGATCTCAGCCATATAGAAAATGTTTCGCGTGAAATTGGGGAAGCGCTGCGCGAAAAGAAATCTCATCACGTAATCGTCTTGCGCAGCACTGTATTGCCCGGAACCACTGAGACACTTGTCATTCCGACTATCGAGCGCGCTAGTGGAAAGCACGCTGGCAAAGATTTCACGGTGTGCTACAACCCCGAATTTATGCGCGAGGGAAGCGCTGTAGGAGACTTCCTTCAGCCCCCGTACACGATTCTTGGTTCGCAAGATCCTGCGCATCTAGTTCCGCTTCGGGAACTCTATAAAAATATTCCAGGCACGATTTTCGAGACGACAATTCCGGTCGCCGAAATGGTGAAGTACGTATCGAATTTATATCACGCTTTAAAGGTCGGATTCGCCAACGAGGTTGGAACACTTTGCAAGAATCTAAGCGTCGATTCCGATGTAGTCACGAAGATATTCACTTCGGATACAAAGCTCAATATTTCGGCCGCTTATTTATCGCCGGGATTCGCTTTCGGCGGCTCTTGCCTGCCGAAAGATTTACGCGCCATTACTTATAAAGCCAAGGAACTCGATCTTGATTTGCCACTACTTGAATCACTAATGCCTAGCAATCTGGAACATGTGAATCGAGCAGTGGATGCCGTGCTTAAGAGCAATAAGAAAAAAGTCTCGGTGCTGGGATTAAGCTTTAAAGCTGGCACCGATGATCTACGAGAAAGCCCTCAGGTCCAGCTCATCAAGCGGCTGCTCGGCGAAGGCTGCCAAGTCCGCGTTTGGGATAAAGACGTATCGCTGGGCCAGCTAGCGGGATCCAACCGGCAATATATCGAGGAAGTAATCCCACACATTGGCTCTCTTCTTTCAACCAATATGCAAGAAGTGATTCGCAGCGGCGAGGTGGTTATTATAGGCACCAAAGTTGACAAAGAAGAGATTTCGAAACATTTAGCCGCCGGGCAGATCGTGTTCGATCTGGTGAACCTTGATCCTGCTCGCCGTCCCAAGAGCGCGGCTCATTACGAAGGAATTTGCTGGTCCTAAGATGCAATTGTCAGAGACAGTATTGGAGCGCACCACTGCATCCCGGATGAAGTGCAAAATCATTAATCCTGATTCCGTTGATTGGGAGCGCCTCGATAAATTCGAAGATCGAACTGTTTTTCAAACCCGCGAATGGTTAAATTTCATTAGCGAAAGTCAGAATGCCACGCCTGTACTAGTAGAGTTGAGCGAAGGCGGAGAACTTGCCGGTTATTTTTCCGGACTGACCTTTTCGAAGCTAGGCGTGAAAACGCTGGGCAGTTCTTTCCCTGGCTGGAATACGCCTTACATCGGATTCAATCTCCTTCCTGGAGCGTCGCGCCGGGCCGCATTGGCCGCCCTGGAAGAATTCGCATGGGACAATTTGAAGTGTCTCCACATGGAGATTTCTGATCCGCATTTTACGATTGAAGACGGAGAGAGTCTCGGTTTCAATGTCGACTTCTATATAACTCACCATACGGATCTGCGATTATCCGAAGAGGAGCTTTTCAATAACATGGAAAGCGCATGCAGGCGCTGTATTCGCAAGGCAGAAAAATCTGGCGTCACCATTGAAGAAGCGCATGACCTTGCTTTCGCAGACGAATATTACGAGCAGCTAAAAGATGTTTTTGCAAAACAAAACTTGGTGCCGACTTATAGCGTCGAGCGCGTTCGCTGCCTGATAAAGAACCTGGAGCCTACAGGCCGTATTCTTTTGCTAAGAGCCCGTGATGCGGAAGGAAGATGTATTGCTACCGGCATATTCCCTGGATACAACAAAATCGCCGAGTTTTGGGGAAATGCCAGTTTCCGCTCAAGCCAGATCCTTCGGCCGAATGAGGCCATTCAATGGTATGTAATGCGTTATTGGAAAAAGCGGGGTGTTGAAGTCTACGATTGGGGCGGCGGTCGGTCCTATAAGGAAAAATATGGGTGTATGCCGCATCAAGTGCCCTGGTTTACGAAGTCACGCTATCAGGTGATTTCCAGAATGCGCGATGAAGCGAAGAAAATGTTCGCACGCAAACAAAAATTACTTGGCTGGTTGCAAGGCTCGAAACCAGCATCTTAGTTGCTGTCTGTGGAGCGTTAGGAAATCCTATGATGATTGTTAGAAGATTGTTTCGGCATTTGTCGCGCGTCAGCGATGTATTGTTTCGCAAGACGCTGTTGGAAAGGGAAATCACTATTTTCCCCGATGATGTCTGGCTCACTTCCTATCCGCGATCCGGCAACACCTGGAGCCGCTTTTTGATTGGAAACTTGATTCACGAAAATGAGCCGGTCAACTTTCTAAACGTCGAGCGATTGGTTCCGGACATGTACAAGACGGCCGACTGGTCGATGCGCCGCTTGCCTCGACCGCGCCTGCTTAAAAGTCACGAGTGTTTTGATCCGCGCTATCGCAAGGTAGTTTATATCGTTCGCGACCCGCGAGACGTTGCTGTGTCTAACTACCATTGGGAGATGAAACTTCGATCGGTGCGTGAAGGGTATCCCATTGATGAATTTGTACCTCGTTGGATGGAGCCGCAATTCTGGTTGCGAATAGGTTCATGGGCTGATCATGTAAACAGTTGGATGAGCACACGTTCAGGTCGCAAGAATTTTCTGTTGCTCCGGTATGAGGATTTGAGAAAGGATCCGCATGCTGAATTGGCTCGAGTTGCGGAATTCCTTGGCCTTGAAGCCAGCCAGTCGAGAGTGAACCGTGCGGTCGAGTTGAGTTCTGCCGACCACATGCGCAAGCTGGAAGCGACTCAGGGCGCGAAATGGGTCGCTACCGGCCACACACGTCAGGATAAGCCGTTCGTCAGGAAGGCCACCACAGGAGACTGGAGAACGGTTCTGCCGGAGAAAACCGTCGTTTATATCGAAGCGAACTGGGGAGATCTGATGCGGCAGTTGGGATATGAATTGGCCACAAAGCCGTCCAGTGTTCACGCTTTGTCCTATGCGGAGAGGTAAGCCGAGATGGCTTAGAAATTTCGCGGAAGCCCATCTCCATCGGCGCGGGTGAAATGCATTCGCATCTTTTTTTCTTCGAATGGCTCCAGCAATGCTCCCAGCTTTTTTGACGCAGCGAAAATGAAATTGGAATCTGCCTTGATAAATCCCAGATTTTCAAAGGCGTTGCACCAATCCCTGTGACTCTGGTTAGAGACGATTAGGTCCACACCATTTTGCTTGAGCGCATCTGAGGCTGCTCGAATAACAGGTAATGTGTTTTCGGGCGATGCCCAACAATCAACGATTGATCCCACCCGCATTGACCCATATTTGGCATCTTTGCGGCGTTCTCCCACAACAGCCCATCCGATGTCTTCGGTACCGCGACTAATCCTCAATCGCGTGAAGTGCTTGTCACTGGCTGGGTACAAGAGCCGGAGCGTTTCACAGTCTCGCACGGCACTCACGGTGTACTCGCTTCTCGATTTTTGCCACAGCGAATCTACCCATTCGGCGAAATCTTCTACTTCTTGAACGCTGGACTCACGAGTCCGTGGACTCCATAGCTTTTTCGCTATCTCGAATGTTTTTAATGCGGCCCATCCACTTCCAGTAAGCGCTGCGAAATCCATGACCAGTTTTCGCGATGGTGAAGTGCGGAGCACTTGCATTTCCCGCAAAAAACGAGAGGGATTCACAACTTTAAAGTAAAAGGGAAATGCGCAATGGCTCCAGCCAAGACGCACCAGCATTTTAGGAAGAGGATTGTCATATCCACCCATCCCTAGGCAATACAGCAACGGGACGCGGTTCATGGCATCTTTGAGCAAAAAACTGCCAATCACAGCGTATGAATTGTTTACGATACCTTCCGAGAGCGGATGGTGATAATAACCGATTGAGCGGATACTGCCGTCCGGTAGCAAAAAGTTTTGATGCTTAAGAGCATATCCACCGCGTACTACGCCGTCATCCACTGCGACGAAATACTCATTGTAGAGATGGCTATCTTCAACTTGCGGTAGCCAGCGTGGCATGGCGTAACGATAAAAAACTAAATCCGATGCCGCCCCCCCGTTTTTTAAACGAGTGTTGAATTCTTGTACTGCAG
Organism: Terriglobales bacterium; assembly: GCA_035651835.1. Classification (GTDB taxonomy): domain Bacteria; phylum Acidobacteriota; class Terriglobia; order Terriglobales; family Acidobacteriaceae; genus JAOAPG01. The sequence continues at coordinate 23,507 of DASRFC010000015.1, forward strand.
ATTCGTGTTCTGGGCGGTACGGTTGGATCACAATGGACATGGATGATGATGGCAGTGACGAATAAATGCGAAGAAAAGTTTAGTTCTTTACCGCCTGAATTTTATTCTCCACAACCTTCACGACTTCACCAATATTCCGCATCTTCTCCATTTCCTCCGGCGATAGCTGAAAATCGTATTTCTCTTCCAGCGCGAGTACTAGGTTGAGATGCTGCGTAGAATCCCATGCCTCGACGTTCTCGGGAGATGTCTCGGCAGTAATACGCTCAACAGGAATGCTAAAAAGATCCGATGCGATATTTCTGATTTGTTCGAAAATATTCGGCGTCAACCGTTTTCTCCGTTCATCACATTGAGTTTGATCCATTCGGGGCGGGCAATCGGATGCTGCTTTAAGTCGAGCTCCCAGCGCAAACCATTGCCGTTTTCACTCTCAAGTTGGAAGCCGTGCTGAGAGTAGAACTCTTTCGCTGGAGCATTTTTCTTCGTGGGCACGAACCATCCAGCTAATTGTTGCTTCCCTCGGGCGCTCGCACGTTCCCCTAAGTACGATAACAGAGCGGTTTCCACGGTACGCCCAATCACTCGGCAACTGAGCAGGAACGTATCAATTTCGTAGGCTTCCGCGCTATCACGAGTAATTGCGACACCCACCAATCCGTGATCTCCAAATCGATCGCGCACCCGTATGGAAAAGACTTCGTGGTCAGGGCTTGAGGCTAGCTCCGAGATTTGCTGCTCCGTGTAACGTTTTGTCGTCAGATTGAACTGATTCGTCTTTTGCGTAAGTTGTGAAATACGGGCGAGTGATGCTGGCGTTACCGGCGCGATGACCGCTTCCTGTTCAAGGTAACGGTAGAAGTCTTCTTTCGATTGAAATGTCTGTTCGGCTTGCGAACGCTCGCGTTGCTCAACATACAATGTTGTGCGTTGTTGGTCTTCCGCCGAAAGAGTCAGCCGCTCGAAGACAGGGCATTCTCGCAGAGTGACAGCAAATTGCAATGGATCTTCGGGCAATTCAATTACAGTTACTTCTGGCAATGCAGCGCGAACCTGCTCGCATTCCACAGGATTATCGTCCATGAAAGCGAGAGAATCGATTCCGATATTCAACTCTGCCGCAATTTCGCGAAGATTCTGCACTTTGTCGTTCCAGTTGATCCGCATGGCGGCGAAATGATTCGGTCGTAGCAGCATGCCAGGGTGATTATTCAAAGCTTCCATGGCATCATCAGGATTATTTTTGCTGCAAATCGCAACGAGAATTCCGCGGCGCGTCAGGTCCAGCATGGCTCGTTGCAAGGCTTGAAAAGCAGCGCCTGGGTATTCAGGGCCAAGCTTTATGCCGTTCATTCCATCTTCGCCGATTACTCCTCCCCAGAGTGTGTTGTCGAGATCGACTACCAACGCTTTCACAACCTTTCCAGTCAGCGGCATGAGAAAACGCGACCACTCGTCGGATAAATGGATTAATTGATTCGCTGCAATCGGCATGCGAGCAATTAACCACTTGCGTTCATCTTTCCAACTGATTCGCCCATGACGAGCTACTAAGGCGTCATAGTCCAAAACGTAAATACCGCGGTGTTCGCTGGCAACGCGACGGATCGCTTCATTAATCTGCCGAATCGCCGAGGATTGGCTCGTTTCCGACTGAGCATCAAGCAATCCCGCATTGGGTTGCATTGGTTGCTCAAGCAAATGCACAATCAATGCCGCTTGACTTCGCTGCCGGAAGGCTCGTATCCACTGCTGAAAGTTGTTCGAAACTCGCTGAATAGCTTGCTGGGCCGCTTCCGGCGTAAGGTCGGAATATTCTTGCCACAGGTCCGGCGCAATGTCCGCAGTTCGTACCCCTAGAATCACAACGTTGGGAGAAAACTTGTAGAGAGAGCTGTCTTCATCCAGGATTTCTTGGGGATAAGCGTTAAAGTCTCCAACGTGAACTGCGAGATCAATGCCGCTCACGTATGCCGCCGCTCGCAACAAAGGGACCGCGGGTTCTACAGTGAATGACCGAATTATTGCTAAACGATAAGGAATGAGAGCAAGCTTGCTCCGCAAATGCTCGTACCGGGAAACCACGAATGCAGCCGTCGCCGAATCCCTCTGCCTTCGCCACAGTTCAGCCATGCGCAGGGAGGCTTTTTCCGGCGCATTGGCCGCGATGAACTCATTAATCTCTTTGCGGAGATCCAATAGTTTTTCTTCTGGAATCATTCGTCAGCGTTCCAAATATTCAATCAACAGTTTGTTTTTAGTGTAAACCCAGGCAATTCTCCGGCCACCAAAAGCCGCGGCAGGAAGAGGTTGCCGGGTGATAAGCCCACCTTTGGAGCGGACAAACTCTAGCTGGTTTTCCAAATTCTCTGCTTCGTAACACAGGTGATGCAGGCCTCCACCTTTTTTTAAAAACGGAACCACAGGCGAATCTTCTCCTGCCGGTTCGACCAATTCGATCAATGGATTCGCAGCTTCTGTACTACGAAGAAAAGTCACGCGAACGCCTTGGTTAGGATCATGCGTGACGACGCCGTCCCATTCCGATTCGGTCGAATCCGAGAACCCCCGGATCGACTTCTCGATGGAAGCCACGACGATGCCCACATGATGAAAGGTTCCTTGCGGAGACCAGGATAAGGGAATAGAAGTTTGTATTGAGATCATTCGGATTTAAAGTCGCGATCCTGACAGCACTACTTCAACTCAACTATAAAAACATCCGTGCGATATTTTTTCCCGTTCGGCGCTTCACCCAACTGATCTTCCCAGTCGGATGTGAACATGAAAAAGCGTCCATCTTGCGAGACATTTCCCCGCGGCGTCGACCAGAATCCATTCTTCGCTGTGCTGTAATTGTGCGCGAAACGCCAGACTTTAGAGTCTTTGCCATCGGTTTCCACACAAACAATTTCATTTTCCCAAGGGCCGTCAACTGAAAGGGGCGTCGCGGGAGTATTCGGATTACTCGGCCGATAGGTTGACACGCAGATCGGATTCGAATCATCCGCATTTGTATTGTTCCAGGAAAAATGCTGATCGTACCAATAGCCCTCGGTTTTACCAAGGCCAGGAATCAGCGATTTTACGTCATCCAAATTACCCAGAGGACGAATCAGCAGATCCATGGGATGGAGCCGTCCGGAAGGGCCAATGAGATGGGAATAACCCAAAGCCCGGTGCCCGGAGCATTCTGACGGACAGACCACAGTGTTTAAAGTTTCAATATCCCAGATCACCCAGTGATGATGCGGTTGCGGGTTAGCACGCGCAATATAAACATATTTGCCCGATTTCGACATGCGGGCATTGTGAATCGTAAATCGGTCGGGAGTTGAAGCTTGGCCCTTGGGACCCCATTTCCCGCCGATCTCGCCAGTGGAAGTGTTGTACCACCGGCATCCGAGTTCACGATCGAATACGTAGATGACATAATTGTCGCCTTGGCGTGGCCCAAGACTTGTTTCCATCCGTTTATCGTCAGCGTTTACGGTTATTGAGTGACCAGTGTCATTACCGTTTAATTTCACGCAACTGGCGGCGTCGTGCAGCGTTGTAACTTTGCCTGTTGAAACATCATATTGCTGGAATTCCGTGCTTCGGGTACTGAATCCATATAACGCATTCGGATTGGTATAGCTGAACTGTGGTTCGCCCCCCCAACGAATATCGGGTGTGCGGCTGGGATGGGCACTCATAGTTGCAGGATCAAAATCATAGAGCAGATAGCCACCGCCACCCGTGACTACGTAGAACTTAGTTGAAGTGGAATTCCACGAATTCTGCTCGGCGGATGATGGTGTCATTAAAGGTCCGCCAGATCGCTTGGGATCTGTTTTTTCGTCGGTGACGCGAAGAATGCGTGATCCAAAACCTGGGTCAATCACCGTTGATCCTGCCGGACCTAATGCTGGAGGAACTTTCGGGTAACCCTCGATTTTTCGATCAGTGCGGGCACAATAGTTCGGATAACCGCAAGGCTTCTCTTGGGTGCCGACGGCGATTGTAGAAAAACCGTAGGCATTAAATAGCGCCAGTAGTGCTAGAGACTTCAGCAAAGGTCTGTAAACTTTCCACATATTCAATTTTTTACCTTGTTCAGCACATCAACCCGAACACGTGCATTTTGTTGCACATAGTGACCTTCGTCAGATTGCTGAGAGGCTGATTAGCGATGCTATACTGAGCCTCCGCTCGCAGACAAGCTCAGTCTGGGATCGAATCTTGAGGGTCATCTGGATAGCAATCGAATTACAGATCGCAGTCGATCCCCCGTCTTCGTGATGGGGTGCCATCGCTCAGGGACGAACCTGCTTTATGACACGTTACTCTCTGCTGGCGATTTTGCAGTCTACCGTGGCTATATACCTGTTTACAAAATACTTATTCCACGATTTGGCAATTTTGACAAGGCTAAAAATCGAAAGAAAATCATGGAGGTATGGTTGCGCAGCAAGGGGTTTCGCAGGTCTGGCCTCGATGCCGCACAATTAACCGACAAAATACTCGCTGAGTGTCGAACCGGCGGCGATTTTATTCGACTCAATATGGACGAAATTGCGCGGGAACAAGGCGCAATTCGATGGGCTATGTATGATCCCGATAGTCTGCTCCACATGCCGCGGATCAAGGCGGAAATTCCAAATGCCCTTTTCGTTCATATTATTCGCGATGGACGGGATATTGCTCTATCGCTTAAAAAAATGGGCGAGTTCAGGCCCTTTCCGTGGAATCGCAAAGCCGGCAGCTTACGTGAAACGGCGCTCTATTGGGAATGGATGATTCGCACCGGGCAACGCCACGGGCGTGCGTTTCCTCCAGACTACATCGAAATTCATTATGAAGACCTTGTTTCCAATCCCCGAGCCACTCTGAATAAATTGGGGCAATTTATTGATCACGATCTTGATTATGAGCGGATTCAAAGTACAGGATTAGGTCGATTGCGTGAAACGAATTCGTCGTTTCGAGGAGAAGCGACAGAAGCACAGCTGACCGCCAGGCCTATTGGCCGCTGGAAGGAACGTCTTTCGCCTCAGGAAATAATTGACCTCGAAAGCCTGGTTGGGAATTGCCTGGAGAATGTGGGATACGAATTGATCACCTCAGCAAAAAACCGCAGACCTGGTTTTCGGGAATCATGGATGCGCATGGTCTATCCCAATTATCTTTCTACCAAATTTTTCCTCAAGATTAATACTCCCATTGGACGTTGGGCCAATTTGTCTGTCCTGGAGCTAGAAGATTCAACACCCATTCCGGTTGCGCAATGAAAAGACTCGCACTCCATGCGATGCGAGCTTTCGGAATTTTCTCTCTTTCACGCCATCTCTCTGCTAGCATGCCTCGCATTTTGATGTACCACAACTTTTCTGGTCCGGGAACCAAGGAAGCCGGAACACTAAACGTAGAGGCAGCGCGAGCTCAACTGGAATATTTACATCGGTATTTCCGCGTGGTTCCCCTCCTTGATATTGCGGAGCGATTGTCCTCAGGAAAAAAGTTCGACAGTAATACCGTTGCACTTACTATCGATGATGGACGATTCAACTGCTACGAATTCCTGTTCCCGCTTTTAAAAGAATTCCAAATACCAGCAACGTTCTTCGTAGTGAGTTCATTTATATGCAAAGAAGACTGGATTTGGACTGACAAAGTTCTTTGGCTCAGTACCCAGCCGAATGCACCCGCAGAATTGTCGTCTACCAAGATAGATGCCTTTTTTCGAACCCTTAATCGCATGAGACCAGAAGTTCGCAATGCGCGAATCGGGGAAATGGCTGCCAAGCTGAACATTAGCGTTCCACGCGAAGCGCCAACTCAATATGCTCCCTGCTCATGGGCGCAACTTCGCGAAATGGCTGATTCGGGATTGGTTGAAATTGGATCGCATACGGTTACGCACCCCATATTATCGAGCATTGCAGATGAAGAATCCTGGCATGAGCTGACTGAATCGCGCCGTCAACTAAAAGAAGGTTTGGGACGGCAGATCCGTTCATTCTGCTTCCCCAATGGTATGCCGGGCGACTATCGTGAGAGCCAAGTGAAGCAGATACGAGACGCTGGCTATGCGTGCAGCGTTATTGCACAGTTTGGACTAATAAACGGACAAACAAATCCTTACCTTATGCCACGCATTGGCATGGGAAGTAAATCGGAGAGGATAGAATTCGCGAAATTTCTGGATGGGGTAGCCCACTACCAGCGGACTCTGAAGGGGCTCGTGCGTCATTAAGAAACCGGAGCCGCTAACGCGGCTCTAGTTTTTGGATTGTTTAGAGAGATTGAATTCAAATCGTTCAATTATCTGAGCTCGTATACCAGCAGATCTGTACGGCAACCATTCGTTCCGCGCATGGCTGCTGGCAATCTGTGATCGCAAGTATCTTCATTTTTGCCGTTTCCAAATCCTTTATCCATGTTGTACATCTGGAAATCGGAGCTGCAGATGGCGTAATGGCCCTGATGTGAAATGGAGCAACGGGGACTCGTCCAAAATCCACCTTGTTGGCTGTTCCAGTGCTTGTTAAATCGGACTGTACGCTGTGAACCGTCCCAGCTAATTCCTGTGATTTCGTTCTCCCATACTTCAGTTATGTTTGTTGCGCCTTTCTTCTGCCATGAGGCAAGATACATATTCTTCACGCCTGGCGCGGCATTCGCATGAGATGCGTGCTCGTCGATGTTCCAAAGGTTTAGCGCATCTTTAGCAAACATATCGGGCTCGCCGTCCGGTTTTCCAATTGCCACATTGCGCATGTCGTATGCAGTTTTCTGCTGGAAATTCCAGAAACAAACTCCATAATCGCAAGCCCAATGCGAGTAACATTCCTTGCAAGTCGCATCCACAATGTTAGTACCGAAAGTCCAAAACATCTTTCGCTTCAATCCGGTATTGTGCACAGCAAGAACTCCGTAGGTTCCGCTGCGATCCAGTTGAGCATTATGAATACCGCCCGCACTACTTGGTTTTTCGCCGTTTACCCACGAGATGTTTACAGGGTTTTTAAGTCCTGTATTCCATCCCTGGCTGGTCTGCCAGGTTTTCACATTTAACCACTGGCAACCTTTAGTCATATTCCACACTACGAAGTAGGGATCAGCATCCTGCTTAGGGCCTACGGCAACGACGATCGTACTGTCATCAGAGCTGAGACCGTGGTCGTGAGTCGTCCAGTTATTTGCGGCGATCTGGCCATTCAAGCAGTTTGGATTATCCAAATCGAAAAAGCCTTTTCCACCATTGAAGGCTGGATCGGCGGCGATAGTCCAGGAAGAGGTATTTACAACGAAGCGATAAAGTTTTCCGTGTAAGAAATTGTAGAAAGCGCGATTGTCAGCTTGTGTATATCCAAAGTCTGCGCCGCCACCTCTGCCAAAGTTGCCGAAGCACCCGTGGAAAGTTGATTGAAATTGAGCCGGCTCAAACTGAAACAAACAGAGCTGCTGGGTCTCGTTGTGCGCCAGAAAGAGCTGTTCATCGTAGGACCAGGGATTTTTTTCGGCTGAGGCTCCAGTATTGAAGCTCTCTCCATTCGCCATATTACCGTCGGTAGCACGAAGAATCGCGTTGCCATAAGCAGGATCGACTGCGGTTTTTCCGGCGCCACTGTGCCCACCGTAGTAATAGGGGTTGTCGCCCAACTGTGGTGGGTGGTCGGGGACGATAACCTGCGTATCAATACGAGAGCAAGGATATGTGGGAGGGCCGCATGGCGGGCGCTGAGCAAACGCTGATGGAATCGAGAACGCCAGAAAAAGCATGCTTAGCGTTAAAATGCCAAGCTTTACCCTGGTTCGCGCCAATTCCGATCCATGTTTTAGTAAATCCCGATTTATCAGCGTGATTACCATATGTGACCTCTCATTAAGTAATGGGGGACCGCTTTATGTCCTACACGGGACTGTAATGGAGTAGTTCTGAACTACATAGATAACAGGGGTTGCTGCCCTCTAAACCACTCATTAGTACATGCAGTGGCTATTTGGACTGGTCCTAAAGTTTGGGTAAGAGCAATTTCCAGCATTGTGTGCTGTGATACGGATTCCTCTGTCAGTTCTTGGGATGAGAAATGAAGATTCTTAAGATCGATTCGAATCTTGGCTTGGTTTAGGTCATTTACGTATTGCAGGTTTTACTTGAACCAGTCCCATCATGCCGGCATCCTCATGCTGGAGAATGTGGCAATGATAAGGAAATGTGCCAATAATGCTCGAACTTCGAAAGTCCATGCGAAGCGTGATGCTGGGATACTCTTGCGAATTGCCATCCCAGAAAGGAACGTTTACCGTATCTCGTAAATAGGGCTCATGGACGGGTACACCATCACGCTCCATTACCAAAAAGTGTGTCTGATGAATGTGAAAGGTGTGAAGTTCCTGCGACCTGTTCTCGATAACCCAGTTTTCGACATCTCCTTGGCGCACCGTAATGTTTGGTATGCCCAAAGTTGGATCGAAGGCGGCTGGAGCATGACCCTCTTCGGTAATGTAAAAGGTTGTGGAAGATGAGGGGTTTTTAGGATCGCGAACTTCTTCGGAAAAATACAATTTGCGCTGGCGGATTGGTTTTGCTTTTGCCAGAGAACCTTCAATCAAATAGTTGGCGGGCAAAGACGAAATTAGTTTTGGATGGAATTCTGGCGCATTTGTTGAAGCTACAATTGTTGCTAATGGACGTGGCGGTGTATTGTCATCCTGATCCTGCGGTACACCCGCTTGCGACGGATTATCTTCATCATCAATAAATGGGGAAGTCTCGACTCCCAAGGTCATTAAAGTTGCTCTTGTCCCAAGCGGTGGTCCAGCCATAATAAATTCTGCGCGCCCACCTGGTGGAATGGGAATGTGATTTTGCCAATGAACTGAATCCTCTCCTCTGCCTCCAGAACTTATCGGAATGCCGTCCCATGCGACCAGACCTAGTGGTTGTGCTTTAAGATTGAAACGCAATTGCAAGTCGATTTGCGTATCTGCCGATGCGTTTAGCACACGCCAAAACTGTTTTTCGGACGGTTTTACGGAAAAAACGGGTCCCACGTAATCAGGGTAAAGAATTGGAATGAAATTGAAGGAGAGATCCTTCGTCGGCTTCTCTGAAATATAAATTTTATCCAAAGGGGAAACGCTGGTCTCAACGGACTTGGGCGGTAATAGATCGCGTATGACCAGCACTCGTTCCGGCAATCCTGCAATCGCTTGATTTGCTCGTTCGATTCCTTCTACGACAAGTGCGCCTGAAGCCCCGCCAAGCACCTGCGCTTCGGTTAATCCGTGAACGTGGGGATGATACCAATACAACCCAGGTGGTTGATTTTTGGGGATGCGAATCCGATATTCAAAAGCATGTCGTGACGGTTCAATCATCGTGTTAAGGACATCATCCTGGTGGCAGACGGGTGGAGTAAATAAGCCGTGAAAATGTATGTTCGTCGAAAAGGAAGACATGCCGCTGGCCGTGCACGTTTTTGCACCCGAAGAAGAATGCAAACTCACGGGTTTACTGGCTGCCGTCAATGAGAGTGCATTTTTCAATTTCAAAATGAGCAAGTCACCTGGCTTGACTCGCAAGGTCGGTGATTCGGTGCCATCGTCCGCGATGTAGCAGTAGCGCATGTTTCCATTCATTTCACGAGAGCTTTTAAATGTCAGGTTCACTCTAAGGATGCCATTTTGACTGCGCAGATCTTCTGGAAAACTGAGTTGGGCTCCAGCCAAAGGTCGCGGACAAGCCACATTGTGGGCGCCAGGTTCTTTAGCCGTAATAGATTTTTGACTAGCTGGAACTTGTTGCGGCCATAGTTGGGTAGTGCAAGAAGCGGCCAGGAAAACCGTAATTAGATACTTTAGAAGCAAGCAGTGTTTCTGGCGGTAAACAGTAAAAAGCGGAATATCCCATTCGGGCACGCTATGATCGTACCCGAATAAGCTAATTCCTACGGCTGAGAACAGATCCATCTATTCCGAAGTACTCAGTAAGTTCCGGGAATCAGCACTAAGGAATCTATCCCTGGGACTTTTAAGGAAGAAGCCGAAGGCTGTAGCAATGTGTCGGATGGGATGTTGTACCCCATTAGGCGTTGCAATCCGGCGCCAATATACAGATTGCCTTTTCCATCCGACACGATTCCGTCCGGAACAGGAATTTTCCCCACCTGAAATAGTGAAAAAGAAGATAGATCAGTGGGTACTTCGATCAGGCCTTTGGCATTGTCTGTGCCATCGTGGCTGATCCATAGCTGCCCACTGTAGGTGTCGTAAACCATTCCGTCCCCGCCATTAACTCTGTAATGAGGCTCGAGTACAAGTGTTTTTAAAACGGCTCCCGTGCATGGATTGAGTTGGACAACGGTGTTATGACTCACAATGGCGAACAAATGGCCTGCTGGATCGTAGGCTAATCCATCAACCGAAAAGCCGTTCGTTTTGGATCCAAGTTGTGCGCCCAACTTAACGAAAGTATGCGTGATGAGGTTGTAGCGAATGATTTGTCCGATGGAGTATTCAGAAACGAGCACCGTGTTGGCATTTGCATTGGGATTGCAGGCCGTTGGCACGTCGAACACCATGTCCCGGGGACTTTTCAGTCCAGTCGCGAGGATCGTGTTGGTTTGCGAAGAGGGATCGTACGACGCCAGAATCCCTTGCGGTGAGAGATCGTAAATGAGTTGACCCTGGGAGGTTAGTAAAACGCTATCTGGCTTTCCGGCGGCGGTGTAAATACTAGAAACAGTTCCCGTGGCCAAATTCACCAGATCAAGATTTCCAGTAGTTTCGCTGGTGGCATAAAACTGTTGCGCAACGGAACCAGCAACCAGTCCCAGTAAAACCAGCACATTAACAATTAATATCCGCGAAATATTTTTCATTTTTGTCTCCTGAGAATGGTTGGGCCAACCATTTGCAACTTTGGTTTTAATGCTCCCCTAAAAACTTTCGGACTTTTTTCCCGACCGAAGGCGGCATTTTGCCCAGTGTCTCCCGCCCTGCCTGACGAACCGCATCGCGAACATCATGTTTCCGGAATAACGTCTGATCACGGCGGTAACGGAGGATGGGAACTATGCTGCCTCCAAAACGAGTGAGGAACTGATGAGATCCACCGAGCGAGTGCCGTCGCAATCCGTGCTGGCATGCCCATTCAATTCCTCGCCATTGCAGTAGTTCGTTCGGCTTGAGGTGGATAAATTCGTCAAGTGAACTGTTTGCCGCAGATTCGAAGAGCCCGCCGGGGCAATATCTGAAAATGTTAATAGCTACTACTTTTCCAGAAAGCCGGGCCAGCATAAGAACACGATTGCCGGTAAGCCGTGCAGCTTTATCGAATACTTCGAAGCTGAATCCTTCTCCTCGTACTTCTTTCCGCTGAGTCTTACGCCATGCGCTATAAACTTCGTAAGCTTCTTTAATTTGCTCGGGAGTCGTTGCCTGCTCGATGACAATCCCATTTTTTTCCGCAAAACGGATGTTCCTGCGGCGATCTTTGGAAAACTGCTTAAACAACTCTTCTGGGCCTTGAGTCAGATCGAGCACCACATTGCCGGGAAGCTGACGGCTTTTAAATCCAAGTTTTCTAAAAGCGGGGAGTTCCAATGACGGCCAAGTGAAGACGGCTACGAGTTCAGCGTTTCTCGCCTCAGAAAGTACACCGCGGGCCAGAGCGTCGAGTGCAGCAGTGGTGTTTGAAGAAGGATCTACACAAATTTGCGGACGAGAGGGAAGCCCGCACATGATGCGATTTCCGTCGTGCATTCCCGTAAGAATCCCTGTGACTCTGCTTTCTTCAAGTGCCAGCACCGCAAACCGAGGTTTTTCCGGCCAATAGGGTTCATAAAAATATTCCGGCGTATTGTAGTGAGAAGGGAAATCAACCCGTGCCAGACAGTCGCGCCATGCTTTCTCGATTTCAGAGCCAGGAAACTGACGCAGAATTTCAAAGCTCATGGCTTTCGCGTTGGCATTCATGCGGCCTTTTTGGACTTCGCGTTTTTCAATCGTATGCGGCACTCAAAATCCCTGCAATTCACGTTCTGAATTAACTAACTGCGGTACTGACCTTAGGGCCACGCATTCTCCGGGCGATTTGCCAAAAACTAAGAGCCCGCTCACGGTGGAGCAATAGCACGGTCGCGCAATAAACTATCGCACCCATCGCAATCTCAACGATTAATCGCAGCAACATCGGTTGATTAGACAGGAATACTCGTTTTACCGCAGCAACTGCGATCGTCATTGCGATAGCGCCATCCAGCCCCGGACGGAGCGCGCTCAGATATTCTCCGATACTCATCTGAATCGTTTTAAACACCTTCCAATAGAGTGGAGCGGCCGCTAAAGGATAAGCGGCTACCCACCCAAAAGCGATGCCTGAAATCCCCCAGTGGCTTCCTATGTAGAACGAGACCGGCATGATTACGAGAGCAGACAACTCGACCCGCATCACAAAGCGGGCATTTCCTACAGCTGTTAAAAGTTTCGGCAACAGCGCGACAATTGAACGAAAGGCGGCATAAACGCAAAGCACTTCCAGCGGGACAATCATGCTCTCCCATTTGCGTCCAAGAGCGATGGGCACCAGATCGCGTGCAACCAGCGCCACGCCGATCGTTGCCGGAAAGGTCGCGAGCGCAAGCGCCTCGGTGAGCGAATGTAAATAGCGGCGCAAAGCCGCCGGTTCTTTCTGCACTTTAGCCAGATAACTCGGAATGATTGTGGTGACCAGGGAGACGACTTTTTCGAGAGGCATATTCGCCAAGGTCCAGGCCATTCCGTAGAAACCCAATGCCGACTGGCCAAGAACTCGCCCCGCAGTCACGTTATCAAGTGTGTTGTAGGAGGACCAGGCGAAAACCGATACCAGTACATGCCAGCTGAACAAAAGCGGACGTTTCACCGCCGCAAAATCAGGCCACATGAATCGTTGGCGGCAGACTGCCAGAATGAGTCCGCTCCGCAATGAAACCGAGAATAAGTTTCCCGCCACCAAAGCCCAATAACCAAACCCTAAGAGTGCGAGTCCGACAGTTGTGATCGCTGCTGCCACATCACGAATCGCATTAAACCAGGAGAGTTGTTTGAATTGCAGGCGCTTACTCATGACGCCCTCAGGCACGCTACGGAGCGCGAGAGGAATCAAGCCCAAACAACTTACTGCTACTACCGGGGCCAGACGGGGGGTCTTGAAGAATAAGGCAACCGGCCATGCACAAGCGCATGCGATGATGAACGCGGCCACCCCGAATATGATTGCAACGGTGTGCATTTGCGCGATATCGTCTTCGCTCAAATCCTGCAACGTCATAATAGTCATTGGAATGCCGAACTCGCCGGCTAACCGAAGAAATGAATAGAATGCCGCTGACATGGCGACCAATCCGAAGTCGGAGGGAGCCAGTACGCGGACAACTACTAGTAAAGAAGCCCAGGAAACAATTTGCGCGCCCCAATCGGTCACGGCTCGCAATACAATATTTCCCGCGAGTGATCCTGTGGGTTTCGCAGGAGAGCCGGCGCCCGCAATGGGACTTGACTCCACTGCAACGCTCTCCGGATTGGCTATTACCTCTTGCTTCACCAGCAGAACTCCTAATGTATTTCGCTATTGCGAAGCATGGTCGCACGCACACGATCATAAAACGAATTACCTAATAGTCGCTTCGCGCCATCACGCATGCTGTCACGCAAAGTGAGCTGCCATAGCCCATGACCCTGATACAGCGATTCGAAAGTTTTTAAATCAAGTCCGCGCATTACGGCCACCCTTCCGAGTGCAAATGGGTCCGTCGATTCATGATTTGCGTGGGTTCGGGAGGTTGCAAAAGAGCGATAGCCCACGCTGCGCGCGATCTCAATAACTCGTTTGTTGAATCGCCCGCCGGGGCAGGAAAAATGTTCAACTGGTTTCCCCAAAATTTGTTCGAGTTGAAGCTTGGCTCCCCCAATTTCTTTTTGTAAACCTGCCTCATTAAGATCCGGTAAGTAGGGATGAGTCATGGAGTGGCAACCGATTTCAAAACCTGAATTCGCGAGTTGCCTCAATTGCTCTGCCGATAAGTATCCCTGGCTGCCAAGGAAGCCAGAGGTGATATAGAAAGTTGCTCCAAATCCGAATTCCTGCAATATGGGGGCCGCTACGAGTAAATCAGTTTCGCATCCATCGTCGAAGGTAATCGCAACGCTGGATTTCTGAGGAAAAGCAAGCGCCTGACTGACACTCACTCCCTGCCAACCTGCATTCTTAATCGATTGAAGCTGAGCACGAAACTCAGTCTCAGTGAGAACATAACGAACGTATCCGGGTTCAGCTTGGCATGGAGTGCGACCTGGCACTTCAAGCTCGTGATACATCAGATAAACGATGCCGGATTTCATATGACGAAGCGTTTCATATATTAAGAACGCGAAGCTGGTTGCAGATAGCCGCTCAGAAGGGAGATAAGTTCGTCTTTGAGAAGCGGGGCACAGCCAATCAGTCCAGAGAGCAAAGGGTTTTTATTATTACAGCGCAACTCGGTGTTCTCCAGCGTTTGGATATAACCTCCCGCACTCTTCACTAGCGCAGCTCCCGCCGCTACGTCCCATTCGTTTTTCGGAGTTAATGTGAAAGTGATGTCTGCCAGTCCTGCGGATACCAGGGCAAGCTTGTAAGCGACAGAACCCATAGGTTTGACATTTAACTGCTTGTCTTTGAAAGCCTCCCATTCGCCGCGTTTGACTTCGCTTCGGCTTGCAAGGACAAGCGCACCATCCAGTGCCGCACGTTGGCTTGGTTTTGCCGGCTTTCCGTTATAGGTCACGCCAGTTTCCAGCGATCCGATGAATGTTTCGTTTGTGGCGGGATTGCAAATACCTCCGGCCACGGGAACTCCATCTTCGACCATTGCGATTGACACGCAGAATTCAGGAATCCCCGCCACAAATTCGCGAGTGCCATCGAGCGGATCGACCACCCACACCCGGCTTTTCTCAAGACGAGTGAAATCGTCGACGGTTTCCTCCGAAAGCCATCCTTCCCCGTCGCGCAACAGCTTCTTGCGAAGAATAGCGTCAACGGCTTGATCCGCTTCAGTTACTGGATCGTGACCGGATTTATATTCTGCTTCGATTGCGCCTGCGGTGAATCCCCGGAGCACAGTTTGCGCGGATTCGAGCGCTGCCTGGATTCTTTGCAACGTTTCCGAATTTGAGTATTGAGTCATGATGAATTACAGCTAAAAGTGTTGCCTGAGAAGTTGCCCAACAAACGGTGCCGACCACAGCATTCTTGCTCCAGTACCTAAAAGCACAGTGCATAAAATTCTGCGCAGCCAAAGCACTGGCACCCGCGTACTCAGATAAGATCCAGCAATACCTCCTGGAATCGATCCGACGATGAGCCATCCCACGAGCCCGGGATTCACATTTCCTAAACGATAGTGCAACAAACTCGTAACCCCGGTCAGGATCACCGCATGCACAATATCGGTTCCTACCATAATTTGCGGTTTGTAGCTGTAGAAAAGCAGCAAAAGCATCATGATGATGCTGCCCGACCCGACCGAGGTCATGCCTACAAGAAAGCCGGCCACCAAGCCAATAACGGCCATTCCCGCGAATGATTTTGCTGTTGGTGGCTGTCCCACCAAACGGTCTTCGATTCGCCGTTGAAACAGCAACAGTGTCGGGATGCAGATAAGCAAAATCCCGACCGCTACTTTTATGAAATCATTTACTCCTGCGCCATACACGTTGCGCAAATGGGCCAGTAGACTGACTCCAAGGATGGAGCCCGGTGCGCTTCCAATCGCCAGCGCGATTACAACTTTGCGCCGCACCGTGCCTTTTCTAAGATGGACTACACTGGAACCAATTTTCGTGATGAAATTGAAAACCGCATCTGAACCGACCGCCATAATGGCAGGTACGTGAAGCACAAAAATGAGGAGCGGCAGCAATAAAACTCCGCCCCCCAACCCGGTTAATCCGATCAGCGTTCCAACTATAAAGCCGATCAGAATTTTTAAGCTGATTAGCTCCATCGCTCTCTTACTTAGCCTTGACTAACTTTATGCCGTGGCTTCCGATCCATTCACGCCAATAAAACCCTGCCGCTCCAAATGCAGAATGATTTTCTGCGCGGCTTCCTCGGCGCTGAACTCACCCGTGTCAATCACTACGTCCGCATCGGTTGGGACCTCGTAAGGATCTGAGATACCAGTGAACTCTTTTAAGATTCCCGCACGCGCCTTTGCATAAAGACCCTTGCGATCACGTTGTTCACAAGTCTCTACTGTGGTTGCGATGTGAACCAGAATGAAGCCGCCATGTGGATCAATGGTCTGCCGCACATGCTTGCGGGTGGCATCGTATGGAGCGATGGGTGCGCAAATAGCGATGCCGCCATTTTTGGTGATTTCTGATGCAACATAGCCAATGCGGCGGATGTTGATGTCACGATGCTCCTTGGAGAACCCAAGCTCGGATGACAAATTCTTCCGCACCAGATCGCCGTCTAGCAAGGTTACAGGCCGTCCACCCACTTCCAGGAACTTCGTGATCAAGACGTTTGCAATGGTTGATTTTCCTGAACCGGAAAGTCCGGTGAAGAAGATCGTTAAGCCTTGTTTGTGCCGTGGAGGAAAACTTCGACGCAGTTCCTGCACGACTTCGGGATAGGTGAACCAGCTGGGAATGTCGCGGCCTTCGTTTAGACGGTCACGCAGTTCGGTACCCGAGATATTCAGGACCCGAGCGCCCTGGGGAACTTCGTTATCGGGCACGTACCGGTCTTCATTTTCCAGATAGACCATCATGCTGAAAGGAACCATGGTGACGCCGATATCCGCTTCGTGCTTCTTAAAAACTTCCTGCGCTTCATAGGGACCGTAAAACGGCTTGCCGTCAGAATCTTTCCCCGGTCCAGCATGATCACGGCCTACGATGAAATGGGTCACCCCATAATTCTTGCGGATCAAAGCGTGCCAAATCGCCTCGCGTGGTCCGCCCATACGCATTGCGAGCGGCAGCAATCCAAGTTTGGCGGTTCCAGCTGGATATTTTGAAAGCAGCAATTGGTAGCAGCGAACGCGTGTGAAGTAATCCACGTCGCCAGGTTTTGTCATTCCCACGGATGGCTGAATGAGCAGGTTTGCTTCGACCATTTTCGCGGCACGGAAGGTCAGCTCGACGTGAGCGCGATGCATAGGGTTGCGGGTCTGGAATGCGACTACACGGCGCCATCCGAGACGGGCAAACTCGGCGCGTTGTTCCGCCGGAGTTAGTCGCAAATCTTTGAAGTCATAATGCGACGGGGATTGCGTGCCTTCGACGCGTCCACCCACGTACCAGGGATTCGATTTGCTCAACAAATAATCGACACCAGGATGAACTTTGCTCGTTGTTCCGAATACTGATTTGCCTTCGGCTTCGCGATCCGGTTGCCATACTTCTTCCACGTGCAGGACCCCAAGCATAACGCCTTCAGGATCGCGTAAGGCGATCTTGGTGCTGCCCGGCTTTAAGGTCTTAGCGAAATCTTCAGTTACATCCAATGTGATCGGCATCGGCCAAAGCAGGCCATTTGTTAGCCGCATCTTTTGACAGACGCCTTCATAATCGCCGCGCGTCATAAAACCGCGCAGGGGAGAAAAGCCGCCATTCATTAATAATTCCAAGTCGCAAAGTTGGCGTCCAGTCAGGTCCCACGAGGGCCACTCTCGCGACTGGTTTTTCAGTTCGGTAATGCGTTCGGGTTTTGCAATCAGTTCAATAAGTTCGCCGCCGTGTGGCGCGATTAAATGGCTTGCTGAGTTCGTCAAAACGTTCGACCTCCCGGTCCCTTTGTGGATTTAATAAAACTCGTGCCAGAGTTTTCGGAGTTTGATTCCAAATTCCAGATGCGGAAGCTGAGGAACTTACACTCGTAGCGTTCCTTCAACTTACTACGTCATTAAAATAACTTCCAGCCTTCCACCTCTCAGGCATGTTAAATCTTAGTGAAGTGCAATTCTCATGCCTTCTCTAATCTTCGTTTGACATGTAAGCTATTGAAAATAAGCCGTAATTTACAAAAAGATACAATTGACATGTTGAGGTTACTGCGTATATGCAAAAGTTTGCAATGGTCATGACTTTTAAATTTTCCTCGTTGGAGAGATAACCGCAATGTCAACGCCGAGGGCGCTGAGACTGGTAAACAGGAGACGAGGGGCGTCTATGCGGAAGAATCACCGTGCGATTTGACGATTGTTCCGCCAGTCGTTACTTTCGTAGCGGGGATGGCATCTCTGCAACTCCATGCACTGAACTCGCTTTGCTGTCTGAGATGCAAGAGGGGACCAACACCGATTGGCTAAGCTACTGGTACTCGATGGCCACAGTGCCGCCGCTCTGGCGTTTGTCCGCTCATTAGGTCGGGCTGGACATTGGATTTCAGTAGGATCCAATCGTGGAATTTTTGCCGCGGCAGCCCTGTCGCGATATTGTCGGCTAAGTTTCGAATATCCGGTATCGACCGATGATGCGTCCGCATTCTCCGATGTAGTGCTGGATTTTGTTCGCCAAAACAACGTCGACCTCATCCTTCCAATGACCGACTGGACGACTCTTCCCATGTCGCGTTGCCGGGAAAAGTTCGCGGGTATTTGTAAGATCGCCGTGCCTTCTCATGAAACTCTGGAGCTGGCGGCAGATAAGTACGCGACTATACAACTCGCTCAGCGCTTAAACATTCCGGTCCCGGGAACCTGGCTGATCGCCTCAGTGCAAGGCTTGGAATCGATTGGCGAACTGAGTTTTCCTCTAGTGGTGAAAGACCGTTCCTCCGCTCGTTGGATAGGTGATCGGGCGGTATTCGGCACGGTTTCTTATGCGTACTCGCAAGAAGATCTTTATCAGAAAGTCGAGCAGCGGCTCAGCGCTGCGGGCGATGTGCTCGTCCAAACATTCACTCCGGGCATTGGTGTCGGATTTTCGTGTTTAGTATCGGATGGAAAGATTTTTATCCCATTTCAATGGGAGCGCATTCGTGAGACCGATCCGCGCGGTTCAGGCAGCAGTTCCAGAAAGTCTGTTCCTCTTGACGAACGAATTGTCGATTTCAGTACCAGCTTAATTATGGCCTCGGGGTATCAGGGCATCGTCATGGTGGAATACAAGGAGGCTCTCGATACCGGAGAGCCGATTCTGATGGAAATAAATGGAAGGCCGTGGGGATCGATTGCGCTCCCCATCGCTGATGGCATCGACTATCCGCGTTACTTTGTAGATTGGTTTCTGGAAGGGAAATTACCTCCACAAAAAATCTCATACAAGCCGATCGTGTGCCGCCGAATGATCGGAGAACTGGCGCATCTCGATAATGTACGAAGAGGGAAGCCGCCGGGTTGGCCCTTGCCTTATCCGGATTTTTTGACGACGCTGGCCAAAGTTGCGATGCCCTGGTATCCGGGAGTGCGTTTCGATGATATTTGGTTATCGGACCCGCGCCCCGGCATCGCAGGAATTTCAAATTGGTTTTCGAGTAAGCTCAAAAAGAAGCCCGCAATGAGCAGATCCTGATGCGAACCGTCAAAGGCATCGTTCATACCCACACAAATTTTTCCTACGATGGAAAACTTAGTGTCTCGCAATTTTGCGAGTTATTAAAAAACGAAGGATTTCATTTTGTCGGTTTGACGGAACATACTTTAGACCTAGATCCTGCAAAATATGCTGAGCTTATTGCTGAATGCCATGCGAATAGCGGCTCGAAATTTATTGCCATCCCCGGCCTTGAATTTCGCTGTGGCGATGGGAATGAGATCGCTGGAATCGGCGTGCGCCAATGGCTGGAAGATAAACCTGCAGAAGAGATGATCCCATCAATCCGGGAAGCTGGAGGCTTTTCAATTTGGGTACATCCTTTTAAAAAAAGCCGATGGGATGCCCCATTTCTTGACTGTGACGCAATCGAAATACTTAATGGAAAATTGGATGGTGTACTCGCACCGAACCTCGGGTTGTTGCATGAGTATTTACGGCAGCGGAAACAAGGCAAAAAGTTTAATGCGATCTTCGGCTTAGATTTTCATAACCTGCGGCAACCTCGAAGTGTATGGGTGGAGTGCCAGGTAGAAGAACTGACCGCTGAAGATATTGTGAAAGCTCTGCGTGAGGGCAAGTACGTTAGCCGCATTGCTTACGGGACGATGACTTGTGATGGAAAGATAAAAATATTTGACTACTTAAAGATGTTAAGTTTGCGATTGCTATTTGTTGCGTGGCGAGCCATATTGCAAGGCACGCCAGGTTTTGTCAGAAATTCTCTTGTAGCCGTGAGCCGCCCGATGGTGAGGATACTAAAGAGGCGCAATTAAACACGTCGTGCTTAAGATTAATTAGCGGACCTCACTCAATTCATATCCCAATTCCTTCATCAGCTTTCCCCATCCCTGCTCTATTTGCGCGACTGATTTCGGAGTCAGCGTATTTTTCCACCCACCAGCTGTCGCTGTCCTCACAAATGGTTTATCTTGCCGGGTCTTCTGGGTTAGAACCCAGTCCTTAGCTTGTAATTTTTCCAGTTCCCGCATCCGTTGCGGCGAACTTAGTTCGGTTGCGCGTGCGAGTTTTTCAGGGCTACCATCGATCTTGCGAAAAGCGCAATTCTCCAGGAACTCTGCAACCCGCGCAAGTTCCTGTGCCGAGTTCTTTTTCATATCTTCATAACGCAACATAAGAAATTCAGGGCGACCCTGTCTAAGCGCCAGCCAGCTCAGCACATTGTCATGCCATGAGCCCCATCGCGTGTCGAACTCAGCGGCCATGAAGCGCGGAATAAAATCTTCCATCGGATAATCTTCTGGAATGTTTCCAGCTTTTACATTGTGATGATAAAAAGACACGGCAACATCTCTCGGATCACGCACAATGTAGATGATTCGGGGATAGTGCGGCTGAAAAGCTTCGTGACTCTTGATAATGCGCGGGCGAGGAAGCTTGCGCATTTTGTGGTCAGGATTGAAGTAAATTTCCGGGATTCTCAATTCAATGTTGGCGAACGTCACCGGTTCGTCCTGATAAATCAAATTGCCGATGAGAAACCGCGTCCATGTGTTTCCCGAGCGAGGGTAAGAGACCAGAAATACATCATCGGGAAACACGGTTAGGCCACGGCCGGCGACTTGCTGGCCAGTCACAACGTCCCAAACTTTCGAAGCGACTTTAGTGGGATTGGGCAAGTTCGCGCTATTTCCTCTCCACTACGGTAGTGCTGGGAATGATGGTACTGGAGATAGACGAGTGCAGCCGCTCCGTATCCGGTTCCGATGGAAAAATACTGAATACGATATTCATCCCGTGTGGTTCAAGATCAAACTCCTGCAAGCACCGCTTCGCATGAATATCGTAAAGCGATATGTGGGTTGGCTTCACTCCCATACCTTCGTGGAATGCTTTTTTCACCCACATGATGTTCTCCTGGAATTTGGTCTTGCGTACACGCGTAAATCCCACCCAAATGCGGTTTTCGTCCACAGGCAAAAGCCCACGGCACCAGCCGAGTAGGGCGTTGCTTCCATCGATCTCTTTAAGATCGGCAACATAGCCAATTTGGAACGTTCGCGAATCCGCGATCACGATTCTGCCGTCTACAGTTGTGAAGTAAACATGATCACCCCAGACAAGGCCATCATGTGGCGTCATTACCGCGACATCGATCCGCTTGCTGCGGTCTTCCAGGCAAATGGCGTCGCGTTGACGAAAACGCGTGACCCAAACTTTACCATCCAATTCGAAAACAAAATTGGGATGCGATTTGTGTGGCTTGGTACTTTCGACTTTGCGGTAATCCACATCTTGCGAAAATCGCGACCATAAAGGCTCGTCGAGTACATCCCATGTTGCCAAAATTTTCCCCTCTGCTGTGAACTTAACCACCATGTCGAGTCCGGTATTTGCGACCAATAGGTTTCCATCCGACGAGGGCGTGACATGGTGTATGTCGTTAAAGCAGGGAAGCGATATGTATCCGGTCTTCTTGAATTCCGGCAGTTTTAAAATCAATACTTCGGTCGAAGTACAGGCGTAAAGCGTATCTCCCACGATGGTGCCAGCTTTAAATACATTGGAAGAATTCTCATTCGCTCTCGCTTCGAGCGGACTCTTGTACTCAACACAAGTTACGACTCTGCCGGATTCGGTGTCCAATTGCAAAATGAGCGCGGACTCGTAAAGGTTCCATTCTTCTTCACTTTTCACCAACAAGCTTCGCTGGCGCGCTCCTAACACATATAAGCCTGACATTCCCCCTCCGAGGCAATCGCCATTACAACATTATGTGTGTGGATTGTGCCACTAAAACCAGCCTTAGACTCGTTCTAAAGCCCTTAAATGCGTGCGGGCAGGGTGCGCAACTATGAGGATCTGCAAGGGTTTGCATATACCGGTAAATGCGTTCGGCCAATTCACTTAGTAAACGATAGATGGCGCGATATACTCAAACGGTACTGAACTTGCTCCGTTGGGGTGAGGGACGAGTCAATAGTCTCCATCAGAAGAGAGTAAGAGGATTTATGAAATTTGATGTACGCGTTTTACTGATAGGCAACTTGCTCGGATTTGCGACGCTGGTTCCAATAGCGATTGGACAGGCCGCCAAAGATCCTGCCATGCGTCCCTATCGGCATGCGGCTACTTCCAGGCCCACCCAACAAAAATTATCCCCGATATATAAAGCGCCAAAGCTTTCAGCTGCTCCTCGTCAAAAGAAGGCTGGGGCGCCTCTAGCTAACGGAGCAAAACGCAATGCATCGGACGCCCAAGTGGCTGCTCTGGAGCGCGAGACTGCCAAGACCCAAACTTCAAGAACTGCGATGCAAAAGGCGCCCGCAAATCCTCGCCCTGTGCCAGTGCCGAAAACAGATGCAGCTGAGAAAAGTAAGCCGATGAACTTCACTTATCAGACACCAAAAAATAATGCCACTGCGGGAACGATGGCACGACCGAAGAAAAATCACTAAATTGGAATTTCAATTATGCACTGACAATCTTTCGGTAATCTTCTTCGCGGATGAGTCAGCTGCGAAACTCTGAGTGGAAATAACGGGTTCTGTTACCGAATATTTTAATAGGCACCACAAAGCGCGCAAGCCGTCTTTCCAACCAATTTTCTTACCCTCTTCGTAGGTGCGGCCCCAATAACTAATTCCGACCTCATAGATCCGCAGGCGCCGCTTTGCTACTTTGACGGTAATTTCAGGCTCGAATCCAAAGCGGTCTTCTTCAATCGGGATTGACTGGATGACCTCTCGGCGGAAGACTTTGTAACAGGTCTCCATGTCGCTAAGATTAATATTGGTGAGGCAATTCGATAACAGCGTCAGTGCCCAGTTTCCCACCGAATGCCAAAAATAAAGTACGCGATGAGGACCGCTTCCAAGAAAGCGTGAGCCATAAACTACATCGGCTTTGCCTTGAATGAGTGGCTCAAGAAGCGTCGTGTAATCGCCAGGATCGTATTCGAGATCCGCGTCTTGAATGATTACGAAATCTCCGGTGGCTTCCTGAATGCCCCTCCGCAGCGCAGCTCCTTTGCCGGTGTTTTGCGGCTGCAAAAATATCCGCAATTGCGGATATTGACTCTGAAGCTCAGCAAGGATTTCTCTCGAGCCGTCACGCGATCCGTCATCCACGCAAATTAATTCGAGATTGAGAGGGACAGCGAGCACTCGCTCCACAACAAGGCGCAAAGTTGCGCTCTCATTGTAGATCGGCATTACAACGGACAATTTCATGATTTCCACAATTGTAGTTATAACTTTAGAGCGATGGTACTCAAAGATAGAGAATTTAATTTATCTGGAAATCACAGCTCAATTTTCACCGGCTCAAATATTCGGCAAGTGTAATTACTTCCATTCCGGCTCTCGATCAATGGAAATTTTGACTCAGTCCATTTGCCTTAACCCGGCATACAGGAAATCGGGTACAAACGAAAGTAATAAAGTTTTTTTGCCGAAACTTCGTCAAAGTATTCACCATATCGGCACATTATTTTTTTTACTTTCTTCGAAAGATGAACATAGAAGGTAATAGTCGGTTCCAAATACATGATTTTACAAGGTTGTTTGATCCTGTTGACAATGTCCTCACAGAATTGGTCATTGGCGGTATTTCGTTTCAGGGGTTCATCCCATTATCGGTGGAAATCTATTTGGTTCCAAACTGTGCAAAGTGCCGCGACTTGGCAGCGTGGATGCTATGAATTCTGGTATTCGCGGTAAAACTACGGCAGTATTTCATCTTGAACGCTGAAAATGCGTAGGATGGGCTGCTTTGTAGAATTCTAAATATTTTCAGCAGCATCGATGCTGCTTTAGAAATTGGGGAAGGCTGTTATGAAGGAAACGTCTATCCAACTGGCTCCGCGAGAGCAGCAGATTGCCGAATTACTGCTTCAAGGATGTGACAATGACGAGATCGGCAAAGAGCTAAAGATGGCTCGGCGTACGGTAAAAGCGCACTTCAACAGACTGTTTTTGCGGTTTGGTATTAGAGATGGAGTCAAGCGAGTCAAGCTCGCAACACTATTATATCGGAGGCAGCTATGTTCAGAAGCGAACGCAACGGAAAACGAAGTCCCAGTGAACGCGAGCGACAAGTCATTGAACTCGTGGCCCAGGGACTCAAAAACCGCGATGTCGCCAACGCAATCGGAACCACAGAACATGTCGTTAAAAACTACCTCAGAGCCATCTACGATAAGCTCGGACTTTGGAACAGAGTCGAACTCGCTCTCTGGTATGAAGCCCGCCGGCACGAAAATCTCGCTCACGCCTGACATTCTGGAGCATTGGGAGCATAGTATTCTTGACCTGAATACCCCTGCAGCCCGAACCCATGACTTGGAAAACTGATCGCGCCGCAGCAAATCAGAAAAATAGAACGGCTCCCTTGATTCAGGGGAGCCGTTCTATTTGTAACCTAATCGCAGGCCCGGCGAGCTGCTGGCTCAAACTGATCTTGTTGGGCGCTTTTCTGGGTTGTTAGTTTGCCTCCAGCGGTTTTTCCGTAAAGCGCGCTGCCGGGACAATAATAAAGCGCTGTGTGTACGTCCAACCAGACCTCTGCATCTGGATTGCCGAGATATACATGGGGAACTTCCGGAGCATCCGCCAGCCCAGTGGCAACCAACAGCTTTTCGAAAGCAGTGAGTTGCGGAGCGGCGGAAATATTCGTCCGGGATGAATTTACAACGGGGATTTTAGGTGCGCCCCATCCGACTAACACTATGACCAGCAGAATTGCGGCAACCCCTAAGTAGATCTCTGCGCGATGGGCTTGCAACTCTAGCAGCCATGCTTTAGGTGTAGCTTCGGTAAGTTCTCCGGTTACTGTTTGCTGGGTTTCTTCTTGTTGGAATTGATCTTCGCCGTGTGTTGGTGCCCAAATCTCGTGACCAGTTGAGTCTGTTATTGATTCTTCTGGTTTGGTTTGAATTGGTTCAACTAGAAACGGATCGGAGAAAGAAAATTCTTCCGATGCTAGCGGCTGCTCCTTCGAATTCGTCGAACTCGAGCTCGGCAACTCCCGAAATAAATCTTTCGAAGCTGGAGACGCCTCAAAGCCAGCCTGGGCGTTAGGAGAGAACCTCGCCGGCTCCAGCTCACTTCCAGATGTCGAAGTGGAAGATGTTGAGGCAGGTTCTTTTTCCACCGCCAGCTGTTCGTTTGTTGACTCTTTTCTCCGTACCGCCTCTTTCATGTACCAGAGCGTTGCCCATTTATGTTGCAGGTATCCTTCCTCGGATTCGCGAGGGACGCGAGTAACTCCGCAATTGCCACAGAAAGCTTCTTCACCCGTAAACTCCCGCCCACAGCTGCGGCATTGGATGCCCACAGTGGAAGCGGGAACAACAGGAGCTGGCTCGAAACCGAAGTCTGTTTTTTCGTTCGGTAAATCCTTCTCATCTTGCAAAAATGATTCATCTTGCAAAAACGATTCTTGTGAAGCAGCGGTTGGCGCAGGAGAAAATGAAGAAGATACCTGCTCCATCAAGTCTGTTTCTTCATCCCCGTTTAACTCAGCCTGACCCGTTTGCCTATCGCCATGGTCTTTGTCAAAAGCAGACCCTAGGACAGGTTGGAATATATCGTCTGTCAAAAATGGAGGTAATTCTCCCGTGAATTTCTCCAACCGGGAACTACGTTTTTCTGACCGGGAAATTGCTTCGCTGAGCAGTCCTGACATGAGCTCACAGGTGCGTACGTCCTGTTCGTGGAATCCACGCGGTTCCGCGAAACGCAATTCGATGGCTCCAACGACGGCGTCCGCATGTCGTATCGGAACGGCAAGGAAGGATTGAATGTTTCCTTTGCGACGCAATGAGAAAGGAACTCTGGCATCAAATTCGGCATCTTCGCAGCGCTGAACCTCTCCGTTAAGCAGGCATTCTCCCGCTAATCCGTAATCGAGCGGGACACGTGTACCGCGCTGACTCGCTGCATCGCCCAACGTGGCGGCATAGACCAGACGGTCCCCTTCCACTAAGCCAATTGCCACTCCGGCTGCCTTCGTACTTTTCAACAGGCGTTCGGCAATCAGGCTGGACGCTGCCGCAAAATCTAGCTTTCCGCTTTGAATGAGCTTCTGGGCTTGTGCAATTTCAGAAAGAGCTTCGGTGGAACTTGCTGCGGGGTCTTTGGCTATTAGCCGATCCGCGTGCTGCTGCATGATAGAGGCTGCGGCGAGCAGGTTCTGAAATGATGCTTCGTCCAGCGCAATCTTTGGCCGCGAATTGGTGAGCGGTTGCGTCAAGCCAACAAAGACTCCACAGAGAGTTTTAACTAATCACACAATACCGACTTATTGTAAGGCAATCGGACTGCCAAATTATCGGCAGAAATACTTGTAAGTTGCTGATTCGGCAGAAACCGAACTTTACAATCCAAAGCTAATCCATTCGGATGAGAGACTTATATGCAAAAATTTGCAACTGAGCAGGATTGCAGATCGCAACCCAATGCCGATTTTCAAAAGTCTGAGCAATTTTATCTGCTAGCTTGTCGGCGATTTCATCTTCCACATGAGCTGCCGCAGAATCCCAAGCCAGGTTTCTACGTCCCGTGCGGGAAGTTTGAGCCGATTAACCAGGCGGCGCACCTTTTCGTCGGTTGATGCAGCAGGATTCACATACCCGCTGGTATGGAGCGCCTCGATTAATTGCATTGTCATGCGTTCAACTTCCGAAGCCGTTGCAGGTGTATCGTCCAGAAACCGCTCTCTTTCTTTGCCGCGTCGTCCTCCACTGGGTATTTCCGGTCGTGCTGGCAATGGACCCTCGGGGTCTCGAATGAACTCGTAAAGACAAATTCCCACTGCCTGCCCCAGGTTCATGGAAATGTGCTCTTCGCGGCTGGGAATCCGCATCAGCCAATGACAGTGGCTCAAATCTTCATTGGTAAGTCCAATCTTTTCTGATCCAAACAGAACCGCGACATTGCCGGACCGCAAATGTTCCCGGATGGTGTCTCCGCCTGTCTCCAGCCTTTTCAGCGGATGATGTAATGCCCGATCCCCAACCGCTGTTGTTCCCACCACCAGCGTGCAGTCGGCTACCGCTTCCGCGACTGTCCCGTATTCTTCCGAGGTGGCTAGGACGGCGGCAGCTCCCACTGCGGAACGGGCTCCACGGTAAGCAGGTTCATAAGGATGAACCAGGCGCAGGCGGAGAAACCCGAAATTACTCATCGCTCGGGCAGCCGCGCCGATGTTGAGAGCATTGCGCGAGGAGACAAGAACCACGCGCAGTCGATCGAGTTCTTCAGGAGTGAGCAAGAACGACTATTCTAAGACAGGGCTGTGAATTGAAGAAACGTATACATTTTATGGTAATGGGCAGTTTAGATTCGCTATGACGAATTGATGGACCGTGTTTCTGGATTCCAGCTACTCATAACCACAGAGGACATTAGAGAACTAACAACTAAGATTAACGAAAAACAGCTTCCCCGCGAACTTCCGTGCCATCTGTGGTTCGATGCAAACAAACCGGCACATTCGTTTTGATAATTCGCTTACCCTCTGGTTATAAAATCTATTTTCTGTGCTTATCATTGGCAGGAGTCTGATTCAAGGTAAGGGATTGTTCAGCGACACTCCCTTGCGAGCCCGCAAAAAAATTGGGGAGTTTAGCGGCGAACCCATCTCCATTCGTGAAGCACGGAAACGTGCCAAGAATGCCAAGCGGATTGCAATCGTGGAAGTCAGCGATACCGTTGCACTCGACGGCACTCGCCGCGGAGGGCCGTTCTCTTTCATCAATCATTCCTGCGATTCGAATGTATTCATCCGCATCGCCTTTGGACGCGCGGAATTTTATGCCAAGAAAAACATTCGTGCCGGGGATGAACTCACCTGCGATTACGTCGATTCCCATCATGATGGGAAATTGCCCTGCCGCTGCGGATCGAGCAAGTGCAGAAAATTCATTTAATGGATAGAAGCGGTTGGGGACGAGCCTCGTGCGATTGATTCTCTAAGTACGCTACGAACGGAGTTCATTACCCTTTGAATTTCGACGCCTCTGGATATCGGGCCATGACCTGTAACAACGAACTTGGGCTTGAGTTCTTCGAGACGATCAATTGATTCGATCCACAGTTCCCACTCCGTCTTAGTGCCTGCGTCCAAATTCGGAAGGTATTCACGAATCAAGCAGTCGCCTGTAAACAAAACGCTCTCCTCAGGAACCCAAACGGAAAGATTTGTCGGCGTATGTCCGGGGGTAAGCAGTACTTCAACGGTACAGCCACCCAGATCGAACCAGGTGTCGTTGTGGATGTGGCAGTTCGGGTTCGCCAGATTGGTGTTATGAAAAAATGCGTGTGCCTCAGTGCGCACACGACGAGCTAAGTTTGGGATCAGATCATTGAATTCAGCAACTTCTGCCTGGAACTCATCTGGCGTTCGCGCTATTTCCGCGTGACCCCAGACATCAATTCCGCGCTCCCGAAAAAAACTGTTCCCGCCGATATGATCGAAGTGCTTCTCCGTGTTGATGACCCGCAGTTTATTTCCTGGCCTTGCAGTGGAGGCGTAACCATGAATGGATTGAGCCGCCAGACTGCTCGCCCCGGTATCGACCACCAGCGTTACTTCGTCGCCGATTACGAAACCAGCATTGACACTCCAAGGTGTCGAGTAGCCTAGACCGGTAACCGCAAAGCATCGATCAGTGAGTTGCATTTTTCTATTGTATTCAAGGTGCGCAGCCCGCACTTTCGTAGGCCTCACTATGGGCGAACTGCAGATTTTCGATTCACCGTGGAAGAGTTTGAGCTTGTGCCGAGATGTACGCAGGAATAAAGGCGAGCAAAGCGGCAAAAAGGCCAACCACGCTTTACAGTTCAAGAAACGTTTAGGCGTGGTTGTGTCCTACATTTTGACTCTCGGTAAATACCAGACGCAGCCTTCTGCTTAGCTCTGTCTTTCCCTTTTCGGTCAAACGGACGGCGCGCGGCACCCGCGTCTTTCGAATCCAATCCAGTTCAATCATCCGCTGCAACAAGGCGGCGCCGAGTGCCCCAGAAATGTGGCTGTGGCGCTCGGTGAAGTCAAGACATTGAGGCGCGAACATTCGTCTCTCCGATAGTAGTCCCTTCCCGTCAATCCCCAGCT
This sequence comes from Terriglobales bacterium, assembly GCA_035651835.1. Classification (GTDB taxonomy): domain Bacteria; phylum Acidobacteriota; class Terriglobia; order Terriglobales; family Acidobacteriaceae; genus JAOAPG01. Next base: position 53,144 of record DASRFC010000015.1, read on the forward strand.
CGGCCAGCCAATCGGAACCACTCTCAGTCACTTCATAGTTTTTGCCAGAGACGCGAAGAATGCCCTCTTTTTGCAGCGCCGTTGCGACCGCAACGCCTAGTTTGCCCGCGAGATGGTCGTAGCATGTCCTAGCGAACGCGAAGGGGTTTAACGGAGATCGCGCAGCGAATTGGAATGCGGCTACCGGTGAGGCAATTATCTGGAGAGCTTCGACGGCGTGGGCAACGGCTGCGGTCGTGATCCGGTAATGTTTGTGCCGTCCTTCTTTTGCAACTTTGAGAATACGGGAGCGTACCAGCTTAGACAAATGAGTGCTGGCGGACGATGAAGAAAGGTTCGCGGCCAGCATGAGATCTCCGGTAGGCCGGGAACTACCGTCCATCAATCTAAGAACCATTGCTGCCCGCGCGGGATCCGCTAACTGCGCACTGACCTTGGCCAACTGTTTAGCTTCTTCATCCATAGTTCAACTTTAGATGAACTGTCGAAGTACCGTCAACCGCTATATTTGTCTTGCGAAGAGAAAATGATGTACCGCACTTCAGGAAGGAGAAACGACATGAATGGTCTTATTAAGTGCCGATTGATTCTTGCTATTAGCGCCGCAATGGCTCTCTCGGCCTCTATTTCTGCTCAAGACAAGAATCATTCTAATGATGCGACTTCAGTTGGCAAAAACGACGTAATGGTGGAAGGTCTGGTCAGGGATGTGGCATGTCCCATACAAAACCACAAATCAACTGCAACCAACTTCAACCTGGAGTGCGCGCTGGCATGCGCCAAAAGCGGTTCCCCGCTCGTCATTTTGACGAAGGCTGGCGATATTTATTTTCCCATCTCTGATCAAATGCCCGATCCTGATCAGCGGGGAAAATTGATGCCATTCGTCGGAAAGTATGTTCGTGTCAATGGAACGGTTTTTCAACGGAACGGAACTCGAACAATTGTGATACGAAAAATCGACGAACTGACAGCCGTGAAATTGCAAACCAAGCTTGGCGATGACTAGCGCGGGAACCGGTTGGCCACCATGTTCAATGATAGGAGAGCCAGACAAAGGTGTGTCTGGTTCTCGGGTTTTCCGAATAGGCAAGTGTCTGCGAATGAGGGTAATGCTCATAGCGTGCAGGTTACTCCTGGATTATGTCTCATTCGAAAAATTACTCCGCATTTGATTATTACGGTCAGCTAATACTCGCAAACCTAGCTAGCGCGAATGGCCCACAGATCAGCAAGCGCCTCGCTCACGTCCATCCCGCCATACTTCGCCTTCCAGGCGTAGATCGCGTGCTTCGATACGCCCACTTCCCGCGCCACGTCTTCCGCTTTGCGTCCCGCCTCCAACTGCTTCAGCGCCCCGATCATCTGCGCCTCCGTGTGATTGCTCTTCGACATTCTCCCTTCCCCTTTCCTTCGACGAAATCATACTTCGATTTGTTCGGAATCAGGGGAACAGGTCAGGGGATTAGTTCAGGTTTCAAAGATTTAAAAAGGTCACTCGAGAGAGTGGCCTTTTTGATTTAAGTGTGAAAGAGAGTCTCGTTCCCGCCCTTGCAAAAAGCAGCAAAGATGGGCCAATCGCCACGCTAACGAGTCATCCGGAAGAAACACAACGTTCGATTTCTTCCCGGATTGCATCTGCTAAGGGTTTGCCCCGACTTCCGAAAAGTTTATGGATGAAGATTTGCGTGAGGAACCGCTGTCGATGTTTCAAGCGTATTACAAAGCCGAGCGGAAAACTTGGGCTTACGTCTCGAACCTCCTGTATCGGGATAAATAGTTCTTTAAGAGGAGCCCGAATCCGCAGGCCCTTGCCCTTTTCGACCATGACTTCGTAAGGGAACCTAGCGATCGCGTTGCCAGGGAACCAAGCCAGCACTGCAACTAGGAGAATTAGTACCCAGCCTCCCATAAATAGCATTATTTTTGGCGACGGTGATCCAGAGAGTACAATGATAGCCACAACCGACATCAGTGTACCCCCGCCAATACCTGCCACGACTGCTCCCCAAACGTTAGATGTCCAATATCGTGATCCCTTAAACGCAAGGACCTGATCTCCTTGGGACTCAAATTCGGTCACTGGCTCTCCTATCCATACAAACCACACTAAATCACTTCACACTTGAGTACTTCCAAGCGCAAGCATTGTCCTGTGGGACGGCGATATTCATAGGTGGGCCAAATGCTGGGCCCTAGACTGAGACTAAAGCCCTGTATACCTTTTGAAGTCACGAACCTGCCTGCCGATAGGTTTCTTCCTACCCCGATAACTGTAAGGCCGCTATACTCGGTCGGCGCATTAAAAGTTATATCCGCACCCGCACCTGCCTGAAGCCAGTTGACCAATGGGCGGACTGGGAGTGGAATCATTGCAGATACATCGTTAGTGGAACTGTAGTTAAAAGGCCGGTGGCCCAGGTTCGCGTCCGTTGTGTGGACGCTAACCTGGGTACAAGAATATTCTGTCCTTGCCGCCGGTCGCATGCCGTTCCCGGTCTCTTGCCGTCCATTCCGACTCGATCTCCACCTCTGCTTTCTCGCGTAGCGCATAGTGGCGAAAACTGCTCCACTTCCAATTCTGCGGATGCTCGCACAGACCCTGCTTTACCGGATTACGATGCAGATACCGTAACTTCTCTTTGAACTCCTGCTCATCGCGCACGTTGCGATCATAATAGCGCTTCTGCCAGAACACGCCCTTGCCCAAGCGCTTGGCAAAGCTCAGCTTCAGACCGTGGATGGCGTCTGCCAGTAATCCGCACACGGGTTCGCTGAGCAGCAAGTGCACGTGCTCTGGCATAACCGCATATCCGTAGATGCATAGAGCAAAGCGGCGTCGCGTGCTCTCCAAAACATGGAGAAATAGGTCGTAGACCGCAGGTGAGTCAAAGCCTGGCCGCCGATGATAGCAGGTGAAGGTCACGAAATGAGTTTGCCGGGATTGCTGCCAGCGTTTGAGCCCGCGCGGCATGAAGGAACCTTATAACCGCCTGCCTGTCAAATGCAGTGATATGTGACCCAGGTTAGCGTCCAAACAACAGACGCGAAGCTGGGCCACCGGTCCCACAGCTAAAGAAAAAACCTCAGAACGGTTCCTGAAGAACCGGAGTACCCCTGACCCTCACCTGCTCCTAGATCGTGCGTCCTGGTCGCCCGGAAACGCCAATAGCAGATACTCTGCTCAGTGGCCGGAATCTGGGGCAGCGGTTTTCTGGCCTTCCATGAATTTCCCGACAACAGAAAGAATCGTGAGCATCACGATCAAATCCCCTGAGTCGATGGCGGCAATCGCGAGTGCGGGAACCCACTTGGTGGTCCAGGGGACAAACAAAATCAACGGGACATGAAGAGTCGCGAGGATTGCCATGATACCCCAAAACCACGCATGCCGCCGCAGGTTCCGCTTTACAGCAATCACGAAGCCAAGTACCGCAATGCAATTAAACGTTGGCAACGCAAGATTAAGTCTCCCAAAATGATCGAACAGCCAATAAAGGGGCAGCGAGACAATACCCAAACACAACACGCCCCACCAGGGCAACCATATTTTCTTGGCTGCTTTTATGTCGTTCTTTACGTCGTTCTTTATTTCCTTCGCTAGTGGCATTGTCCAATCGCCCTTGCTGTCAGGTAAACGTCATGAAAAACCGAAAGCCCAGCCGCGACCTGCCCGAGACCAGGTACAAACCCAGCAACGGTAAGACCGGTTGAAATCAACCCGTCTGCCGACGTATCACCCAGGCCTGCGAGGCCATTGACGGCGCCCGTCGATGCTCCCACTGCCCCAACGACTTTGCTTCCTAGCTGATCGGCTACTACTCCAACGTAGCCAGCCTGATGGCCAATCACTCGGGCAATCCCGCCAGCTTCAGGGATCAGTCCTATCGAATCAATACCCACACTCAAAGCGCCTGCGCCTAGGGCGCTCGTGATGCAGGAATTCTTGTACCACGGTCGAGGAGGAGCGGCGCTGATGGTCGCCCCGTCGTTTGCGGGAGGCCACATACACTAGCGGCAGACGCCATCGTACCTCCATCCGCGTCCGTCGTATCGTTAGAGGGAACGATCCCCACTTTCAGCAATCCTCCGTTCTCCCATGAATTTCTCGACAACAAGGAGAACCCAGAGGATGAGAACAAAATCCACCGTGGCGAATCCAGCAACTGCCCAGCCGGGAACCCACTTCGTAGTCCAAGGAACAAACAGAATCAGCGGAACATGAAGCGCCGCGATGACCGTCATAGTAATCCAAAACCACGCGTGCTGCCTCAGCTTCCATTTGAGGTAGACCACGAAGCCAAGTGCGGAAATAGTAATGGTCAAGGGCATCGCTAGTTCTAAGCCCCCGTAGAGAGCGAACAAAAAAACCATTGGCGCACCGATGAGAACGATGAATAACTTCGCACGCCAAGACAAACGCCGATTCTTGAGCTCCTGAATTTCACGCTTCAGTTCATTTATTTGGGACATTGATAAACCTTATATGCTGCTACGCCTGCGTCCCAAGCTATTGCAACAGGGGTTGTAAAGTCACTTAGAACAGGGACGAAATCTGCAGCCGTGATTCCTGCCGACACCCATGTAGTCCAATCACTCGAACTGAAACCGATAGCACTGGCCAAGGTACCTGTTGTTTTTGTGTCTGCCGTGAGCATATTTTTGCCGAGATTGTCAGCAACTTTGCCAACATATCCGGCCTGATGGCCCACGACTCTGGCAACTCCGCCAGCTTCTGGAAGAAATCCTAATAAATCAATACCAACGTTTGTGGCGCCTGCTTTAAGAGCATCTGCGACGCATGGGTTCTTAGGCGTGGGTGTGCCGTTGTTTGCGGGCTCGGCGTCCATAACCCAGGCCTGATTCATTAAATCGTTCAGAGTTGGCACTCCCAGACTTGAGAAATTCCCCGAAAGAATTTGTTGGAGTATGTCACTCGGACTGGGTCCTAGCGACCAGCCAGTCGAATTTTCTCCCTCGAAAATGCCATTACTCTGGCGGCTTCCACCCATTATGATTCCATCCCAAGTGCTCCAACCGTCCAAACCATCAACCCATCCTATGCCATTGACCCACCCAGGGAACGGCGCGTTCACTGCGATCCCGCCACATGCGTCCTGACCAGAGGCTGCATCCCACCCATTCCGACCAGCGTCTGCTTGGCCAGACGGACAAAGACCAAAAGCATCAACAAGCCCTGTTGGCTGGTTCAGCACGTAAGCATAGCGATTAAAGCTTTGCGGGTTGCCGAAATCAACTGCTTGTAGTCCCGCTGGATCGGGAGAAATCCAGCGGCCTTGACCAGGGCTGTACTCGCGATAAGTAAAATCGTATAGTCCGGCAACCGTGTCCGGCTGCTGCCCGGTGAATGAAATGTACGGCGTGGTCACATTGCTCTTAACCGAGTAGGTCTCTCCAAATGGTGCATAGGCCAGATCGGCATATTCCTTGTCAGCGGTATTGGATTCAAACCTTGAACTTCCCAGCCAGTCCGAGTGGCGGAAACGAAGCGTGCTTCCGGTGTAGGTCGCTTGCTCTCCGCCCGGCAGCGGCAAGAAAATGTTCTGCGTGATCTGCCGAGTCATCAGCGCCAGCTTGCCGATTGGACTGTAGAGAATTTCTCCTGAGCCGTTTTCTACCATGCGTCCTAGCGCATCGTAGGTGATGGGAATAGTGTTGATGCTGGCAACTTTCCCGTAGGCATCGTATGTGTAGGTATTGGTGCAATCATAAAGCAGATTGCCGTCGGCATCGTAGGCAGTGGCCGGATTAAATGCTGGCGAACATCCTGAGATTGCATTGATACGATTGTTGGACGCATAGGTCGGCGTGAAGGCATTTGGCGAACCAGTTTTCTGAATATTACCAAAAGCATCATAGGCGAAGCTTTGATTTGCTGCCGTTCCGCAATTTGCGCTGCTTATGCGTGCAAGATCGTCATAACCATACTTGCAGGTCTGATTGTTGGCTGTGTCGAAAAGATCGAAGATGGAAAGCTGTTGAAGCGTGCCGTTAGAGTTCCAAGTCAAATTGCCTGTCACCGAAAATGGATCCGCTCCATTGCCCGTCTGCTGATAATTTGTGCTACTACCGAGTTGCAACTGCGCTCCCCATGCGTAGAAGTTAGGGGCCCGGTAAGACTCGCTTTGGGACGATAAGGTAAGTAGCTGGATTTGGCAAGTTAATTTGTAAGTGGATGTGGCAATGTTAGAAAGTTTCTCGGTAAAACCACTTCTATGACTGCTTACCACTTCCCGCCGATTTTCTAAAAGCACCAAGACGCCGAGGAAAAAGTCGCATTGCCCCAAAATAGCAATGTAAGCAAATGTAAAGGAGAGAAGAGAGCGCTCCAATCGATCCAACAACATCACACAATTATGTACGTACAAATATGCAAAAATGTTCCTGTGGGAACATTAGAACAATATGTTCCCACGGGAACACTACTTCCCGAGTAGCCCTATGCGCTTTTACTGAAGGCTGCGCGAATACGCTGGCCCACGATTGCATCTTCACCGGGCTGCAACATCCATACTCCGACCACGAGCGTGTTTGCATCCGCCGGAATGCCTTGGTTGGGTTTTTGTCCAGTGTTCGGATTCAGTTCAATCGAAGGGGTTCCGCTGCGCAAAGTGGCGACGATCTGACTAGTAGTAACGCCAGTGACTGCCGGGTCGAAGCGTATGAGAAGATGTGGAACGTGGTTGGCAATTCTCGGGACCACTGTCTGCGTTGTGACCGAAGGAATGCCCTTGACGGCATCGACAATGAGATCGACCCGCTTCTGGTAGTCGCCTTGCATCGACTCTTCCGTATGCGAGAGAACCCAGTCGACCGCTGCGACCATCCCTACAATCTGCTCCTTCGCTACTTTCATGCCACGGCCGATTCCATCTTCTGGATTATTGTTGGCGTGGGCAAGGTCGGTCAGAACTTTTTTGCCAAGAAGCAGGCCCGCGTTTTGTGGACCGCGCATTCCTTTGCCTCCAGAAAATGCCACCAGTTCAAAGCCCATGCCGGTATATTTCCATAAATTGGAGATGGGCGGCATGTCCGCGGCTGCGTCCAGATGGCAGGGAATGTTGTGCTCGTGCGCTACACTCAGCCACTCTTCTCGTCCGATCTGCGCGCTGCCTGCGATCCCATCCTCTTCTTCCGCGGCATTGAAGAAATTTGTCATGACCGCGTTGCCTGCTGCGCATGCGCGCTTGTAGTCATCAAGCGTGACAACTTCCGTCACGCGGGCGCCGCAAAGATAAATGGCGCGGTCATACTCATAGCGGTGGGCGCGCTGCACGATGACCTGATTCTTCAGGCCCTCAATCGCCTGCGGCATATCCAGGACATCGATATGGTTTGCGTGCTGCATGCATGCGGCGGTCGCGAGGCTGATAGCTCCGGAGGCTCCCGAAGTCACAACCGCTCCCTCACACTTCAGACGCTGAGCGATGTACTCGCCGGCTTTGCGCTGAAGATCGTGCAGGCGTACAGGATGGAGCGCGGCCTTCTGCACTGCGGCGAGAACTTCCGGCGGCATACAGGCAGCGGTAAGGGTGGTATAGGTGCCAGCGGCGTTGATGATCTTGGGCACACCGAGCTTCGCGTAATAGTCCTCGCCATCCGGCAATGCAGCCGGGACTGGCGTCGAAAGAGTCTGAGCGGAAGAAACTAGAGGGGCAGCACCCAGGGCTGCGGTAAAAGAACTGATCCAGCGAAAGAATCGGCGCCGGGAGAGAAAGCCTGCTGGAGATTCAGTCAATACGGACATGCGTTTCGCTCCTTAATTAATCTTTTCGCATACATCGGAATGTTCCCATGGGAACCATCGGACTGGAGGACAGATCAAAGATATATGCCGGCCTAAGTCTTAGTCGCAGGCAGACTCACTGTCATTCGCGTGCCTTCGCCTTGCTGGCTCTCCGCTATGATCTTTCCGCCGTAGGCTTCGACCAGTGCTTTGGCTATCGCCAAGCCTAAACCAAATCCTCCGGTAGCGCGATTTCGCGACGGGTCTCCGCGATAAAAGCGTTCAAAGACATGCGGCAGATCTGTGGCCGGAATCCCCACGCCATGATCCTGAAAGACAACCTGCACCCAGTCGTCATTGTTGTTGACAGCTATCTCTACAGATCGCCCCTCTGGACTGTAGCGTACCGCATTTTCCAGCAGGTTCGTCCATACTAGTTGCAGGTCTTCCGGATCGGCCCGGAATGGCGCGGGACCATTGGTGGAAAGATTAAGTTTGGTCTGGCGGGCTTCGGCCAATTGCCGAATCCGTTCGACAGCTTCTTCACAGGTAGTTCTGACATCGATCACCTGAAGGTCGCGGCGTAGCGCGCCATGTCCCCATTGTTCCGCTCTCGCCAGCCGCATCATCCATTGCAGAAGTTTCTCCAGCCGCTCCAAATCTTCAAGAGATTCATCGATACCCGCCCGATACTCATCCGAGCTACGGGGACGGTGCAGCAAAGATTGCAAAGTGGACTTCAGCACCGCAACCGGAGTTTTCAGTTCGTGGGCAGCATTGCCCATAAACTCTCGCTGCTGCTCGAACGAGCGTTGCAGCCGGGCGAGCATGGTCGTCATCGACTCGGTTAAGGGACGCAGCTCCGTTATTTCGCGTGAGCTTTGCGGAAGATGCAACTCCCAATTCGTGGTGGAAACCAACGCTGCTTGCGAGGCCAAATGTTGTAAGGGGAAAAGTCCGCGACGGATTCCCCAAAGCGCCAGGAGTACAGTGATTCCTAAAAGAAACAGGCTGGCAAGCGCGATAAAAATCCCAGCTTTGCGGACTTCTTCCCGGACGTGTGCGGTTGGGGAGGCGTAAACGATAGTCAAAGTTTGTGGACGGAAGGTAGGGCCGCTCTCGCGATCCAGAATCGGGACTTGGGCAATTCTTAACCCGCGGTAATGCAGATGAGTCGATTTGAATTTCCAATGGGTATCGCCTTCAGGGCCGATATTAAGTTCCTGGGGCCAGTTGGCGGAACGCGCAACCAATCCCGTTCTGTCCGCCCATACTACAAATAGATCCGGTCGTGCGGGATCAATGGATGGTGGCATGAGGCTGTTATCGAAATACACATCGCCGCTGGCATCTTCGCTATAGCGCACAAGAGCAGCCACACTCATAGCTCGCGATTGCATGGCAGCGTCGAGATTGGAGAACAATCGGCGCTCGGTATAATAAGCGCCGGCAAAGGTAAGGCCAGCGGCTAGAAGGACTTGAGAGATCACCACCGTAGCGATCAGGCGTCCTTGGATGGAGTTGCGCAGCATGGGTTTGTTCAGTTTGCAACTCAGTCTTGCAAAATATAGCCCTGACCACGGATGGTCTGGATAAATTGCCGCGTGCTGCCATCCGTCAGTTTTCGCCGTAGACCTGAAATGTAGACCTCGATTACATTGCTGAACTTTTCCCAGTTGTAGTCATAGAGATGCTCGAGCAATTCGGTCTTAGAGATGACGGCGCGGGGACGATGCGCCAGATATTCGAGGACGCGGTATTCCATTGCAGTGAGGGTCACGATTTTCCCGGATCGGGTGACAGTACGATTGACGGTATTGAGTTGGATGTCGCCAATAATAAGAACAGGGGAGGGCTGTCCTTTGCCGCGTCGGACGAGCGCTTTCGTGCGCGCCAACAACTCGCCTAGATCGAAAGGCTTAGTCAGGTAATCATCTGCACCGGAGTTCAGCAGCGCGACAACAGATTCTTTATCGTCTCTCGCAGTTACCACGAGCACAGGCGTTTGCTGTCCTGCCTGGCGAACGCGGGCGAGTAACTCTTTACCATCGAGAAGGGGCAGCATCAGGTCGAGCAGAACTACGTCATAAGAGTTGGACTGCATTAGAAACAGTCCTTCTTCTCCGTCGGGAGCGATATCTACGGCATAACCTGCGCTCTCTCGCAGGCTGCGTGCGATGTTTTCTGCTAACCGGGGTTCGTCTTCAACGATTAGTACACGCACTGCTGGCTCCTAAATCTCGTTTACAGTTACGAAAATATTCCGTTGCGGCTTAACCGGTGCTTAAAATTTTGAAACATTTGTTCCGCACGTGGGTCGGACTCGCGGCCCGTTATGGGATAGCTTATCCCACAATTGGCCTCTTTTTGCATCGGTCAATTCTTTAGGTCCATCTCTTAAGTAGAGGCATGTAAAAGGTCTTCCTCCCTTTGTGCAAAACAGCGAATGCTTGGCGAAACAGTTGCTAATGGAATATTGTCGGCCCCGCACTCCCAAGATTCTGAAAGGTAACGAATACCGCTATGTTGAATCTTAATGACATCAAAATTACCCAACGAGATAAACAGGTTTTAACTCTCTTAGTGCAAGGCTGTAGCAATAAAGAGATCGCGACTCAACTGCATATTAGCCCGCGCACCGTGAAACAACATTTAAGAACATTATTTCTCAGAGCCGGAATTCGGGATGGACGCAAACGCGTGAAACTCGCAACGGCGATGTTTCAGAAGGAGCAGATGGATTTATGCAACCACGCGATCGTTTAACAGTAAAAGAAGTTCAAGTTGCGGCTCTGGTCTGGGAGGGCCTAACCAACCGCGAGATTGCCCATGTGGTGGGCACGACCGAGCAGGTCATTAAAAATTACCTGCGCACCACCTTCGACAAATTGGGAGTGTGGAGCCGGCTGGAGCTTGCGCTTTACGTAGCTGGTCACGGAGGTGACCGATGGAAAGAGGAATTTGAACCGGAGGTGCAGACTGGAACAGAAGCATCGCCCGTAACCGTGTAAGTTACGAGGGGGGTGGCTTAGCCAGGAGATCTCACACCCAGTGAAAGGGTTTTGAGATGTTGCTGCAATCGCTTGGAATCTTCTTCGGAAATTTCAGTGAATTTTACTCCTATACCGAAACCCGGCGTGCTGCTGGTGACAACCCCGTCAACCCACAATTTTACCTCCTGAATCCAGAGGCCGATTTTGATTTTTTGATCTTGCTTTAGCGGAATTGACATCTCAACGAAGCAACCACCAATGCTAAGGTCGGCAGCTTTACCCCAAATCAGGCTTTCGCCTTCAGGGTGAAGTTCCACCGAAGTCGCACATCGCAAGCGGGGGTGCTTTCGCCGATCAGTTGCGGGCCGATACTCGTCAGCCTGGGCAGCAGGCAAGTCAAAATCCCAAAGCGGTTTCTCTGGCGTAATGTTCAGCAGGCCAATAAGGTTATCGGTTGCAGTCTCCGCTTGTCGTATCCACTTCACGCGAAAATGGATCTTCATCGTTCCGTAGGTCACGCCGACAACTTCGCCGATATTAGGCTTGGCCTTCAATCCGCTTAATTCGATTCCTTGCTTACTGATATTGACGGTAAAAACCTTTTCCGAAAAAATTTGTCCCGTGCTGTCGGTTCCGAAAATTCGGACCGGCACTTTAATGTCTTTACGGGGCTCGCGACGTTTTCCCATGTAATTGATCCAATGATTAGTGATTCATGGGTGCTAATAGGCACTTATCTTCTTAGGGTAGAAGATGTTAGCCGAGATTGTCTGTTCCGTCCACACTTTGACGAAACTGAAGTACCCAAGAGTAGAGACGCAATCTCATAAAGGTAATCGGTTGCGCAATAGGGAAAACGCTGCAAATGCTTGCGGTCCGGTCTTGTTTAACCGAAATTCCAGTCTAAATTCACCTGTATTACAAAGGTTTTAGAGGAGTTCTCGTTGCCTTGTGCGGCATTCGAATTGCTTCTTGTTGGTGCGCGCCGTTCTCTGCGAGCTGTCTCCCAAGCATTGCGGCTATGAGGTAGGTATGGCTTACAAAGAAACTTTCTGGATGGCGTGCGATTCTACTGAGCAGTTGCGCGCTGAATATGGGCCCTTTCATACGCGCGGCGAAGCCGAGCGGGAAGCACGTAAACTTGGTTTTGGTTACTTGCTACGGTACGAACACATGATTGGCGAAAAAGAAGATATTCAGGAAGTCCGCTGCATTTTTATTGAATTACCGCCAGCTCCTGTATTGGTGAGAGCTATGCGCAAGCTGCACACCCGCTGCGCCAGTTGCGGAGAAAGTTCTGTGCATGAGGAGGCATGGCGGGCTGAGGTTTGGGCCGATATTCATGAGTTCGAGCACTCCCGCCATCTGGTGAGGCTCTTCGAGCAGACGCGTGCCGAAGGTTTGAAAGAAATCGAAGACTGGCGCGACACCTGCGCATAATCCCACAGAATCAAGGGGATTTTAAGGTCGAAAGCTGACTCGCTGCCGTGCGATCCACCAACCAAATTAGTTTTCCACCATTTGGCTGCACTCGTTTGGCAGGCAAATTACTGTTCGGATCTTCAAGAACTTCGTGAAGCGCAGGGGCTTTGTCTTTCCCGGCGACCAGAAATGTCACGCATGCCGCATTTTTTAACACTGGATAGGTAAAAGTAATGCGGTAGGTTTTGAATTTCTCCACCCAATTTGCTACCACCAGGCGTTCATTTTCATGTAATGCGGCGCTATCTGGAAAGAGCGAGGCAGTGTGTCCATCGGGCCCCATGCCCAGGTGAATTAAATCAAAGCGGGGAACTTCTCCGGGCTGTAATTTAAAAAATGTTCGCAGAATTCCTTCATAGGCTAGAGCTGCCGCATCGGCATCTTTGTTTTCAGTGGGTACGCGAAAGATGTTTTCTTTGGGTACCGGTACTCTGGAAAGCAGCGCTTCAAAGGCCATGCGATAGTTGCTGTCAGGATGATCGGGAGGAACGTGGCGTTCATCTCCCCAGAAGAAATAGATTTTGTCCCAAGGAATGAAGGCGAACTTTTCGCCGGTAAGCAGATTGAACATTCCCTTTGGAGTCGATCCACCCGAGAGGGCAATCGTAAATCGTCCAGTGGCCTGCACGGATTTTTTTGCAAGATCCGCGAATTCCTCGGCTGCGGCTTGAAACAGCTCTTCGGGGCTTTCCAAAATACGAATTTCCGATTGATGAGCCATGGAATCCAGATTCTTAACTTGCCGATTTCACCATCGCGCAACGTGCCGCTCCGAGCAGCGCCAGACTATCGTTCGTGATGACGCTTACGGGCATGCTTTCCATCAGATGCTGCATGCGGCCTTTATCGAGGAAAGCTTTCATAAAGAGTGAACTGGTTAACTTGGGGAGCAACTTAGGGGCGATGCCGCCCGCCAGAAAAACTCCGCCAGTGGCTTTATATTTGAGCGCTAAGTTTCCTGCTTCTGCACCGTATACGGAAATAAATAGGTCAAGCGTATGTTCACTGAGCGGGCAAGTACCAGCCAGCGCTGCCTTTGAAATAACAGCTGCGGGATCGGAATGCAGCATTTCTTCAAGCAGCCACTTGGGTTCGGTGCCACGGTTTGTGTCACGCAAAAAATGATATACATTCACCAAGCCGGGGCCGGAGAGAATGCGTTCATAACTGACGTGCCCAAAACGCGCGTGCAGATAGCGGAAGAGTTCGACTTCCAAATCGTTTTGTGGGGCAAAATCCCCATGGCCGCCTTCGGAAGCAAACACATGATGATTCACGCCGTCCCAGTACATGCCTGCTTCACCCAAGCCAGTTCCTGCCGCAATCACCGCCTGATTGCCAATGGGTTGTCCTTTTACTTCGTTGAGAGCAACCACATCGCTCGGCGATAATGCGCCGATGCCCCAGGCTGTAGCTTCGAGATCATTGATCAATAAAGCCTGGTTTATATTGAGTTCGGCAGCAAGACGTTTCGATTCGATAACCCACGGCAGATTCGAAGTCTCGACGCGGCCATTGGTCACCGGGCCGGCAATGCCAAAACATGCGAGAGTGGGATGCGCGGGAGAAGCATCTACAAATTGCGTAACGATTTGGTCCAATCCGGCATATTCGCGGCTAGGAAAAACAGATGACGTAACCAAGCTGTAGCGTCCATTTAAGACGTCAAAAAAGGCGAGTCTTGCATGGGTGCCTCCTATATCGCCGGCCAAAATCATTTCTCGAAATTCCTCCAGTGCCGTCCTTCGCGTTCAAGTAGATCATCAGCTTCCTTCGGTCCCCACGTGCCAGCTGCGTAGTTAGGGAAATAACGCGGCGGAAGGGCTTTCCATACATCAAGAACCGGGCTGACGACGCACCATCCTGCTTCTACCATATCGGCTCGTTGAAAGAGGGTTGCATCCCCAATCATGCAGTCGTGAAGCAATCGTTCGTAACCCGTGCTGGGCTGCGTTCCAAAGTAGTCTTGATATTCAAAGCTCATATCGACTGCGCCCAACCGCATGGACGGACCGGGAACCTTCGCGGCAAAGCGAAGCGAAATACCTTCTTCCGGCTGAATGTGCACAACCAGTTGATTCGGCATCAGCGTTTCAACCGGAGTGTCGCGGAATAGAACAAAAGGCGCGCGCCGGAACTGGATTACGATTTGTGTGTGGCGGTCTCCCAGGCGCTTTCCAGTGCGGAGATAAAATGGCACGTCCGCCCATCGCCAGTTGTCCATTGATAATTTCATGGCTACGAAGGTTTCAGTCCGTGAATCGGGGGGCACGTCGGGTTCTTCCCGGTAGCCAGGCACCCGTTCTCCATTAACAATGCCATCGCCATACTGCCCGCGCACAGTTTTTGTCAAAACATCTTCGGCAGTAAACGGTTGGATTGCGCGTAGGATCTTGTTCTGCTCGTCTCGAACTGCATCGGCTTGAAACGAAACTGGGGGTTCCATTGCAGTCAGGCTGATCAACTGCATCATGTGATTGGGAACCATGTCGCGCAAGGCGCCAGCCTGATCGTAATAACTTCCGCGTTGCTCAACCCCGACTGTTTCCGTCACTGAGATCTGCACGTGGTCGATGTAGCGGCGATTCCAGATCGGTTCAAAAATACCGTTCGCGAATCGCAAAGCCAAAATGTTTTGAACAGTTTCTTTGCCGAGGTAATGATCAATGCGATAGATCTGATTTTCTTTAGCCACGCTGAGCAATCGCTGATTGAGCGCTCGCGCGGATTCAAGATCATGGCCGAAAGGCTTTTCAATAATGACTCTTCGCCACTGGTGCTCGTTTTGTTCCATTAATCCGACTTCGGCCAGATTCTCCACCACGGGACCAAAATAATCTGCGCTTGTGGCCAGATAGTACAAGTGATTGCCATTGGTAGAATGTTCCGCGTCTACTTTTTCGAGTGAACCTTTGAGGCGGGAATATAGATCTTTGTCGCCGAAATTTCCGCGCAGATAATGCATACGCCGCAAAAACCATTCCCACAAATCGGAGTCGACTCCGTCGCTGGCGAATTGCTTCATGTCCTCGGAGATTTTTTTGCGGAAAGCATCGTCTGACATTTCGGCGCGCGCAACTCCCAAAATTGCAAACTCGCGCGATAACAGATCGCTTTTGGCCAGATTATAGAGAGCGGGAATTAACTTGCGCCGGGTCAAGTCTCCAGCCGCGCCGAAGATCACCATGGTGCACGGATCAGCAGGTTTACCGGTTCGCAATTGCGGTGGCGCTGGCATTATTTCGGTTTGGGCCATTTAAGTCCTCAGTCTTTGCTGGTTGTGAACCTGTTCCGTATATCTTGTGGATGAGGGATTAAGATTTTTTAGTTGCGTCTGTTTTGGGAGCGCTCAATTCTATGTGCCCGCCGAATTTTTGACGCATGGCGGAGAGCATTTTTTCCGCGAAGGTGTGTTCTTGCCGGGAACGGAACCGCACAAAAAGCGCCGCCGACAAAACATCCACCGGAACAGCTTCGTCAATCGCGGCCTGAATGGTCCAACGGCCTTCGCCGGAATCCTGCACAAATCCTGTGTACTCGGAGAGAGTTGGATTTTCCGCCAATGCCATTGCGGTTAGATCGAGCAGCCACGAACTGATTACGCTTCCACGACGCCACACTTCGGCGATATCGGCAAGGTTCAGATTGAAGCGATGTTCTTCCGGAACTTCTTTGCTTGTCGCATTCTTGAAAATATCGAACCCTTCGGCATAGGCTTGCATGATTCCATATTCGATACCGTTGTGAACCATTTTTACAAAATGTCCGGCTCCTGAAGGTCCGCAATGAATGTACCCTTCCTCGGCAGTACCGGACATCTTTTCACGCCCGGGTGTACGCGGAATATCTCCCCGACCAGGAGCCAGCGTTTTGAAAATAGGATCGAGTTTCTGCACTGCTTCGTTGGGGCCGCCGATCATCATGCAATATCCGCGATCGATGCCCCAGACGCCGCCGCTGGTTCCTACATCGACGTAGTGAATTCCTTTTTCACTAAGCTGCTTAGCGCGCCGTACGTCATCTTTGAAATAAGAATTGCCGCCATCTATAAGGATGTCGCCTGCTTCGAATTTCGCAGCGAGTGCCTGTACGGTTTTTTCGGTCGCATCTCCAGCCGGCACCATCAGCCAGGCGATGCGGGGCTTGGAGAGTTTACTAACAAAGTCATCGAGAGAAGCCGACGCGATTGCGCCTTGGCCGGCGAGATGCTTCACATTGTCAGCGCTTAAATCGGTTACGACCAGTTCGTGCCCACCGCGCATTAAACGCAGCGTCATGTTGGCGCCCATCTTGCCAAGACCAACCATTCCTAAACGCATGCTTCTCTCCTCGCTCATATTAAATCGTTTCTTTAGCGGCGGGAACAGTGCTTTTTAATCAGTTCCCGGATCGGAAGGCTGCTACTTCAATGCTTCCAAAACTGCGGCCTGCAACTCAGAAAGGCCTATTGCGAGGTCTTTCCCTAAATGTACCCGCAAGGCACGACGGCCGCGCTCAATCAGCACCTGGAAATCGCCACGAGCCTGGGCCGCTTTAACGACGCCAAACGTATATTTTTGCTCCGGTACGGGAA
Source organism: Terriglobales bacterium (assembly GCA_035651835.1). Lineage (GTDB taxonomy): Bacteria > Acidobacteriota > Terriglobia > Terriglobales > Acidobacteriaceae > JAOAPG01. The sequence continues at coordinate 69,939 of DASRFC010000015.1, forward strand.
GATCTTGCGCATCATCGCATGTAATTTGCAGAAAGACGCCCGAGTTCGGTCCACCTTTGTATGCCTGACCGGTGGAATGCAGAAAGCGTGGGCCAAAGCCCAGGCAGGTTGCATTGTGCTTGCTATCCCGCACGGCATGACGAATGTCCTGCAACCGCGCCTCGTGATCGGCGTTCATTTCGATGTAGGCGAGCAGGCCGAAGTAATCGCCATCTCCTAAACGATTCAGATGCGCTCGCAAGAAAGATGCTAGCGACTTGCCATCGGCGGTCTTGGCGAGAGCGTCAGTATTCTTTGAGTCACTGAAAAGTTTAATCCCGCCATTCTCAGTTTTGTCTTCAAAGAATGGCTGTTCCGGAGGAAGGGAACCGGTCTCTTCATATTTAGAAGTGAGGTTGCGAGTTGCGATTTTGCTAGCCTCGACATCCGGCTGATTGAAAGCATCGATACCAAGAATCGACCCAGCAACCGCAGTTGCAATTTCCCAACGAAAGAATTCCTGGCCAAGATCATAGATGTCATCTACCGCAATCCGCACGACGGGATGCCCGGCTTTTTCGAACGCATCCACTTTCGCATCTTGATTTGCATCGGGAGCGGACGTCAGCCGCAAATACGCGAAGATTCGATCTTTGCCGTAGATGGTTGGAGGGCCAACTTCCTCGCGATCTACGGGAATAATGCCTTTACCTTGTTTACCAGTGGACTCGGCAATTAGCTGCTCAAGCCATGCGCCGAGATCGGAAATTCCCGGGGAGGTGATGAACGTAATCTTGTCTCGGCCATTCTTCGCGGCGGTGCCAAGAGTGATCCCAAGCAACGCGCCTGGATTCTTCTTCACCGCTGTCGAAGCACCGCAAGCCTGGACCATCTGCTGGGTGCGATCGAGGAATTTTCCGACGTCAAGACCCATAGCCGCGGCAGGAACCATGCCGAAATTCGAGAGTGCTGAGTAGCGTCCACCGATGCTTGGAATACCGTGAAAGATATGGCGGAACTTGTCGCGCTCGGCTACTTGCTGGAGCTTTGAACCGGGATCAGTAATTGCAATAAAACGGCTTCCCGCCTTTTCCGCTCCGATTACTTCTTTGACACGTTCGAAAAAATATTGCTTATAAATGTTGGGCTCGAGAGTAGTGCCTGATTTGCTGGAAACAATGAACAATGTCTTAGCCAAATCAACACTGTTTTCGGCAGATCTAATCTGTGCGGGATCAGTCGAATCTAGAACGTGAAGTTGCGGGAAGCCAGGGATGTGGCCAAAGGTCTTTTCCAATACCTCCGGGCAAAGACTGGAACCGCCCATGCCTAATAGGAGAATGTCGCTGAAGTTTTCCCGCTTAACTTCTTCCGCGAAACGCTGCAACTCGCTTATTTTCGCGATCTGCTCTTCGGTGATATTCAGCCATCCGAGCCAGTTTGCCTCGTCAGTGCCAGTCCAAAGCGAAGCATCGCGCTGCCACAAGCGTTCAACTTTTTTACCGCGCTCCCAATCTTCAATCGCAGTCGCAACCGAATTTTCGAGATCTGGGGGTAATTTATAAGTTTGCTGACTCACTTCGAAGCCGCCTTGCCAACCGTATTTTTCTGCACGGCTTCAAGGAGCTTGTCAAAAGCGTCTGCAAACAACTTCACGCCGTCGACTGTGAGTTTATCCGTGACCTCTTTCATGGAGATACCGAGCTTCGGAAGTGTATCCATCACCCGTTTCGCCTCTTCAATGTTTTCTGTCAGGCTTTGCCGCAATTTGCCATGATCGCGGAAGGCGTCGAAGGTCGCGGGAGGAATCGTGTTCACAGTGTCGGGGCCGATTAGTTCTTCGACGTACAAGACGTCCCGGTATTTCGGGTTCTTTGTGCTGGTGCTGGCCCACAGCACGCGCTGTGTCTGCGCTCCCTTGTCGGCCAGTCTCTTCCAACGACCGCCACTGAAAATCTTTAAGTAACTTTGATAAGCAAGTTTTGCGTTGGAAATGGCGACTTTACCTTCGATGCTTTTGAGATGCTCCTGCTCGGCGGGATCTTTCGAATCTTTCAACCGTTTTTCCACCATAGCGTCTATAGCCGAGTCGATGCGGCTTACGAAGAAACTTGCGACACTGGCAACTTTGCCGAGGTCGCCTCCACTTGCAGCGTACTTCTCCAGGCCCGCGATATAAGCTTCTGCTACTTGCTCGTAGACCTGTTGTGAGAACAGCAACGTAACATTGATATTGATGCCTTCACTAATCAATTGTTGAAAAGCGGGAATGCCTTCTTTTGTGCCTGGGACTTTCACCATCAAGTTCTCGCGTCCCACAGCCTTCCATAACCGCCGCGCTTCCTCGAGTGTTGCCTTAGTATCGAGAGCGAGGCCAGGCGCCACTTCCAAACTGACATATCCATCGTGACGTTTGGAGCTGTCGTAAACGGCGCACAGCAAATCGGCGGCAGCTTGAATGTCTTTGATCGCGAGCAATTCGAAACGGCCCTTCGCGTCGAGGTCAGTTCGTGATTCCAGCGATTTCAGTTGCTCCTCATAGTCGTTGCCGGCTTCGATAGCTTTTTCGAAGATAGTCGGATTCGAAGTCATCCCGCGCAGACCGTCTTCGTCTATGAGGCGCTTGAGCTCGCCGCTTGTGATCAGATTGCGGCGGATATAATCGAGCCACACGGACTGGCCGTACTTCAGAAGATCTTTCAGGGGATTTGTAGCTTTGGCGGTATCAAGAACTCCAGTGGGTTGCATAAATCCTCGCTTTCAAATGTGGCTTGCGGCTAATTTGATGAATCTGGGAATCTAAATCCATCGAATCGCTAATAACGGAGACTATTAATTCTGCGATTTTGACTCTGCAATCGACTCTTTCGCGGCTTCGACAATCTTGTCGGGAGAGAATCCATATTTCTTCAGCAAATCCTTCAGCGGAGCCGACGAACCAAAGGTATGCATTCCGATCGTCTTACCTGTCGAACCGACATATTGCTGCCAACCAAAAGTTGCCGCCTGTTCGACCGAAACTCTGGCCTTTATCTGCGGAGGAAACACTTGATGCCTATAGGATTCATCCTGCTTCTCGAAAATCTCCCACGAAGGCATGCTGACCACTCTGGCCTTGATTCCTTCCGACTTGAGTTTCTCATAAGCCTCAATGCATAAAGAGACCTCGCTGCCCGTCGACATTAAGATGACCTCGGGCTTTCCATCCGATGCATCCGCCAGAATGTATGCACCTTTCGCGACTCCGGAAGCCGGCGCATATTTCGAGCGATCGAATGTAGGCAGAGCTTGACGGCTCAACACCAGCGCGACTGGTTCGTGCTGTAAGGGCATGATTACTTTCCAGGCTTCTACAACTTCGTTCGCATCGGCTGGCCGCATCACGATTAAGCCAGGTACGGCGCGCAACGATGCCAGTTGTTCCACGGGTTGATGTGTGGGGCCGTCTTCGCCAAGGCCAATCGAATCGTGCGTGTATATAAATATGGAAGGAATTTCCATCAGCGCGGCCAGACGAATGGTCGGCCGCATGTAGTCGCTGAAGTTGAAAAACGTGCCGCTATAAGCTTTGAGTTTTGAGATCACCAGGCCGTTTACAGCCGCGCCCATGGCGTGTTCGCGCACTCCAAAGTGGAGGTTGCGTCCGGCGTAGTGTCCGGCCTGGAAATCTCCAGCATCTGAAAATTTAAGAACCGCTTTGGTGGATGTTGCCAAATCGGCCGAACCGCCGACCAGCCAGGGAATATTTTCTCCCAGAATGCTGAGGACCTTACCTGAACTCTCGCGAGTTGCTATTCCTTTCGGGTCGGCCGGGAATGTCGGCAAGTTTTTATCCCAACCATCGGGAAGTTCGCGATGCTGCATTTTTTTAAGCTGGCTCGCAAGATCGGGAAACTTCTTTTCATATTCCGCAAATAGTTTGTTCCAATCAGCGCGAAAATTGTGACCGCGCTTCCCAATTCCTTCGCGGAAATGCTCTTTCACGCCGTCTGGCACAAGGAATTTTTGATCCTCTGGCCATCCATAAAATTTTTTAACCAGCTTTACTTCGTCTTCACCCAAGGCTTCCCCGTGGGCGGCGCTTTTATCTTGTTTATTGGGGGACCCATAGCCAATGTGGCTGTTCACAACGATGAGAGTCGGACGGTCATTGGTTTGAAGGAAGTTGTTATAGGCTTTGGACAATTCATCGAGATCATTCGCGTCCAAAACATGAGTTACATTCCATCCGTAGGCTTCGAATCGCTTCGATACGTCTTCACTGAACGACCAATCTGCCGGGCCATCCAAGGTGACTTGATTGTTGTCATAGATCCAACACAGATTGGACAGCTTAAGATGACCTGCGAGCGATGCCGCTTCACTCGCAACACCTTCCATCATGTCGCCATCGCCACACATCGCATAGATGTTGTAATCAAAAATCTTGAAGCCAGGGCGGTTATAGCGAGCAGCGAGCCACTCCGCTGCCATAGCCATGCCCACGCTATTTCCAACTCCTTGTCCGAGCGGTCCAGTTGTTGTTTCGACTCCGGATGTGAGGCGATACTCGGGATGCCCGGGGGTCTTGCTATCGACTTGGCGGAATTTTTTGAGGTCGTCGAGCGTGAGCGCAAATCCATTTGTAACGTCGTACTCCGGAGTTACAGCTCGGACCTCCGACAGAAAAAGTAGAGCATACAGCAACATTGAGGCGTGACCATTGGAGAGAACGAAGCGGTCGCGGTTGGGCCAAATAGGATCAGCAGGATCGTAGCGCAAGAATTGTTGCCATAACGAATAAGCGACGGGAGCGAGCGCCATTGGGGCGCCTGGATGGCCTGAGTTGGCTTTTTGCACTGCGTCAATTGCCAGAGTGCGAATAGTGTTGATGCTTAAAGTATCGAGTTGCTTACCCGATAGCACGGTTTGCTCGGTTGCCGCCATAGCTACAAATCTCCTTACAACAACAAGTTTGTATTTTTAGATGACAACTTGCCAAACTGGGCATTGTGAATCTGCACAACACCACAATCCCAGTTTACCAATTTGTAAGAGGGCCTGCTCTGCCGCGGACTGGACGCGAGAAGAAGCCGAAATTATCCCAATTGTTCTGGCTTATGGGATGATTTGCTGTTCTTTAAAGATTCACGGCAGAAGAGAATTAACCGAATAGAAACTAAAATTCCTTAAACTCAACCTTTTAGGCGCGCCAGATATCCTTGCTCGTTTTGGAATTGGCTCATACTGTTCTCAATGAATTTGATAAATTGCCGCAGCGTGCCACGTTCGGCTGAATCAAGACCGGTAAACTTAACTCGTACTCCGAAGCAGGGGCTGCTGCGAGTTACTATTCCGTTCAGAACCATTCCTTTCACCCAGAGCTGCCCGTTGGCGAGCCACAGCCCTATCCGTAATGACATGCCATTCTCGACGGGAGATGCAGTTTCTATGAAGCAGCCACCCAAGCTGGTATCGGCAAGGTTTCCCCATAGTGGAGCATCCACACCTTCGACGCGCATCTCAACCGCGACAAAACATTTCATGCGAGGATGTTGCCTGCGATCATGCGCGCTGGGGCTTAACCAGAATGAGGAAACTTCATCGGGGTCAAAGGGCGGAGTTGCCTTCGCGGCGACAGGGACAGCAGCGGAACGGGAGGTGTCATCCGCTTTTTCGGATTTGGCGGAAGAGGTTTTGATCTTGCGCATCGCTTCCAGCAACACCTGATCGCGTTTATCGGTTGGCGCGTCACGATAAGCTTGCAGAAGCTCTCCAAGATGGCTTACCAAATCTGGATCAGACAGTAAATGCGTCCAGTCAGCGCCGTTCGTCGCGTTGTCAGAACTGCTCATAAGAAGGAAAACGCTCAACTCACGCTCGCAATCCGGCGGCTTAAAACTATAAAAGCGGATTGTTTTAGACAAACTCTCCTTAAGAGTGAAGCAGGAAGGGGTTTCCAACAAGATGACCATGGGCACACACAGAAGTAACTTCAAAATGTTACCTGTAGAGGGCACACGAGTATGCGTTTAGGCAAAACGGGGGGCGACGGCTATCGCCAACCAACGCTGGAGAAAGCTCATATCCAGCGAGCGACGGTAGCCGCCTACTTCAAATTAGGAATTTAAGCTGTTACATTGAGTCCGCTATTCTGATTTTGCGTTGATGCCGGAGTCGTGCTGGCGTTCAGGAAGTTCAGCACGATTTGGTCATTAGTGTTGTTCACGTTGAGCGTGATTTGCTCCCCGTGGTTCGAAGTGCCGCTACTCGTCGGGTTCACGCTGATTCCAACCTGTTCGCCTCCACTGGCATTCTCGCTGAGGTTGATTGTTACTTGTTCATTACTTGTATTTCCTAAGTTTAAAATGACTTCGCCTGGGGTTGCGGTTGCGGGGGTACTCGAAGTGCTACCAGAGCCGCTCCCAAAATTGAGCACGATTTCTGGCGTATTCGAACCCGTTCCGTTGTTCAGGTTCAATACGATTTCGGGTCCCGAAGCAGGGTTCGTGCTCGGCGTAGTTGTTGTATTTGGGGTGGTTGTGGGCGTGGTTGTTGTACTTGGCGTGGTACCCACTGTTGAGGTAATTGGCGACGTTGCTGTGTTGGAATCTGTTGAATTGGATGTGGCTGAGGTTCCAGTAGTTGCGGTGTTGGTAGTATTTTCGGTGGCAGAGTTTCCGTTTCCGCCGGTGATCGTGATTGTGATGGCAGGCCCAGCCCCGCTCTCCGCCGGAGTGTTGGCAGGATGTTTGCGGAATGAGTTAACAAGATCGGCATATGCGGCTTGTGCGCCTGTCAAATCTCCATTCTGGAGATCTTGGCCAATAGTTGCGAAATCCTGAGATCTCTGGGTATTCCTGAATGGGTTTGTGGCTGATCCTGAGAAGCTGCCATTTTGACTGAGCGTCGCCAGTGTGTTGTAGGCTGTTTGTGCGCCTGTTAAATCGCCCGACTGAAGCGCCTGCCCAAGTTGACTAAGATCGGTCCGCCGTTCATGAAAGAATGATGTCAACGGGCCGGGCTGAAAAACTGTACTATTTGCAATTGCTGCTGCCGACATAGCTTTCTCCTGAGATGGTCCTGATTAACAGAAATTGGGTCAAGCTTCCTTGTTTGCCATCCAAGATTTTTATCGACGCAACTCGAAGCCCACTTGAGTTCGATTTTCAATCAAGGCCAGAAAATATCAGCAGATGAGAGAAGATTAATCTTTAATGAGTAACTATTCTTCGCAATCGCATTCCTACTTGAGCTAGTCGTTAGTTTCGTTAGGAATCCCGGCATCCCTCTTTGCAAAGCCAGACACTAGATTCCCGTTGTTTCATATCGCAGGACTGCCAAGGTTAGACGGTAGTCATAGCTGGCCTGTGCGCCGCTGATCTGTGCCTGAGTTTGCTGAAGTTGTGCCTGGCTAAGTTCCACAATCGATCCTAGTCCTAACTTATAGCGGGTTTGCGCAAGGTCAAGGGCAAGATTTGCCTGATTCAATAACTGCTGGGTTACGTCCACTCGCTGGTAGGCAGTATTTGCATTCAACCAACTCGTTCGCACATCGCGCGCGATCCTGTTTCGAAGATCGGTGAGGCGTTCTTGTGTTGCTTGCTCTCGAAACGCCGCTTCACGAGCTCTCGCGGTATAAAGGAAGCCGTTGAACACCGGGATATCAACGTTGAGCCCGACAGCGCCGTACCAACTCGAGACTAACGGATTCCGCACGGGAGTATCTCCGACCGCGCCGAGTGCGCGAATACTGGGCAAGAGCGAATCCCGCTGCGCGACCTGAAATTTATGAGCTGACTGATACTCGAAATTGAGCGATAGAATCTCCGGCCTCATCGAAAACGCCTGCGAGATAAGATCGTCCACATTGCCGGGGGGAGGCGCTATCGAAGTGGTGTCGTCGACCAGCTGAAAATTCCGAGTACTGGGATACCCGAGCACCATGGACAGCGTTGCCAGCGAAGCGCTCTCGTTATTTTGAGCGTCGAGAAAAAGAAGTTTTGCTTGCGCTAAATTGACATTGGCAAAACTAAGATCGAGTTGCGACTTGAGCTTGCTATTGAATAGAGCCTGGATTTGATCGGCCACGGTCTGGCGCGCATTTACCGTTTGTTGCGCGACCGTCAATAGGGCGTGCGCTTGTAATGCCGAATAAAAATCTTGATCCACGGCCAGCAGGATTTGCTCCTTAGTCGCAATCGCGTTTTGCTCTTCCGCTTTTGCCGATAGGTTAGCGCTTGCCACAAGATTCGTCGTATGTCCGAAATCCGTAATTAGCTGGCTGACTGTTGTGCCTACAGCAGCGCGCTGATAAATGATGGGATTATTCAGCGCGCCTGCGGTAATACGCGAGCCCGGATTGGCGTCTACCGCCGTCATATCGATGGCTGCGGTCGGCCACAGATTGGAGCGGACTTCGCGCGTGACTTGTTGCGACGCAAGAGCATTGAGCCGGGCGACTGAGATCTGGGGATTGTTCTGGATGGCCAATGTCTCAGCTTGCTTCAACGAAAGCGGAGTTCCACTACCAACCTGCGGTGCCGCTGGGCTTTGCGGTGTTGTTGGGCCTTGTGTCGCACCCGGCATACCAGTCGAAGAACCAGCCCCGGCTTGGGCAAGAATGAATAAATCAGTGCTTGCTCTGGGGATAGGTGCGGAAGGCAAGCTCTGCGCAGTCTGCCCACACATGTAAATGGGCACAAGCAAAGCGGATAGAACTACTATAGTTTTCATGTGACTTTCGATCCTCAAGCTTGAACGGCTGGCGCTTGCTCTTCTCGTCGATGAATCAGCAGATACGCGGCAGGAACCACAAACACTGTCACGATGACCGACACAGTAAGTCCGCCGATAATGGCACGCGCTAATGGCGCGTATTGTTCGCTCCCGGCTTCCAGTGCGAGCGCCATCGGAATCATGCCCAGAATAGTCGCCAAAGATGTCATCAGAACTGGCCGCAAACGCACACGGCAGGCGGTCGCCACCGCTTCTTTGATCGGCATTCCTTCTTTTCGCAGCGCCCTCGTGAACTCGACGATCAGAATGCTATTCGAGACCACGATCCCAGTCATCATGATCACTCCCATCAGTGACATGACGTTTACCGTGGTATGAGTCAGCAGGAGGAATAAAATCACGCCCGTGATGCCCGGCGGGATTGCAAGCAAAATAATCAAGGGGTCGATAAACGAAGAGAACTGCGCCATCAGAATCAAATAAACCAAAACGATGGACAAGATGAGTCCAATTCCAAAGCTCTTGAATGATTGCCGCATACCCTCGACCGATCCGCGCATAGTGATGCGCACGTTCTCGGGTAGCTTTGTATTAGAAATTACTTTGTCTACCTGGTTGGCAAGGCCGCCAAGATCTTCACTACGCGGCGAAACGTAAACATCAATGACGCGGCGAAGCTGGTAATGGTCCACTTCGGTTGGCGTGTTGATCATTTTTACATCCGACAACGCCTCAAGATTTGTGGGATTCGTATTACTTGCCGCATGTAAGGGAATTTGCTTAAGGTCGGTTAGCGATTTAACCTGCGCCTCCGGATACTGCACCGTGAGCATGTAATTGTTCCCATTGTGCGGATCGACCCAGTAGCTTGGCGCAATCATGCTGTCGGATGTGAGCGCAGTTATGACATTATCGACCGCTTCTTTAGACGACACGCCCACGCGTCCTGCCATTTCACGGTTTACGTTGAGTTCAATACCTGGATAATCAAGGTCCTGCGGAATCAGTACGTCGCTCACGCCGCGCAACTTACGTACTTTCTGCGCAATGTTGGCCGCCGTTTGATAAGCCTCTTTCTGATTATTGCCGCTGACCTGAAGATCAATGGGCGCAGGAAGGCCTAGGTTAACGACCGCATCTACCAGTCCTCCCGCCTGGAAATAAGTCGAAAGCTCCGGCAGATCATCGGAGAGCTTGGCACGCACCCGGCGCATGTATTCATAGCTGCCAATTTCGTGATCTTTCTTGAGACTGACCTGCACAAAAGCTGTGTGCTGTCCGGAATTGCTGGTGTAGATCGCGGAGAAATCCGGTGTGATGCCGATATTCGAAACGATCATGTCCAAATCTTTTGGGGAGACTGCTTGGCGAATGTCTTCTTCAACATGCTTAATGTATTGGTTCGTCAGCTCCAGCCGCGTGCCCGTGGGAGCTTTGATATCGATTACAAATTGCCCAGGGTCGGTGCGTGGGAAAAATCCCAGGCCCATCAGCGGAAACAAGCCGAAACTGAAGAGGCAAACGCCGAGGATTCCTGCAACCGTCGCAATGGGACGGAGCAGGCTGCGCCTCACCGCAATATCGTAGTGCATGAGCATTCGGTCATAGCGGCGATTAAACCAGCGAATAAAGCGCTCGAACCTCGTTTTTCCCGGATGGTGCGCAGCTTCACCATGCGCAGATTTGATGAAGCGAGCGCAAAACAGCGGTACCACTGTCATGGCTACTGCATAAGAAGCAAAAAGCGAAAACACAACCGCAGCAGCCAAAGCCGTGAACAAGAACCTGCTCACGCCATAAAGAAACACCACGGGAAAGAAAACAATCGCCGTAGTGAAAGTGGCTGCCAGCACCGGCATGGCTACCTCGCCGCCTCCCTTTTCGGCAGCGACCTCGGGCGTTTCTCCCATCTCGAGATGACGAAAGATGTTTTCCAGCACAACCACTGAGTTGTCGATCAGGCGCGAGAAGGCAAGAGCCAGCCCTCCCAGAACCATGGAATTGATTGATCCTCCACTAGCGTTGATAGCTAAAAATGCAGCCAATGCGGAGAGCGGAATGGAAAGCATCACCGCCAGCGTGGCGCGCACATTGCCGAGGAAAATCAAGATCATGAGAGCAGTCAATACCAGTCCAATTCCGCCTTCGTTGCCGAGATTCACAATCGCGGTCTTCACGAAAACAGATTGGTCGAAGACCACCTTGGTTACGAGGGACTTTGGGATGTCGAACAGGTTGCCAATCGACTTCTTGATTCCGTTAACGATAGAAATAGTATTGCTGTTGCCGCCCTGTTTAAGAATCGGCAGATACACCGATCGCTGTCCATCCACCCGGACAATATTCGTTTGAATGGCGGCTGCATCTTCCGCATGGCCCACATCCGACACCATCAATTCCGCATTGCCTTCGGATTTAAGCGGCAGCCGGTTGATTTCTTCCGTGGTGGGAAGCTGGCTATTGGTGTAGATGTTGTAGTCCTTGGGGCCTATGCGCACGTCACCGGACGGCAAAATCGTGTTTGCATCGTTAACTGTGCGTACAACATCCATCAAGCTCAGTTGATGAGCCTCAAGCTTTACCGGATCAACATAGACTTGGATCTGCCGGTACTTGCCGCCAAAAGGCTGTGGTACGGATGCGCCGGGTACATTTGCGATCTGATTACGAACCGTGAACTGGCCAAGATCGTGCAGTTGGGTTTCATTCAGTCCTTGGCCTTTCAATGTGATGAGGCAAACCGGCAAACTCGAAGCATCGAATTTGAGCACAACTGGTGGCAGAGTGCCGGGTGGCAATCTCCGCAACTGGGCCATCGCCAGATTCGAGATTCCGCTTACAGCCGCATCTGGATTAGTACCCGGCTGAAAGTAAATCTTAATAAGGCTCACTCCGGTTAGAGAACGCGATTCAATGTGATCGATACCGCTGCCCAACGTAAAAAATCTTTCGAACGGATTTGTAATGTTGGCTTCGATCTGCTCTGGCGGCATGCCGGAATAAAACGTCGCCACAACTACGACTGGAATATTGATGTCGGGAAAGAGATCGACTGGCATGCGCCCGACCGTAGTCACGCCGACCACCAGAATGATCAGGCATAACATAATGATGAAAAACGGATACCGAATTGCAAAACCCGACATGTCTACCGTACTCCCTGTTCTGCGCCGTATTTTTCATTTGCCATGGTGCTCACTTTAGGTTCGACATGCTGACCGGCATGGTATTCCCCTAAATTTCCTACAATTACTCGGTCTCCTTCATTCAACCCGGCCGCAACTTGAACACGATTCAAGCCTTCGATTCCCGTTTGAATCTGGCGCTCTTCCACGCGATTTTGTGAATCCACCAGGAGCACGGTCGTCATATCCCCGTTACGATTGACGGCCTGCAATGGAATTGTTAAAGCATTAGGCGCATTTTGAATACGCAGTGCAACGTCGGCATACATTCCCGGCGCCAATTTGTAATCGCGATTCGGCACATCCACTTCTACTTGCATGGTTCTGGTCGAACGATCAAGTGCATCGGTCGCGCGTATCACCTTGCCAGAGAGGCGCTCATCTGTTGCCTGCACGCGGATGTCGGCTGGCTCTCCGTCTTTAACACTCGATGCCAGTGACTCAGGCACCGGAATACGAAGCCGCAACACATTCACTTGCGAAAGCTTGACCACTGGCATTGAGCTTACGTTCGAGGTGCCCGCCTGAATGAGAGATCCGGTATCGGCGTATCGCCACGTCACGACACCATCGAAAGGAGCCGTAATTCGTGAATACGCAGAGAGTGCGGCGTAGTGTTGCTGGTCTGCGCGTGAAACTTCCAATTGCTGCCGAGACGCTGCCAGAGCCGATTTTGCGCTCTCCACTTGTGCGGCGGCGGAGCGGTCTTTGGCGGTCGCATCGTCTAGTTCCTGTTCTGCAATCAGACCGGGTCGTGCTTCTGAGGCCTGCTTCAATCGGGTGGCTGCAGCGTGCAGTGCGGCATAATCGGCTTCAGCGCGGCTCACTTCATTCTGCGAGAGAAGAATTTCCTCTTGGCTATGCCCTACTTCCGCACCCGCTGATTGCAACTGCGCGACCAATTCTGGAACTTCGAGAACTGCGAGCACCTGCCCTTTATGCACGTGATCGCCAATATCAACGTTGATGTTCTTGATATAGCCGGCAACTTTGGCATGGAGTTCGACTTCCTGATATGGCAGAAACTCGCCAGCGATAGAGAGTGTGTTAGAAAGCGGCGCTCGCCGAGCCTCTACGACCGCCGCGCGCGGAAGTGCATCGGCCGACACCGACTCAGAAGCAACGCCCGAATGTCCGCAGCCCGTCGCAGCAATACAAGCTGCTATAAAAACGAGTGCCGCTGTTCCCATTGGAATCCAAGATCGTTTACGCATATTTACAGTCACCCATTTGCATTTCCTTAAACCAGAAACAAGACAAGAAACGGAAATTGGCGGGAGCGCAGGCTCATATTCTCGGACTGCACTCCCGGTTGCAGTCAGTTATTAGCCATGCACGATGCATCCTTGTCCTGGTTGCGACGATTGATGCTCATTCTCACGTCCCGGTTACCAGGGAGGGCCACTTCCACGACATGCTTTTGCAGGTTTATTTCTATGTTCTGATTGGGAGTGAAGGCCGATGGCAGGTAGTTAAATGCGGAGTCATAGCGCGCTACATACAAGGCGCAATTCAACCTGATTCCAATATCGTAGGAGTAAACAGTGGATTGCAACGGCGCATCCGACGGGTTGTCGCCCACATAATTGGATGGAGTTTCGTGCTTTTGCACGCTAACCACTGTGGCGGTCTGAAATTTAGGTTTGGCCTCTGCGTATATAGAAGTCACCAGCGCACTACTGACGAGTAGAAACAAAATAAGAGCGTTCTTCATGATCTCCTCCAAGAGATCGACTCGATCCATAGCGGAAATGTAGGAACATTTCCGTTCACATTTCATCGAGCCTTTGTCCGGCACTGGAACTCAGCGCACGGAATCCCCAGCAACAAAGCTGAGTTCAGTTAATTTTTAAGGTGCGATTACGAGAGGAGATCAGCCGTTGGAGGAGGCCGGTTGTACAGTCGTTCGTCTAATAGCAGAGCATGGACGGGAGGTCCGCTGGGAGCGAAACGCGGATAGAAAGTCGAGACTTCCAGAGTTACAAAGCGCAATGCCGGCGCAGCATACCGCACAGCGTCTTTGTCTAAATGCTGACGCTTCTGAGCAGTCGAATGATCGGTGACCTGCTTAACGCCAACACTGGACGCATTTACGTAACTGTTGTATCGAGTAGTGAGACTAATGGTAAGGGAACAGACCGCGACCAAAATTAGAACTGCACCCCATGAATTCGTCCGGCAAGTTCGTTTTTTGTAATTGGTCGAGGTTACCATTCGCTTAAAACTCTTCGGAGCTTTCAGCTTTAATCATAGCACTCAGAGCGGAATGAACTTCTACTTGGTTAGATGGCAAAAGTTACTTTGGAATCGCTTTACTGCTAAGTAACGAAGAATTAAGAAGATGCTGCTCCACAAACTAAAAGCCAGGATGGAGGGAATCCATCCTGGCCATTGCAACTTGAACTAGGGTAAGTAGTAGCGGAACGAGGTGAGAACCATTTTTTCTGTGGGAGAAGGTTCGCCAGTTGTAGTCGTACCTGGGACTCCGGCCCAAGTGTTGCGGACTATGTAGGAAAACTGTGGTCCCCACTGGATTGTGCCTTTTGGACCCTTGTAAAAGCGATACCAAAATCCGATGGTACCCTCGAGCATGTTGCGCGTGTCTCCGGTGCAACTTGCCGGGTTCGTAGGCAGAAAGCCATTTGATGAGGTTGGAAATTGTCCTGAAGTTGGTGTACCCGGCGGCAATTCAGTAAAACAGCCAGAGTTCTTGAATAGCGGTGATCCGTACCCTTCTCCGGTGCCCGATGGATTAAAGAACGATCTGCGGCCTGCGTACTCGCCGCCCACGTTGGCGTAAATATCCAATTTTTTACCGTGCGCTTCAAGGGTTGCGAGTGCCTGAGTACTCTTGATAAGGGCAAGAGTGCCATCGGGTCGAACTGTCGTATCCGGAAGTCCTACAGTACCGTAGCGTCCAATACCTTCTCCGCTCAGGAAGTGCAGTCCCGCGTCTAGGTGCTTGTTCAGCATTGAGACGCGAGCATTGGCACCCATTCCCCAGCCGGTGGTTGAGTTATTTGTGACTCCGGCCGCAGACGGGCCAGTGATTCCCAAACAAGTTGAGGCGGCAGCAGTAGCGGCGCAAGGATAGATTCGGTTACGGAAATCGCTGATCAACCCGAATACTTCAAAGTGACTCCAATTCGAGGGTTGTGCGACCGCCTTGAAAACGAAGTCAGGCGAGGGGTTAAATGAGTAGGTAGAAGACGGATTATAGAGTCCCCCGCTTGCTCCGGCGGACCCGAGCACGAAATTATTGGCATTTCCGTGCGCGGTAAGAGTGGCTTGCGCGTTTTCTACCGAGGCTGCCAGCCAGAACTTGTTTCCAAAGTCCTTGGAGACGCGGAATCCATACTGACGGGCCCAACTAAATCCGATGTGGTACTGAGGATCAATGGTCATCGGTAGCGCTTCCGTACGATTATCGACGCCGTTTTTGGTTTCGGTGATTAAGCTCCACATCTGGCCGCCGGTAAAGGTAAAACCATCATTAAGAGCTGCCTGTCCCCAGGCCTGACGCTGCCGCAAGGAGTAACTGTTGCTTTCGTTATTATTTGATGTCACGCCGGCGGAGAGAAAGTCTGCTTCAACATAGCCGGTCAACTTAGCATTCTTGAGTTTCCCTTCAGCCAGCATTGAGATACGTGACTGCCTTCCCGAACCGAAAAATTCCGAGAGATTATTTTGAGGAGCGCCTGCGAACGGAATTGAATTGAAAGGAGTATTAATGTCGGCCCCAAGCGCGTGTTGACGCCAAACCGTTTCAGCCGCCAGAAATCCACCGGGCGTAATGGTGATGCCTTTAAAGTGCAACGCCAAGGGGCTTTCAAGAGCATCGGTTATATTCTTTTGCGTCTCTTGCAAACTTAACGCCGTATTCGTGGAATTCTGTTTGATATCGGAAACGTCATTCTTAAGCTCAACTACCTGCTGCTGTTGAGTTCCCACTTGCGTGGAAACAGCATCGGCTTTCCCCGCCGCTTCCGTTGCTGTGGTCTGACTTTGATCAAGGCGCTGCTGCATTTGCTGTAGAGCCTGATCGCGCGTCTGAATTTGTTGCTGCAATTGTTGAATCTGTTGTTGCTGCTGAGCCATTGAGCGATTCATCTCGTCTTTTAGCTCTTGGATTTGTTTGGCAACGCTCGGTGCAGCGGCTTTGCGACGCTTCTTTGTGGTCGTAGTAGTGGTGGTGGTGGTCGTAGTTTGACCTGCGGCTTGTGGCGCAGGCGCTGCAAATGCACTCGCTGTGAGCGCACACGTCAGCACCAAAGATAAAGCTTGCTTCATATCTCTCCCCCACGGACGAAATTAGAAGATAGTAGATGGTTGCTTCCTATAGTCGGATAGCCCATAACTCCAAATAATTTCTCTTCGATTTTGCCGATGCTAACGGCTGATTGTTAACAACAGATGAATGTACGTTGAATATCAGGTTAATCGGGTAGGAGCAGAGTCTCTGTCAAATTATGAACTTTTAAGCAGATTCAGTTCACAAACGGAACGCGATGCGCGATCGGGAAATCTAATTGCTGATTCTGTTTGCGAATCGAACCCGACTCACGGTAAGCAATAACAATGCGACAGATCAAGCAGGCAGACACGAATTCCGTAAACTGTACCTAGTTTGCTGGTACCCCAAATAAAACTTCAACCAAGCCATTATTCCATTTGCAATTGGATGTTGCGCTATTATCGGCAAGCGAACCATGTTTCTTGTCCCACTTGGGCAGCATTGCTTCACACCGGCCGGAGAGCCGCACCATTCCATGCCACAAGCAAAAATGATGTGATTGGTGTCCATGGAGCGGATGGCGCGGGTAGTCTTGACGTAAAAAGCGCGCACTATCGCGTCGCCGTAGAAAGATTCCCGCGGAGAATTCACAGCCAGACTTGGCGGTCGCGGGAACGCAGCCAGAGCTCGATGGCCAATGTATTGATGGAAAAACCAATCCAGAATGCAATTCCGAAGAATTGGTTAGGAGCAAGGTGGGTCAGGTGGCTGGTAGCAAAGAAAACACCCATCACTGGACGTGTAGTAGCAATGCCAAGCAGGATCGCAATTGCGCGAATCATCCATCGACGCTTCAGGAGCAGCTCGCCATGCCGCATGTGCCAGTAAGAACGAAATAATGAGAACAGAAAGAGACTATTGAAAAATAGAACTGCTGAGCGTTCTATCCATCCACCAACAGAATAAAAACTCATTGCGTAGGCTGTAAGGCCGACCACTGCACCGAGTGGGAACAGCAAACGCTCTGGCCAACTCGTGGAGTTACGAAAAAAGAAAAAAGGGGAAATCACGACAAAGGCGAGTGCCGGCAGAATGTGTGCCAGCGTGAGGATCGCGTGGGATGCAAATGCTGCATCAAGAGCGGCTAACTGGGCCGGAGCAGAGTGTGGCGGATAAGCGAGCGCAAATACTCGCCGAAGTACCACTGCAATGGCAATTACAATACAGATCCAGAATCCGACCCGTAGCCAGCGGGGAAATGCCTGCTGATATGGATGCCTTATCACGTCGTGCATGTGTGCTCTTCCTTACGTCCAGAGCTTATGAACGTGCTCGTTAACCTGGTGGCGCGTTAGACAAATTCTTGTCTGCAGTTCTTGTATTCTGACGATGACATCTCATTTTACGAAGGCTCGTCCGCTTCCGTAAACTATTTGAACGGAAGAATTCCGGTATCGGTAGTTTTGATGCTCTCATCCAAAGTGAAGCTTCAATTCCCGGAGAACTCACATGGTTGGCACGACTGAAGTTCCCACATCCCTTACTCCCGACGAGCTCCGAAAAATAGACGCGTACTGGCGAGCTTGCAATTATTTATCGGTGGGAATGATTTATCTGCGCGGCAACCCCCTTCTCCGTGAACCATTGAAGCCGGAGCACATTAAGAATCGGCTGCTTGGTCATTGGGGATCGGATCCAGGGCAATCGTTAATTTGGGTACATTTGAACCGGCTCATTAAAAAATATGACTTAAATGTGATTTACATCTCTGGCCACGGTGCACCAGCCACGCTTGCAAACTGTTATCTCGAAGGCCATTATTCCGATATTTATCCAGACAAGAGTCGTGATGAGTCGGGAATGCTCAAATTTTTCCGGCAGTTTTCATTTCCCGGAGGAATTGGTTCGCATTGCACACCGGAGACGCCTGGGTCGATTCACGAAGGCGGCGAACTTGGGTACTCCCTATCCCATGCCTATGGAGCAGCATTTGATAATCCGGATCTGATTGTCACAGTAGCGGTCGGCGATGGCGAGGCAGAGACGGGGCCGCTTGCGACCTCTTGGCATTCGAATAAATTTCTGAATCCGATTCGCGATGAGCGATACTATCAAACTAATTCATAAGGATATAAAGGTGGAATTCAAGATTTTTGATGAACGGAATGCACTAGGCAAAGCAGCGGCAGATCAAGCCGCTGCTGCTATCCGGCGAGCCATCCTCGATCAGGGCAACGCGCGAATCGTAGCTGCAACGGCCGCATCGCAGAAGGAATTTCTGGAGGCGTTAACATCCGCTGCGGGAATTGACTGGAACAAGGTCGAAGCATTTCACCTTGATGAATACATTGGCCTTCCGATCTCCCATCCCGGCAGTTTCCGAAAAATGCTTTTGGAACAGCTCATCAGCAAAACCGGAATCGTGAAGTACCATTTACTGGATGGCGACGCTGACGCGGACGCGGTAGTCACCCGCGAAAGTGCGGCTTTGGCCTCTGCGCCAATCGACATAGCATTTCTCGGCATCGGGGAAAATGGACATCTGGCATTTAACGATCCGCCAGCAGATTTCGAAACTGAACAGCCTTATCTGATCGTCAACCTCGATGAAGCTTGCCGTCGGCAACAGGTGGGTGAAGCATGGTTCGCGGATATTTCGCAGGTGCCACAACGGGCTATTTCCATGTCAGTGCGCCAAATCCTGAAGGCCAAAGAAATTCTTGCGGTAGTGCCCGGCTCGCAAAAGGCACAAGCGATTGGAGCCTGTTTCAATGGTGAAATCAGCCCGATGGCGCCTGCCTCCATCCTGCGCAATCATCCGAATGCCACCGTATATCTCGACACCAACTCTGCTGCCTTACTAAGTCCCACCCTGCGCAATTCTGCAGGGGTGTTGAGCTCATTATAGGTCACCCTGGCCGGGCCTCAGTTCAACAACTGCTGCAATGATCGATATCCGACGTTCCACCGGTTTTGGTCGTCGCGTGAGACCGACGATTTAGCCGACATGTATCGCCGTCTCGATTTCCTGAGCCGTGCGCCTCGATGAATTCGGGTTAAAGCACATTACCCGGATTTGCACAAACGCTTATGGTGTTGTGTTGCAAATACCAAATCTGATCGGGGCATGTTCTAGCAGTGAAAATCCTTTCGCTCAATCCGATCTTGTCTAATATTGCATACAGAAAAATCATGGCTTTTGCATTGCCGTGCCTTCAATAGAACCACGCAGAACGGTAATTGATGCTTTTGGAATCTGGTAGAGTGTTTCCGCTCCGCCCGTTACTGTTGACCTTGATGGAGGTCCATCAGGATCCGCATGGCCACCTGTGCCTTCCTGGTGCCACTGATATTCATTTGATCCGAAGGTAACGCGGTCCACCTGACCGGAAAAGAAACGATCGCGTTTGGTTTGAGGATCAGTGAAAATTACTTTCACCGCGTGGTCATTATATTGATCACGATTAACCAGCATCACTGACCATTGCTTGTCTGGCCGTTCGACTGCATAGGCAGTTACCATCAAAGTGCCGGCTGCGTCCGTCACATCGCTTGAAGCTTTGAATTGGCGATGAGGTGCATCGATCGGCTGCACCCATTCCTTTGTAATCATCTGTGCAGCGATGTACTGCGGGGGATGGCCCAGTACGTTATAGTTTGCATCAATCCATAAAAAATTCCCGAAGCCCCCGAAGTTTCCCGGATACGGCATGTAATGAAAGTAATAGGTAGCACCTGCTCCGGCAGCCATCATAGAACCAACGTAGTCGGCCAGCCACAGGCCGCTCTTCACTGTTTCGGGTCCGGCGCCGCCACCTATGTTTCCTTCCGTCATGAAGAACGGAATGTTGGAAGGAACGCCATTATCTTTCCAGACCTGAACAATGTGGTTTACGAATTCAGGCTCTGGATATAGATCGGCCCAAGAGTACGTTGGCTTGTCCTGATAAGGATAATGTTCGAAGGAAAAGAACGTGAAATCGCTCAGCCGGTTGTGCGCTCTGAGGTAGTCGACGAATCTGCCGATCCATGAAACTTTCCCCGCTGCGTCTGGCCACACTTCCACATCCCCGAATGTTCCCTCGAATGGCGGTCCACCCAGCTTCGCCTCGGGGACCAGCTTGTGAATCGCCGTCGCAAACTGCAAATACAAAGCGCCATAATCTTCGGGAAGCATATGCTGGCCGTCAGCCTCTTCTCCCATCTCAATCCAGGAGATTGGATAGTGACGTTTATAGAGATAGGCAATTTCGTTCGCAGCATCTTCCGGCGTGGAATACAGCATTGCAATCGGTACCATGGTCGGAAGCCCGCGCGTGACTCCACTCGTGAAGAAGAAATCGAAGCCGACTTGATCTCCTCGCGATTCGTCCATATTGGAAGCTGCGTGCCAAGGGTCAACTGATGAGGGCCAAGTAACAGTTTGTTGACGGCTGGGAAAATGAGTAACGTAATCGTTGAACTGGCCGTCCGTCGAGAGGGCCCCAGCATAGAGTTCATTGATGGCATAGCCTACGCAATTCCGCTTGTCTGCTGATCCATGCGTGTCGCAAGTGTTCGATGACTCGGTCATCAAGATGCGAAGATAACGGGCGGGAATCATCCATGAAACCAGCTTCAGCGTGACCGTTCCCCCCTTCCCTTCAGTAACCGTGCCTAACGGAAATGTTTGCCATGTGCCTTTGGTGGTTCCGTCATAGAAGGGTTCTAATTCTCCTGTCCAGAACTGGACTGAATAATGTCGCGCATAAGGCTCGGCCCATGCAATCCGGATGGCGTTGACGTCTATCTTGCTGCCCAAGTCGATCATCACCCACTGTGGGTGCAACGAATCATCTTCGCCAGTGAAAGCTTTCGTGAGATACGGGTTGCTCTTCCAATATGACTTCAGATCGCCATCAGTTAGCCGGGACCAGCCATTCCCATCTCCGCGACTGAAGCCGCGATGTGGGAGTGGGGCAGCCCACGAATGACGAATCATATCCCCGGTCGGCTCACCGCTGCCGACAAAATATCCCTCTTGCTTCTCCGGATTGCTCCACTTGCCAGTGGGATTCCAATGCCAGGCTTCAACCATGAGTTCGGTATTCTGGCGATAAGTCACCGTCTGCCATCCGGCGCCGAGGATTTCCTTGAGCATGGGATCGGTGAGCAAGTGGTCGGGAGTCCCGGTTCGCAAGCGGTCGATAGCAGCGCCGAGAGAGTGTGGCGGGCTAAAGGTGTTCACGACGTGAGATGGGGCGGCATCGATGGTGACCGTTTGGGCGATCGCAATATTTATTGGAAGAAGGGAAGCCCCGATTGCGAAACAAATTTCGAAAACTCTAGTCTTGATGCCCGACGCCATGCGTACGTCCTCCGAAGCCTAGCTTGTCTTAAAAATTAAAAGGATGCTGGTCGGCAGAACCGCACTACTTTCATCTCGGATCGCCGAACGGCAGAACAGAAAATTTTGAAACGAGAAAAAGGCCTCAGACTGTGGATTTGGTCTGAGGCCCAGTTTGTTAGAAGTAGAGCTTCAATCCCAATTGCACTTCTCGAGTAGGAGAGGCAAGAAACGTAATCGCCCCGAACGAACCATCTCCGTAGGTGGTATCAGCGGGTCCGAAGTTTGGATGGTTAAAGACATTGAACGCTTCAAAGCGGAATTCCATCCGCATTCCTTCGCGGAAATTCGACATTGGGAATTCTTTGAAGAGCGACATGTCTACATTCTTGTTTCCAGGTTGACGGATATTCGTGATCGTCCTTGGAGCGTTACCGAACGTGTACGCAGCTGTCTGCGCGATAACGCTCGATCCGCCGTCGGGGCACGGCCCATTCTCACAGGCATTGGCGAAGTAATTCGAAACCATACTTGCTTCGGAAGAGTGATTCACTTTCAGTGGTCCAGTCAAAGTGGGCCTTTGTCCAAATGTCGGAATAGGGTTAGTCGAATTTAGAACGGGAATAATCGGCCGGCCCTTGGCGAAACGCCAGATACCATTCAATTGCCATCCCCCAATAAAGCCGTTCACGACTGGGTTCATGCCGCCGCCGAAGTGTTTCCCTCGTCCAACCGGCAGAGCATACACATAGCTGAACTGGAGCACTTGGGGAATGTCAAAGGTCGATGTTGACCTTTCCGCTCTCAGGTTATAGGGATCTTGCACAACGAGAGTGCTGCCGTTGAGCCCACCACCTAGCCACGAAATGCTGTCATCCGTAGCGGAGGCGTCATCAATGGACTTGGAGACTGTGTACGTGACCAAGAATTGCAGGCCGCCAGAAAAGCCTTTCTCTGCACGGAATTGTCCCCCATGGTAGATGGAATTTGCAATTGGTGGCGAATCGCCCGCAAAAGACGTGAATTGTGGGTATGGAAGAGAAATTCCAAATGAGTTATTCGGGTCTTGGTAGGCGCTAATTGTGGGTTGTGAGAGGGCGCTCAGCGGATCGGTGATAATCCCGAAGAACGGATTTTGATCCTGATTGTTCGCAAGTTGACTAATTTGACCTGGCGTTAACCCCTTGACTGAGGCTGGAAGGATATCTCTTTCCCGAAATCCGCCTAAGTAGAGATGGGTCCCTTTCTTCCCAATATAGTTGGCCTCGGTCACAATCTTCCACGGCAGTTCCTTCTGGACTCCAAAGCTCCAAGCCTGCTCGTAGGGAATATTGCGGCTGACGCTAGGAATGGGACCAAGAGCGCCGAAACCTATGTCGTTTGAAGCGCCCAATGAGTTGCCAGGTGGCAACTTGGGGCCGGTACCAGGGAATGGGTCGCTTAGCCTTGCGCCGGGAAGAATAACCCCATTGTTAAGGCTGGGAATCCATTGCGTCTGCTGATCATACCCTTGGTATCCCCATGGGCCGGTTCCAGCTGCACCAGAACGTGGTTGTGAAAAGTAAATACCGTATCCGCCACGAAGCACTGTCCCATGCGACATGTCGTAGGCGAATCCAAAACGCGGTTGAAATGCTTTATAAAATGTATCGTAGTTGTAGCGATTGCTGGAACTGGCGAATACCTCGCCTCCGTGCAAGGTGGGAAGCCCAGGCACTTGAAGCGGCGATACTAAATTCGGATCAAGCCAATTCATCCGGTTGAAACGCTCGGTGCGCGGCAAAGACAGCTCGTAGCGAACCCCCAAGTTCACCGTCAGCTTGGGCGTTACATGGAAGTTGTCCTGAATGAATGTACCGAATTGATGATTCTGTGTCGCCACGTTATTGGGAACTTCATAGGGCATATTGGCTGCAGCCGGTTGCGGTGCGTTCATCTTGCCAACGCCAATGAGGAAACTTGCCAAGCCGTCTCCTCCTTGGTCAGCACCGGGATCAAGGAATTGCGAGGTCCCCGTTGCGTCAAAATTAAACTGTCCTGCGGGCCACCCTGGCTGGGCAAAATTGATGCGGTGTACGCGCCATTCTCCGCCAAACTTTAGATCATGTTTTCCGCGTGCCCAATTTAAGCTTCCGCTGAGTTGATGTGTCTCCTGCCCTTCCTTGATGATGCTGAAAGTTTGGGTACCGATGTTTGAACCCGCTGCATTGTTATATCCACTTATCGTAATGGCCGGATACTGACGAAATCCGGAAACATCCATGTAGGAAGGCATACCCAAGTCCGCAACCGGATCAATCTTCGGATAATCGCCCGTAATACCAGGTTCATTAACGGCCCCACGCGTGAATCCATAAGACAGGTTGAGCACAAGAGTAGGCGAAAGGGTTTGCAGAAAATTAATCGCCGCTAGATGATCGTGTTCCTGAACCGGCCCCCCAGTGCACGGATCGGCCGCATTGCCAAAGCAGTTAAAGCTATGACTGTTGTCCCGACGTTCAGCATATTTGACGCTTACCTGCCGACTATCGGTAAACCGATGATCAATTTTGATATCAAACTGATTTTGCGAATCCTTGTTGGTACCCGCTCCAAACCAATCGGTGCTCAGGTCGCCCGTCGATGCAATTGGTTTATTTGGCGACGGAAACATTTGCATTAATTTGAATGCCACGGGATCAATCAAATTGCCAGGCCCACTTATGCTTGTATAAGTTGCGAGATTGTTAAAAGGAATAAACTGGTTGCGAGTCACATTACCCTGAGTACCTGTGGCCGAATAAGGATCCCACAACTGCCCGCCCGGATCGCTGCACTGCCCGCTGGGGTTAAAGCTGTTTCCGTTCAGCGTACAGAGTTCACCAAAATCGCCGCTTTTCATAGCTTTGGTCGGAACTCCAGCAGTCGCGGAAGCGAAGGACCTCACGCGAGTTCCTTCATAATCAAAAAAGAAGAATGTCTTGTTTTTCCAAATGGGGCCACCAAAAGTCCCGCCAAAATCGTTACGACGGAGAGGAGGTCTCGGATTGCCTGCGTTGAACCAATCATTCGCGTCTAACTTCTCGTTGCGCAGGAACTCGTAAAGTGTGCCGTGAAATTTATTGGTGCCGGAGCGGGTTATGACATTAACTACCGTAGCGCCTGTAAAGCCGAACTCCGCACTGAAATTTGATTGCTGCACTTTGAATTCTTCTACTGCGTCAACAGAAGGCGTGTAGGTCGGGGCAAGAATTCCACTGTTTTGCTCAAAATTCGTGCTCGATACTCCGTCTAACAAGATGTCAGCTGTAGCGTTCCGGCTGCCATTCGAGGTGAAGTTATTTGCCGTACATCCTTTGCAGTCAGTGTCCACCTCCGTTATGCCAGGAGTAAGGTATGCCAAATCAAGTACGCTCCGGCCTACCAAGGGAAGATCATTCACAAACCTACGATCGACGACTTGGCCCGTGGTGGCATCCTCGGTCTGCAATTCGACATGTTGGGCTTGCACATCCACGATCTGTGATTCGGCTCCCACCTTTAAGGAAAAGTCGACACCGACGTTTTGGTTCACGGCAACTACAATCCCAGCCTTGCGCTGACGTTCGAACTTTGGCGCCTCTACGGTCACTTCGTACGTTCCCGGGGGGACCTGGCGCAACACATACCTTCCCGAGCTATCCGTCGTCCCTTTGTATGTGAAACCTTTGTCAGTATCCGTCGCTACGGCGCTTGCCGATGGGACGACGGCCCCCGAAGAGTCTGTCACAGTACCAGCGATGGAACCTGCGTAGAGCTGGGCATTCGCGAGAGAGGCCAAGCACAAGAAACTCAGGAAGACCACGGCGCTTAGCAAGTAGAAATAAACCTTGCTGCTGTTAGGCGTGATGGTTATGTTTCGGCTTGAAGCAGAATTAGCTACAGCGTGAAAATCTAGATTCTTACTCATGGTCGTCCTCCCCAAATTGTTACCATCTTGCCGTTGACGCGAAGACTTCAGAAGAGACACGCCGTTCAATTGTCTTGATGATTCTGCTAAGTGGGAATAAGAAAGGATGTCCCAATAGCCGAGTATTGAATCCTTTTATTGATGAAACTGATAGGCGAAGTCAAGATAAATCTTTACATTCTCACGATGTGAAAATGGGAAGCGTCTATCGCCATTAAAATTGCCATTGCTCATAAAATTTTTGGGTCAGTTTATCTGTATTCAAAAGATCCTTG
This sequence comes from Terriglobales bacterium, assembly GCA_035651835.1. Taxonomy (GTDB): domain Bacteria; phylum Acidobacteriota; class Terriglobia; order Terriglobales; family Acidobacteriaceae; genus JAOAPG01. The sequence goes on from DASRFC010000015.1 coordinate 95,584, forward strand.
TCCCACTATGGGAGATCTTCCTTTAAAAGGCTGTCCAGTCTAGGATATCTTCGTACAAAATTTAAGAGGACATTGGAAATATAGTTCGTCCGATTGTGCACCTCGCGTATGGATAACCGTGTAATGCATGCAGTGCGTCAGTTTCAAAGAGCGAGTGCCACAAGCCAACCCGAACTCTACACCCGTGATTTTTCCACTGCAGAGGTCCGCACCAAATCGTTTTGCCGGTCATGGTTGCCTATTACAGTTACGATCTTGTGCTTCCATTTCTTCGCGAGCAGCGGATTCTCGACAGATGAGCGTACCCAAGCTGAAACTCACGTTGATCTCGGCCTTCAGTTTGCCCAGCAAGGAGACCTTGTCCATGCCGAAAGCGAGCTTCGTCAGGCAGCGGAGATAGCCCCCACCGATCCCGAGATGTTGGCCTCATTTGGGACCGTGCTTGCAATGCAAAACAAATTGGAGGAATCCAGCAGTGTATTCAAGCGGGAGCTCAAAGTCTCACCACACGATATAACTGTCCGCCGTTATTTGGCAGCGAACCTTTGGCAGTTGCATCGATTCGCGGAATCTAAGAAGAACCTGCAAATTCTCTTAGCAGAAAAACCTGATGATCAGCCCGCACGGCTGCTGCTCGGCATGGTTTCCGAGAATATGAAGGACTATGCGACTGCGGTAAGAATGTTATCTTCCGTCCCGGAGCAAGTTCGTCAGCAACCGGAATCAGTCGAGGCTCTGGCTCGGTCTTACTATCATCTTGGACAAACGAGTAAAGCGCGGGCCGCGCTCGCGGAATTATCTGATTCTCCCGCGAAAGGACAGGCCGTATTTCAGGGCGCGCAAATTGCCGATGAGATGCGCGATTACGAGACAGCGGAGAAGATGCTGCTTGCAATTGAATCAATATTTCCAGACCACGCGGCTTTGGGCTACCGCTTGGCCTCAGTTCAGTATCATGCAGGACAATTTGATGACAGTCAGCGTACTCTCCTCGGGCTTATCGAAAGGGGGAACACGAACGAGCAAATTTATAACCTGTTAGGTTGGTCTTATTACAAAAATAATCATCCTAAAGAATCCATTCAGGTGCTTAATCAGGCCATTGATATAGCTCCGGAAGATAAGACTAACTATCAGGATTTAGGAAAAATTCTCGTCGCTGAACACGTACTTCCTTCTGCGCTTGCGCTAACAAGAAAGGCAACAACTGCATTTCCGAATTCCGCAGAAATATTCGAATTACAGGGGTCGGTCGAACTGAAGATGGGACAATTTGCCGATGCCAGCCGCTCGTATTCACGTGCTGTCGAACTCGATGCTTCGCGCGCTGATGGCCTGCTTGGCCTTGCGCAGGCTCAATTCTCCGCAGGCAATGTGAAGGAAGCGACTGCTAGTCTCGACGGTGGCATCAAGCGATTTCCCAAAGAAGCTCGTCTCAAAGTACTGTATGCTTCTGTTCTTCAGAAGGAAGCGGAGACGTCCGGATCGCAAGTGGATCACCGGGCTGAAGAAATGCTTCAGTCGGCATTGGTGCTTGATCATTCTCTGCCGAGTGCACATTATGAATTGGGCAAGTTGGCATTAAATGCGGGACGTCTGCCAGAGGCTCTGGAGCACCTGGAGAAAGCAGCAAAACTTGATCCACAGAACAGTGAAACTCACTTTGCCCTTTCGCGTGCATACCGCCGCATGGGACGCAAAGGAGAAGCCACGCAGCAAATGGATATCTACGAAAAGTTGAAAAAAGCAGAAACGCAGACGTCATCTTCATCTTCTGAACAAACAACGCAGAACTAGGTCTGGTGAATGGTTCCGAGGAATTACAAACGCGTTTTCTCCTCTGCATCGGCCTGGCTCGCGGTCGTCTTGTTCCCTATAGCATTCAGAGCTTCCGGGCTACCAGCAACTCCTACCAAAGACATTTTTACTGACATCACTCAACAGGCCGGTATCACTTGGCAACAGTTCAGCGGTAAGTCGGCAGATCGTTTTCTGATCGAAACCATGGGTGGAGGCGCAGCTTTCGTTGACTTTGATGGTGACGGTCTACAGGACATCTTTTTTGTGAATGGAGGCGAAACTCCTCGCGGCAAAAGCGCTACTCCAGTGCGAAATGCACTCTACCGCAATTTGGGAAACGGCAAATTCGAAAATGTCGCAGCCAAAGCGGGAGTCGATCGAATAGATTTCTACGGAATGGGAGTTGCAGCCGCTGATTATGACAATGACGGTTTCCAGGACCTGTTTGTCACGGGCTTTCCTGCCTGCGCCCTATTCCATAACAACAAAGATGGAACCTTTACCAATGTCACAGAACAAGCCGGCGTAAAGAACAGCGGTAAATGGGCGGCCAGCGCTGCATGGTTCGATTACGACGGAGATGGCTATCTTGATCTAGTTGTTGCCAACTATGCCCGCTTTTCGTTTGACACGCCTAAAAAATGCGAAGTGAATGGCATGCGCTCGTATTGCGAACAACTCGCCTATGAAGGCATGCCGCTTACGCTGTATCACAACAACAGAGACGGGACCTTTACAGATGTCAGCAGATCATCAGGCTTGGACAAAATGGTTGGACGAGCGCTTGGGATTGTTACCATCGATGTTAATGATGATGGCTGGCCTGATCTCTTCGTCGCTCGTGATGCTTCTCCCAATCTTCTCCTTATTAATGAGAAGAATGGCACGTTTGTGGATTCGGCCATAGATGCAGAGGTGGCATACGATGAAGACGGGGCTGCCAAAGCAGGGATGGGAGTTGATGCGGGGGATGTGTCAGGCAATGGCCTGCCCGATTTTGTTGTGACCAACTTCAACGACCAATATCATTCTTTATTTGTCGGTTCCAAATCTTCCTCTTATGACGACCGAACCGTCGCCTCCCGTTTAGCGGCTTTTACAAAATCTTTTGTTGGATGGGGAGTTAAATTTCTCGATTATGACAATGACGGCGATCTCGATATTGTGCTCGTCAATGGGCATATAAACGAGGCCGTTGAGAGGACACGTAGTGATGTGAAATACAAGGAGCCTCCGTTGCTGCTGCACAATGATGCGAAAGGAAGTTTCGAGAACATGCGGGAGCAAGCTGGATCCACGTTCAGTTCAGGTTACATTGCCCGTGGACTTGCTCTCGGAGACTTCGACAACGATGGCGCCAGCGACGTCGTATTCACTCGTCTTGATGGGACGCCGGTGCTACTAAGAAATAACGTCGGGCACAATAATCAATGGATTGGATTTGAACTTCAAGGAACTAAAAGTAATCGCGATGCAATTGGCGCCAAGATCATCGTCTTCTCCGGCAAGCGGCGTAACGTTCGATGGATTACCGGAGGTTCCAGCTATCTCTCTTCACATGACAAGCGCGTGCTGTTTGGATTAGGTTCAAATCTTAATGCCGAGACTGTAACCGCCGAGATTCACTGGCCGAGCGGAACTGTGCAACAGCTGTTGAATCTCAAGACGGATCAATATCACAAAATTGTTGAAGTATCAGCACCATCTTCTTCATCTGATGCTAAATGTCCTCACTGAGGCAGCTCAGACTCTCGATTACGAGAAAGCGTCGGATGCAGAATCCGCTACCCATCATAAGATTCACTTACTCCCTATGTACCTCATAACTGTGTAGCCACCGCATAGTCGAGGCTCAGTTCACCCGGAACTCCCACCTCTTGACTGGCAATATCGACAGTTGATGAGGCGGTATCTCGGTCATACGCTCAATTCATCGGTGGCGTCCAATGTGACCCACGCCAATCTCATAATCAAGAACAGATTTAATGACGTGCTCCCCCAGTCGAAGGGAAGCTTTAATCACGAGTCAGACTATCGAAATGGGCAGCAGCCATTGATTGAATGGATGTGAGCTGCGTTTGAGCGCAAAAGGATTAAAACAATGAGTGACAACACCATCAGCATTCTCGACGGTTCAACTTTTCTGGTTTCCAGCCCTAACGGTGATATCGATGCAGGTCCCAGCCAAGCGCAAGGTTTGTTCTACAAAGATATGCGCCATTTATCGAAGTGGAAACTCACCATGGAAGGTACTCCGCTGGACGTGCTCTCCACCGACGCGGTCGAGTATTACTATGCCCAACATTTCTGCGTTCCGCCCACCGGCACTATTTACAAGAATCCAACCATTGCGGTGGTTCGGCGACGCTGTGTCGGTGATGGGTTTGTGGAGGATTTAACCGTCCTTAACCATGGGACGGAAGCTGAAGGAGTTGAGCTGCGTTTGGATATCGGGTGTGACTTTGCCGATCTTTTTGAAGTAAAGGATGCGCTACAAAAAAAGGGCGAGTTCTATCAGCAGATGCGAAAGCAGCAGCTGGTCTTGGGTTACAGGCGGGAGTCTTTCGTCCGAGAGACACTCATCCGCTCAAGCATGACGCCGACTGAAGCTAGTGTGAATAATCTTATTTTCCGCTTAACCCTGAAGCCAAAGTCAGCATGGACCACCAAGTTGCAGGTGGTGCCGGTAACCGGAGAAACCGTGCACAGCCCCAAGTTTTCCAAAGATGCAGGGAAAGAAATGCGCCAGGATTTAACAGAATGGATTCAGGAGGCGCCAACTGTCACCTGTCATCCCGAAGCCATGCGCATTTACATGCGTAATCTGGTGGATATAGCCGCGCTTCGTTTTCACCCTGACACCATGTCCGATCACTCGTTGCCGGCAGCGGGACTGCCCTGGTTCATGGCCCTGTTCGGACGCGATAGTCTCATCACCAGCTATCAGCTACTTCCGTTTGAACCGTCATTGGCGTCCACCACTCTACGAGCATTGGGCGATTCACAAGGCAAGAAAAATGTTGAACTTACTGAGGAGGAGCCAGGGAAGATACTCCACGAGCTCCGTTTTGGCGAGCTCACCTATTTCCGGGAGCGCCCACAAGCTCCATATTACGGAGCCAGTGATACCACCCCACTGTTCCTTGTCCTCTTGGACGAGTACGAACGCTGGAGTGGGGACACGGATTTGGTGCGAGCGCTTGAACCGAATGCACGCGCCGCGCTTGAGTGGATCGATCATTTCGGCGACCGCGATGGCGACGGATACATCGAGTATCAGCGCAAGACCACGTTAGGTCTCGATAACCAGTGCTGGAAGGATTCGTGGAATTCTATTCTTTTCCACGATGGCACTTTGGCCAAAACTCCTCGTGCCACTTGCGAAATCCAAGGCTATGCTTACGATGCAAAGGTACGTTGCGCACGATTAGCGCGTGAGGTGTGGAAAGACGAAGCGTTCGCTTCCAACCTTGAGGAGCAGGCAGCGGACTTAAAAAAGAGGTTTAACCGGGATTTCTGGATTCCGGACCGCCAGTTTTTTGCACTGGCCCTGGATGGTGACAAGAAAAAAGTTGATAGCTTGTGCTCCAATATTGGCCACCTGCTCTGGAGCGGGATCGTTGATGACGACAAGGTCCAAGCAGTGCGAAACCATCTTATGAGTCCGCAGATGTTTTCTGGCTGGGGCATTCGTACCATGGCCGAAGGCGAAGGCGGATACAATCCGATTGAATATCACAATGGAACAGTATGGCCACATGACTGTAGCATCATTGCAGCTGGCCTCGCGCGTCATGGCTTTCGCAAAGACGCCTCGGACATTATTGCCGGAATATTTGAAGCAAGTTTGATATTCCTCGCGCGATTGCCGGAAGTCTTCGCCGGATATGATCGAAAGCAAACTCGATTCCCAGTTCAGTATCCTACCGCCTGCCTTCCCCAAGCGTGGGCGGCAGGGTCGCCCATGCTGGGTATCCGCACTTTACTGGGGCTGGAGCCAAAAGGGGAGGTTTTGACCTCAGTCCCCAATCCTGTGCTCCCCGTTTGGATGGGAACTCTTTCGGTTGAAGGCATTCCTGGCCGTTGGGGAAAAGCAAATGTGGTCGCAAAGGGCGATGACACGAAGGTCCTAACCACGAAGCAGATCTATGAGCAAATTCTGTCGAGACGCGCGGATCTGAGTGAGGAGAAACTTGCCGCATGAACCATCAACATACATGAATGAAAAGATCAGGCTTGGAATCCGTGTCATCCATCCAACCCCTGCCAGATTGTGGTTGCATAAAACCGCTTCTGTAGACCTCAATGTGCCGTCATGCCATGAGTCTCATCCGATTGATCGGTGAAGCTTCCGGCAAAAGAGCCCTGGTTTGGGATATGAGTCAAGGCTGTCGCCGCCGCGCCCAAAAACGTCGACTGTGCTGAAGACCCATCCGAAAACAGGAAAACCATGTGTCGTAGCGTTCGCATCCTCATACGACCCGGAAACCTGCCCGGCGTCGTTGATACCCACCGCAGTTGTTGAAGTAGAAATCTCCTTCGAAATGGCTATTATTTTTTTACTTTCGTCTTCTGGCATTACGACCCACGCTGCACGTAGCAACCTGAATGTGTGCCCTATATCACTGGCGAGAATGCCCGTCCGAGGAAAAACTTGGACGGGCATGGGGTTCACATTACCGCCCCGCAACCACTTTATTGTTCGCAAGACACCTGATTATTCCAGTCCACGAACGCGCCTTGGGGATTGTCGCGCCAGGCCCAGACATGCAACTCAAAAAAATCGGCCAGGTTGAAACGGTTCGGCGCAGGGACAAATTGAAAGTCCTGGCCATCGAGCGACGGTGGATTGTTGTTGTTATTCTTCAGCCACGTAGCTGCATCCACGATGTACTCAACTCCCACCAGCCTGCGTGCGTTTCCTACCGGCTCATAGATCAAGGCTTCGGGATGCGCGACGTCAATCTGTCCGTCGCCCACTAAATCGCCATTCACATAGTGGATGCCCATGGCGCCGTGGTCCGGGCCGCTGACGCAGCCGAACGCGGGACCGTAGCCGGCCGGTCCGGCATTGTTCACATCAATGAACTGCCTTGTCGCCTGACGAACGTCTTGGACCAGCTTTGCTGGCGCGTGACCTGCATGCGCTGAGTCCTGTGCGAAAAGAGGTGCCACGGTTACAACACTGGCCAGCAAAGCCAGATTCAGAATGGTTGTTGCCCATTTGTGAGTAATATTTGTGATGCGTGTCATAGTTAATCTCCTTTTAGTTTTTTAAGTTTAAGTTTGGTGCTCGTTGGTTCCCCGTTAGAATCGTTCCGCTCTTACCGAGACGGGCACTCCATTGGTCAGCGAATCGAACACTGGAGAGTGTGCTGTTCCCAGCTCAATAATTTCCTGCAACTGCTCGTCTGGTACGTCGGCTTTGATCTTGAAGTTGACTCGAATGCCCTGATATCCCTGGCGAACGTTCTTGTCGAGTTCAAGAAATCCATGCAGATCGATATCTCCCTCAAATGAAGACTCGACTTCGTCGAGATAAATTCCGCGTGCCGCCGCGTGATAGACCATCGACGTAATCAAACAAGCGGCTAAAGCGTGCAGCAGATATTCGACCGGATTGACGGCCTCATCTTTTCCAAGCAGAACCTGAGGCTCATCTGATTTCAAAACAAACGGTTTAGCTCGCGATTGCTCTTGACCAGCGCCGTAAAACTTGTCCACGATCGAGCTATTCTGGCTTCCTCCCTGCCACTGGTTATGAATATGAAATTTGAATTTCGCGATGGAGGGAGTGGCCTTGATGGAATTAATGGTCGTAAATAAATTGTCGACGTTCACCCCGTTGATGGTTGCAGCAAGCCCTTTCGTAGTTGTCATAATTGGTGTACCCATCCTCTCTATGTTTTCACTGACGCTTGCGATGATCCGAAAGTAGTCGCAAACTCCGCTTGCAACAAGATGGCAGATGTGCCATTGTAGATAGGTTATTAAGCCAAGTTGATTTTTTTGGATCACTCAGAGGTGCGGCGATGAAAGAGATCACAGTTCTGCTTCTCGACCAGATGTTTTCTTCCACAGCCATTGGCCCCATGGAAGTCTTCCGGCATGCTGGCTCATTGTGGAATGTGCTTACGGGAGCGAAGCTTGCTCCCCGCTTTCATGTGGCCACCGCCTCGGCTGACGGACGTCCAGTTCGCTGCGATGGGGAGATTCAGATTCAGCCAAACGTTGCACTTAAAGATGTGGGCAAGACCGATCTCATTTTCGTTCCGACTACGGGACTGAGCGTCGATGACGTCGTCGAGCGTAACGCGCCGATTGTGCCCTGGTTGAAGCGCCGTAGCACCAATGGAGTGTCGATCGCAAGCGTGTGCTCTGGCGTGGGCCTGGTTGCAGCTGCTGGTTTACTCGACGGCAAACGCGCCACGACACACTGGGGATTAGCGGATCGCTTCCGCGAAAAATATCCAAAAGTGAAATGGATGCCGGAGCTGATGGTGACCGAAGATCGCGGCTTCTATTGCGGCGGTGGAGTGAATGCGTCGCTGGACCTCAGCATATATCTGGTCGAGAGATTCTGTGGACACGAAATCGCCATGCAAACTGCCAAAGCGCTGCTCATCGAAACTCCGCGCGCCTGGCAATCGGGGTTCGCCATAGTTCCTCTAAAAACTGACCATACAGACGACAGCATCTCCAGCGCGCAGGAGTGGATGCACAAAAACTTCGCTAAGACCTTTCCTCTCGAGGACCCCGCGGGACGCGTGGGCATGAGCGTGCGCAATTTCGTCCGCCGCTTCAAACATGCGACCGGGGATAGTCCATTGATCTACTTGCAAAAATTGCGGATCGCAGCATCGAAGCGCATGTTGGAGAGTAGTCACCGCACCATGCAGGAGATTTGTGACGCAGTGGGCTATCAGGATGTCGCTTTCTTCCGTATGCTTTTTCAACGGCACACAGGAGTTTCGCCGAGTGCGTATCGGGAGAGGTTCGGAGTGTAGCCGGCAATTCACGCGGGAAAATGTTGTGCTCGATCGACGAAGAACGCTGCGACTCAGATTCACGGATCAAAATTTTGGGAGGTGTTATGGGTAAAGATGTCATGGATATCAGATCAATTCAGAAGCCATTTAAAGAGCAGTACCGCCGCGATCCGGGAAGCTCGCGCATCACTTTAACCGCAAAGGGAGGCGAGACGAACACGCCGTTATCTTGTTCCGTTGATATTGGCCGCGCCATTTATCAGGCCGAAGCTCACACAGGAGTTGGCGGGACGGGTACGGCAGCTTGCTCTGGTGATCTACTGCTTGGAGCGCTGGCTGCCTGCGCGCAGCTCACCTGTCAATTGGTCGCAACTGCGATGGGAATTCAAACCCAACGTATTGAAGTCATCGTCGACGGAGATATGGATTTATCGGGAACGCTGGGAATCTCGAAAGAAGTGCCAGTGGGTTTCGAAGCAATTCGCGTGCAATTCAAACTTGATGCGCCACAGGCAACTTCAGAGCAACTACAAGCGTTACAGGAAAAGACGGAACAATATTGCGTGGTTCTGCAAACCATGTTACGCCCCCCAAAAATTGAAAGTCGCTGGGGTTCATCAGACTGACTTACAGTATTCGCCAAGATCACGGTATAGGTACTCGCCTGTTTTGTCGGCAAACTACGTCAAGAGTCGCCAACTGTAACTGCCTAAGGTGTTCATTTCCGGACAGTAAAATTCAGCAGGGGACACTCCCGCTTCGCTCCAGAGTTTTAATAAATATAGTCTCCAATTAATTCAACCACTTGCATTCTATTGGTCTGGTCAGCGAGTTGCAGAACCGACAGATAATGGATATCGCTCGCCCAGAATTTAAGCGCCAGAAACGCCGCCGACAAGTCATTCTCGGAGCTGTTGTTTTGATCGTCGTACTAGCCGCTGGGTTTGGAGTTTCACGATTGAAGCCTGCAGCGCCGTCGGTCGAACGCGGGACCGTTTGGACGGACACAGTCAAACGAGGGCCGATGCTTCGTCAGGTGCGCGGCCTCGGTACCCTGATTCCCAGCCAGGAAGCGGTTCGGCAAATCCCCGCCGAAACAGAAGCTACCGTGGTTCACATTCGCATGTTGCCAGGCTCACAGGTTAAGGGTGACTCCGTCTTAGTAGAGATGAGTAATCCGCAAGTTGAACAGGCTGCTGTTGATGCACATCTGCAATTGAAAGCTGCGGAAGCTGAGTATCAGAGCTTACGAGTAAGGCTTGAGAGTGACTTGATGAATCAGAGGGCAGGCGCTGCCACAGTTACTGCCGATTACACGCAAGCACAGCTCCAGGCCGAAACAGACAAGGCGCTTTACGATCTGGGTGTTATCTCAGGTCTTGCGTATAAAGCTTCTAAAGGCAAAGCCGACGAGCTTACCACCAGAAACGATCTGGAAGGACAAAGGCTCACAGCTAACCAGCGTGCCATTGCGTCGCAGATGCTCGAACAGCAAGCAAAAGTGGACGAAATCCGTGCTCTTGCTGAACTCAAGCAAAAACAACTCGACGCTTTGAAAGTCCGAGCCGGCATCGATGGAGTGCTGGTCGATCTGCCTTTACAAGTTGGACAACACGTTTTGCCAGGAGCCATGCTTGCAAAAGTGGTTCAGCCCGATCATCTGATGGCCGAGTTGAAAGTTGCCGAGACACAGGCACGAGATGTGCAGATCGGCGAACCAGCGTCTGTCGATACTCACAACGGCGTGATTGCAGGAACCGTGTTACGCGTCGATCCTGCGGTGCAGAACGGAACTGTCACCGTCGACGTAAAACTAACAGGCGAACTTCCCAAAGGTGCACGACCCGATCTGAGTGTGGATGGGACGATTGATCTTGAGCGATTGGATAACGTCCTTTATGTAGGGCGTCCGGCCTTTGGGCAAGAGAACAGCACGATCAGCTTGTTCAAGTTGAGTCCCGATGGCCAGGGAGCGCTTCGGGTTCCGGTGAAAGTCGGGCGAGCTTCAGTGAATTCAATTCAGGTGATTGAGGGATTACATGAAGGCGATACGGTCATTCTTTCTGATATGTCGCGTTGGGACAACAATGACCGCATCCGGCTTGAATAAGCGGCCACACTTTGCAGTTCAAATTTTTGCAAATCGATGAAGAGGCAGAGACGCTATGACAGAAGCAGGGCAACCGCTGATTCAGATTGAAGACATGAAGAAAGTTTTCTACACCGATGAAATCGAAACTCACGCGCTCTCTGGCGTCCACCTTTCGATTAAGAAAGGCGAGTACGTCGCCATGTCAGGCCCTTCAGGCTGCGGCAAGTCGACGCTGCTCTCAATTATCGGATTGCTCGATACTCCCACCGATGGAAGCTACCTATTAAATGGCAAGCCGGTCGCAAATCTCGAATTTGCTGAACGATCCCGTATCCGTAATCAGGAAATCGGATTTATCTTTCAAAGTTTCAATCTGATCGGCGACCTCACGGTGTATGAAAACGTCGAGCTGCCATTGACCTATCGCCAGAAGATGCCTGCGCCGGAGAGAAAGAAGCGCGTAATGGAAGCGCTTGAGCGGGTTGGCATGGCGCACCGTGTCCGGCATTATCCATCACAACTTTCTGGTGGTCAGCAACAACGTGTCGCTGTAGCTCGTGCGCTCGGCGGAAAGCCTTCCATTCTATTAGCCGATGAACCAACTGGAAATCTGGATTCGCGCAATGGCGAAGCAGTGATGGAGCTGTTGCAAGACTTGCATCGCGAAGGAGCGACCATCTGCATGGTCACGCACGATCCGCGTTTTGCTAAACATGCGGAGCGCGAGGTGCATCTGTTCGACGGCAAAGTGGTGGCCGAAGAAGAGTTGAAAAAGTTAATGGCGGATGTGCATGCATGAGTACGGTGCTCCAAGATCTACGTTACTCCCTGCGGCAGTTGGGCAAGAATCGCGGTTTCACGGCAGTTGCGGTGATAACACTGGCTCTTGGAATCGGGGCGAATACGGCAATCTTCTCCGTAGTGAACGGAGTCTTGCTCAATCCACTGCCCTTTCCGAACGCGGACCGCCTCGTCTCAATGTTTCAAGACAAGCCGGATTTCCCCAAAGGTTCGATTTCCTATCCGAACTTTATTGATTGGCAACGAGACAATCATTCGTTCGCGGCAATCGCTGCTTATCGCTGGGCAGATGGCAGCATTACCGGGACCGGCGAAGCTGAGGATGTGCCGGCACAATACGTTTCTGCGACCTTCTTTCCGATCCTGGGGATAGCGTCGGTCTTAGGTCGCAACTTCACCCCGGACGAAGACCGGCGCGGTGCAGGTCTTACCGCAATGATCTCTGAAGGCTTGTGGAAACGAAAGTTCGGCTCCGATCAAGATGTGATTGGCAAGCGCATTATTGTTGGCGGAGAAGGACGCACAATCGTCGGCGTTGTTCCAGCCTCTTTTCACCTAATTATTCAAAATTTCAGAACTGCTGACATCTATGAACCGATCGGGGCGGAAACCGATGCGGCTTTTTACAAGCGAGATTCATTCTGGGGAACCGACTCGATTGGCCTGTTGAAGCCCGGCGTCACGCTGCAGCAGGCTCATGAGGATATGAAACGGGTGAATGCCGGACTTGCAGCCGCTTATCCCGATATTAACGCCAACATCAAATCCACGATTATCACCTTGAAAGACGAGATGGTCGGAGACGTGCGACCCGTATTGTTGGTGCTGCTCGGCGCCGTTGGTTTCGTGTTAATGATTGCCTGCGTGAATGTGGCCAACCTGCTGCTGGCCCGTTCGACGGGCAGGCAGCGGGAGTTCTCCATTCGGGTGGCGCTGGGCGCTGGGCAAAAGCGCATTCTGCGGCAACTGCTCACGGAGAGCGTTGTGCTGGCTTTGCTGGGGGGTGTGCTTGGGTTATTCGTAACCAAATGGGGGACGGCAGCGGCGCTTTCTGCCGCACCGACGAGCACCTTCGGTCCAACGATACCGCGTGCGGACGAGATTGGACTCGATCCGCGCGTTTTGTTTTTCGCGTTCGTCATCTCCCTGGTTACAGGAATCGCGTTCGGCTTGGTTCCCGGAATTCGAGCGTCCCGCAAAAATGTTAGCGATACGTTAAAGGATACTGGTCGCGCTATATCCGGCGCGCGGTCCCGAGTACAAGCCGCATTCGTGATCGGGGAGGTGGCGATGGCATTAGTGCTGCTTGTAGGTGCCGGGTTGATGCTCCGCACTTTACTGCACCTGTGGACGGCTGACCCTGGACTCGATCCACACAACGTTATTAATTTCGGAGTTTATCCGCCACCTTCGTTGGCCAGCCAATCTCCGGAGGCGATCCGCGCGGCATTTCGCCGGATCGATTCAATGATCCATGCTGTGCCGGGCATTGAATCTGTATCGCTGAGTTGGGATGCCCGTCCCATGGAGAGTGATTCGGAGAAGAGCTTTCTGGTTGAGGGCCAACAACCACCTGCGCATCAAGCCGACCTGCCGTGGGCGCTCAATTATACCGTCGAGCCTGAGTATCTGAAGACCATGCGAATTCCGCTGCTGCGAGGGCGGTTCATTACCGAGGCTGATAACGAACATTCCGCGCGGGTCGCCGTCATCGACAGCAGCTTCGCCCGTCAATACTTTTCAGGGCAGGACCCGATCGGAAAACGTCTCAGCATTCTTGATTTTGACTCTGATCCCACACAACGGACCTGGATTCAGCTCACGATCGTGGGTGTTGTTGCGCACGTGAGCCAGTTTGGACTGTCAGACGATCCCACGCGGCCGCTGCACGCTCAGTTCTACCGTTCAGCGATGCAGTGCCCGGACACAGTCGTCAAGAGTGAGGCCCAGGGCGGATCAACTATCTACGCGAGGTTCCAGTCTCCGCTTACTCCCGAAGCAGCCTTTCAGAACATTCGCAAACAGCTCACGGCTGACACCGATCAGATGATCGTGGCAGAAAACAAATCCGAAGAAGAGATCGTCGCACGCTCAATTGCGAATCAGCGCTTTGCTTTCGTTCTGCTCGGTGCTTTCGCAGGGTTAGCTCTGCTGTTGGCCAGCGTAGGAATTTACGGAGTGCTGTCGTATTTGACGGGACAGCGGACACGCGAAATTGGCGTACGCATGGCTCTTGGAGCGCAGCGGCTTGACGTCTTGCGGATGGTGATAAGCGATGGCGCTCGCATGGCGCTAGCCGGCACAGCTGTGGGACTCATTGCCGCTTTCGGTCTTACGCGGTTGATGGCGAGACTGCTCTTTGGCGTTACACCATTGGATCCTTACACATTCACCGCCGTCGCATTGCTTTTATGCGCAATCGCACTGTTTGCCTGTTACATCCCCGCCCGACGCGCGGCACGAGTCGATCCCATGGTGGCACTGCGATGCGAGTGAGGAGGCGTGAATTCTGATGAATGCACTAATCAATGATATTCGCTACGCCTTGCGGATTTTTCACAACAGCCCGACGTTTGCTGCGGTAGCAGTGCTCTCCATTACTGTCGGCGTTGGTGCCAACACCGCCGTCTTCAGTTGGCTACGCTCTTTGCTTCTCAATCCGTTGCCCGGAGCGACTCAACCCGAGCGCATAGTAGCCATCGAGAACACCGCGCCGGATGGTGCGGCACTTACAACGTCCTATCTCGACTTTCGCGATTTCCGCGACAGATTACACCTGGTCAACTTCGTAACTGCGTATCGGGGCTACGTATTCTCTGTGGGCCAAGCCCCAAACACTGAACGTGTGTGGGGTGAGATGGCGTCCGGTGGTCTTTTCGATTTGCTGGGGATTAAACCTGAAGCCGGCCGCTTCTTTTCCATGGATGAGCGCGATGATGCGCAAAATGCACATGCAGTGGTCGTAATCAGCCACAGCTACTGGCAATCACACTATCACTCCGCTCCTTCCGCAATTGGAAGCACCATGCGAATCAATGGAACGCCGTTCACAATTATCGGTATTACTCCCAGAGGATTTCACGGCACGCATGCTGGACTGGACTACGAATTTTGGGTGCCCCTGATCATGTATGGTCAGCTGACTCACACGGGAACGTGGATGCTACAGGACCGCAACACGCGCAATTTCATGCTGCTAGCCCGCTTAGCACCGGACGTTTCCTTGGACCAGGCCCGAGGCGAACTGCGAGCACTTGCCGATCGCATGGGTCAAGCCTATGCCGATTCCAACCAAGGTATTAGTGCAACGATGCTTCCGGTATGGCAATCGCACTTCAGCACGCAGGCTACGCTGCTTGCTCCGGTGGTGATTCTGATGGGCACTGGGGGCATGATTTTATTGATAATCTGCGCCAATGTCGCCAATCTTCTTTTGGCTCGCATCACACGAAGGTTACAGGAATTCAGCATCCGCCTGGCTCTGGGCGCAAAGCCTATGCGGCTGGTGGCTCAGATTCTCACCGAAACGCTATTAATTTCTCTTGTCGGTTCGCTGTGCGGTCTAATGCTGGCCAAGTGGTTGGGCGGAGCTTTGGGCTGGCTGCTTCCGGCGGTAGCAAGACCTGTGCTGCTCTCTCCGCCTCTTGATAGACAGGTCTTCGCGTTTACCGTTGTGTTGTCCATCATTATTACCGTTCTCGCGGGTCTGGTTCCGGCTCTACAGGCGTCCCGGGCAAATATCAATGAGGAGCTAAAACAAGGCGGACGCAGTAGCGCCTCGGGTATTCAGGGGCGCCGATTGCGCGGATTCATGGTGGTTTCCGAGACGGCGTTGGCGGTTGTCGCCTTGGTTGGCGCTGCCATGTTCCTAAAGAGTTTTGAGTCCGCGCGGCATATTGATCCCGGCTTCTCTCCTGAGGGTGTAGCGCTCGCGCAATTTGATTTTTCGACGGCCGGCTACGATGCACAGCAAACCGACAATTTCTGCCGCCGTTTGCGCGAACGGCTGGAGGTGCTGCCTGGCGTAACGGGCATTAGTTACGACGATTCTCCGCCTCTCGGATTCAACGGGGGAAATTGGGAAACCCTGGATGTGGAAGGCTATGTCCCAGGCCGTAACGAAAATATGAAGATCTATCGTGACCTCATCTCGCCCGGCTATTTCGACTCGATGAAGATCCCGTTGATGGAAGGACGCGACTTCGATTGGCACGATGACCGAACATCCCCCAAAGTGATGATTGTTAATCAGGAATTTGTCCGCCGCTTCCTGCCAAATCGCGACGCCCTCGGCCACAGAGTGCGTGGATGGGGCGAGTGGTTCACCATTGTCGGGATTGCTAAGGACAGCAAATATCACCATGTCACCGAGGAGGCTCAGCCGTACTTCTATGTCCCGATTCGCCAGATCTTCCGTCCGGAATATGGCTTGACGTTCCACGTCCGGACCTCCAGCTCGATCAATGATGCCATCGCCGCGGTTCGTCGCGAAACGAAAGCGATCGATCCGGGGCTGACAATTTTCGATAGCGAGCCAATGACGGAATATGTTGCGGCGTCGCTCCTCGGTCCGAAGATCGCGGCAAGTTTGCTGAGCGCGCTCAGCGGGGTCGGGTTGCTGATCGCAGCGATGGGACTATATGGCATCCTCGCCTATTCTGTCGCGGAGCGCACCCGTGAATTTGGGGTTCGTGTGGCTATGGGAGCTCAGCCGCGCGATATTCTAAATTTGATTTTGCGCGACAGCGCGAAGCTAACCCTATCAGGACTTGCAGCTGGCCTAATTTTGGCGGCGGTGTCCACTCCGGTCATCGCGAGTCATGTCAATGTCAGCCTTCTAGACCCTTTCACGTTCGGCGGCGTGACTCTGCTGCTGACGGTCGTCAGTTTGGCAGCGAGTTACATTCCCGCGCGCCGCGCCGCGAGGGTCGATCCCATGGTGGCGCTGCGGTACGAGTGAGGAATTAGAGAATAAATTATGACCAGTCTGTTTCAAGATCTCCGCTATGCGATACGGCAGTTGCTCAACAAGCCGGGATTTGCATTCACCGCAGTACTGACCTTAGCGCTGGGCATCGGTGCGAATGTGGCCATCTTCAGCATTGTGAATGGAGTCATCCTTCGGCCACTGCCGGTGCCGCAACCTCAGCAAATCACCGTTCTTGCAGGTCAACAACAGGGCGCTCCGCTGGGTATGTATTTTTTGTCTTATCCGGAGCTAGAGGACTTCCGCAAGCAGGCGGATATGTTTTCTGACTTATTTGCATATGAAGTCGGATTAGAGGGAATGAGCGCTGATAATAAAGCGGATCATTTCCTCTCCGGCTACGTAACCGGAAATTATTTTTCTGGGCTCGGCGTGAAGCCGGCGCTTGGCCGCTTGTTTTTGCCGGGCGAGGGAGAAAAGCAAGGGACAGAGGCACTGGTCGTTATTGGCTACTCTTATTGGCAAAAAAGATTCAGTGGCAGTCCGAATGTGATCGGCAAACAAGTTCTGGTGGATGGTAAGCCCGCCACCATTATTGGTGTCACGCCTAAAGAGTTTCACGGCACCGCTTTTGCTTTGGACATGGATGGTTACTTGCCCTTTAGCATGGCTGCCACAAACGATCCAGAGATGTGGACCAGCCGCAGTGATCGCCGTTGGACAACATTAGGCCGATTAAAGCCTGGCGTGAGCCTTGCTCAGGCTCAGAGTTCAGTCAGCGTAATCGCTGCCCGATTGGCGGAACAGTATCCCGCAACCGACAAGGGAATCGAAATCAGCATAATCTCTGAACGCCTTTCCCGCCCCGTGCCGCTGCCGAACAATCTCGTCGTTATAGTCGCAGGATTATTCCTCTTCTTAGCAGTGCTCATTCTATTACTCGCGGGTGTGAACGTAGCCAACATTCTGCTGGTGAGAGCCACGGCACGAGAAGGTGAAATGGCCGTACGGGCTGCTATGGGAGCCAGCCGTGCGCGCCTTGTAGGGCAAGTGCTCACGGAAAGCATTCTGCTGGCGCTGTTAGGCGCGGTTGGGGGAATTGCCCTGGGAAATTGGGCCAGCCACTGGATTTCCAATTTCCCCCTCGCTTCCATTATGCCTATTCATCTGCATTTGGGCCTGGATTGGCGCGTTATCTTCTTCGCGCTTGCAGCCGCCACGTGTACCGGACTGATTATCGGTTTGTGGCCGGCACTTCGAATTGCTCGTTCGAATGTGAATGAGGTTTTGCGCGAAGGTGGAAGAAGTGGATCTGGTGGAGCATCACGTCACCGGGTTCGCAGCATTTTAGTGGTTGCACAAATGGCGGGATCGCTGATGCTGCTCATTGTGGCAGGTCTATTCGTCAGAAGTTTGCAGCATGCGCAGCAAATGTATTTGGGTTTTGATCCCAACCACGTACTCAACGTAGTTCTCGATCCGCATGAAGTTGGCTACGACCAGACGCGTACCACGAATTTTTATCGTGAGTTGGAAGATCGCGTACGCCGTTTGCCGGGAGTGCAATCGGTCAGCCTTGCTCACAGCATACCGATGGGCAACTACACGGATTCAACCGCTGTCACCATTGAGGGCCATCCTATTCTTACGGGACAGCAGCCGCCCAACCTGCTTTTCAATTCAGTTGATTCGGCTTACTTCCAAACCATGAAGATTCCGCTGTTGCGCGGACGCAGCTTCACCGATGCCGACAATGAAGATGCGGTGCACGTGGCCATCGTGAACCAGACCATGGCTGAGAGATTCTGGCCCAATGAAGATCCAATTGGCAAGCGGTTTACAACCGATGAAACCAAAGGAACGTTTTGGCAGATAGTTGGAGTGTCGCAAAACGGTAAGTATGAAGAGCTGGCCGAAGATCCTCAACCTTATTTTTATCTTCCATTGGCACAAAACTTCGCCTCAATGCGAGCCTTGCAAATCCGGACTTCTCACGATCCGGCGGCGTTGATGTTACCGGTGCAGCAAGAAATTAAAAACCTTGATTCAGGTTTGCCGATCTTTATGCTTCGCACCATGAACGACTCTCTCGATGGAGCAAATGGTTTCATGATCTTTCGCCTCGGCGCTCTGCTCGCTTCATGTATTGGAGCCATGGGTCTCACATTGGCGGTCATAGGTGTTTACGGAGTCGTTGCCTTTGCCGCCAGCCAGCGCACCCGAGAAATTGGGATCCGCGTAGCTCTTGGCGCGAATCGCACCCAGGTATTGAAGCTGGTACTTCGGCAAGGCGTATGGGTAGTGATCGCAGGCGCAGCTCTCGGAATACTTGCTACTTTTGGCATCAGCCGGGGAATCGAGAATTTTTTGGTGGGAGTGAGTCCGACCGATCCACTGACATTCATCACTGCAACTTTCTTGCTGGTCACAGTGGCTTTGTATGCATGTTACGTCCCGGCGCGACGCGCCATGAAGGTCGATCCTATGGAGGCGCTGCGTTACGAGTGAGGAATCATGGAAACTTTACTGCAAGACATTCGTTTCGGTTATCGCATGTTGCGGAAGGCGCCTGCCTTCACGGGCGTGGCAATCGTTGTGCTGGCTCTCGGTATCGGCGCGAACACGGCAATTTTTAGTGTGGTAAATGCCGTGTTGTTGAGACCATTGCCATTTCAGGATCCCGATCGCCTCGTGCAGGTGTGGCACGTGCCGCCGCCTAAAAGTTTTCCTGGCATGACTAAATTCTCGGTCTCTCCAGCGAACTATCTCGATTGGGCCAGTCAGAATCACTCGTTTGAGCGCATGGCAATCTACGGATTCACCAACTTAAACCTGACTGGTAAGGGAGAACCAGAGTCGGTTTTTGCGATTCGAGTTTCGCCCGATTTTTTCTCTGTTCTCAGAGCGCGGCCAGTGTTGGGCCGCACCTTTACCCCGGAAGAAAATGAAAGCGGCCACGGACAGGTCGTAGTTCTGGGCCATGCTTTCTGGCAAACCCATTTCGCTTCCGACCCGAACATTGTTGGTCAGACAATCTCACTTAATAGCCAAAGCTACACGGTCGTGGGCGTCATGCCCGCCAAGTTTAGTTTTCCAATATCGCCAGATCCGAAATCACAGCCCCAGCTTTGGACCCCAATGGCTTGGACGAATGAGCAGCGTGTAGTGCGTGGAAATCACAATTATCTTGTCATCGCTCGTCTGCAACCGGGAGTGGATGTGAAGCAAGCGCAAGCCGAGATGAACACCATCTCCTCTCGTCTGGAACAGCAATATCCCGCGGATGACAAAGGTTGGGGCGCCAACGTGGTTCCGCTGCGGGAAGAACTGGTGGGAGATGTACGCCCTGCTTTGTTGATCCTGCTCGGCGCGGTCGCGTTTGTGTTGCTGATCGCATGTGCCAATGTGGCCAATCTGGTTTTGGTCAAAACTCTTGCACGGCAAAAAGAAATTGCGATCCGCACAGCTTTGGGCGCAAGCGCCGTCCGAGTGCTGCGTCAGATCCTTTCTGAAACTCTGATGCTCTCGTTTACCGGAGGCATGCTGAGCCTGTTCGTTGCTCATTTCGGAGTGCGGCTGATCGTTGCATTCCTGGCACAAAGTCTTCCCCGTGCCACTGACATTGGCTTGGATGGTTGGGTGCTCGCATTCACGTTGCTGATTTCACTTCTGACTGGAGTGATCGCAGGTTTGGTGCCTGCCTTCCGCGCGACCAAAACTAACCTTAATGAGTCGCTGAAGCAGGGACTTGGCCGTACTGACGCGGATTCGGGCGGCAATCGAACACGCAGTATTCTGGTCGTTTCCGAAATTGCTTTATCACTAGTGCTACTGATCGGCGCTGGGTTGATGATTCGTAGCTTGTCGCGGTTGCGGAATGTTGACCCTGGGATGGATACGCATAATGTCCTCACCATGTCGATTGACCTTTCTCGTGTGAAATATGCCCAGCCGGTTCAGCAAGCTAACTTTTTTGATCAATTGTTACAGCATGTGAGGAGATTGCCAGGCGTTGAATCGGCGAGCGCGATCGATTTCTTGCCACTCGGGAATGGGGGCTCGACTCAGCCGATCGCTGTCGAAGGCCGTCCTATGGTTCCTATGGCTGAACAGCCGGAAGTAGCAGTTCGTTCCATCGAACCAGAGTTCATCCGCACCATGCGCATCCCACTCTTGCAAGGACGCGCATTTAACAATGCAGACGTAGTGGATCGGCCAGGGGTGATCCTGATCAGCCAGTCGATGGCCAAACGCATTTGGCCGGGTGAGAATCCGATCGGAAAACGTCTAACGCTGACCTTCGCTCCGGAGAAATCGAGAGAAGTTGTCGGAGTTGTTGGTGATGTGAAGCAGGACGGCCTTGATGTGACGGAACCGATCGCAACGTTGTATGTGCCGATTGCTCAGTCTCCCCTATCTCACATGTCTCTGGTAATGAGGACGTCCTCCCAACCAGCCACGCTGGTCTCTGCAATTGCGAACGCAGTACATGAGGTGGATCGGGAACAACCAGTACTCGACGTTATCACCATGGATGACATACTGGCTGACTCGCTCTCCCCTCAGCGCTTCAACATGCTGTTGCTGGCTACTTTTTCTGGTCTTGCTCTGTTGCTGGCGGCAATCGGTATCTATAGCGTACTGGCTTATTCCGTCAGACGGCGCGTGCGCGAGATCGGTGTCCGTATGGCAATGGGCGCGCAACGGGGAGACATCCTACGCATGATCCTTGGCCAGGGGACAAGGCTGGCATTGATTGGCGCGGCCATTGGAACCATTGCTGCTTTTGGACTGACACGATTGATGACCAGTCAGTTGTTCGGCGTGGCCCCCACCGACCCCATCACTTTTTTGAGCGTGACGACATTAATCGTCCTGGTTGCACTGGTTGCTTGCTACATTCCAGCACGAAGGGCGACCAAGGTCGATCCCATGGTGGCGCTGCGGTACGAGTGAAGGAATTGATATGCAGACTTTAATCCAAGACGTCCATTACGCCCTTCGCCGGCTCAGAAAGAGCCCGGGATTTACGTTGGTTGCGGTGCTCACCCTGGCTCTAGGGATCGGCGCCAACACTGGCATCTTTACCCTAGTGAATGCTGTTCTCCTCAAGTCATTACCGGTACCGAATCCCGAACAACTTTTCCTTGTCCGGATGAGCGACAGGCTGGCTGAAAATACGCGCTTCTCTTATCCCCTATTTCAGAACATGAGAGCCGCTCTGCCGCAATCCGCAAGCATAGCGGCAATGACGTGGCCTGCCGATTTTTACGCCAGCTTCGGAAACGACCAACCCGAGATGGTGACCGGTCAACTCGTTTCCGGGAACTATTTCCAAACGCTCGAAACACATCCCGCGCTGGGACGCCTATTAACTACGAATGACGATCGCGTGGTGGGTGGTAGTCCAGTCGCAGTAATCAGCTATGGATGCTGGCAACGCCGCTTCGGGCAGAATTCTAATGTGATTGGCCGCAAGATAGTGGTGAATGGAATGCCAGTCGAGATTGTTGGAGTGGCTGCTCCGGGATTCTTCGGCGCAAGAGCAGGAACAGCACCGGACTTTTGGCTGCCAACCACGATGCAGTCAGCCGTTCACTATGCTCAGCATTATAGTCAGTCTGAAGCAGCCGAGTTCGACAAACCCTGGACTTCTCAACCGGATATTCGCTGGTTGCAGTTCGTGGTTCGTATAAAAAATTCGACAAGTCTTCTTCAGACTGCTGCCGCTCTCAACCAAGTTTTTCGGCTGGAACTTGAACATTCAGTTTTGGGCTTAACCGATCCGCAAGAACGTCAATCCTTCCTTCGAACCCGGCTTGAGCTTGAGCCCGGAAGTCGAGGGCTGGCCACTTTGCGGCGGAGTTTCTCGCAACCATTATTGGTCTTAATGGGCATGGTGGGACTTGTATTGCTGATTGCTTGCGCTAATCTTGCCAACCTCTTGCTGGCACGCGCGGCTGCTCGCGAGCGCGAGATTGCTGTTCGTCTTTCGCTTGGGGCAACCCGGGCCAGATTAGTCCGTCAACTCTTGACCGAGTGCGTGCTGCTTTCTGTTTTCGGGGGAGTGCTTGGTATAACAATTGCCTATTGGTGCAGCTCAGTCCTGCCTAAATGGGCTTCAAGTGGAGCTACGCCGATTCCGCTTAATCTTGCGCCAGACGTGCGCGTCCTTTTTTTCAGTACAGCGATCGCACTTCTAACTGGAATTCTTTTTGGACTAGCACCTGCTTTACAGGGAACGCGGGTTCAGCCGGTGCATGCCTTAAAAATTAGAACCGGAGGAACATCCGCAGCCGCAGGAAGTTGGTCGTTCAAGCAAACACTCATTGCCAGCCAAATTGCGTTGTCTCTTGTTCTCATAGTTGGAGCAGGGTTGTTTATTCGCACTCTTCGGAACTTCTCCGCTGTTGATCCAGGTTTCGACCGGGATCACATCCTGACAGTATGGCTGGACACTCACATGGGTGGATACAAGTCTGAACAACTATCTTCTTTATACCGGCAGCTAATCGAGCAGGTGGAAGCGGTTCCAGGAGTACGCTCCGCTTCACTCGCAAGCTGCGGACTTGCGGCTGGATGCCATGACGCCAGCGACATCTACCTTCCTGGAGTACCGCATACGAATGGCGAAACAGACGCCCAAGAGCGTCGTGTCAGTCAGCACTTTTTTGGAACAGCCGGAATTCCTCTTATCGAAGGCAGGGATTTTGCTACGACTGATACTGAAAAGAGTCCCCCAGTTGCAATCGTAAACCAGACTTTTGTTCGCGAGTTTCTGAAAGGTGAAGATCCTATTGGCCAATATTTTGGCTATGACGCCAAGAACGATCATCGTTTCCAGATTATCGGTCTGGTCAAGGACGCCCGCGTGAATGACATCCGCGAAAGCGCTCCGCCGATGATTTATCACTCGCTTGCGCAGGACGTGATCGATGTGGAGAGCCTCGACGTACACACGTTCGGCGATCCTGGCCAGTTGATAGCGCAAGTCCGGTTGGCGGTGCGCAGTGTCGATCCGAACCTGCCTATCGGCGGCATTACCACATTGTCCGAACAAGTAAAGAGCAATCTAGCGCAACAACGATTGATTGCCCGGCTCACGACAATATTTGGAGCCTTGGCGCTGGGCCTCGCGTGTCTCGGACTGTATGGCGTGATGTCCTATACAGTTGCGCGGCGCACTAGCGAATTGGGAATCCGGTTGGCTTTAGGATCGACGCGGTCAAACGTGCTATGGGTCGTGCTGCGTGAAAGTTTAATTGTTACGGCGGCCGGAATTTTTGTAGGAGTTTGTTTGTCGCTAGCCGGAGCGCGAGTAGTGAGCAGCATGTTATTTGGATTGAGTCCTCATGATCCTTTGACCTTGGCAGTGGCTACCATGCTGCTCTTCATGGTGTCGACGGCTTCTGCGTTATTGCCAGCGTGGCGAGCCGCGCATGTGGATCCAACAGAAGCACTGAGGGTTGAATAGTTCAACGGCAAGAAAACATAAATCGGGAGTGAAATGATTCAATTAAAAAATATCGAACGAAGCTACAAAACCGCCGCTGGACAGACCTGGGTCTTGCGTCGAATCAATCTTGAAATTCGGGAAGGCGAGTTCATTACCGTGATGGGCCCGTCCGGAGCAGGGAAGTCATCCCTCCTGAATGCACTTGCATTACTGGATGACCAGTGGGCGGGGGAGTATTGGTTTCGCGAACAAGCCGTACATGAAATGAAGCGCAAGGCACGTGCTGATCTTGCCAAGAAAAATATCGGCATGGTGTTTCAGAGTTACCACCTGCTCGATGACCTTACTGTTCAAGAGAACATTGACCTGCCTCTCTCGTACAAGGACATCCCGCGACACCAGCGCCAGAGTCTTGTGGCCGATGTGCTCGATAAGTTCCAGATTGTTGCCAAGAAAGATTTATATCCAAGCCAACTGTCCGGCGGACAACAGCAGCTTGTTGGGGTAGCAAGGGCGGTGATTCATAAGCCTGCATTGCTTCTTGCCGACGAACCCACAGGCAATCTGCATTCCGCGCAAGCCAAGGAGATCATGGAATTATTTCGCGAACTGAACCAGCAGGGAACAACAATCGTCCAAGTCACACATTCCGAAGCGAACGCAGCTTATGGAAGCCGTGTTCTTCAGTTGCGGGATGGCTGGTTAGTACAAGATTCAGCTAATCCACATCTGGATCATCCCGAACAGTACAAATCTGGGGAGGCCAGCGCATCGTGAACCCTCCCTCTCGTAGTTTGGTTCGAAATTTCTTTCGAAATACCGTAGTCCTTATTTCCATCTACGGAATTTTAGTTTCAACGGCATTGGGACAAAGCGCAGCTCCGCTTCAACTTGAAATGCCGAAGTCACGGAACCCTCTACGAGCCTATACACCAGAGCATGTGCCGGAACCCATTCTGGCAAACTCGCCTCGCCTTGATCGCTTGATTCGTGACGGGAAGCTCTATCTTTCGCTGAAAGACGCGATTGATCTTGCGCTCGAAAATAATCTCGATCTCGCCATAGCTCGCTACAATCTGCCAATAGCGAATACTGACATCCTCCGAACGCAAGCTGGAGGGAGCTTTCGTGGCGTGAATACCGGTGTCGTACAAGGAACTCCCGGCGGCGGCGTGGGAGGCTTTGGAACCGGAGCTCCCGGCGCAGGGGCAGGTGGAACAACCAGCGGCGCAGGCGGCGCTGGAGCCGGTGCCTCTGGATTAGTGGAATCCACCTTAGGCACAGGAACTACCGTGGCTTCTTATGACCCCGCCATTGTCGGCACGTTGGGCGAAGAACATCAGACTACCCCATTAGCTAACCTGCAAACCTATGGGGTGCAGTCCCTTCAATTGAACAATGGCCAGGTGAATGTCAGTTATTCACAAGCTTTTCCCACAGGCACAAGCTTTTCGTTCCAGTTCAATAACGGTCGAGAGACAACCAATAGCCCATTCTTTACGCTTTCCCCGATTTTGACGTCGATGTATCGCGTAACGTTTCAGCAGGAACTGCTCGCCGGATTCGGCTTCGGACCAAATTTGCGTTACTTGCGAATCGCCAAGAACAATAAGAAGATTTCCGATATCGCTTTCAAGGACCAGGTCATCGCCACCGTCACACAAATCGCGAACATCTATTGGGATCTGGTCAGTGCCTATGAACAGGCGCAAGTAAATGAGCAATCGCTGACATTCGCGCAACAGACTTTTGAAAACGCGAAGAAGCAACTTAAGCTTGAAAGCATTCCGGAGATGGACGTCATGCGAGCCGAAACGGAAGTTTCCAAGCGCGATCAGGATCTCACAGTTGCTCGGACGAATCTGGAGCTACAGCAGTCTTTGATCAAGAATGCCCTAACCAAGAGTCTTGAAGATCCCGTCCTCGAGGCAATGCCTGTTATTCCCACCGATCGCATCCAGAACGTCGCCACCCAGACCAATCAACCCCTTCAAGATCTGATTGCCGAAGCGGTCAGTGATCGCCCCGAACTCTCAGAGTCAGACGTGGATTTGGTGAATCGTACGATCAGTCGTCAAGCCGCCAAGAATGCTCTCTTGCCTACAGTTTCACTGGTCGGATTTTATGGCAGCTCAGGCCTCGCCGGCCCTCTGAACCCAATCTATAGCCTGGGGCAAAACGTCTCGAATGTGCCAACCGATTTCAGCGGAGCCTTGCAAAACACCTTCAACAATTCATCTCCTGATTACTATGTGGGATTGAATTTAAACATTCCTTTGCGCAATCGTGTAGCGAAAGCCGATCAATACCGTTCTGAGCTCGAATATCGTCAGGCGCAACTTCGCATGGAGCAGTTAAAGAAGCAGATTCGTATCGAGGTACGCAACGCGCAATATGCTCTCGAGCAAACCGGAGCGCGTGTGCAAGCCGCCCGTAAGGCGCGGGATCTGGCTGATCGGACTTTTGAAATCACGAAAAAAGAGCAAACTCTCGGCGCAGGGTCAAGCTATCAAACTCTTTCCGCGCAGCGGGACCTCGCGCTCGCCGAACTTGATCTGGTAAACGCCATGACCATCTACGCCAAAGCGAAAGTTGAACTTGACCGCGCCACGGGAAAGACTTTGGATCATAATGGTATCCAGATTCAAGAAGCTATCAGCGGTTCGGTCGGCAACTCGAATCCATAGCAGTCATGCAGACCTCGATAAAATCTGGAGCGATGAAACCTGGTGCGACGAAATCTGGACCGCTGGACACTACGATTTCTGTGAAGAGCAGTCCAGAACGGCCCGTACGCATTTTGGCTGCCGATGATCAACAGCACATTCTTGAAGCGATCACGCTCCTGCTCCGCCCGCAAGGCTATCTGGTGGATACGGTCAAATCGCCAGCCTTGGTGCGTGAGTCATTGGTGACGGAATTCTATGATGCTGTCCTCATCGACCTAAACTATACGCGTGATACCACATCCGGGCAGGAAGGCCTTGATCTTCTTTCTGAAATTATTTCCCTGGATAACAGCATTCCCGTCATTGTCATGACGGCATGGGGAAACGTAGAACTTGCCGTCGAAGCAATGCGGCGCGGAGCGCGGGACTTCATCCAGAAGCCCTGGGAAAACGAACGCTTTCTCGCAATCCTGCGAACGCAAGTGGAACTTCATCGTGCCTTGCAACAAGCGGAACGCCTGGCAGCGGAAAATCGCTTGCTTCGGGCGCAAGGACGTCCTGAGTTCATTGCTTCCGCTCCATCCATGCAGCCGGTTCTTGAAGCCATTGCTCGCATAGGACCATCCGATGCTAACGTTCTGATCACAGGCGAGCATGGCAGCGGGAAAGAGGTCGTAGCGCAGACGCTACATGCGATTTCCCCTAGATCAACTCGCCCCCTAGTCGCAGTGAATGCCGGCGCGATTCCCGAAGGGATTTTCGAAAGCGAACTCTTCGGCCACGTTAAGGGCGCATTCACCGACGCACGTACTGATCGGATAGGACGCTTTGAATTAGCTGATGGAGGCACAATTTTTTTAGACGAAATTGGAAATGTACCCATCCGGCAGCAAGCTAAACTGCTGCGTGTGCTCGAGTCTGGAGAATGTGAACGTGTGGGATCTTCCCGGTCGAAGCGTGTGGATGTGCGAGTTATCTCCGCAACCAATTCCGATCTTCAGGCTGCGTGTTCGACAGGACAATTCCGCGAAGACTTGTTGTTTCGTTTGAACACTGTCGAAATTCACCTGCCCGCCTTGCGAGAGCGCCGGGAAGATATTCCGGTCCTTGCCGTACATTTTTTAAACCGCTATGCAACGCGTTATCGTCTGCAAATTCATGGACTAGATACTCCCGCCTTGCAGCTGATGCTTCAATACTCCTGGCCCGGAAATGTACGAGAACTTGAGCACACGTTAGAACGTGCAGTCTTAATGTGTCGCGGCAATGAAATTCAGGCAACAGATTTAGGATTGAATATGCAGCGGCCGCAAAGTCACAATCTGGAGGACCTCAGCCTCGAATCTGTCGAAGCTATTCTGATCAGGAAGGCTCTACAACGTTTCCAGGGAAATGTGAGTCAGGCTGCCGAAGCGCTGGGTTTAAGCCGCGGAGCTTTATATCGTCGCATGGAGAAATATGGTCTTTAGTCCGCCCGGCAAAAATGCCGCAATGCGGAAGACTTCACGCAAAAAGGTTCGCCTTCTCTATGAACGTCGCGTAAATCTTTTCTCTCTTTTTGTTGCTCTGCCATCGATTCTCGCGAGTGGCATACTCATCTGGCTGCAACCCTGGTCACTTGAATCCAAGCTTGGACTTTTATTCGCCGAATTATTTGCATGGTGGCTGCTCGCAATGATGTTGCAGGAGCAGGCGATTCGTCCTCTACAAACTCTAGCCAATGTTGTAGCGTCTCTGCGTGAAGAAGACTATTCCTTTCGAGCGCGCGGCGCTGCTACAGATGACGCGCTTGGAGAACTGTCGCTGGAAGTCAACGCCCTCGCCGACTTGTTAGCGGATCAACGCATCCGGGCGATAGAAGCCAGCGCTCTTTTACGGCGTGTGGTGGAAGAGATTGACGTTCCGCTATTTGCGTTTGATCCCAATCAGGTTTTGCGGCTTGTGAATACCGCAGGCGAGAAGCTCCTGCAACAACCATCCGTAAGGCTACTCGGGCGCACAGCTGCCGAAGTTGGACTAGCGAATTGTTTTGCCGCAGAAAATGAAACGCTCATTCCTTTACCAGCGAACAACCCACATTCTCGCTGGTTGGTACGATCCAGTATGTTTCGCGAGAAAGGTGTTCCCCACAAACTCATCGTGTTGTCAGACGTAAGTCGCGCCTTGCGAGAAGAGGAACGAAAGGCTTGGCAACGATTGATCCGCGTGCTTGGACACGAATTGAACAACTCCTTGACTCCGATAAAATCGATCGCGGGCAGTTTGAAAGTTCGCCTTGCAGATGCGCTACTTGGCGCAGAGCAACGCCAGGATTTCGAACGTGGCCTGGAGATAATCGAGACGCGAGCAGGTTCGCTCAATCGTTTTCTTCAGGCCTACAGGCAGCTAACGCAAATGCCGCCGCCGGTGTTGCGGAATGTCGCCATGCTTCCCATCATGGAGCGCGTAGCTGGCCTGGAAACCAGGCTTACAGTGAGTGTTCATGCGGACGCCGAGATCATGGTCAGGGTGGACCCCGATCAGATCGAGCAAATGCTAATTAATATTGTGCGCAATGCAGTTGAAGCCGCATTAGAACCGGAACACTCCAGAAATCCTCTGGAAGAGAATCGTGTCGAAACCAGAAGCCCTGAAGTCGTAATGCGCTGTTCGATCAACGATGATAACGCAATTCTAACGATAGAAGACAATGGCCCGGGACTTCTCAATCCCAGCAATGCATTCGTACCCTTTTATACAACCAAGCCGGCGGGAAGCGGAATTGGCTTGGCCCTAAGCCGCCAGATTGCCGAAGCTCATGGAGGATTGATCGAACTTTTAAACCGAAAAAGCGATAAAGGATGCGAAGTGAGAATTGTGCTGCCGCGCAACTAAAACGAGTCTTGATCAGACAATGCACCGACTCTGCGATCGTCATATGAGAAATTATGTCTAGGAAATAGACAAATCGCGGTCAAGATTTAAATATAGCGAGTAGTGAGTGAGTCATATTAGGGGAACATGGCGGAGAGAGTGGGATTCGAACCCACGTTAGAGTTTCCCCTAAACACGCTTTCCAAGCGTGCGCCTTCAGCCACTCGGCCATCTCTCCACTGGATTTGTTTGTTGAAAGTGAGATCTAGACTGTCACCGCATTAACCTGCGAATTGAGCCTTCATCACGCATGATCAATTCTATGGGGCAACTCGACGAATCGCAACCGCCCCAATGGAAGCTCGTGGTATGTGTGATTGATTTAGCTAACCAGATCTTTGTCGACACTCTCGGGATTTTGGAGAGGCTGGAGGATGAATCGGTATTATTACTTAGGAATTATTGGTCGGGGCGATAGGATTTGAACCTACGACCCCCTGCGCCCAAGGCAGGTGCGCTACCAGGCTGCGCTACGCCCCGACATAATTGCTCTACTGATTCTAAACCACTTCCCAAACTTACGAAAACTAGATCCCTTGCGAAAGCCTTTGCTTTGTTTCTGTAGCAAACTGTGTCAAAACTGTGCCAAAACCCCTCAGTTCACCCTTGCTGTGTCATAACCGACGTTCTGATCAATCTTCTGATCGAGGTTCTGCTCGTTGAGTTTCTAACTCGCTCAAGGATACATACTGTGCGCGGGGTCTATTCTGGTGCGAAGAACACGCAGAGAGAAGCAAGAAGACATAGCCACGCATACACGACGCAGTTTAAGACTGAACGGCAGCGGCACTGCGGTGACGCAACGCACTTGTGGCCTCCGCCATCTTCGCTTCGGCGGGTTTGAAATCTTCAATCGTTGACATTTCGAGAGACAATTATACGCACGTTGACAGTTGTGGCGTTTGGCGTTCCTGTTTTCTCAATCAACCTGTTCTGCAACCAAACCTCCTCTTTCGAATCGCATCTGTACTTGCTCACGATGTCCCGGAATGGCATTGCGCCTCGACCTATCGACCGACCTACCAATCAGCGTAGCCTGATCGGACTGAACGCCGCCAATTTCTTTCAGGCTGAGATGGTCGGAGTTGTACTGCCAGTACTCAGTGTGTTTCTCCGGGAGTCCAACTGGCGATAGGATGCAATTGGGCTAGCAACCGCAGCGGGCGCTCTTGGAACTCTCATCTTCCAAACTCCGGCGGGATTGGTCACAGATCGCGTATCTTGTCGTCGATGGTTCTTCGCAACAGCAGCCTTGATTACCGGCGTATGTTTCGCGATTATTCCTGTCGTTCCCCATTCTTATAAGTGGATCGATCCGCTGCTATTTATTGCTGGCGCAGCCCAGAGCTTTTTTACGCCGCTTCTCTGTGCACTCGCACTTGCGCTTGTGGGTCATAACAAATTGAACCGTACAATCGGAGCCAATCAGGGGTGGAATCACGCCGGGAATATCGCGGCGGCTTTATCCGCAATGGCAGTCGTCTTGCGATTTGGCGTCAATTCGATCTTCTACGCTGTCGGTTTTTCATCTGCTATGGCGACGGCGTCTGCTTTGCTTATTCGAGAGCGCGATCTGGACGAGAGGCTCGCCACGGGACTAACTTGGAACGATGAGTGCCGCAATTCTGGCGGTGATCGTCTCAATCTTTTTGTTTCACTTGGCAAACGCTCCGATCCTTCCTGCTGTCGCTCTCTATGTGAAGAACCTTGGTGGATCAGATCGCCTGATGACTGCCACGGTGCTCACCGCTCAGTGCGTTATGGTTCCGGTTGCTCTCTTTGCGGGAAGGTTTTGCGACATTTGGGGACGAAAACCAGTTTTGCTAATCGCCTTTTGGGCACTGCCACTCAGGATTTTCTCTTATTCTCTCGTGAGGAGCGCCCCAGCCATTGTATGGTTGCAGACCTTGGATGGAATCGCAGCAGGCATCTACGGAGTTGCTGTGGTCGCACTTGCAGCTGACCTCACGCGTGGAAAAGGATGGTTCAACACATTGATGGGTGTATTCGCTACCGCCGTTGCCGTGGGAGCGTTTCTCGGCCCGCTGATCACCGGAGTCTTATTACAGCATTTAGGATTTAGGGTGACTTTCTACTGCTTCGCAGGGCTTGCAGCAGTCGGAGCGGTCGTATTCACTCTGCTCGTTCCGGAAACGCGTGATGCTCAGGATGTGAAGCTAATGCCAGAAACCGCCTAATGAATGCCAGTTGTCACAAGCCGCAACTATGAAAACCGTCGCACTTTTGACAGTTTTAAACATTTTCATGAAAACAATTCAAGGAGTGATCACTCTAACGGTTTTCGGTGTCTTTTCTGTCGCATACTTGGGCGCTGAGATGAAATGGAATACTTCGTCGGTTTTGCTCTGCTGGTTGCAGCCGTATACGTGATCTTCAAAAGCTGGTAAGAACGCGGTAGACGTTTTAACTGCGCCAGAGTCACTGAAGCATGCCGCAATTCGTGAACATTATCAAGTCCGGTTTGCACAAGTCTCGATGAGCCGTTAGAGTCGCAAATTGGTGGATGTGCTATGCCCAGATACCTCGGCGCAATTACCCTAATTTTGATGCTTGGCATGGTGGTGGGTCGGCTCTTGCTTCTTAAAAAGCAAGGAATCGCAGCAATGAAATTTGGCAGTACCGACAAGACTGATTTTCTGATTCCACCTTTTGCTCTTCTTTATTTTTACCTCGTGTTTGCCGCTGCCTTCGGACTGCCCACAGTGAGCACCAAGCAGATGTTTCATGCCGAGATTACCGAGTGGCTCGGAGTGGCATCTTGTCTTGCAGGCCTGTCAATCTTGTTGTTGAGCCTAATTTCCTTTGGAAGGAGCTTTCGGGTTGGCATAGATACGACCCGCCCGGACAAACTTGTAACGGACGGAATCTTTGCACATACTCGTAATCCGATTTATGTCGCGTTCGCCTTTATCCTGATCGGTCAGTTTCTGATTTTATCAAGCTGGATACTCTTGCTTTATGTGGTCGCCGGATTCTGGCTATTCCATCGTCAGGTGCTACGCGAAGAGGAGTACTTACGAAAGCGGTATGGTGAGGAATACGCACTGTATTGCAGCCGAGTACCAAGATACCTATGAGTGGCTTTTCGGCTCAGCAAGATGTCCTCAGAGCTGCATCCCTACTCGATTAATGTATCGTTGGACGATATTCCGCGCAGAGGCGGGGAGGACGGAGGTCAAACGTTCGGCGTGCTACATCCCGTCGACCGATTCGGTGACTCTCCTCTCGTGAAAAAGCGACCAGAACATAGTTCGTGACCTGAGTCCAGCATCAGGTGAGACGTGGCACGCCTTTTCCCCAAGTACCGGGCGGAGACAGGTCATATCGAACTCCGGGTGCCTTTGCGCAGCGAGTTGATCCTGCGAAAACTTCGCTTCGCTGTGCGATGAGATAGTCGGCCGTTCGTGCGGCCAGTGCCTGGATGGTGAGACCGGGATTCGCCGATCCTTGGGTGGGCATCACGCTTCCATCGCACACAAAGAGATTGGGAATATCGTGGGTCTGTCCGAACCGGTCCACAACTGAAGTGCGCGAATCGTTGCCCATCCGGGCGCCGCCCACCAGATGGGCATAGCGCGCTTCCTGAACGACCTCTTGTGCCCCAGCCGATTGCATGATTTCCATGACCTTGTTCTTGCCGTACTCGATCAGCTTTTTGTCGTTGTCGTGCAGATTGAATGTGACTTTGGCAATCGGAATTCCGTGGCGGTCCTTTTCCGCAGCCAATTCAACCCGATTGTCTTCCCAGGGAAGGATTTCGCCGAGCAATGCGATCGCGCCCCAATGGTTGTAGTCCATCATGATTTGACGCATACCCCATCCCCAGGCGCCTTTCGCAACCATCATCTGGCGGGCGAAGGCGATGGGCAGGGGTCCCACAGTTTGGACCGCGAACCCGCGAGCAAATCCGCGCTTCGGATCGGTCTCGTAGAATTCTTCGGTGAGTGCGTGCGCGGGAGGCGCTTTATACATGCGTACCAGTTCTTCAAAACGGCCCAGAACGACATTTCCTGCCTGCGCCATCAGGTAGCGACCGAGGGTGCCGCTCGAATTCGCCAGTCCGTTTTCATGGCCAGGGCACGCCGAGTTCAGAAGGAGGCGCGGAGTCTCAATGGCGTATCCGCATACGATGATTGCTCGCGCTTTCTGCTCGGTTTCATGTCCATTCGAATCGAAGTAGGTCAACCCACTAACGCGTCCGTCCTTGCCTAGGTGAATTCGAGATACCATGCAATGATCACGAATCTCGGCGCCATGCGCGAGCCCATCGGGAACGTGCGAGATCAGCGTGCTTTGTTTGGCTCCCACTTTGCAGCCTTGAATGCAGAAGCCTCGGTAGATGCAATGCGGCCGATCACCGTGAGAACCTGCAAGAATGGCTACAGGGCCTCCGATGCTCACCCGGATACCCAAGCTCGTGCAGCCCTTGATCAGGATGTCTCCGCATCCCCCCATGGGATGCGGGCCATAGGGATAGCCATGTGGATCTCCCCACGGAAAATAGGCGGGGCCGGAGACGGGAATTTCTTTTTCGAGCAGTTCGTAATACGGTTTTATCTCTTCATACGAGATTGGCCAGTCGACTCCTACGCCATCTTCAGAGTAGACGCGGAAATCAGAGGGATGCAGGCGTGGCGTGAATCCAGCCCAATGAACCGAGCCGCCGCCCACTCCTCGCCCGCTATTGTTTGCTCCGAGGGCGAGCGGGTCTTCACCGCCTGTTATGCGCAACTCGTTCCAATAGAGATTGTGGGAGCCAGCTTCATCACTGACCCAATCGCGCTCCGTATCCCAAAACGGTCCTGCCTCAAATCCGACAACGCTAAATCCCGCACGAGCCAGTCGTTGCAGCAAGACTCCGCCGGCTGATCCGACGCCCACAATACAGTAGTCCACCTGCTCACTGTTGCCGTAGCGATGCATGGGCAGCTCGATGCGCTGGAGGGCCCCAAGCATATGGCCGTTTTTTCTAACGTCAAAGGGTTCAAAAGGCGGCTTTTTCAATGCGTGCCTCCCTGGCCCGGGCTTGCTTTATGTTCCGATAATCCTGCGACGGGAGCGTACTTTGCCGATGGTGAACCGGTTGGTGCGGCCCACGCGTATCGCCCGTTCATTCACTTCCCACGGTTCAGGTTCGCCGCCTTCGAGACGCATATAGCCTCGGGGATATGCCGGACCACCAAATCCGATTTCATCCCAGGCGTAAGGGTGGGCGTAATAAGCGCCGACTACGTCTTGCACAAGAAGCAGCCAGAAGCGATGAACCGGTAATCGTTGCCAAATCTCGTCTCCAGCTGGAGGATGGCCGTCATGCAAGGTTTCCAGCACCGATTCTTGTTCGAGGGGAACGAGCTCAATAAACGGTTTTCCGTACATGCATTGAGCAATTTGAGCGATTCCTTGTAGCCCACGCCGATACGCTTCCTGATCGGTCGGCATGCCCTCAAACCGGTAGCCATCGAGGCGGTCGTGGTATAGACGCTCGTCGATAGAATTCACTACCGGTATCTTGTGGTGATCGTCGCGATCATCCTGGGGCAGAATTCGATTGCAGACCGCAGTCATCAACGCGGCTTCTTCGGAAGAAAAAAAACGGATTGGCGGAATTTCCTCGATCCTCGTGAGAATCAGGTTTCGCGTCGCTTCGTCCCAAAAGTCCTTTTGGCTAAGGGTGCTGAACCTCGGGTAGTAGCCAGGTTGAGCGCATCGAGGCAATCGTTCTCCCGTTTGTGGATTGACTGGCCGTCCGTCATGCTCTGGGCCATGCATCAACGTTCCCTCCGAAACATGCCGGCCAGTAGCCCTAGAAAGCCGCATGCCGCAAAAAGGAGTGGAGCAAAGACGGGCGGACCAAACATGATGTTGTAAACCGGGTGTTTCAAGCCGCCGGGGCGGCGCGCGACGCCCCGGCGTGATAATAAAATCCGGCCCCGCCGTCCGCGATGGCCAGCGCCGAGACGGCCGGTAAAAGTTTCTTTGCGACTCGTGGGCTTCGAACCGCGCCCATGGCCGTTCCGACCAGGACAGCGGCGATCACAATCGGGCTCCACTGCGCCTGATATTTAAAATTGTTTTTGTAATGTGAATAAAGAGCTTCAATTCCACTAAAAAAAGCTGCAGCCGCAGTAGCGACTGCCAGGTGTCGTTGAAACCGACCCTCTCGCAATTCTTGAACAATCGTGATCTCATGATGGTCCAGTTTCTGCGGTAATAATTTGGACCATGCCGGAACCGGACGCCGCGGAATTCCTGTCGAGGAGTCCTCACGTCTCAAGAAAGAAGCAACCAATCCGAGGTACGCGCTCGTGCCGAACAAGAGCGGCGCAAAAATTGGCGGACCCATAATGATATTGAACACTGGCAACCGCCAACCTCCAGGTTTCCGTTGTATCCCTCGCACATGAAAACTAAATCCTATCAGGCAATCGGCAAGCGTAATGACAGATACCAAGGGCAAAATAGTGCGGGCCGCACGGCGATTCACTGCTCCGGCAACGCCAGAAACGAACAGCGCGCCAGTCAGAATGACAGGCGTGTACATCACGGGATTGCTGTAACTGCCGCGATAGTGCTCGTAAGAGACTTCGAGTCCTGCGATGGCGCTCGATAGACCCGCAATCAGAGCGAGGCTCCTTTGAAATCTGCCTTCCCGGACATGATGGATGAGCGCGTGTTCCGCATTCTCAATCCCATCCACATGATCGTTGCGGCTTGATCGATTTCTTCCGGCCATCGCTAAGGCATTCATTTAGAAATCACCGCCCTTCCTCGCCTTTTCGCAATCGGCTCAAACGACTTCGCGGACCTTGTCTTTCAGCACCGTCTTGATAATTTTCCAGCTATCTTTCTGACCCCTGGCGAGTGATTCCGCAAACTTAAACGCTTGCTCGGACGTGACATTGCCGGGCAGAGGGGGTTCGTTGGCATCGACAACCGCTTGCACCACCGCCGGTCCCTTGGTGGCAAGCGCTTCTTGCAAGATCGACTTTGCTTCCGCAGGTTCTTCGATGGTGTAGCCCGCAGCTCCGCAGCACTTCGCGATCCCGGCAAAATCGATCGGCTGCAGCTCAACTCCAAACTCAGGATTTCCTTCCTGCACCATCTGCTCCCATTTGATCTGTCCCAGCACATTATTCTTGATGACGATTACCGTGACCCGAAGGTTGTACTTGACCAGCGTAGCGATTTCGCCCATTAACATCGTGAGGCCGCCGTCGCCGACGATGCAAACCACCTGTCTTCCAGGAAACGCAACCGCCGCTCCGATGCTGTAGGGAAGACCGTTTGCCATGGTTGCCAGCAAACCGGAAAGCGAGAACTTCATATCACCGCGCATCTCGATGTAGCGGGCGCTCCAGGTTGCGATCGTTCCGCTATCGGAGGACACTATGGCGTCATCGTCGAGGAGCTTGCTCAGGTTCCACGTTACTACCTGCGGCTTCATCGGCTTATCTCTCCGCGTGCCTCGTTCCTCCATGAGCTTGTTCCAGCTCTCCATATTCTTCTGCGCTTTGGTCAGAAAATCCTGGCCGTCCTTCTTGTGGATCAGCGGCAACAGCGAACGCAACACAGCACGACACTCCCCGGCCAGACCCACATCAACCGGATGCCGTAAGCCAATCCGTGCCGGATCAATGTCAATCTGGACCGTTTTGGCATGGCCGGGCTTGGGATAAAACTCCATGTAGGGGAACCCACTCCCGGCAATGATCAGGGTGTCGCATTCCTGCAAAGCTTCTTGCGAGGGCGCGGTACCGAGTAATCCGATTCCGCCCGTCGTATAGGAATTCTGGTCAGGTACGACCGCCTTTCCCAGCAGCGGTTTGATGATGGGACCTGCTACTTTTTCGGCGAGTTCCAAAATCTCAGTTCGTGCCTTTAAGCATCCCGATCCGCCAAAATAGCCACCTTCGAGCCGCGATTGATGAGTTCAGCGGCTTCGTCGAGCGATTGCTGAGACGGTGTTGGATGGGCTGCCGCATAGAGATCCGAGCTATGCTTCGGTATGTTGGCCTTGGATCTTTCTTCCTCATGAGATGTCCATTCCTAAATATCTTTGGGAATAGTGATATGGCTTACCGCGCGCCGGGTTAGAGAAGTCTTAATGGCTTCATCAACAATATTGTTTACGTGGGCCGGTCCCATAATGCGTTGGTTAAACTCGGCAACATCCATGAAAAGCTTGTCGAGATCGACGTCCTGCTGGTAGTGAGTTCCAATCAAGTCGTGAAATGTATGTCCCGTGATGGCGAGTACCGGTTGACCATCACATTTCGCATCGTAGAGTCCGTTCAGGAGGTGAACGCCGCCGGGGCCGGAAGTGGCCAGACATACCCCGAGGCGACCTGAATATTTGGCATAGCCGCAAGCCGCAAAGGCGACCGCTTCTTCGTGCCGCACCTGAATGAATTTCAGTTCTTCCTGATGGGTGCGAAGTGCCTCAAATATTCCGTTGATCCCATCGCCGGGAAAACCGAAGATCGTGTCCACACCCCCAGTTGATCAGACGCTGTATCAATAAGTCCGCCACCGTTTTTGCCATGAACTGTCTCC
This sequence comes from Terriglobales bacterium, assembly GCA_035651835.1. Taxonomy (GTDB): domain Bacteria; phylum Acidobacteriota; class Terriglobia; order Terriglobales; family Acidobacteriaceae; genus JAOAPG01. Next base: position 133,805 of record DASRFC010000015.1, read on the forward strand.
TTCAGCTGCCGTCATAATGCTTACCGCTCTGCTGTAATCGCGTCAGGACGAGGTGTAGCTGATCGCCCAGTTTTTTCACGATTGGAACTTCGATTCGATATCGTTAGGCTCTCGATATCCGATTGAAAATCTGTCAGAAGCTCATAGCCCGACCTCGTCACGGCGACCATGTCACAATGACGTATCCCTCCGTAGCCGGCAATGTAAACCGCCGGTTCGACATTGAAGACTATCCCCTCCTCGATCACATCGGAAGATCCGGCATGAACGCGTGGGCGACTGTACGCACTCATCGGCGAAAAGCCGACTCCATGCCCAGTTCCATGTTTCAGAAACTGACCCAGCCCGAAATCTTGAATCACTTGTCTCGCCGCCGAGTCCACTTGCGCCGCTTTTGCGCCCGGCGCGATCGCGTCGAGCGCAGCCTCACGTGCTGCCAGAACCGCGGCGTGAAGTTTTGCCCGCTGTACATCTGGGGTTTGTAGAGTGTAAGTGCGTGTGATGTCGGTCCAAAAACCATCGACATAAGAATTGCAATGGATCATCACGAGATCATTCAATTCGAGAGTGCGCTCTCGCGTGCGCGCATAGGCTGCATATGCTTTTGCCGAGTTGGGGCCGGACATGCAGAATGCGAAACCATTGCAACGCTGAACCGGAAGCCCGGCCACATCGTTAGTGCTCAGAAATGCTTGAAAGGGTTGCGCCGCTTCGGGCTCTCTCATTCCCGCTCGGACCTGGGAGGTACCCTGCTCAAATGCACTCTTGGCAATGCCACACGCCTGACGGATTCTTTCGAGCTCAAGCGGCGTTTTGACCGCACTCAAAGTTCGAATCCACTCGTCGATCGAAGTAGGTTTAGAATCGGGGAGCAATTCGTGAAGCGTGCTGGAGAGTTCGTCGCCGAAGAGGTGGATGGCGAGGTAGGAAGCCGCTTGAGAATTGCCCCCGGATTCAACGCCGATCAGTCCAGACTTAACCTTAAGTTTATGCAAGATATCCCAGAGACGCGGCTTCACCGCTTCAAGAATGCTTCGCGTCTCGTCCAATGTTTCCGGCACAAATGTTTCAATCGAATCCGCGAAACCAGTTTCGGCAAGTTCTGCTTCGTCTTCTGGAACCAGCAAGACAGTCGGGCCGCCGGAAACGCAAATGGCTATGCTTGCGCCCACGACCGGCCAGTATCCGGTCAGCAGCAGAACATTCGAAGGAAGGGCGCAAACCACAACCTCTAACCCTGCGGTTTGTAGATCCTGTTGAATCCGCGCGATGCGTTCACAATCCATAGATTCGTCTAAGCTGCATATCGTTTGGCATCGACTTTCTTGAATTCAAGGCCCATGCCAGGACGCGAAAGATCCGAACTAAGCCGGCCCAGGGGTTGGATAACCCCGTCAAAGAACATATTCTCGATTCGGACATGGTCGTGGAAATACTCGATGGACTTTGAATGCTGGACTACTTGTTGTACTTCGAATGTTTGAAGCGCCCCCATTCGTTGCGATGTCTAAGCGAGATTGACATGGAGAATTCCCGAACAAGACGTATAGAAACGTCAGCGCACATTAGTGGAGCTCTCCGCCGAGAATGGCTCTGCTTTGTGATAGTTGAAATAAGTTTCGTTCTCCTCGCCGTTGTGTCGAAAAAGAAATAGCACCTTTGCCCGCGCCCGCATTGAAAAGTGTTTTGGGAGCCAGACATCCGTTGTTACCGGCGCTTTTTCCAGTTGAAAACGTGTACCGGGTTCGACTCGGGCCAGGAAACCTTCAATCGAAACAGGACGCATGACCAATCGAAACAGGACGCATGACTTGAGCTTCTACCTTCACCCACTGAAAACTTGCCTTATCGATCCATAGAGTTCCCCTCATTCCCGTGAGTGCCTGCGAATCCATGTCGGGCGGCTGATAGCCCGGACGCGGCATTGCTTGAAGGACGTAAACGTCATGTGCGTTCAATTTCTGCTCGCCTATCAGCTTGAAATCGAAAGCCTTTGCCAACTGTTCCATGAGCGCGTGATTGTGTTTTCGCTCCGCTTCGTATTTCGCAATGCGTCGCGCCCTCTTCCGCGCAGACTCTTGCCGCCGCTGCGCGATCTCGTTGTCGAGCTTGCGCTTCTCAACTGCCTGTTCCGAAGAGGGCAAGGGCTTTCCATTCACTGCGACCAAACGCTCATACGGAGAGCCCAAGATCATGATGTCTTCGTACGTTTTGCTCCCCCCTTTCACATAGTCTTGTTCGAAACAGTCAAGTGCTGGAGCCGCTTCCCAATCGCGCTGGTTCGCCGCGACGGAGCGCTGAATAATCGTAATTGCGCTCTCCTGGCCTACCGCCAAGACCGAAAACAGAAGAACCAACGCTAAGAATAAGCGGGCATGGTTCATTGAACGGATGTCGCTCAGCTTCGACAGCGAATACGGTTGTTTTGGATGCGTACCGGACCCTGAGCGATGTCTTGACGAGGCTACATGTATCGTGGAACGACATAAGTCAATCGCTGGCCCAGCTGCGCGGTTTTGCGCTTGGCTTTGTATCTGCACTCATGGCAGAAGCACCCGTGTCGCGTAGGGCTACTCCGAATTCAGGGAGGCGGGCGTACTCTGGCAACGGCCGGGCTGGCCCTTCGAGTCCGAATTGAAATCGTAGAGAAAGTATTTGTCGACATCTCCCCAAACAGCATCATTAAGGTGAGCGTTCCTCGCATTGGTTGATGAATCGTCAAGATCGTGGCGGACTTGGATTGATGAGATCGGGAGAATCGACAAGTGAGAGAGTTGAGTGTGAGACTAGAACATGGCAAGCTGGAAATCCCTTGTGGCGGGATAGCCGCTGGGCTGGCGGGCGGCTGGACCATGAGCCAATTCAGTCGAGCGTGGAACAAAACTCTGCCCTCCTTGCGGACCCGCACTACCGGAGCGTCTTCTCTTTACAGCCCGCAGGAATGAGACTCGATCAGCAGAACCGCAGAATGGATTGCCCGCGCCATTCGTTAACTACAAACTTTCGCCGCGCGAAACCGAATTGGGAGTGCGATCATTCACTATGCGATTGGTGCGGCGGCAGGAGCGATCTATGGAACGTCGGCACACTGGCTACCGAGAATAACGAAGTTTCACGGTGTGGGGTTTGGGATCGCTCTGTGGCTGATCGGCGATGAAATAGTTATGCCGGCGCTCGGTTTGACCGAAAAGCCCAACACCTATTCGCTTCGTATGCAGGCCCACGCGTTTGGCGAACATCTGGTCTACGCTCTTACAGTGGACCTCGTGTATCGGAGGCTAGCTGGTCTTTACGAAAACCGGCGGTGAACACAGTCATTGAACCATCTGTCCGGGAACGCTCTCATTTACGCTGCCCGTCGGTGTTCAGATTGCCACCGGGAATGGCTGTGTGACCCGCGTTGAACACGCCGAGCCAATGACATCTCTAGTTAAGAAGCTGCACGAAATTTCTCGATTCAACCAAGGTCCATTGACCCACTTTATTTGAAGGAGATTGAAGATGAACACTGATCCTGCAGAACAAGTGTTTGAAGAATTGCTTCCGTATCTTGAAACGCTCGATGCTCAGATTGGCGCCATTGTCCAGGTACTAAAGGATAGAGGCTTGACCTCAGGTGAAGAATTCGCCCGACTTGTGCAGAAGGCTGACATGGCCAGCAATGTTAGAGAGCGTGGGTTCCGGGTAAGGATGGAATTCTTGTTTTCCAGCGCTACCAAGCGGAGCACCGAATAGCAACTTTACTTTTCAGTGACATCCGGTCGGGATATCAAATGCAAAAGCGCTGGATTGCGGTCCTGCGCACCTGTCCGAGAGCCACTGCGTTCGTGAAGGCATCGCGGCCTGAGCCAGCCTTGATCAGATTTTCACCCAGCTCGGACAGGATAGCTTCGTAGCTCAGGAGCTTATCCGGGCGGTCATCGACCATTAAAATGTTGATTTTTTCCATCTCACAAAGCAGCTACGAGACTCATGACAGATTCGGCTTTGGCCATGGCATCCTTGCGCAGCCGTTCGAACCGGGCCGTCAACCTGCGAACCGCTCCACCCCGCTTCCCGCAAATGACTTCGGCTCAACGATCCTTCTTATGTTCGCTACCAAGTCGGTTGCGAGGCGACCCTTGTCGATGCAACCGTCGGCGCCCGCGGCCGCAACAGTTGTCCTCAATTCGATTGGATCGTACTGGCTCATCATCAGGACTTTAGTCTGGGGAAGTTCGATGCGCAGAAGGCGTACTGCTTCTAATCCATTGAGGATGGGCATTCTTATGTCAATCACAACCAGGTCCGGCGAGAGCTCCCGCGCTTTCTTGAGCACTTCTGAATTGTGAATCACCTGGTACGCGCTGCCAATTAAACCGTACAAGTGTTGCAGGCTGATGGATGTGTGATCATTCCCACCCGGGCAAATCTTGAATGAAGGGCGATTGATAGCGAGTGAGGCGAGCCTCGGAGGCTCGGTTCCATCAATTTGATCGCCCACGGTAGACTCCGAAGAGACGCTCGCAAGAAAGCTTTGCATCTATCAATGCGGACAACAGCGAGCACACAGTTAAGGACGGTCCCAGACCGTGCTAACTGGAACTGGCCGACTCTGAGCGACGAAACATCCGCACCGAATCCTATTCTCCTGTACCAATCATAAGAACCGGCGTGGTCGGTAGGGAGGAGCCGCTTTCCGGCTCCACGGTAATCGCAAAGGCTTTCGCCTCGATGCCGGCAGGCAGCGGCGGATTAATCACAGCCGCGCTCCCACGTGGGTCAGGCTTGAAGACTCCGGCGGGAATCGGCGCACCGCTGGTCGGAATCAGCCAGAGTTCATATGCTTTCTTTGACGGCAGCTGCTGAAAATTGCTGGCCAGGAAAATCAGACTCGACCTATCTCGAACATAAATGGCCTTGCCTTGCGGCTGAGGCCGAGCCTTGGCAACCACGAGCGTCACGCGCATGGCATCGGTTGCCGTGAGTGTCGAGACTACCTCGCGAGCCCGCTGCAACTCCGTCAGTTGCCGCGCTGACTCTCGTTCGAAGCTTACCATGCGCCGTTCGAGATCCGATTTTTGGACCCATACGACAACCAGCGCCAGAGCCAAGGCCGCCGCAACCACCCAGGGTGCAAGTGTCCACCAACGACGCCTAGCGACGGGAGTTTGGCGCGGTTCACGAGAGACGGCCGTCAAGAGGCGCTGACGCGCGCGGCTTGGCGGCGCCGGGCCAGCCGCCGACAATGCCAACAATGCCGTGTCGCCCCGCAACTGTTCGAGCTCGCGACGACAACCAGCGCAGTCCTCGAGATGCTCCTCGAGCGCAAGGCGGTCCTCTCCTTCCAACACACCCAGAGCGTATAGTGCAAGATCCGCCGCGAATTGTTCGTGCACACTCATGTCGTACAAGCCTTGCGCAGTGCCAGTAGTCCGGATCGAATCCGCGTCTTGATGGTTCCTAACGGCTCTCCCGTCTTGGCTGCAATCTCGCTATGCGAAAGGCCCTCGAAGTACGCCAACTCGATCGCCTGCCGTTGTGCCGAGGACATTGAACTCAGCGTATCCTTGACCTTCTTGATCGCCCGTACCCGCTCGGCGTCTCCCGCCATGTCGAATTCCACCGACACCACCAGGTCTGCGATATCGGTCTCGGGACGCCGCTTGCGGAGCCCGTCAATCGCCCGGTGCCGCGCAACGACCGCCAGCCACGGACCCAGACCGCCCCGATTGGGATCGAAGAGCTGCGGATTCCGCCATAATTGCAGAAACACTTCCTGAAGCACATCCTCGGCGGCCCCAGTATCGCCGAGCACACGAAGAGCCACCGAGTAGACGACAGCCGAGTACCTGTCGTACAAAGCTGCCATTCCGTTCTCGTTGCCCGAGCTGATCGCCGAAAGAATCGCGGCGTCGGTGAGATCTCCTTTCAGCTCAGTACCAGACAAGCAGTTAATCTCTTTCTATTGGAAGTACGGATTGGCCAGCTAGGTGGATTGCTGGCGTAACTCCAGCAGACCAGACCCGGTATCCTTCCCGCCACTTAGTGGAGTGGGGAAAGCCCAACAACCGAACCTCGAAACCATAGCAGCCTCTCTCGGTTTTCGACAAGCACCTGCGAAATGTGGCCTCTTTGGTCCGCGAGGGTAAATCCGAAATCGTCGTGTGGCTCGTACAGAGAGTGTGAATCCAATTTTCGAATGAAAGGAATAAAACGCAATGATGTCACGTATTGCATATGGTCTCTCCGCATTTGTTTTGATGGCGGTCTCTGTTCTATCCGCCCAGACTAATCCGATGGTCGGGGGCGCGGCGATGTATCCGGATAAGAATATTGTTGAAAACGCGATGCACTCCGCCGACCACACAACGCTGGTGGCGGCCGTGAAAGCAGCCGGTCTGGTGGATACGCTGGAGGGCCCCGGACCGTTCACCGTTTTTGCGGCAACAAACGAAGCATTCGCGAAGCTTCCGGCGGGAACAGTCGATATCTGCTAAAGCCCGAGAACAAGGCGATGCTGACAAAAATCCTCACCTACCACGTGGTTTCCGGGAGACTCAGCACCCACGACATCAAGAAACTGATCAAAGCGGGTCACGGCAAAGCGGAATTGAAAACGGTTGCCGGAGGGACACTTTGGGCGATGGAGGAAGGCGGACACATAGTCCTCAAAGACGAGAAAGGCGGCACCGCAACCATTACAATTCCCAACGTATACCAGTCCAACGGAGTCATACAGGTCATTGATTCCGTCCTGCTTCCAAATTGATGGATTAGCCTTTTACGACTACCCGGCGCACCGAGCCCAGGTTTGTCTCAGCGCTTCCAGATCGCGATTGCAAGAATCGATCCGATGACAAACCTAGGTTCTTGGCAATCCGATTTGGGCTCTTGCGCGTACTACATCAGGAGGGCAGAACGAACTCGACAAACAGAACGAAAGTTTTCGCTAACTCAATCTTGAGATGGCATCCATAGTACTCGTCCTGGATCAAAATCGCTGACTTTTGCAAGACAACTATAAGTCAGTGCAGGCCGCCCACCACATTAGCCCATATCTGAGCAACTAAACGACCGTGCCCTTGAACGTACTTCAAACAGAAAGAACTTCCCAGATGAGAAGGTTAGGATGGAAACCAAAAATCGCAATGAGCTATTTCAGCGTCGTTCTTGGGATCTGCCTCAGTTCGATGCTGGCATTTTCACAAGCAGACGAACTGCCGAGCTTAAAGCCCAATCAGACTCTTGGCTTCGGGGATAATCAACTCTTGCGATTCACGTACACGCAAAGCTTTGATTGTGTCGACCAGCCTCACGATGACCTAAATTTTAACGGGGTCCTGGCACAGTCTGACCCCGGAGAATTTCAGATTCCAATCTGCCAGGTCGGAATCCAGCCGACCATCGATCCGACCGGGCTGCACGGGGCGAATGACCCGACCGAGCCACTCTATGTACTAGTCCCTATGTTCTCGGTCGACAATGACCAGAATCCGAATGACGCGATTTCCTGTAACCATATAGTGCCTGGAACCACTTGTGGTCCGGCGCTTGGCTCGACTCTTATCAAGCTGTTCGGTGCACTTCCTGAAGCGTTCAAGGCCAAGCCGCTTGTATACACGAATGCCCGGACCCGGACCTTCCCCCCGGCACTTGCACGATGCACGCTTCACGGGTCGACCTTGGCCCTGTTTTGGTAAAACTCGGCTATCTGCCCGCACCCCCAGCCAACGTATTTGTGCCTACTCCGAACCATAGCCACATCGTGCTCAATCAGGATCTAAATATACGGGCGATATGGTGGCAGGTGATTCCGGTCCTGGTTTTGGACCGTAGTGACTGGCCTCCGGCCGACGGCAGCAGCGGAATCACCTCATTTGCGAAGATGAAAGAAGCTGAGAAGGATGGAAAAGTCATCCAAGCACCCTCCAACTTCTATCTCTTCTTCTCTTCCAAAGAGGCAGGCCACTTCTCTTCCAAAGAGGCAGGCCACGACCACTCTCATTAATTAGTTCTCTTCGCAAAAATTAGTTCTCTTCCCAAAGCGGCGCAGCGGAACAATTGGCTGCGCCGCATTTTTGCCCATCAGAGATAGGCGGAACTGCCCGCTCCTTCTCCTTCACGCGTAAATTACCTTATGTTATGCAATTCTGGGCACAACAGAAGCGGGCACAATACCCATGTCGCGCCCGCAGGATTAATTCATGCCACGCGATTCGATCCCGCCCGAAGTTGCGCCTATATCAGCCCGGTCTGCGATGTCTTAGTTTGCAACGATCTTACCTGAGCAGAGTATAATTTTTCTTTGAATGATGCAGCCCCCTCGCTACGGCCTTGTAGCCTATGTCAAAGATCCGGTCGGAGAGTTTGTGGAACAGCTCCGGCGAGATTTACACCCAGAGCTTCCGCACCTCGCCGCTCATCTAAGTTTGCTTCCTCCACGATGTTTGCAAGGCAGCGAGAAAGAGGCTGCCGAAATTCTGGAAGAAGTATGCTCTACGATTGAGCCTTTTGAAGTGAGCCTGGGAGAAGTCGAGACTTTCATCCCTGTCACTCCCACTGTTTTCATTCGTGTGGCGCATGCAGCATTCCGCATGCGGGAGTTGCATCATCGGCTGAATACTGGTGTGCTGGCTTTTGAAGAACAGTGGCCTTATATGCCTCATCTCACGATTGCGAAGCTGGGGGCTGAAAGCCAGGCACAGAAAGCGTACCTCATGGCTCGTCAACGATGGTCTGAATTCTCAGGCAGCCGATGCATTCACGTTACAGATCTAACCTTTGTTCGCGAAGTGGAACAGAACTACTGGGTGGATCTGGCCCCCTTTCCTCTCGGAAGACGCCTAGTGAAGGGCTAATCCGTTCATCAGTCTAGTGCCAACAACTCGCAACGTTACTATTGTCCGTCCAAATTCCTGTCCTGGGCGCATTCCATTTCCGAAAGTCCATATCCCTCCCGTGTGTTGCCAACCATTAGTTCCTCAGCGTAAACAAGAGCTTGGATCGCTGTACCCGCGACGGCGCAAACCCTTCCCCAGCGGATTACAAGACTACGCAGTGGAGGAACTATGCAGATTGGGGTTTACGGAGCTGGGTACCTGGGGACAGTAATATCGGCCTGTTTGGCGGATTTCGGTACCCCTGTGACCTGCTGCCATCCCGACAGCTCGCGCATGGTCGAAATGGCGCAGGGCAATGTCCCGTTTCACGAAAAGAACCTCAATGAAGTAATTAAGCGCAACGTGCGCTCCGGGAGATTGGTTTACTCGACGGATATCGAGTCATTTTCCCGAAAGGCGCAAGTAATTTTTTTAGCCCAGGACACCCCAGAACACCTCAGCGATTTAGCCCTGAGAATTGCGCGCGCTTGTCCGAAACCGCCAATTCTTTCCATAGCCACTCCGGTTTCAGTGGGCACTGCATCCGCCATCGAGAAGCGTTTAGCAGAAGCAGGTTTGGCTGCCGTCATTGTTTCTCAGCCTGTGTTCTTCACTCCTGGCTGCGCGGTGGAAGATTTCAACTGGCCTGACCGGATTATTCTAGGAACGAATTCCAACGATGCCGTACTGGCGATTAAACAGATTTTTCATCCGCTGGTGATGCGTGGAGTTCCCGTCATCGTGACCAATCATGAGACGGCTGAACTGGTACGCGAGTCGGCCACAGCATTTGTGGCGACAAAAATTTCTTTTATAAATGAGCTTGCTACTTTATGTGAGCGAGTCAATGCCGACGCAGTAAACCTTGCACTCGCTCTTGGACTCGATAAGAAAATAGCCCCACGGTGCTTGCAGCCTGGCGCCTCAATGGGCGGAATTTTCGCGGAATCAGACATGGACTCGCTTGCGGCGCTCGCGCAATCCAATGGCGTATCACTTAAAGTTCTGACCGCGGCTCGCAAAGTGAATCTAAATATGGCTGAAACCGTAGTCGATAAGATCTCGAGTTTCGTTCAGTCGGTGGAGAATAAAGATGTGGGAATCCTCGGACTGGCATTCAAGCCAAATACCAACTCGGTTGCTGGTTCATCATCTGTGCGGCTCGCCCAGAATCTTATTGCAAAGGGAGCTCGCGTGCGAGCCTATGACCCAGTCGCTCTGAAAGAAGCGAAGTTGGAATTGAATGGCTCGGTGCATTATTGTGAGTCTCCATATGCGGCTGCGGAAGGCGTAGATGCTTTGGTCGTAGGCACCGGCTGGCCGGAGTTTCGCGGCCTCGATTTTGACCGCATTAAACAGCTTTTGAAGCGTCCTCTGATAGTCGATACCAAGAACCTGCTCGACTCCGTCCGCCTGCGTGCGATGGGATTTGAATATGTGGGCGTAGGTCGAGGTTAGCTTTCACAGATCAGTTTTGCGGAACAGCAGCCCTCCCCCAAAATATCTCACCGATTGTTCTGCCTCCACTCCCCGTGCTCTGACAGCTTCTGCTCGTGTTGCTATAATTGACGTGGCGCGGTGGGAATAGCTCAATCGGTAGAGCACCGGACTGTGGCTCCGGACGTTGCGGGTTCAAGTCCCGTTTCCCACCCCAAATCTAAACGTTTTGGAGGCAGTAGCTGCTATGGCCTCCTTCCGTTTCGCGCTGTTTGGTTTCCCATCTACCCCTTACCAATTCCACATCGTTCCATCCAATTTGCGATTTACGGGTAAGTAAGCCCGCACATAAGGGAATCGTTCGGCCAGCTTCTCGTCATAATCCACGCCGAAACCGGGTCCGTCGCCGGAATACAAGAAGCCATTCTTAAAATGGTATTGGTGCGGGAACACTTCGTCGGTTTCTCTGCTGTGCTGCATGTATTCCTGAATTCCAAAGTTATTGATCGCGCTATCGAAATGCAGCGCGGCTGCCATTGAGACAGGGGACAAGTCGGTTGCGCCATGGCATCCGGTCCGAACGTGGTAGACCTCGGCCAGAGCAGCTACCTTTTTGAGGTGAGTGATCCCGCCGCCGTGGACGATAGTCATGCGAATGTAATCGATTAACTGTTCGGTGATGAGGGTGTGCGCGTCCCAGATCGAGTTGAAGACTTCCCCAAGAGCAAGAGGTGTCGTGGTATGCCGGCGAACAATACGGAACCCTTCCTGGAGTTCCGCAGTGACCGCGTCTTCCAGCCAGAAAAGGTGGTAAGGTTCCAGACTCTTGCCTAACCGGCCTGCTTCGATTGGGGTTAGCCGGTGATGAGCATCGTGAAGAAGATGTAGATCGTCGCCAAATTTGAGTCGCAGCGCTTCAAACAACTTTGGCGCATGGAGAAGATATTTTTCCGTTGACCATTGATTCTCTATTGGAAGACCCTTCTCGGCTGGTTCATAAAAGAGCTTGCCTTTGCCCACACCATAGGTCGATGGAAGCCCTGGTATTCCTGTCTGCGCACGGATAGCCTTGTATCCCAGATCGATGTATTTCGCGACTTCGTCGCTGGTTTCGGCAATGTCTTCGCCGCTAGCGTGTCCGTAGACCAGCACTCCCGATCGGCTCTTACCTCCAAGCAGGTTGTAGACGGGAGTATTCAAAGCTTTGCCCTTGATGTCCCACAAAGCCATATCGATTGCGGCAATCGCGGTCATGGTTACCGGACCTCGCCGCCAGTAAGCACCGCGATATAAATATTGCCAAATGTCTTCAGTCGCAAACGGATCACGGCCAATGAGGCAAGGAATCAAATGATCCGCGAGGTAAGAGACAGCCGACAATTCCCGGCCATTCAGCGTGGCATCGCCTAGTCCGTAAAAGCCTTGATCAGTCTGGATCTTTAGAGTTACGAAGTTTCTTCCGGGGCAGCAGACAAGCACCTTCGCGTCCACAATCTTCACGCGACTCTCCTTAATATTTTGAAAACGTGATCCTATTTCTGCTGAACGATCTTGACTGGTGGTTTCGTCGGACGAGCAATTGTTAGCGCCGCCCGAATCTGAACTGCGCATCGCAATCGGATTGATCGTTTTAGCTGAGAAACTTATATCTGTTAACGTAAGCGTTAATACAAACAATACCCGATAATAGTATTGCGAAATTTACTGTAGAAAGAAACTGTATCGTTCCAACTAAAAAGTTCGGAGAGGATGAATTATGAGCTCCTATGTTCTTTCATCCCTGGAAGCCGCACCTTGGAGGGCTTTGTACAAAGCAGCTCTCTTCGAAGTAGATCGTACCAAACTACCGGCACGCATTGCGGAGGCGGAGAAGGCTCTTATATGTCGCGGGCGGGAGTTGTTTAACGTAAAAACCGGCTCTATTGAAGAGAAGGAGGCGGTGGAGAACACGCTGTTTGCTTTACGCGCCTTTGGAACGGCATGGCAAACCAAGGCTCACTCGCAGTGCCGCCATCCGGAAGACTCAGACCTTTCTTCATAATAGTGCAAGGTGACGGACTCGGTTCTCCCGCTTGAGTTTTAGGACATGCAGTTTCACACTCCATTCTCGGCGCGGCTCTCGAAGAATACTCTGCTACGTTACGCAGTCGCGCTGGGAGCAGTTGCTATAGTTCTATTATTTTGCTTTGCGCTAAAGGCTTTTCCTGGAGATCAACTTCCGTACATAATCCTTCTTCCCGCGGTAGCGTTTGCTTCCTGGTATTGCGGAGTTGTTCCGTCGATCTTGACTGTCGCGCTTGGAATGACCGGAGTGGAATACTGGTTACATTCGCCAAGGCGATCGCTTCACTCTTCCGGCAAGGAACAAATCATTGAAGTTCTAACGTTCGTGGCGGCCAGCAGCCTCATCGTCGTCATGGGAGAAGCACGGCGACGCGATAATGAAAAGCTGCGAACTGCGCAGGGGGAACTGGAAGAGCGAGTTAAGGAACGTACAGCAGACCTGGATACCGCCAATCAAAGCTTGCGCGAACTCAGCGGACGCTTACTGCAATTGCAAGATGAAGAGAGACGGCGAATAGCCCGCGAATTGCACGATAGCGTCGGCCAAACATTGACGGCTCTAATCATGAACTTGTCAGCTGTGAGAAGCGACATTGAACGACTTTCTAAAACAGCGAGCGCATTAGTGGATAGTGAAGCTTTGGTTCATGAGATGAGTAAAGAGGTCCGCACCATTTCCCATTTGCTACATCCGCCATTGCTGGACGAAGCGGGCCTTTCGTCCGCTATTCGCTGGTATGTCGACGGATTTTCGCAACGCAGCAAGATTCAAGTTAACCTGGAGTTCCCGCAAGATTTCGGGCGACTCTCGCGTGAATTGGAAACCGCCATTTTCCGCACAGTGCAGGAATGTCTCACGAATATTCATCGTCATTCGGAAAGCACCGTGGCGAAGATTCGGATTACCCGCCTCGAGTCCTTGGTTCGGGTGGAAGTGGAAGACAGAGGCAAGGGCATACCTCTAGAAAAACGACACGAAATGAGCTCAGGTGGCACGCCCGGCGTCGGTATTCGAGGAATGCGAGAAAGGCTACGTCAACTGGGCGGCACTTTGGAGATCAATTCCAACGGCCATGGCAAAGGTACCGTGATAGTGGCACAGTTGCCGCTTGCAAGTACCTCAACAGCCGCAGCTTAAGTAATCATGAAAACGTTTAATTTCCTGCAAAGCTTCCTAATAACAGGCTAAGCAGAAGCAACTCTCAACCTACCTTTCGCGTCGGAATACAGACATGAAAAGGTTTCAGCCGCCCCTTTGCCAATTTTTACTTCTATCGCTTGTCTTGAGCTTCACTACTGGCCTATTAACCGGCTGCGTGGGCTTGGCAGCGACGCCAGCTGCTCCCACTGTCACCTTTGCTGCTTCGCCAACGACGATTGTGGTTGGTGCGAGTACAACCTTAACCTGGACCTCTGCTAACGCGGCATCTGCATCGATCAACAGCGGAGTTGGAACGGTGCCTCCGAGTGGCACCATGACAGTTTCCCCCACTCAAACCACGACCTATACCATTACTGTGCAAGGATCAGGAACTGTGACGGCAACAGCGCAAGTCACGATTACTGTGACACCTTTGAATGCGCCTACCGTGACGATAAGCGCGAATCCCACCTCGATCATTGCCGGACAACCGAGCACGCTAACGGTAGTCGCGACACACGCGAATCAGGTTGTGATAACCGACAACGTGGACTCCAACAGTTATCCAGTGTCGGCAACCGGTGGAACGCAGATCGTGACTCCGACAAAGACCGCTATCTACACCGTCACAGCGACAGGCGCGGTGAATCCGCCCGCAACAGCAACTGTCACCGTCACAGTTACTCCCGGAAGCCTTAATCTTTCGGTGAACCACGTCATTTTCATGATGCAGGAGAATCGCACCTTCGATCACTACTTCGGAATGCTCAATCCGTATCGTGCTGCGAATGGCTACAGTGTAGGAGACGATGGAGTTACCTATACAGTGGACGGAATCGATGACAAGCTCACCACGTCAAACCCCGGCGATGCCGGCCAAAGTTTCAGCTTATTCAAACTTAAGAGCACGTGCATCGACGATGATTCATCAGCGTGGCTGCAAAGTTTTGGCGACGTAAATCGCTTCGACTTCAGCTCAACGCGACCGATCAACATGGACGGTTTCGTACACACCGCCGCTGGCTACGCAAATTATTACAACAATCTTTGCGGCACTACATGCACGAACGGACAATTCACTGATTTGGTTGGGCAGCGTGCGATGGGGTACTACGACCAAGGATATCTTAATTACTACTATTACATGGCGTCGCAATTTGCTCTTTCGGATCGCTGGTTTTCGCCAGTTGCGAGCGAGAGTGTTCCCAACCGCATTGCAACCATGACGGGCGGAACCACGCAGGGTTTGGTGCATGATCCGGGATCCAACGAAGACAATCTTGGAGTGCAGCTTGCAATTCCAACCATCTTTCAAGCGCTTGATGGTGGCAATGTCTCCTGGAAGATTTATTACTCCATCACGCAAGACCAATGCACAACTGACAATGATGGGGACTGCGGAAATGGACATCCGATTAACAAGTATCCTTCGACCACATTTAGTTCTTTCGTCTACTCGATCAACTACCTTTACTTGAAAAGTGCACAACGCCCCACATGCGTGGCTCCTACGCAAGATTCCGGACCCGCTGTAGGAGATCCAAACAATGCTTTTTGCATTGATGTAAATCACATTGCCCCACTCACAACTTTCACCACGGATTTGACCAATGGCACGTTGCCGAGCTTTGCTTATATAGAAGCTGCCTATGGCGTTAATGATGAGCATCCGGGCTCGGGACAATCGATTTTGAAAGGGCAATTTCAGATAGCGAGCCTCTTTAATGCTTTTATGGGAAGTCCGTCTTGGCATGACTCTATTTTCTTCTGGAGCTACGACGAAGGCGGTGGCCCCTACGATCATGTTCCGCCGGTCCCGGGGCAAACAAACAAATTCACCGATGCTTCAGTGTTGGCTGACTACCCCACGGACATATCGAGCATTGCCGTGAATCCAGATTCGTACGCGCCATGCATCCCAGCGAATGGGACTGACACGCCCACGTTACACTGCGATTTGCTGACGTCCCCTCCTGCGGGAAATCGGGATCCTGGCACAGATCCAAGCGATGCTGCGGCACAGCAAGGGTTCGCTGCACAGCTTGGTTTTCGCCTGCCAAACATGGTTCTCTCGCCTTTCACTCGTAAGCACTATGTTTCGCACATACCGATGGATCACACAGCCATAATTAAGCTGGTAGAAAACAGGTTTTTGAATGGCGCATCACTTACGCACCGCGATGCCGTGCAACCTGATCTTTTGGATTTCTTCGATTTCACCAATGTGCCTTGGCTCACGCCGCCCAGTGGCGTGCCCCAACCGTACCCGATCTCACCGGCGACCTGCACCGCTGATAACATGTAGCCGGTAACTGTGGATCAACCGACGTAGCGCTGGAAACGCCTACATTCGCCGTCTACCAAGGTAGGAATTCCTCGCAAAATGCGCTCGGAAAGACAGTGTTGGCAGTGTGGAAAAAGCAATGTTGTCATACTGAGCGAAGGCGGCGACTTCGTTCACGCAAGGCAACGCCGAGTCGAAGCACCCCTAGCTCACGATTTCGCCAACATAGGGATTTCTCGCAACCTACGTTCGGGAAGACAGTGTTGAGCGCAAGGAATTTCTAAACCGCCGGGCTGGGTTGCGCGCCCGGCATAATTGGCGCGACCGTTTCGGGCACGGACAGTGTTTCCACCGGAGTTTCGTTTTCATACTCCAGATAAAAAGCGACCGCGCAAGCACGCTGCCAGAAACGCGCAGCCAGCCATACCAGCAAAATCACCTGGCCAACAATGAATGCTCCCAAAACGCTTGCAGCGGGTACGATCTTGATCCAAATCCAAATTCCGACGATAAGAGCGATCACTGCCAAGAATGCAATCAGAACATAGCTTCCCAGCAATCTCACCCGCTGATGTTTCATGCTTCGATAAGCGGCAGCAATCGATTTGCGGACTTTACCTTCATCTCGAATGACAACTCGTGTTTGCGCCAGGTCAAACCAAATACGAATCGCCGTGAGCACCAGGAAAATGATTATCAGACACACCAGTTGGGTGAAGAAGGGGAGTCTCTCGTTTGAAGTTTGATCCGCCGCTTTTGCCAAGGCGTTCTTTGCGGCACCGAGAATGCCAGTGATCGGACCGGCAATAATCACGAAAAATAAAAATAATCGCACGAACCTCCAAATATTTTGCCCACATGTGCGGTAGAACTCATAACGAGGAAGCCGGTGATCGGACGCGTATCCCAGCAAAACGCCGGGCAGAAAAAGCATGGTCGCCAGAAAAAACAAAAGCGCAAAATAAAATGCCGGCATCGTAGAGGCGTTCGTCGGACCAAAGTCTGGGCGCGCCAAAAGTTCCAGTAACACGATCAAATGAAAACCGTGAAGAAGTTTATCGGCGTAAAGACTGTGGTCGAGGATCGCGTGCGCCTGATTTCGAAACGCGGCGGCCCCGAAAGATGCGAGCGTCAGGTTCAGCAAATAAAACCAGATCACATAACGTTTGTTGCGTCCGGCGATTTTAGCTCCGGCGGAGAGCAAACTTTTCTTTTCACTCATCATATTTTCCTTAAACCATCCACCATGCCAGCATTTGTGCGAGGAATTGGGTTATGAACGTCCAGTAATTTGCTAGTTTCCGCACTGGGGCAGAGTTTGCTTTATCCGTATGACTGTTGTTGAAGTTGTTCCGGTCGAGCAGGATCTTACTATCTGGATCAATTTCGACGGATTCCAGCTTTGCCTTCTTTTGGTAGGAATACCGAATCCAGCGGCTTTGACCATTCCAGCGCTCGCGCACTTTTTCACCGTTGTCAAATTTAACTTCGATGTCGATTGGAAAAATGAAATCATCCTTCCGATGAATCCACACGTTTGATTCGTACTCGGTTTCGCCCTTCTTTTCCTTGAATTCTTTTTTGTACCAATCGACCGGGCTTGAGTCCGTGCGCAACACTTCGTAATTGAGTACCTGCGTGCCGTAAATCGCTTGATTGAAATACCAGCGCAGGTCTTTGCCGGAAACCTCTTCTACAGTTTTGAGGAAATCTTCTTTTGTGGGATGAGTAAAGCGATATCGCATGAAGTAGGTATGCATGGCTTTCTGCATGGTGTCTTCACCGATAATGCCCTCGAGGGTAAGCAACACGCTGGCCGTCTTGCCATAAGTAATGCCGCCGTAGGAATTGAAGCTGAAATACTTCCATGCATCTTGCGCGATTGGATCAAGGTCCGCTACTCCGATATATCCCTGCCTCTGCAGTTCCCGTTCTCCAGCGGTGATGCCCCACTGGTTCAGAATGGACGTATTCGGTCCGGCAATGGAATCCAGAACCTGAACTTCGGTATAGCTGTTGATGCCTTCATCCATCCAGGCATCTTCAAATTCGTTGGTTGCAACCATGCCGTACCAATATTGATGGCCAAATTCATGTTCCACAACAAGCTCGGGCAAGAGCAATCCGCCTGGCATCCACCAATTTGTTTCGCCGGTGATAAATGTTGGATACTCCATGCCTCCGGCTGCCGACCCCACTTCTGGATCGACCAGAGTTAAAGTCTTGTAAGGGTAAGGCCCGTACCACCGCTCAAAATGATCGAGGGTTTCTTTTAGAACTCGAGCATGACGTTCAGCCTGGCTCCAGTGTGCGGGTTGCATCATTACATTCAATTTCACCGGCCCCATGCTGCCTTGGAATTCGTCTTCCAAGATTTTGTAGTGCGGGCTGGCCGTCCAGGCAAAATCGTGAATATCGTCGCCATGATAGGTGAGAGTTTTTGTTCCATCCGGATTATTAATATTGCTAACTTCGACTCCGGTTGCACCCACTACTTCGGTTTGCGGCACCGTGACTTTCACATCATAAACTCCAAAGTCAGCGAAGAATTCGGTTGTGCCATGAAATTGATGGCAGTTCCATGCACCGTGCCACCACACACCCACCTTCGGAAACCATTGTCCCGCCAGCAAAAAATCCCGCTTCCATCCCGTACGAGCTAAAGTTTCAGGAAATTGATCGCGAAATTTGATCTTGAATTGCACGAATCCGTTTGGCGGAATAGGCTTCGGCAGATGCACCTGAACGACAGTATGGTCGTCTTTATTCCCATCATCAGGTTGAATGAATTGAAGCTGTGAGGTCAGGTCGCCTTGTCCTAAAACTTCAAAGCTTTTGATTTCGTCCAAACCATAATATTTTGTCTCCCATTTATCGAGCGTCTCATCGCGCGTACCGTTTTGCTTCGCCTCTCGCACCCATGTGGCTTTTGGCTGAAATCCATTTAAGTAAAGATGAAAAGGGAAAGTATCGAGAGGCTGTCCTGTTGTGTTGTGATAAGTAAGCGTCTCAGCGCCATCGAGAGAATGACTTTTAGCATCATATTTGGCGTCGATATCGTAAGCGACGATCCGCTGTGACAATGGCTGAGCGGAATTGATAGCGGAAGTTGTGGCTGGTATGGCTGCGGTATTTGGCGCAGCTTGTCCGAAAACCTGTAATGAGGAAGCAGCAATCACGATGAGTAAGAATGAACATTTTGCAAACATGGTGACGACCTCAATCAATCTAGACTGGCGGAATAATATCGTAAACGGACGCGTCTGTGTGAAATGGTTATGTGTCGCGATGTGGAATGTTAAGAATCTGTACGCAATAATTTAATTAAGTTTCGCTCGCGTGAGCACGTTACTAATCGTTTAAAATATGCCTCAATCAATGCTGCGAGATTCCGAATTCTCACCACCGTTTTTATATTCCATCGAATTAATCATCGTTGTTTTAGTAGTGGCGCTCGGCATGGGCCTTTCTCAGGCCAACCCTGCAAACATTTCTAATTCGCCGGATGTTCCTAAAACCGGAGATATCGTTCAATTTTTAGGCAAGACCATCGCTTGGTACCACGGCACTGCTATCGAGCAGCAGCTTGTAAACGAGCCCACGGATGTAACGTTTGTTGACGATAATAGCCGTACCGCAAATCAGATCGTTCAACTTGCCTTCGATTTCGCCCGGCAACAGGCGCAATTGGAGGCAAAACAACCCAAAGGTGGCCAAGCGCAAAATAGCAATCTTTCTCAGTACCAGTCGCTGGTACAGTCGGCGCAGAATGCAGACCAACAGGTACAGGAACTGCAAGGTGAAGTGCAGGCCCTGAAGCCGAAAATCGAAGCCGCTTCGGCTAAAAAGCGCACTGATCTTGAATCGCAAATGGCGGAGACGCAAAGTGAGCTGGCTCTCCAGCAGGCACGCCGGGATGCTCTGCATGGCATGGTCGATTTTGTGAGCGGAGCCAGTGCCAATGGCATGGGAGCGACCGGACTTCGTGCACAAGTTGAAGAGCTGGCGCGGTCGGTGCCTTCCGCTTTGAGCGATCCGACAGCAAACAGTCAGCAGGATCAAGCAACCAGCCAATCGGCTCAGTCCAAGACTTCGGCTGCTTTGAACCGGGAAGCTCCGTCTGGAATTTGGGGGCTGATCGGTAATCTGTTCAGACTTTCTGAAAAAAAAAGGACGCTGAATCAGGAAATCCAAAGCACCGACTCCTTAACGCAGGCCTGCAAAGAAATTCGGACGCCATTAGTAAACAATCTCAAAAGCCTGATCCAAAATGGAGACCAGCTGGCGAAGGCAGCAGACACGGCTGATCGCGCGACGCTTTCACAACAAAAACAGCAACTCGACACACTCACCAATCAATTCAAACAGATCTCAGCGTCGCTGCTGCCATTGAGCAAGCAGGGAATTTTACTCGGTCTTTATAAAAGGAGTCTGATCAATTGGCAGGACACGATCAAAGCTGAATCCCGGCAAGAGTTACGAAGCTTACTCACGAAACTTAGCGGGCTGGTGATTGTCATTATTGCCGTATTCGCTATAGCAGAAGTTTGGCGCAGGGCAATCTACAGATACATTCAAGAAACCCGCCGCCGGTACCAATTTTTATTGCTGCGGAGAATCGTGCTTTGGATTGTGATCGCGATCGTTATTGCTTTCACCTTCGCTTCAGAACTCGGCTCGGTTGTAACTTTCGCGGGTCTGATTACCGCCGGCGTGGCAGTCGCGCTGCAAAACGTCATCGTCTCGATTGTTGGTTACTTTTTTTTGATTGGGAAATTTGGCATTCGTGTGGGGGATCGGGTACAGGTCTCTGGCGTGACGGGTGAAGTGGTGGATATCGGACTGGTTCGCTTTCACTTGATGGAGCTTGGCAGTGGTGCGGCAGACCTTCAGCCAACCGGACGCGTAGTAGCGTTTTCGAATTCGATTGTCTTTCAACCTAGCTCTGGTTTGTTCAAACAAATTCCCGGTACAAGCTTTTTGTGGCATGAAGTGAATCTGACGTTTGCCCCAGAGATGGATTACCACTTGATCCAGCAGCGAGTTACCGCTGCCGCTGATGCTGCGTTTAAAGATTACAGCGAAAACATGGAGCGTCAGAGAAGGCAAATGGAGTATAGCCTCACCTCGATCTCAGCGGGAGCGTTGAAACCGCAAGTGCGGCTACACTTTACCGCATCAGGGATTGAAGTCACAGTCCGTTTTCCGGTCGAGCTTCACAAAGCGGCGGAAATTGATGATCGAGTTATGCGTGAACTGCTGGACACAGTAGATCGCGAGCCGAGACTAAGGTTGATCGGTACTGCAACACCTACCGTAAGTACGCAACCAGCATAAATTGTGTGAGATGCAGGGTACAACCAAGTCGGCTTCTAGAAGCAACTAAATAATTAGTTACCTTTTGAAGTCTATTGCGTCTAATTAATGAGTAGGAGAAGCGAATTGCCGCCGAAAAAATCAGCAACCCTGACCGAAGCCGAACTGAGGCTGATGGACCTTTTGTGGCAGAAAGGACCATCCACCGTCCAGCAGGTCGTGGATGCGCTCCCAGAGAAGCAGCCGCTGGCGTATAACTCCGTGCTGACGACAATGCGCATCCTCGAAAAAAAAGCATATGTCGAGCACGTCAAAGATGGTCGAGCCCATGTTTATAAGCCGCTCGTTGAACGCAAAGAAGCATCGCGCTTCGAGATTCGGCATCTCGTGAACCGTTTTTTTAAAGATTCCCACGAAGCCCTGGTGTTGAACATTATTGAAGATCAGAGCATTGATGCCGAGGAGCTGAAACGCTTGCGGGAACTGGTCAAGCAAAGCAGGGGAGCAAGCCAATGACATTCGCAACGTTAGCGTTGGTCAACTTTCATGCTTTCGCTGAAGCTTCCGCGGGAAGGATGCTGAACTGTGTGGCAGAGGGCATTCTCGTTGCTTTGTTCGCCTGGATCGTTGTGCGATTTGTAGGGCGCCAAAATTCGGGTACCCGATTCGCCGTGTGGTTTGTTTCATTACTCGCAATTGCTTCGCTGCCCGTGTTTAGTCTGCTGAATCTCAGTTCATTGACGAGCAATATTGCAACCGAAGTTGGAATTCCGCAATCCGCGATTACACTTCCAAGTTCGTGGGCGCTTGAACTTTTTGTGCTTTGGGCGGTGGTTGCAGTCGCGGGGCTGATCAAGGTTGGCTTTGGACTATGGCGTCTACGGCAGCTACGCAGAAGCTTTGTGGCGGTCGATAGAGCGAGCGTAGATCCTTTGTTGCAAAGAACTTTGGGTAACTTTAAGGGGCAGCGGCAAGTAAATCTACTCCAATCAGATCGATTGTCTGTTCCCGCTGCAATTGGTTTTTTCAAGCCAGCCGTTGTGATTCCGGCCTGGTCGCTACGCGAGCTTTCTTCCGAAGAGCTAAATGCAGTGCTGCTTCATGAACTCGCCCACTTACAGCGCTGGGACGATTGGACAAACCTCACGCAGAAATTATTACGAGCGCTTTTCTTTTTTCATCCCGCAATCTGGTTGGTGGAGAGCAAAGTATCACTGGAACGTGAGATGGCATGTGATGATGTCGTCTTGGCGGCTACATTAAGTCCCCGGGCTTACGCAGAGTGCCTGGTGTCATTAGCCGAAAAGAGCTTTTTACATCGAGGATTGACACTGGCTCAGGCTGCAGTGAGCCAGATGCGGCAGACCAGGCTTCGAGTTTCGCAAATCCTTGATGGCAACCGTCCGGGTACAACTGGAGTGTCGAAGCCGGCGATTGGATTATTGGCCGCCTTCTCCATCATCACCATCGTATCTGTGTCGCAAGCGCCAGAATTAGTCGCGTTTAAAGACAGCGTTCCGGGGACTGCTTCAGCGTCTAGTGTCCCTGCATCATCGATTCACACAAGCGCTTTTCATTCAACGCTGCAGCCTATTGCTGCCTCTTATACGATTCCTGTAAAGAATGCGCTCCACCCGAAGGCAGCGAAACCACGCCTTAACAAGGCTGTAGCCGCCCCGCTCAGTCAAAGAAGTGTTCTCGCGAAGAGTGCTGATCGGAGTCAAGAAGTCTCGTCGCCGAAGCCGACACTTGCCAAGTTTGGACAGCGCTACGGCAATTCGCTTGTTAATGAAGCACATCTTTCGGACACAGATAGGAACACAGTTCCTACTGAAGTATTTGTTGTGATGCAAGGTCAATCGGACGGGAATTCAGGACCAGCCTATTGGACAGTATGTGTGTGGCGCGTGACCATCTTTAATTCACGCTCCGGCAATATCAACAACGACGCTGGAATTCCGGCAAAGAAAATCTAAGAGTTTTGGCAATGAATGACATTGGAAGTGCGTTTTTAATAACTAAATAATTAGTTTACAAAAAAGGAGAGGTGAAGCACAATGAGTAAGTGGTTCAATAATTTAGAAAAAAAAGTTACTCGTCCGTTAATTGCGTCGGGAATTGCACTTGCCCTGGCAATTTCAGCGGGCACGTACGAACTCGCAAAACCAACCCTGGTGAAGGCTGCTGTGATGGCACCTGCGCCAGCGCCACTCGATGACAACAGCGTTAGCGCATTGTTGTCGCTCGACAATGCAATGGAAACTCTGGCTGCAAGAGTTACGCCAGCCATTGTTAACGTTGCAGTAACTTCGCATGCAAAAGGGGAACAGGCGCAAGGTGATGCTCCGGAAGATATGCAGCAATTTTTCGGACAATTCTTTGGCCAGCACGCACCTCATATGCAAATGCAGCCTCAGCAACAGATCGAACACGGAATTGGCAGTGGTGTTCTGATTTCTCCCGATGGATACATTGTTACCAACAACCACGTGATCGATGGTGCAATGGACATTCGGGTGACCATGCACGACCGCCGAATCCTCAAGGCTAAGTTGGTCGGAACAGATCCACTCACCGACCTCGCAGTCATTAAAGTCGATGGTTCGAACTTCCCCAGCGTTCCTTGGGGAGACTCGAGCACGCTTCGTCCCGGAGCAACGGTCCTTGCATTCGGAAATCCTTACGGATTCCGTTTCACTGTGACTCGCGGAATCGTTAGCGCACTGAATCGTCCCAATCCATTTGCGGACGATCGTCGCAAACCAGGCGAGTTCATCCAGACGGATGCGGCCATCAACCCAGGCAACTCTGGTGGTCCGTTAGTCAATGCTCGCGGAGAGGTGATTGGCATCAATACGTTCCTGGTATCCCCGTCGGGTACGTTCTCTGGCATGGGATTCGCGATTCCTGAGCAAATCGTAAAGCCTACAGTCGATACTCTGGTGCGTGATGGCAAAATCACTCACGGTTACATGGGAATCGGTATCAGCGACGTGACTCCTGAAAATTCGAAGTTCTTCGATATGAAGGAGAATGTCGGGGCAGTAATTACTCAGATCGAACCGAACACGCCGGGTGCCAAGGCGGGACTTAAAGTCGGTGATGTAATTACTCAGCTCGATGGAAAAACCGTCAACGACGCTGGACAGCTTCAAATGGAAGTTGGACAGAAGAGTCCGGGCACCACGATCAAGCTCGACGTGTTGCGCGATGGCAAGAATGTGAATGTTCCGGTAACCCTCGAAGCCATGGGCAGTCATGACAAAGAAGGAAACGGAAGCGGCGAGTCTGAGCACGGAAAAGCTCGCTGGGGTTTGGGGCTTTCAGACATCACGCCAGATGTTCGTCAACAAATCCAGGTACCTGGCGATGTTAAAGGTGCAGTGGTGGAGCGCGTCGTGCCGGGCAGCTCAGCCGACAACGCTGGCCTGCAACAGGGAGACGTGATTGTCAGCGTCAACCGCAAGCCGGTACAAAGCGCGTCTGATGTTCAGCAGGCTCTATCGAGCGTGCCCAAAGGGGAGGATGCGTTAGTGCTTGTCTGGTCGCAAGGTGGAAACTCGTTCCGCGTGCTGCATGCGCCGGACGCAAATCAAGGCTAAGACACTAGTATCGGATTAAAAAAGTGTCTTGCTGATCCAAGGCGAAGGATCTATGCATTGAAATTCAAATGTATAGATCCTTTACCGTTTGTAGACCGGCCAAGAGTTCAATCTCGAAGTGTTATGTTGAGGAGTTTGTTCGTTCCATTAGAGCCATCCAAAGTAATCGCACCGCAATTATTTACAACCCAATCCGCACCAGCTTCTCTTAATTTTGATTCGTGCATGGTGGTACGAAATGCAATTACTCTTGCGGCAGCGCCTTTGCCAGAGCGAATTCCGGCAGGGGCATCTTCCAGCACAATGCAGCTTGCGGCCGGAAAGCCCAATAACGACGCACCTTTCAGATAGGGCTCCGGGTCTGGCTTGCCATGCGTAATATCATTGGACGTCACCATTCTTTGCGGAGCCTGCAGACCTGCTGCTCCCAAGCGAGCCTCGGCCAAACGCCGCGTGCAAGAAGTCACGATAGTCCACCGTTCCGGCGGAAGAGAATTTAGCAATTCACGCACTCCCGGCAAAGCCACCACGCCTTCTAAATCTTCAATCTCACCCCGCTCGACTTCACGATTCTCTAGTTCATGGTCGGCATCAGGCAGATACTCCCGTATGGTCTCAATGCTGGGACGTCCGTGAGCATTGTGGGTAACTTCATCGGGATCAAATCCATGCTCAGTTGCCCATCGTTTCCATACGCGGGCAACTGCTGGAGTCGAATCAATCAGCACACCATCCAAATCGAAAAGAAGGGCACTGCAGTTAATCTGAGTCATGTACCACGATATCAAACGAAACTTTTTGTTCTTTTGCGTAACTGCTGATTACCTACCCGCCGCGAATACTCTGGAGTGAAATTCCATTGTCTCTTCCAAATGTTTAAGGAAATATTGGGGGCTGTGCGTGCCCGGATATAGATGAAACTCGTGCTTAATTCCTTCCGACTTAAGTTGCTTGTCGAGCGCGTTAGCGCCGACTTCAAAGCCGAAATCATCGTCTTGCCCGCAATTGAAGTAGATTGCCAGACTGGCAACACGCTGTTTGTTTTGTTTTGCCAGAAGAAGAGGATTGTTTTGGTTCCAGTGCGGGATGTTTGTAGGATCACCAAAGACGGACGCGAGCAATCTGTTGGGTCCGCTGGATTCGAATTCGGAATCGAGTTCTGATTCCAATTCTTTCGGCGATTCCGCAATCAGCGCCGCACTTTGCGCGCTTACAGACGAAAATAATTCCGGATAAGCAAATGCAAACCGCAGCGCGCCATAACCTCCCATCGAAATGCCGCTAATCGCGCGCGCCGAGCGTTCGTGCTTTATGCGATATTTACTCTCGATGTAGGGTATGAATTCTTTAACGAAGAAATCGCTGTAGCGAACTTTACCATCGGCGGAATTGATATAGAAACTGCCCTTGGCTTCCGGCGTGACGATCAGGAAGTCACCGATCTTGTGTTGCTGCCGCAAATCTTCAACTAAGTCCCACCCACCACTCTTGAACAGGGCCTGCTCATTCTCCCCGAGACCATGGAGGAAATAGAGCACCGGATATTGGGTGGAAGATGCGGCTGAGTCGTAACTCGCGGGTACCAGTACACAATAATGAACGACTTGTTTAAGAATGCGGCTGTTAATTACATTGCAATCAATCCGGCTTTCGGCCTGAGCTGTGGAATTCTGCGCGGGGAAAAACTCAACTATGGCGCAAAGAAATAAGCAGAGCGCGAATAAAGAAATAACGCGGGACAAGGTTAAACGTGTTGCGAGACTGACAATACGTTGCCGTCGGGATCCTTGAACCAAGCTACTTTGTCGCCTCCGGGGGAGGACCAGATGCCGCGTTCGTCCTGATTCTTGAGTCCAAACTTCTCGAAGACAATCCCCTTTTCCTGCAATTCCGCAACAGTTTTTTCTATATCTGAAACCATCCATCCCAAGATTGTAAATTGCGCAGGCTTGAATTCTGGAGCGTTTGCGACACGAATCCTTGTGCCATTGGAATCGAGTACCAGGGCGAACGTGTCCTCACTGACAAAAGTCAATCCCAAAATCACTTCGTAGAAAGCTCTCGCCTGTTTTTGGTCTGTAGTCGGCACGAATGCCACAAGTTTTTCGCCGCTCAGCACTAGAACCCTCAAATATTTATATTGGTAGCTAAATTAGTCATTCGTAACGCAAGGCCTGAACAGGATCCAAGCGTGCTGCACGACTTGCTGGATATAGGCCGGACAACAAGCTGACAATAATCGAAAAGACTATGGCCCCTGCTATCAACCACCAGGGTACGAACCATATTTGTTCGGGAGGGAAATTCTGGCGTCTGAGATAAACGTTAGTTCCTATATTGATGATGCGTCCGATAGTCCAGCCGAGAGCCACGCCAACTGCTCCACCAAAAATTCCCATGGCACCTGCCTCGGCGAAAAAAAGGCCTTTCACGTCAGCATCACTTGCACCAAGCGCTTTCATAATGCCGATCTCGCGTCGCCGTTCGAGAATCGCCATCACCAGAGTATTGACAATTCCGATTGACGCAACTGCTAAAGCCAGGCTCCCGAAGATTCCGAGAAACAGGTCGAGCACAGCGAAGAACTGCCGCATGCTGCGAGTGGCGTCCGTTATCGAGAAAGTATTAAATCCCATCTTCTTGATCGCGTCCTCGATGGCCTGAACATTCTTTGGACTTTTCAAACGAACGCTTACATTCGAATAAGTTGGCACGCTGCCCGGAAGACGAGTCGTGTCTCGCATATCGGACGCTTGCATCACATGCAAGCTCTCGGCAAACTTCAATGGCAGAAATACCCGAGCCCTGGCTTGTCCGCGCATGCTGTCGGGATCCAGATCAGAAACGCCGACGATCTTCAGAATTTGCTGATGCCGGATTACGGAGTATGCTGCCGAGTCAGCGCTTTCACTTGCTCCAGAAGATGTGTTCGCAGTTGCGGTTCGTTCGGTATAGCTCAGAACAAGTTCTTTGCCGAGCAGGGATTTCGCTAACTCGCTGACGTTCACATCCTCCGCTCCACGCTTCGGAGTTTTGCCCAACAATTCTTCTGCGAATGATTTTTGCAGAATGGCTTCCGGTGCTGAATCGGACGAAAAGAAACTGCCCTGCATGCCATCGAATGCGTCATTATTTTTGCTGGAGAAGGGAAGACCCGCCACCATAGTCAGGTGAGGACTTCCTTCAAACCGAAGCTCAGTGATGAAGCGGACGTCGGGATATGCTTCGATGACATTTGGTAGTTGTTCCAGCTTTTGCCGGGCAGGCTCATCGAGTGCGGGGCTATCGGCTGGGGATGGGCCATTATCTTCTTGCTCGCGATTGAAGCTGCGCAGATCTCGTCTCGATGTAACTATGACAGTGTCGAACAGTCCTGATTTTTCTAAGCGGCGTCCTGCAAGTTTTTGTAAGCCAATGCCCAATGAAAGCATCGCCACCAGCGAAGCCACTCCCACCGAAATTCCAATCGTTGTTAGCGAATTACGCAAAAACGACTCGCGGAGATTGCGCAAAGCCAGCTCAGTCGAATCGTATAGTTTCACGATTCGCCTCGACGCATCATGGCCGTCGCTGCTGAAGCAGTCGCACGATCATCAATGAGCTTGCCGTCAGCGAGGGATATCATTCGTCCCGCATATCGTTCGGCCAGTGCACGTTCATGCGTGACCATCACTATTGTCATTCCGAGTGACTCATTGAACTCGCGAATGAAATTCATGATTTCTGTCCCAGTGCGGCTGTCGAGGTTTCCGGTTGGTTCGTCCGCCAACAGCAGGCGAGGCTGATTGATCAGCGCTCTCGCCAAAGAAGCACGTTGCTGCTCACCGCCGGAAAGCTCGGTGGGGCGATGTTTTTTTCGCTTCGCCAGCCCTACGCGCTCCAGGGCCTTAAGCGCTAGAGCTTCGCGTTTATTCCGATCCACCTCAGCAAAACGCATCGGCAGTTCGACATTTTCGAACAGTGTCATGCTGGGAATTAAATTGAAGGATTGAAAAACCATTCCAACGGTATGTAAGCGATATTTCGCCAATTCCACACGCGAAAGGCTAGCCAAATCGCTGCCATGAACAACTACACGCCCCGAGGTTGGCCGATCAAGCCCGGCAATTAAATTCAAGAGCGACGATTTTCCCGAGCCCGACGTGCCGAGTAATGCGACGAATTCTCCCGAGCGGATTTCTAATGAGATTCCATCGACCGCTCGAATAAGAGCTTCGCCCATTTGATAATGACGGCAAACATTCTCGGCCAGAACCGCGATTGGATTTTTACTGGCTTCGAGAGGCGGCATATAACTTAGCGAACTTCTCCTCTCACCAGCCGTAGAGCGTCCGTTAAATCGGCGTCTTTGCTGCCATTTTTGGAATCCATTTCGTGTTCGGCAATGGCGTCTCCTTCGCCGGGCGCAAGAAACAAGTTGCTTTCCACTCCATGCTGCTTTGTGTAGAGATCGTAATAGCGTCCGCGTAGAGCGTAAAGCTCCTCGTGAGTTCCACGTTCTACAATTTCTCCCTGCTCCATCACGAGAATCTGATCAGCCCGCCGAATCGTAGATAGCCGGTGTGCAATGACGAATGTAGTGCGTCCCTGCATGAGATAGGAGAGGCCCTGCTGAATCAGTGCCTCCGATTCTGAGTCGAGACTCGAAGTCGCTTCGTCCAGAATCAAAATCCGAGGTTCCGCCAAAATCGCTCTTGCGATCGAAATGCGCTGGCGTTGTCCCCCGGAGAGCTTTACGCCTCGTTCGCCGACAATGGTGTCGTATTTGTCGGCAAAGCTCTCCGCGAATTCGTCGACCCGCGCGATTCTGCATGCGCGCAGGATTTGTTCCTCCGTCGCATCAGGGCGGGAAAACGCAACATTCTCTCGAACCGATCCGTCAAATAGGAAAGACTCCTGTAAAACCACACCTAAGCGCGTTCGATAAGAATCGAGCCTTACTGTGCTGAGATCGATTCCATCTACTAAAACTTTGCCTTGAGTGGGTACATAAAAAGCAGAAATCAATCCGATCGTTGTTGATTTCCCAGAACCTGAGGAACCGACCAGCGCTGTTACCGTTCCCGGCGCTGCGTGGAATGACACGTCGTGCAGCACAATGCGTTTTCCATCGTAACTAAAGCTCACGTCTTCGAAGTCAACGTTTCCTTCGATCGCTGTCAAAGTAACCGTTCGCCGGGGATCTTTGTCTTCCTGGCGTTCATTCAGAATCTCTTGTGTCCGCTCAAGCCCTGCTAGCGCTTCGGTCAGCTGCGTCCCGATATTGACGATCTGAATGATGGGAGCGACCAGAAATCCTAGAAATAACGTGTATGTAAAGAAGCCACCAATGGTCATTCTGCCCGCCATAATCTGGTGAGGGCCGATGTACATAATGATCGCTCCAACCACGCCCATGAGCACGCTTGCGGAGAGACTCATGACCGAGGTGGCTGTAAGTGTGCGCATCACATTATCGAGAAGACGCCGCACTCCAGTAGAGAAGACTCCCTCCTCGCGATCTTCTGCGTGATAGCCTTTTACCACGCGAACCCCGCCCAAAGATTCGGCGAGCCGTCCGATAACCTCGGCGTTGATCTTTCCGCGCTCACGAAAAATAGGACGGATCGTGCCGAAAGCTTTGTTCAAAAAAAGCACAAAGCAAAGCAAGAATGTAAAAGCAATCGCGGTCATTAAAGCGCTGATACGGAATAAGACAACGAGTGCGATTACTGATGTCAACAGTCCGCCGACGAAATCAACTAAACCTGTTCCGATCAGGTTTCGTACACCCTCGACGTCGCTCATGATGCGCGCGACTAGGACTCCGCTCTTGGTCGAATCGTGGAAAGTTACGGACAATCTGCCAATATGTGCTTGCACCTTCTGGCGAAGTTCCGCGATAAGACGTTGGGCAGCTTTGGATAATAATTGCGTTAATGCGAACGAGGTGATGCCCTGAATAAACGTAGCCAGCAAAACCAGCAGGACAAGAGGTTTTAAAAGGCTGATATTGCGCTTTACGATTACGGTATCAATGAGATATCGGGTTGAGTAGGGAAGTACTAATCCCGATACGCGATTGATCACCATCAGCAAGAAACCAACCGCGAGCAATCCGCGTCGAGGGCGAATCAGTTCCTTTAGCATGGGAATGATCGCGCTCAGCTTTGGACGTTTCGATGGCGGCAGACTAGCTCTGTAATGTGGAGGCACTCTCCTAATTAGACACTATTCGAGCTAGATGGGCTTCATTTTGTGAACGCGTCGTTAATCCGGCTCCGGCGCGGGCATTTCGGTAGGTGTCTGGCCCGCGCTGAATTCGACCAGTTTTTGGATTGAAGGTGCAACCGCAATTGTTACTTGCGCTTGCGGCTTCTCCGCTTGCTGGATAAGCCCAAGCTGTGCTGCCTTCAATGTGTCGGGCATATGATCGCCATGATCGAGATAATCCATAGCCTCCAGTCCCGCGGTCGCTAACGTCGAAAGGCTTTGCGAAACAGGTATAACCTCTTTCATTAAAAACGACTGCGCTTCTAGCGGTTGCAGCTTTGCCTGATTGTCTCTCCAGAGAAGTAGCCAATGTCTGATTTGCAATTTGGCTTCAGGGCCAGCTTTCCCTGCGACGTACGCATCCACTAAGTTGGCGAATTCCCGGCCCGTCGCACTTTCAGGACGAGCCGCATCGATCAGACGATTGAGGGGCATCAGACTCGTCGGCACTACTGGACTGGTTCGCTCCCAAGCGTAGCCCTTGACCGGCTCAACCACATCGGCGAGAGTTTTTAGAGCAGAGATGTCTTCCGTTCCTGCGATCCGGCGCAACATGGGAACGTAGCTGGAATTATGCGTAAGGCCCAGCCATTCCAAACGTCGGCTGGTTTCACCCAGTCGTTGGTACATTGAATTGACATCGGTTACATTTTGCGGCGACCATAGCCGCTCGGCGATTGCTGCTGTTCGAGGCCATATACGCGAATCAATGTTTTCCGGCGAAACATGTTCAGACCACATGGTCGCTTCACCGCCGAGAATCCTTGACGCCTCCTCCGGGCTTAATTTCGCCGCATCTCCGGACATTGGATCCACACTGTAGTGCTGCGCGGCGGACTGTATGAGGTCAATGTAATAGCCGGACGAGAGTATCCCGCGATAGCCGAGCTTTGCCGCCTGCGCTAACGATGCTTGGCCGCGCCACGACTGAATCACGACATCTTTAGGGAATCCTGGCTGAAGGATTTCATCCCATCCCATGGTTGTTTTACCGTGTTTGCTTACGAGCTTTTGCACTCGCGCCGTAAAGTAAGCCTGCAATCCCGCGTTGTCTTTTATGTTATGGGCCCGCTTGAACTCCTGAATCTTCGGATTCGCATCCCACTGCTTGCCGTTTACTTCGTCACCGCCAATGTGGAAGAACTGATCGGGGAAAAGTTTCGTCATCTCGCCGATCAATTCATCGAGAAACTTGTATGTGTGTTCGTTTGTAGGATCGACTGCTGGATCGAAAATTCCCCATTTGCGCTCGATTTGATAAGGACCCGGACCACTGGCCAGTTCGGGATATCCAACGAACCATGCGGTTGCGTGTCCTGGGATATCGAATTCAGGAATGACTCGAATGCCGCGATCGTGAGCGTAGGCGATTATTTCGCGAACTTCTTCCTGCGTGTAATACATTCCATCGGAGCCCATTTCCTGCAGCTTCGGGAACTTCTTGCTCTCTACTCGGAATCCCTGATTATCTGAAAGATGCCAGTGGAATACGTTGAGCTTGACCGCAGCCATCCCATCAAGATTTCGTTTTAAAATGTTCATCGGTATGAAATGCCGGCCTACATCGATCATCAATCCGCGCCAAGGAAAGCGAGGTTTGTCTTGGATTGTGACCGCAGGAACCGCGAATCCTTGCGATGTGGTGTTCACTAACTGCAGGAAAGTTTGCAATCCATGCATTGCACCCAGTGTTGTTGGAGCGCTCAGCTTCGCACCTGAGCTAGTAATTTCCAGTGTGTAGGATTCGTCTTCTCCAAGTTCCTGAACCGGCTTACTCGCATGTTCAACTTTAATAGCGAGAGTCGCGTTGGCTGAGTCAGCGACCTTCATATCCAATGGAAGCATGCCCGTTTCTTTGCGCAGGTCGTTGAGGAAACGAAGAACGGAATCTTGTAACTGTTGATCTGCGTGACTACCGGCACTGACAGAAAACGAAGGATCAATGACGAGCTGCCCCGTTCCCATGCTCACACTTGCTGGCATCGGCATTAAGTTCAGCGGAGATTGCTGAGCGTAACCGGAACTGGGGAAAGTCACCAAAATAGAAAGCACGCATAAAATTGCAGTTCGGATCATTGGGCCTCGGCCATGTTCGAGATCAACTTCAACCAATTTGGCAGGATAGTGGACTGCATACAAATGCGCAAATCGAAGTTGCTGACTGCAATAAATTGCGACAATAAGCGAGAAACAGGAAGATGAAGTACTAAAAGTTACAGGCTTTTGCACATGTAAAAATTTTATAAAATTGTTAGTTCCTAATACGGAGTTTCACCTTGACATTCAACTCTCAAGGTTCATACTATCGCCTGACCGCGCTTCCAGCACGCCTCAAGGCGCGCCTCTCCCAAGACTAAGTGTTAGGAGCTAAGACATTCATGAAACCGTCTAACAAGATTCTACGTATTCTCATTTGCGGCATAATTCTCGCGATGTGTAGCGTCGCCGCTTATGCCGATTCAAACAATGACCCACGCGTCATAATTAAAGGTGCGGGCTTAATCGGGAACGAAACAGTCGGTGTTCACGAGCATTTCACATTTGGGCTTCCAGGTGATAAGGACACTCCTTTTGACGGAGATTTGAGTTTCAGGAATGTGACTTCTCAGACGTGGACCACCCTTGCTTTGTTCGAAAGCGCCTTTGGTCCTTTGCAGATTCAATGTAATGGCGGCGGATTTTTTAATCATTGTATGAAATTCGCGGATCCCAAAAACCCTTCACTCACTGAAATCCTTTTTACCAATACGGTAGGCTACGGAAAACTTGGAACAGGAATCTTGCCAGGCGAAAATTTCACGCTCGGCTTTCGTCCAGTCGATGGCACTCATTGGATGGGCGACACTGATTTTACAGCAGTGGCCACGACCGCAGTCCCCGAACCCAGCACGATCGCTTTCTTGGTTACCGGTATCGGAGCGATGTTCAGCCGTCGTAAGCTGTGGAACCGAGCTTAGTTAGTTTTTTTCGAATATTCGTTTAGTAGTTTCGTGAATTCCGGGAGGTCCTTAAGCTTGGCCAGCTCTGGGTCATTAAGGGCCTCATCCGGAGAATAACCCTTCTGGAAAGCGTCCTTCAAAGTACTTAATGCCTCTTTAGATTTATCTGCCAACGCGTAAATTTGGGCTTCGGTGTAGATCAATTGCAAATCTGAGGGATCGAGTGTTCTGGCCTGTCGTATGTATTGCAGCGCATGGGGCGCGTCCGCTTTCTTCATATAGTACAAAGCCAGATCCCCGGTCACGCTTGCAGATTTCGGATTGACCTGAAGCTGTTGGAATGCCAGTTTGATTGCAGTGTCGTAAGCGTGGAGTGCCTGGTCAGAGCGTCCTGAAGAACGATAAGCGTCCGCTAAATTTCCTTCCAATTGCTCATCTTTGGGGCTCATCTCTACTGCTTTTTCATACATCTTGATCGCGTCGTCGTAGCGCTTCAGAATGAAATAAGCGGTACCAAGGTTTGAATAAGTATCTGCGTCTGGTTGCAGTTCATTTGCCTTCTGCAATACTGGAATCGCGTCATTCCATCTTCCCATTCGTATATAGACGGCTCCGAGATTCTGGTAGCCTATCGGATTGTCAGAGGCCAATTCGGTCACGCGCTGGTATTCCTGCAAAGCCTTCTCATTCTCTCCAAATTGGAAAAATGCTCCACCCAGCGTGTTGTGATTGTTCCAGTAATAAGGATTAACCGCGACTGCGCTCTGGTACACATTTATGGCATCTTGCTTGCGCCCGCTGGCCTTGTATGCATCGCCTAAACGCCGGTACGCGTCATCGGAATTGGGCGCTAATGCCAGCGCTCGCTTAAGTTCGGCTATCGCCTCCGTCGTCCTGCCCGTGGCGTTGTACACGCTTCCCAACGACAAGTGAACTTCCGGCAAATTCGCGTTCAAGCTCTCTGATTTTTGCGCCGAAGAGAGAGCCTTCTCAGCATAGAGAGAATCTTTGGTGTCGTCGTAAAGGCGAAGGTTGGCGTCGGCCAGTCCAGTATAGGCAAGCGCGAAATTTGGGTCTTGATGCAACGCATTCTCTAAGTAGTTAATTGCCGCTTTGGTATCCTGATTTCCTTGGCTCCCTCTCAGCGCATCTCTCCCCTTTAAATACAAATCGTATGCGGTTGTGTTTTCCGTGGGATGTACGCCGCTACGAGCCATTTCTTCATTGCTTGGCTTAAGATTGAGTGCCTGCACCAGATTCCCGTAGATGTGGTCTTCCAGCGTCAATAGATCCTGAGGTACTCCAGAAAACTCCTCGCTCCACAGGCGGCGGCCGCTCGCCACGTCGTCGAGATTTAAAACGATACGGATTTTGTCAGCAGCCCCTTGCACAGTTCCTTGCAGAATAAGATTCACGCCCAGCGCGCGCGCCATCTTCTCCGGCGATTGCTGTTTCGCAGCAGCTTTCTCCACAGCAGATGAGGAAGCTACGTGTACTTCCTGAAGCTGAAACATTTTTGCGGACAAAGCGTCTACTAACCCTTCGGCAACATAGCCAAGTGTTTTCTCATCGCCCATGACTCTTATTGGCAACACAGCTAAATACTTTCCTTTACTCAGGTTCGGAATGCCAGGATCGGTGGGACTGGTACTTGCGGTATCCAATGAGGACGTTGGATGGAATACAAGATGGCGCGTAGCAGGGACAGCAAAAAAAAGAACCAGGACGATGGCGAGACCTGGCAGCCAGAGTCCCCAGCGATTGCTCGGCAGATTCAGAGAAATCTGTACGCTTCGCGGTGCCTGGGAAATAGGCCGGTGTTGAGAGGTTAATGGACTAACTGTGGAATTTCCCTCCCAGGCCTGTAATGCCTGCAAAATTTCATGGGCGGTGTGAAACCGCTCCTTGGGATTTCGCTCGAGGCATTTGCTGACGATATCGCACAAAGGCTTAGGCACCGTGCTATCCGTGTCAGAAGCCGGGATCGCACGTTCCTGCGTACGCCTCATTAAACTCGCGATGGCTGTGTCCGCTTTATAAGGAACCTTTCCGGTAAGCAGCTCATAGAAAATCAGTCCCACCGCAAATAAGTCGGAACGCTGGTCAAGCTCCGCTCCCATGGCTTGTTCGGGCGACATGTATTCAAGTGTGCCAACGAGAGCACCCGTCTGGGTCATACCGTTGGATTCAAAGGATCGGGCCAATCCGAAATCCATGACCACGACACGCCCTTGCGGATCGAGCATGACGTTCTGCGGCTTGAGATCGCGGTGGATGACTCCTTCGCCATGTGCGACTTCCAGCGCTCGACAAATCTGCTGGATGATAGCGACTGTTTCAGCCGGCGGGAGCTTGCCTCTGGACCGCAGAAGAGAGCGCAAGTCATCGCCCTCTACATACTCCATTGTGATGAACTTGATCCCGTCTGCTTCACCGAGGTCGTAAATACGAATTACGCTCTTGTGAGTAATATTGCGAGCGAGAATGAGCTCCTGCTTGAAGCGCTGGAGAATGCTCGCATTGCTGGCCAACTCAGGCCGAATTACTTTCAGAGCAATGACACGCTCGAGTTCAAGGTCACGCGCCTGATAAACGGCCCCCATTCCGCCTTCGCCCAAAACGCGCAATATCTGGTAGCGTCCACCTAACAACTTACCGGGAAGAGAAGTTTGGTTATCAAACGGCTTAGGTTTGGCAGTGTCACGGGAGGGAGTTACTGGACCGGCATCAAGCAAAGTTGCCGCATCGGAGGAATTCCACACTGGAGGGGGTGTTTGGGTGCCCGTTCCGACTTTTTCGGGCGACTGTTCGCCTTCCCCGAAAAATGTGGGAGCGTCAGAATCCGGTATTTTCCCGTCCTTGTCCATGCGGAACTTCGATTGTGAAAGTTAAGATACTTCGAGTTCCCGCCAGGAACCAACGCACGAACCAGCCAGCAAAATGGGTGTTTCGGAAATTGATTCGGGGAGGTGACAAAAGTATATATCGGGCGAAGGGTCATCGCCATACATAACTTGATTGCCAAATAGAACGGATTAAACCGGAACGATGATCTGGCTATGCCCCAGGTAGAACGCCGTTGCCGGGTGAAGATTGGATTGCATACTGAATACACTGAGAGAGGTTTACGTCCCAAATACAGGGCTCCGCAGGCAGCATTTCTATGCCGATCTCGCCATCTCTATGGGAACCTTTTTTGCCAACCCATGTAACGCGAAATTGGGCTTTTTCATGGCCCAGTTGAACTTCCAGAATCTCTCCGGGACGTACTTGACGGCGCATACCCTGAATTAAGGCGCCATTGCGGCTGATGTTCATGGCCGTGGCTAACTGCATGAATGGGCACGAATATACATCCATGCCCCAGATCCGTACTGGTAAACGCGCAGCAACTCGGGGATTTCGACGACGGTCCATTAGGCCCGCTCCTTCTGATTCCGCTGTGTGATAGTACGAAGTTCGCAGAGGTAAGGAAACTAACCCCGGTTACACCGGGCAGGTACCCGAAGTCATGGCACGTTCTGGTAGTAGGAACAGAAAGTAAGATTTGACGAGGCTATTGCCTAATCGTGTATTTTTCCATTAACGTTTTCCTCTTCATCGGTGCTTCGAAATGAGAGAATCTTTCATCCACCGAACATTCGGCCGCCAAGCCTTCGGGGCTGATCCTGGCGGCTATCACGCCGCGCGACCCGCATATCCCGATTGGGTATTTGATGTCCTATGCGAGCGATGTGGTCTCGCACCCAACGCGGTTACGTTCGAGATTGGAGCCGGGACGGGAACGGCGACTCATCGATTGCTGGAATTGGGTGCCAATCCCTTGGTTGCTGTAGAGCCCGATTTTCGCCTCGCAACCTTCCTTCGAGAGACCATTCCGGACAAAGCACTCACAGTCGTCATTGCACCGTTTGAAGAAGCCGTGTTGCAAGAGGCCAGCTTTGATCTCGGCCTCAGCGCCACTGCCTTCCATTGGCTAACCGAGGACCTTGCATTGACAAAAGTGGCCAAGCTGCTTCGTCCGGGCGCGTGGTGGGCAATGGTCTGGAACGTGTTCGGCGACTCACATCGGCCCGATCCGTTCCACGAAGCAACAAAAAATCTTCTTAACGGTCCTTTGAGCCCTTCGGCAGGTAACGGCGATATACCTTTCCCTCTCGATGCCGCGGCCAGGTTGACGGCGCTGGAGCGGACTCACGCGTTCGACAACGTTGAGCACCGAACCAGCGAATGGTCACTCGTCCTCGATCCTGATCAAACTGTCGCTCTCTATGCGACCTATTCCAACATCAACATCCGCCCAGACCGTGAGAGCTTACTTGCCAAGCTGCGTCGTCTTGCGCGCGACGAGTTCCACGGCCGCGTGACGCGCAACATGGTTACAAGCCTATACGTTGCGCGGCGTCGGTCTTAATCCTTCACAGCCATCGCGTGACCGCAGGTCGGCGCGAGCTTGCCAACTCATAGATCTTTCCCACTAACGTCTTCTTTCGAGACAGGCAGGGAACGCGCGAGAAACGAAGGCTAGGGACGAGATACGCACTACACAGACATAAAGTTAAGGCGACGGACAGAGCATGCAGTCCCAAACCCTATTGTCATTCCGAATCCGCTTCAAGCAGGGAGGAATCTGCTGTTCTCGAAAAAAAAGGGAATCGCACGATGACGATTCGTAAGCGACGATTCCTCTTCCTCAGGATGACAATTGGTAGAGAGTGGCATTTCAGTTAGTGGGTAAAGGAAAGATGGTTCAGCAAATGCTTTCGCACTATGAGACGTTTTTGGACAACTAATCCATGTCTCCCATCGAGCAAGCGCCGGGACCACGAGGATCTCCGCAGCTACCACACGCGCCAACGGACGATGAAGAAGAGCTGGACGAGCTCTTTGTCGACACAGCAAAGACAGAAAGCTGTGGCGCGAGTTTTTTGCTATGACATTTTGGGCAATCAGCTTTATGGTCGCCAAAGATCAGTGCTTCAAATTCGTGATTGCATTCTTTACAGCTGTATTCGAAAATCGGCATGATTTATTCCTTACCTCTAACGGGATGCTCAGCAACCATTTAAAATCAAAAGGGAGTGACTTCGCAAACGAGTTCTTCACACCTATCTCCTTCTAAGTTCCTGCCACGCCGCCACCTTCGCGGTGGACACGTTCAAACTCTGGCAAGTTTTTTCTTAAAGCGAAAAATCATAATTCCCGAAGCAGAAGAGCGCCTCTTCGAAGTCGAACCGGGCGTAAAGACGCTATGTCATTGCCACTGGCAACCGAATCGAAAAAACGCGCTCACAGTAATTATCATTCACGGCCTCGAAGGTTCGAGCGAATCGCAATACATGTTGGGGATTGTGGAAAAAGGCATGGCTGCTGGGATGAACGTCATCCGCATGAACCAGCGGAACTGTGGTGGAACCGAGGCACTGGCTCCAACCCTTTATCACTCTGGGCTTTCCATTGACATCGCCGCAGTTGCCCAACATTTGATTGATGACGATAAAATCTCCCGGCTTGCGCTTGTAGGATTTTCCATGGGCGGCAATCTTGTATTGAAGCTGGCGGGGGAGTGGGGGGAGGGCGGTCCACCTCAGTTCCGTGCCGTTGCGGCGGTTTGCCCGGCGATTGATCTCGCAGCATCGTCGGATACTCTGCACCTCCGCAGCAACCGGCTGTATGAAATGTATTTCATGTGGAAGCTGCGCCGCACCCTGCGACAAAAGGCCCGCTTATTTCCGGGAAAGTTCGATGTATCACGCTTGCGTGGGGTAAAGACAATGCGCGATTTTGACGATAAAATCACCGCCTACTATTGTGGATTTGAAGGTGCGGTTGATTATTATGCGCGGGCGGCAGCGGCGAACGTAGTTGACCGCATTTCCGTTCCGGCGTTTATTCTGCATGCGGCGAACGATCCTTTTATACGCATCCTCCCTGAAACTCGAGAGAAGATTCACTCCAATCCCAATATTACATTTGTTGAAACCGAAGATGGTGGCCATTGTTCCTTCGTTGCAGATCGTGATGGATATGACGGCTATTGGGCTGAAAATCAAGTTGTTGAGTTTCTCAGGAAGTTCTGATTATCAGTAAGAACACTCGTGTAAGACTCTGGCAGATCTGCGGGAACGCTGCTCTCGATGTCAACTCCTATACAATCAGCTCGAATGCATTTAGTCAGAAAAATTAGTTTTGTCGCGCTTTGGCTGTTTGCGCTCGCCTCAGTAGTGTGCGCGGAACCCGTTTCAAGCCTCAAGCCCACCGATTACGTCAATGACTTTGCCCATGTGCTTGATGCCAATACTGTCGCGCAACTCGATGATTTGGCTAAGCAGGTCGATACGAAAGCTCATGCTCAAATTGCTGTCGTCACTATAAATTCGCTGGATAACTCAGATATCGAGAGTTATGCAGTGGACCTTTATAAAAAATGGGGTATAGGCAGCAAATCTACCGATCGAGGAGTCCTAATCCTTCTTGCACCTAAGGATCACAAATACCGCATCGAAGTCGGCTATGGACTCGAGCCAATTCTTCCGGACGGCAAAGTTGGCGGATTCGGACGCGAAGCCGTCCCCATGCTTCGGCAAAATGATTTTAGCGGTGCCGTGTCTCTAATGACCTCTCGGGTGGCCGAGGTTATTGCGCAAGATGCCGGTATTCAACTCACGGGTGCACGGCCCAGAGCGCCCACACAATATCGAGAACAGCCGAACCAAAAACTATCGTTGGGCTCGATCGTCATCTTCGTCATCGTTGTTCTTATTGTTCTGTTAACTCCCCTGCGAAGTCTTCTTTTTTGGATGCTTCTGTCGGGAGGTGGTAGAGGAGGTTGGGGCGGAGGCGGTTTCGGTGGTGGAGGGGGAGGTGGTGGTTTTGGCGGGTTTGGTGGCGGAAGCTCCGGAGGCGGAGGAGCGAGCGGCGGTTGGTGATGTGCTGAGTGCCCTAATGAAGAGAGGTGCGGAAGATGGTTCCAGAAAAGCAAATCAACGAGTTTGTCAGTCGTTTGCGTGAGCAAGCTGGGACGAACCTCCAGAATGTCATTCTTTATGGTTCTGCCGCCCAGGGGAAGTTCCATCCCGATTTTTCCAATGTGAATTTGCTCTGTGTTCTGCGTGAGACGTCTTTCGCTGCGCTCACCGGGATCGCCCCGGTAGTGAAATGGTGGACCAAGCAAAAGCATCATGCACCCCTCATTTTGACGCAAGATGAGATCGTGCGGTCCGCTGATGTTTTCTCCATCGAAATGCTCGATATTAAGAGGCAGCATCGCGTGCTCTTCGGAGATGACGTGCTGAGTGATTTGCAGATTCCCATGCAGTTCCATCGTGCACAAGTGGAATACGAATTACGCGAAAAGCTCATACTTCTGCGGCAACACTTGATGGCGACGGATGGAAATGAAAAACAAATGTGGGACCTTCTGCTGCGCTCTTTATCGTCTTTTACCACGCTTTTCCGGCATGGGTTGATTGCGTTGGGAGACGATGAACATAGATCAAAACGAGAGACGATTAAGGCTCTCTCAGCTCGCATTAAGTTTGATTCGTCCGCATTTCTGCAATTACTTGACATTCGCGAGCGCAATGCCGAGGCCAACCGCTTCGATGTAAAAGATCTTTTCACCCGTTATCTGAATGCAGTACAGCAAGTGACTGCCGCAGTAGATACAATGCTGGATTGAGCAAATAGGAGAAGAAATGAGCAAGGGATTAATCGTAGTTATAGTTCTGGTATTGATCGTGCTGGTTGTGTTTGGCCAATATTTTGGCGTTCGCAATACGCTGGTCCAAAAAAATGAAGCTGTCAAAGCTGCCTGGTCGCAGGTGGATATCGTGTTACAGCGCCGCGCCGACTTGATCCCGAATTTAGTTCAAACGGTAAAGGGATACGCGCAGCAGGAGCAAACTGTTTTTGGAGACATCGCCAAGGCTCGCTCTGCATTGCTCTCAGCGGGAACGCCGCAGCAGAAGATCGCGGCTAACGGACAATTGGATAATGCCCTTGGCCGATTGCTGGTGGTGGTGGAAAATTACCCGCAGCTGAAGTCGAACGAGAACTTCCTTCGCTTGCAGGATGAATTGTCAGGCACCGAAAATCGCATCGCTGTAGAGCGGAAGCGTTATAACGACACCTTGCAGGATTACAACACCTACGTCCAGAGCTTTCCGAACAACATCTATGCAGGATGGGCAGGGTTTAAGCCAAACGAAGCATATTTCACGGCCTCTGAGGGATCGCGCGAAGTACCCAAGGTAAACTTCGCTCCACCCGCTTCAGCGTCAGGCGCTCCTCAGCAAGCGCCTCAACCTGCTCCCGCGAAATAAGTGGAAGCCGATTTCGCAATCGAACTTGGAGCGGACGACGAAACACTGGAAATGCCGTGGGCTGCCCCAGATAGCAGCCTGCGGTACTTCGATCTGAAGCGCAGCCCGGAGTTCTTGCATGAGATCCAAGAAGCTCAAAAAGTGCCGGAACTTGGGAAATTTCTCGCCGAAGTAAACTCAGCCTCCAGCATTTTCGAAACTGCTAAGTGCGATGTTTGGTCGAGTAGTGAAATCAACCCTGAAGAAGATATTTTCGGGGCGCCAATCAAATTTGGCGGCTACATCGATCTATTATTTTCCAAAGAGAGATCCCGCTTCTCATTTGAGCAACACGAAGCTACAGTAAAGTGGCTCACAAAAGCTTTACAACAATCCCCTGAGCTTCCCGCCAGCGCAGAATTCCTGGTTCGCCGTTGCTACTACCATATTCAGAAAGAAATCAAAGAAGGTTTTTATATCACGTTTTATTTATTTGGATACGGTCATCACGAAACCGAAGCAAGGCAGCAATGGGGAGAAGCATTGAAACTAGCGGAGCAAGCTATCCAGCAACTGTCGGAGCCTTAAGAGCTACCGGTTGTGGGACGATATTTCTTCGACTCTTTAACTTAGTTCGCAAGATCGAAAGCGCGAGCATAGCTAAAAAGATTGTCAGCAATCCAATCGAGGCCGTTCGAATGTCCATTGCTTTTTTTGGCAAAATGGACAACCGTCCATACACAAATTCAAGGTGGACCCAATAAACCAGCAGGGAAGTTTGTCCTAACTGAACCAATGGACTGAATCCCCAGTGGCCTGCTCCCCAGCGGCACCATCCATAACCCGCTGCAAGAACCACAAGTAATATGCCCACGCGCGTTAGAAAGAAAGCCGGACTGGTGTGCCAGTAATCGTAGACGGCGTAGAATTGCCGCGAACTCGAATCCAGTCCACGCCCCATCGAAATAAGTAACAGACCAGCGACTGATGCCAGGGCAAATGCGCTCCCACCAAGCTTCTTGGCAAGATCCGTTTGCAGCAATGATCCTATTGCCAACCCGGCGAAGGCAAACCCTGCCCAGGGAAAAATCGGAAAGAGCCATGCCTGAGGCTGTCCAAGGTTATGGACACCATTGATATACGACTCAATGGGCCAGGGCAGCCAATGTGGAGCCCACGTGGTCCAAAGCAGCGGAGTCAACAATGAAATTGATAGACAAATGGCGGTTGCAAGAGTGCCAATCGAAGCCCGCTTGTCCAGTTTTCCACTGAACGCGAGCGCAATCCAGCAGGTCAATCCCAGCAACATCATTGATACACCAATCACATTCAGCACATCGACTCGCAATAAATCAGTCCATGGGGCCCATCCCCATGCAATCACATATTCCTGTAAGCGAAACAAAAATCCCAGTGCGAGAATCTCCGCGCCACGTGAGATGGTTGTCCTCGCTATTAGTGCTGGAGTCGTACCCTTTCGGAGTAATTTGTCGATCACTAAAGCGACTGAAATTCCGGCTAAGAAGAGGAATAAAGGCGCAGGCAAGGTGCCTACGATTTGTGACCACATAAAGAAGGTAGACTTTTTTACAGTATTAGAAAGCCACGCGTCATAGCAATGAGTCTGGAACATCAAGAGGCACGCGAGACCGCGCAACCAGTCGATGTAAGCAAGCCGGGATGAAGAAGCTGAGGGCATAGTGCGTGCCACGCATGGAAGAGGCACCGGGCAGTATAAGACAAAA
Organism: Terriglobales bacterium; assembly: GCA_035651835.1. Lineage (GTDB taxonomy): Bacteria > Acidobacteriota > Terriglobia > Terriglobales > Acidobacteriaceae > JAOAPG01. The sequence goes on from DASRFC010000015.1 coordinate 177,749, forward strand.
CAGCTGCTGATCAGCTCCGAATTTCAAGGCAAAAAAGCCGGCGAAAGCAATCCGCCGGCGGCTAATTCTAAAACATTCCTAACTATCTTTGATCGGGAACCGCATTTGGCGCTGGAACTGTGGTTTGTTGAGTCTGTCCCGGCATCCCTGTTCGGCCAGATACACTGTTCTGTTGGGGGATGTTTTGACCACTTTGAGTGGTAGCGGCCCCAATCGATTCGCCCGACACTACTAACTCGACGCGTCTATTCTGCTGCCGCCCAGCCGCCGTATCATTTGAAGCGATGGGATCGCTGGGTCCAAACCCCTGGGTTGTCATTGATGTTCCTGCGACCCCTTGTTGCGCCAAGTAGGATTCGACCGCGCCAGCACGTTCCATCGAAAGCTTCTGATTGAACTCCGGACTCCCGGTGCTATCGGTATAGCCGTCGATCTCAACCTTAATATCAGGGTAAGCGAGAAGAATTCCTCCCACCCTGGCGAGGCGCTCGCGAGCCGCAGGCTTTAATTGTGATTTGCCAGTATCGAATAGCACGTCAGGCATGCTCACGATTAATCCGCGGGCGGTATCTCTGGTTTGCAATACCTGATTCAATTGCTGCAATAAACGCGCCCGCATCTGATTTTTTTCTGCTTCGGCTTGTTGGCGGGCTTGTTCGGAAGCTTGTGCTTGCTGATTGGCCTGTTGCTGAGCCAATTCAGCTTGCTTTCTGGCTTGCTCGGCCTGCTGTTGGGCTAATTCGGCTGCCTGACGTTGTTGAGCTTCGGCTTGCTGTTGGGATTGGGCAAGCGCGGCTTCTGCTTGCGCACGCTGTGCAGCGGCTTGTTGCTCCTCGGCCGCACGCCGTTGCGCTTCGGCGCTTGCTTCGGCATCTTCCGCGCGTTTTCGAGCGGCTTCACGCTCGGCTTGAGCGCGTTCATCCTGAATGGCTTTTACTGTCATCACTCGAGCTTCTTCCGCAGTTTGAGTCGCTTCCCGCGCAACGGTACCAATCGGCCCCAGGCCTTGTTTGCGGCGATAATAATCTTCAGCCTTGTCCAAATCCGCTTGCGCTTTTTCAAAGGTCGCATTCGCGTATTTGTCTGCCTGAGCGCCCTTGGCAATTCGGAGGGCATTGCGGGCCTCCAGCAGATCGATCGGAATTTTGTTATTAACTCCATAAATCGGTTCTGGAATGGGCGCTACTTGCGAGGCATACATATCATGAGAAATCAATTCGTAATGCACGTTGATAGGCTCAACTCTGCCCGTAGTCTCGGTACGAATTTCGTTCTGAGCCACTACCAGATCGCTCGGCTGCGAAACTGCGTAATAAGGTTCGGCGGTGACGATCAAACCGAAGGCTTGCAAATCCGCAGTAACTTGCAATGATCCTTTTTCGTCATGAAGTAAAAGCTCCCCTAGATTTCTCGGGCGTCCTTCGGGCGTAATCGCCCAAAGCACATATGTCAGATATGCCAATCCGAAGCTGTTGGCCGGTCGCATGTGACTAAGTTCAGCATTGATCTGAATACGCCCTGACTTGCTTTCGATCTTCGCCTCTCCGGTAGCACTGGGCATGAGATCGGTACCTTTGAGGTCAACTCTCGTGCTGCCTTTCCGCCGGTAATCGACAGCTTGTGTACTGCGCGTGACCACTCGCATGTGGTAACCGGATTCCTGGTTCCCGCTCACATTAGTATCGTGAGTATCCTGCCAAGCTAAAGTTGGCAGACTGCATGCGCCCAAGCTAAGCAGGACGGCGATCGAATGCTTGACTATTCTGATGTAATTCATCATTACGAATCACCTCTGGCCTGGTTGGCCTTGTTGTGCGATTGCATTAAGCGTTTCTTCACGCTACCGGCCTACCCTGGATGAGACGTATAACCAGCACTACAATAGCAATTACCAGCAAAATGTGAATATATCCGCCCAAGGTGTAGGAACTGACAAGCCCCAGCAACCACAGCACCAGCAGAATCACGAAAATAGTCCAAAGCATTCATGCTCCTCGGCAGCCTGAAAAAGCTGTCCGTTACCTTTACTGAGAGTTAGATCAGAATAGAAGGGAGGCAGGGCTGGAATCGATCAGGGACATACGGTAGGTTGATGAATAAATCACTTCATCCAGCTGACACAACATGGATTGCGAAGCTTTGGGGGAAATTCAACCGCTTCAATCGTCACGATCACAAACCGAAGCTTCATCGTTGGGCGGCGGCCCGCTTGGGCAGCATTTCTCCGATGCGGCGGATTTGGGCTCCGACTCCGCGTAGTTTTTCCTCAATGTTTTCGTAGCCGCGATCAATGTGGTACACCCGGTCGATGATGGTCTCTCCATCGGCAACTAAGGCGGCAAGCACCAGAGAAGCCGATGCCCGCAAATCGGACGCCAGCACTGCTGCGGCGCTTAGAGGGGTCTTCCCCCGGACGACCGCGCGACGCCCTTCGATCTTAATGTTTGCACCCATACGGACGAGTTCCTGCGCGTGCATAAAGCGGTTTTCGAAAATATTTTCCGTCACGACTGAAGTTCCGTCCGCCTGGGTTGCCAATGCCATGTACTGCGCCTGCATGTCAGTGGGGAATCCAGGATATTCTTCGGTGGTAATATCGGCAGCTTTGAATTCGCCATCGCCCATGACACGCACGGATTCAGAAGTATGAGCAGTCCGGACCCCAACTTCATTCAACTTCTGCAACAAAGCGCCTAAGTAAGTGGGGTCGCAGCCGACAAGGTTAAGATCTCCACCCGTCAAAGCACCCGCAATGATAAAAGTTGCGGCCTCCACGCGGTCCGGGATGATCTTATGCTTTGCGCCATGCAGTTTTTCGACGCCCTTCACACGAATGGTAGACGTCCCCGCTCCGGTGATATGCGCGCCCATCTTAATCAGTAAATTTGCGAGATCCTCAACTTCCGGTTCGCGAGCGCAATTTTGCATGACAGTCTCACCCTCGGCAAGGGTTGCAGCCATGAGTAAATCTTCGGTGCCAGTTACGGTGATTTTGTCGAACACTATCTCCGCTCCGCGTAATCGATCCGCGCTGGCCTCGACATAACCATGATCTTGCGTAATGGTTGCTCCTAGACGCTCGAGTCCTTTAATGTGAAGGTCGATCGGCCTTGCCCCGATGGCGCAGCCACCCGGCAATGAGACACGGGCGGTTCCGCAGCGTGCTACCAGCGGCCCAAGCACCAGCGCAGAGGCCCGCATTGTCTTTACTAATTCATAGGCAACCTCGGGAGAAGCAATATTCCGACAGCATATTGTTGTGCGATGCTGCGCGCGTCCGTAACCCAGTTCGACTTCGGCTCCCATGGCAGCCAAAAGTTTGCGTGTGGTTTCGATGTCGCGGACCTGTGGAATATTTTCAAGAATGACGGGTTCGTCCGTAAGAAGAGCCGCAGCCATGGCGGGCAGCGCAGCATTTTTGGCGCCGCTGATGCGTATTGTGCCGAGCAGCGCATTGCCGCCGCGAATTATAAATTTATCCATTTCGTGATCAGTCCTTGCTGTTGGCTGATTTGCTGCCGGTCGAAAAGTTAAAACCTGAGAAACAGCGGTCATTCGGACCTTCCGTTCCGTGGCGTTCGTCCATTTTAGACGCGAATACAGCACATCGCGGAAGAGAAAATGTTGAGCGGAAGGAAAAATGGTAATCGGAAGTGCACTGGACTGTGGATAAGCTGGAAATCCGATGACACTGTTCCTAAGTCTGGCGGATTGCCTGGATCAGCAATATGACTCCAACGCACACCAGGCCGCAGTGCACATATCTGAGAAAAGTATCTCCCCGCAGACGCTGATTGACAATTCTGCCAAGAAAAATCGCTGGAATTGCGACCAACAGAGATTTTAGGTAATAGCGCGTAACTGATGAAACCCAAAGTCCCGCGAACCAGTATCCCGCCATCGCTACTATGCTCGCAGGCAAAAAATATGCTTGCAGGGTTGCGCGAAAGTATTGGGGAGACCAGCGTCGCATAGCTCCATAAAAAACTAGAGGGGGCCCATTCATTCCATAAGCGCCTCCGAGCACGCCAGCGAAAAATCCGCACCCTAAGAGCAATAAGCGGTAATCGCTGCGTAGTTCAGGAGGCTTCTTGACCAGAAGAAAGTATCCGGAAAATGCGACAATAATAACCGCTAATGCACCTTTAACAGCATATTGGTGGCCGCTCGTCAGCAGCGCAATCCCGAGCGGAATACCCAGGAAAGTAGGGGCCAGCAGCCATCCCGTGCTGCGCAGGTGGATCTTTCGCCAGTCCTGCGCGACTACCACGGCAGCGATAGTAATCGACAAAAGAACAGCAACGGGAGCCGCGATCTGGATGGGGATGCTGAGGGCAAGCAACGGGACAGCAATCAAGGCTTCGCCAAAACCAAATGTCGACCGAATTAAGGTGGCTAAAAACACCACTAACAGAACGTGCAGAGTCGTAGTATCCATCATCTCCTTAAACAGGTTCCGTTGGCTCAGCCATCAAGAGGAAATTTAAGCTGATTCGCTATTCGCAGCCGCGATTGCATTCCGAACATGCCCTCTGTTGGTTTTTAGCACCTGTGTTGCTCTGCTTTGTGTCACCCCGGCTTTTAACATCACTAACGCTACGGGAACACTGTTTCCTGCCGCCTTCATTGCTTGTTCAGCCTTTGCCCGCGTGATTCCGGCTGCTCGCTGCAGGATTATGACAGCGCGTTCCGCCAGTTTTTCGTTTTTTAGAGCCACATTGACCATCAAGTTTCCATACACATATCCCAGCTTAGTCATAGCTCCGCTGGACAGCATATTCAACACCATCTTTTGCGCGCTGCCGGCCTTCATTCGCGTCGACCCTGAGATCACTTCCGGCCCGACTTCGACAACAATCTCGATTTCAGCAGCTTTGCCTAAAGGAGAATTCGGATTGCAGGCGAGAGCGATGGTCTTAGCTCCCTTACGGCGAGCATATGTGAGCGCGGCTATGGTGAATGGGGTTCGGCCACTAGCCGCTATTCCGACCACCACGTCACTTTTGCCAGGCTTCTTCTTGGCAATGGCAGCTTCGCCGAATTTGCGCGAGTCCTCATTGGCTTCGACTGCTGCACCCAAAGCTTTTACCCCGCCTGCGATCACGAACTGGACTGTCTTAGGATTCGTGCTGAAGGTAGGGGGGCACTCGGCCGCATCGAGGGCCGCGATCCGTCCACTGGTGCCAGTTCCCACATAGATCAAGCGGCCGCCATTTTGCAGAGCAGTAGCGATGACATCGATCGCTTTGGCAATTTCTGGCAGTGCACGCTCGACGGCTGCAGCAACCTTGGCGTCCTCGCTATTTATAATCCGAACGATTTCCAACGAAGATTTCAGGTCGAGATCGTTTGACGCAGGGTTTGTTTGCTCGGTCGAGAGACCGCTAAGATCCGTGATTTTCCTTCTGACGGTGTCTTTCAATCTTATTCCTTTGTCATTGCGTCTATGGATTCGATAACAGCATCATGGAATCTCGGGCGGACTTGTTTGATAGCCTGATTGTTCGAAACGGGCCAGGTCCGGTTGGTCAGCAGGGTAACGGAAAGTTTACGTTCCGGATCAATCCATAGTGAGGTTCCGGTATAGCCCAAGTGCCCATAGGAATTGGGCGAAAAGTATTTTCCGGATTGCGATGGTTGAGAGAGCGTATCCCATCCCAACGCTCGGGATGTACCTTCCGGCGCAAGTTCCCGGCGAGTGAAAACCGCCAGCGTTTCAGGGCGAACCAGCGGCCCACCACCTTGCACCAACACGTTTGCGAAACGAGCCATGTTTTCAGCACTTGAGAAGATACCCGCGTGCCCTGCGACCCCGCCAAGCACGCTGGCATTTTCATCATTCACTTCACCTTGGATTGTGCGATGCCGGAATGTTTGATCATTTGCGGTCGGCGCTATTGAAAGCTTCCATCCTGACGGAGGATTAAAACCTGTATGAGACATACCCAGCGGTCCAAAAATCTCCCGTTGGCAAAATTGGCTTATAGTTTCATCGGCGATTCGCTCGAGGACGACTCCTAAAACGATGAATCCGATATCGCTATACTCGGCCTTGCTGCCCGGATTGGCGACTAAAGGGACAGCAAAAGCTGCATTAAAGAGTTCTTCTTTCGTTCTCGTTCGCAGAAATAATTTCTCGTAAGCTGGCAATCCGGAAGAATGCGCCAGCAGCATATGAATCGTTACATTATCGCGCCGCGAGTCTTTTGCTTGTCCAATTTCGGTGAATTCCGGCACGATTGCAGCGATGGGCGTTTCGAGATCGAGTAGGCCGCGTTCGTAAAGAATCATTGCCATGCTTGTGGTGGCGACAACTTTAGACACAGACGCAAGGTCAAAAATAGTTGTGGTAGTTACTTCCGGCGAGTCGGATTCATATGTGAATCGTCCGAAAGCTTTCAAAGCTATGAGTCTGTCATTATGTGTAATCGCCAGGGATGCTCCGGGGAAGGCGCATGCGGCAATTGCTTGCGACAAAATCTCGAATGCACGTGCGAAGATGGTGGCCTGTTGCTCAAACATGCGTGCAGGACAGGGTGCCATTCGTAAATCGCTGTTAAGAGAACTTTGTTCGGGCAAGGATTTCTGTGCTCGAAGCTAGTTTCGAGCGTTGCTTGGTTATAGCAAGATTAAGCATGTCGGTAAAGCATTCGCATGTGGCAGAAACGGTACCTCCTTACTTCCGTTTCTTGAGTTATCGATCTTGCGTTGTGTACATTCAGAACATCCTTATAATGACGACTCATTCGTTCTTACAACGTTGGGCTGCGTGTTTTGTAACCGTTTTAACTCTCATTGTTCTTGCCTCACCCGCTAACGCCCAGGCGAAGAAGAATGTTTCCTCACCACCTCTGCATGTTCTCGACAATATTATTGAAGATGCAATTCACAATGGCCAGGTTCCCGGTGCGGTGCTTTTGGTTTGGCATAACGGAGCCGTTGTTTATCGAAAAGCGTTTGGTAACCGTGCTGTTGAACCAAGGCGCGAACCAATGACCATTGATACAATTTTTGATCTCGCGTCTCTCACCAAGGTAATTGCTACAACAACTGCGGTCATGCAATTGGTGCAAAAAGGTGAAATTCGCCCGAATGAACCTGTAGTTAAATATCTCCCTGAATTTGGTCAGAATGGTAAAGAAGATGTCACTGTTCGCGAATTACTGACGCATCATTCCGGATTGCCGGAGGACCTCGATTTGAGTCAGCCTTGGGCAGGACGCGAAACGGCACTTAGCATGGCTTATGCCACCACACTAAATTTCCCTCCGGGGTCGCAATTTCTATACAGCGATATCAACTTCATTACGCTCGGTACCCTCGTCGAGAGAGTTTCCAGAACTACGCTCGATCAATATTGCGAAAAAAATATTTTTATTCCGTTAGGAATGACTCATACTCGCTTTCTGCCGCCGACTACGTGGTTGCCGAAAATCGCGCCTACCCAGTACGACGAAAACAACAAAATGTTACGCGGAGTTGTCCATGACCCAACTGCCAGGCGCATGGGCGGAGTGGCCGGACACGCCGGACTATTTTCAACGGCGGACGATCTGTCGAAGTTTGCACAAGCATTGATAAACGGCAACCCCGTGCTATCGCCGCTAATGATCGAGAAAATGACCACCCCTCAGCAACCCCCAACCTCTACCGCGCTGCGAGGCTTCGGTTGGGACATCGATTCGCCCTTTTCCAGCAATCGTGGAGATTTGTTGCCTGTAGGTTCATTCGGACATACGGGATTCACTGGAACTTCCCTATGGATTGATCCCACCACTCGCACCTTCATCGTTCTTCTAACCAATGGTGTTCATCCGCGCGGGAAGGGAACAGCCATTGCTTTGCGGTCAAAAATAGCTACTGCGGTTACAGCGGCGCTGCCGCTGACGGTGGGCGAAAAAGAAGAGATGCGCTGGAAAAGTATCACTGGATACAACGAGACGCAAACAGCAGCGCGGAGGCTGGCGAATCGTAACGGTGCCGTGCAAACCGGAATCGATGTATTAGAATCGCATGGCTTTGATGTGCTACGCAGCAGCGTAACTGCAACGCCTGGTTCTGTGGCCATTGCAAGTTCGGCGACTGGTGATATCCCAAAGAAAAGAATTGGGCTGCTTACCAATCAAACGGGAGTCGATTCCCGGGGACAGCGCACTATTGATGTTTTGGCCAAAGCGCCCGGCATTTCACTGGATGCGATCTTCAGCCCTGAACATGGCGTAACCGGAGCCCTTGATACTACCGATATCGCAAATTCTCGCGATGCGGCTACCAATGTTCCTGTCTATAGCGTTTACGGAGCAACCGATGCGGCCCGCCGTCCTTCCCTCGATGTTCTCCGAAAATTAGATGCTGTTGTCATCGATGTCCAGGATGCCGGAGTCCGCTTCTACACCTACGAATCGACGACGGGATATTTCCTTGAAGCTGCAGCCAAAGCTGGTATCGAAGTCATTGTCCTCGACCGCCCGAATCCAATCACTGGATCTTTTATTCAAGGCCCATTGACAGATGTTGGGCACGATAGTTTCACGAATTACATGTCTCTGCCGGTGCGTCATGGCATGACCATGGGCGAATTGGCCAAAATGTTCAACAGCGAACGCAACATCCAGGCTCGGCTAACTGTAGTCCCAATGGAAGGCTGGATGCGAGGCGACTGGTACGATTCCACTGGCCTTGACTGGATCAATCCTTCGCCGAATCTGCGAAATCTAACTCAAGCAACTTTGTATCCGGGTGTCGCGATGGTGGAAGGCACCAATGTTTCAGTCGGACGCGGAACAGATAGTCCATTTGAATTGCTGGGCGCTCCCTGGATCAATGGACGCGAACTCGCCCAATATCTGAATGCACGAAATATTTCCGGAGTGCGTTTCGTGAGCACAACTTTTACACCTAACGCCAGCAATTATGAAAATCAGAAGTGCAACGGGATAAACATTATTTCAACCGAACGCAACGCCTTTGACGCTCCTGAGCTTGGCATTGAGTTGGCATCGGCTTTGCATAAGCTTTATCCAGAGCAATATCACTTGGATCGCCTGAACCAGCTGCTAGTTAACCAAAGCGTTTTCGATGCTATTTCTAAAGGCGAAGACCCGCGGAGAATCGCGGAAGACTGGCGCGAGTCGTTAGAAGCTTTTGAGAAGCTCAGGCAAAAATACCTGATTTATAAGTAAGCTATTGCTGGCTTACTTCCAACAAAAGGTTCTGCTTAAATTCTGTTTTCAGTTTCGGAGCTGCACCATTCGCAGCTTCTACCGAGCCCAGGTCCTTGCCGTTCGCATAATCGACTACGTGATAAGTGCCCGGTTTCAAGCCACGTAATTCGACTTCGCCCTTCCATGGTGTGTTTTCGTTCGGCGCAAAAAATGCATAGTACATCTTTCCATCTTTAGTAATGGCGTACGCTTCCGGCGAATCGTAACCATAGACGTAGAGATCAAGGAAGGTCCCTTTGGAGAGCATCTTGTCGTTGTATATCCCGATCCATTTCTTCCAGTGATCTTCCTTTTCCTGGGTAAGCATCACATTTTTAAATTTCGGGCCAGGATCCGGCCACACAAACTTTGTCCCCACGACTCCTCCGGTGCCTACTGTCGAAGCAAAGTCGTTGCCATGTTCAAGCCAGTCGCTACCCACGCGCGTCATTGCGGAAAGCTCAACGTGATCGCCATAAACGGCTGATTCTGGACCAAGCAATGCTTTATACATTTTGATTCGACGTCGAACCTGCACTGCTCCCACAGGATCGGCCGTAACGGCTTGATCCATATAGGGCAACCACGCAAGCGACGGTGGAGTTCCGCAAGGGCAGCTCTGAGTTACGCTTTCCGGTTTCAAGGCACGCGTTGTTTGAAAGATAGTCTTGTAGACTTCGCTCATTGCATTTACGGAATCTTGTGGCGATTTGTGATGATGGGCCGGGTTGTAGCAAGCAGGCACGCTATAAATGTTGTCGAGCTTCGACCCGTCGAATCCCCAATCGCGGATAAACTTTTCGGTGAGTTTTTTATAGAAAGCCTGCACCTCAGGCACAGCCGGACACAAAGTCGCAAGGCCGCGCGTCATGCGGGCATGGGTTCCGTCTTTGTTGAGGATCAACCATTCGGGATGCTCCTTCACTACGTCCGACACGGAATACTGGTGGGACTCATACTTACCTTTGCCATCTTCCACGGCCAGAGGCAGCCACCAAATCTGTACCAGCTCTCCCTGATTGTGAAAATCATCAACCATCTTCTTGATTGAATCGCCGGGAAAAGTGTCAGTTCTGGGATTCCAGTCTCCGTAAGTGTCGAACCAGCGATCATCGAGTGTGGCCCACTTTATTCCGAGTTCTTTAAGTTTCGGAATGGTGCCTGTCATTTGTGAAGGAGTGACATCGGCTTCATATCCCCAACCACACCAACTCACGTTGTAGGCTTCGTTCGACGGCTTCGGTATATTCCAACCTTCTTTTTGCAGAACATTCGACCACAAACGCAAGGGTTGGTAAAAATCGCCGGAGTAGATGGCGATGAAACTGCGTGGGGTGGAGTAACTCTCGCCCGGTTTCAGCGTTGTTTTGGCGGGAATATCTACCGATGCGCTTACTCGTCCATCACTCTCAACTTTGACGGGCAATGAAAGTGATAAAGGCAAGGTTTCGACATGCCCAACAGCCTCTCCCACCGAAGCTGTCCAAAAGGCGACAACTGGAATGCCGCCACCGTAGCCGCCTTTCACGGTTTCCCCCATTACATTACTTTGCGCTGATGTACGTTTCAGCTTTAGAACGTCATCTTCTCCCCAGTTGTAACTCGATCCTTGGTATGCCCACATGTCATACGGTTGCACTTTAGCGTCAGCAAGCTTCGCATTAAAACGATGTTGCTGCTCTACTACCCGATCAATTTGGAAGTCTGATGTCCCAGTGTTTTTGTATTCAACGCTACTTAGTAGCAGGTTGGGGGAATCGTCGTAAGCCTCAATGGAGAGCGTACGCAAGATGTCCGTGCCAGCTGAACCAAGCCCACGCGCTGGAATTTCTATCCGCTTGCCTCGCCCTAACTTGCCGCTTGCCTCTGATATTTTGGCTTGCTGAAAGTCGAGCGTAAAATAAATGGTTTTTCCTTCATGAACCAAATATCCGCTGTCATTGGGAGCGCCTGCTTTTGGATCGTCCAGGCTAAGTCGTTGGCCATTGCTGGTCAGGGATGCCTGCACATACCCTGACGGCAATATTTGAAACTCGGCTGTGCTGGTAGTCAAAACGATGGGACCGCCAGGATTTGTGACAACTTTGATATCAGAGAGTTGAGGGGTAGCCGGAGCTTGAGAAGACGATTGTGCGGAGGGCGGCGTTGATTTATTGCATCCTGTACTGACCAACCCTATCCCCGCTAAGAGCGCGCCGATTGCATGGATGAATGTTCGTCGAAACAGTTTGTTCATGTTCATTGGATCCCTTTTGCGCTCATAGTTTTAAACTGCCCAAACAATCGCTCGGCGTTTGAATGATAGATTTTTTCCAGGACTTCATCCGGCAATTCCATGCCGTAAATTTTCCAGCGGCCCTGTCCGGGATACCCCCAATAGTCGAAATATTCATCACCGGTTTCAAGCCAGCGGAAGTGGTTGCGGTACATTTCCTCGCTCACTTGATTGTCGGTGCCGAACATAATTCGATCCTGATATTTCAAAAAGAACTCGCGAGAATGTTTTGGCTGCCGTCCGAGTTCGGCTTCCCGCGCTCCGAACTCCACCATCACATTGGGATACGTATCGAGAACACTAGCAACATAATCAAGATTTTCCGGCCAGTTCGCCATATGTAACGCAACGAATGTAGTGTGCGGATGCCGGGCAAACACGCGATCTCTGGCGGCAAGAATGGATTCTTTGGTGGGAAATTGGGGTCCATAGAATCCCCAGTCTGGATGCTCAGTCAATTCCTCATAGCGTTCGTTAGTATTATCAACTGCATGGAAGAACGCTTCTGGGTCCGTCACATGGATAGATACGGGAATGCCCAGACGTCCGCATTCCTCCCACACAGGATCAAGCCGAGGATCGTCTACAGTGATCAGCTTGCCAGTTTTGTCCCTCACTCCCAGTCCTAAGTCTTTCAGAACTTTTAAACCACGTGCTCCTCGCGAAACAGCATCGTCTAGCTGTGCCACCATCTCTTTGCTGAAATTGGAATCGTCAATCTTGCTCCAGTCGATCTGAGAAAAGACGATAAACCTTCCGGGATACGCCTTCGCCATTTCGTTGATGACTGCCTGAAGCTTTTCGCCCCACATGCCTGTGAGGATCACAATCGTCCTCACATTGGTATTGTTCATGACTTCAACTACCCGTTCGGGTGGCATATGTTCGTCAATTCCTGCCGCATCATTGACATGGCTGTGCACATCGATCACATAAAACTTTGCTTTGTCGACTGGATGGGCAGGGGCATGCAGCATAGAGACGGGGTGAAAATCTTTAAGCAGGAGGGTCTTCTTTTGATCAGCATCGGAAACTGATTTATAGCCAATGGGAGCTTGGTTTTGTGCAGAGCCATCTGGTTTGGCTCCGTTTTGCGCAGAATTTTGAGCTGAACAATATGAACCGAGCGCTAAAGAAAAAATTAACAACTTGACCGCGTAAGGAATGAGCTTCATCGAAACTCCGATCAACTTTGTACAAACGAATTATAACGAAAGTAAATGTAATATATCGTAAGCAAAATGTATAGGAGAGCTTGCATAGCTTGCGCAAAAATTCAAAAGCGCGTATTTAACCAAATCAGTAAACGAGGCGATTATCGCTTGGGCGGACTTGCTGAATGACGAACCTTTAGCTCCGGCATAAGGATGACGTTCTCCGGTTTCGGGTCGGAACTTTTCAGACGTTGTAGCAGAAGTCCTACCCCCTTCGCGCCCATCTGATATCCAGGTTGGGCAACTGTCGTTAACGGAGGGTTCGTAAATTCTGATATTTCCAGGTCGTCAAAACCAATAATCGAAATATCGTCAGGACAATTCAGTCCCGCTTCTCGTATAGCAGCTAAGGCTCCTAGCGCAATCAAATCATTACCCGCAATGACAGCCGTCGGCAGGGAACGCCGTGATAATAGGACTTTCATTTTTTCGTATCCACTAGCGCGATCGAAGCGGCCTTCCTGAATGTATTCAGGATTAACGATCACCTCGTGAGACCGCATAGCTGTACGAAAACCATCTAATCGTCCGATCGCGCTCGCAAGGTTAAGAGGGCCTGTGATAATGGCAATGGAACGATGTCCCATCTCCAACAGATAACAGGTTGCTTCTTCTGTGCCCTTCGCATTGTTTACGGTGACGCTATCGCCTTTCCACTTAGTGGGCCTGCGGTCGATACAAACCACGGGGACGTCGTCAACTTCCAGATCAGTTAAAGCATTAATTTCGCTCATGATCGACGGGATGAGAATGAGCCCAGCCATCCGATAGGAACGTAGTTCTTTCAAATACTCAATCTCTTTCGATGGATCATTATCTGCATTGCATAACATCAGCCGGTACGAATGTTGGTAAGCGACATCCTCAACCCCTCTTACCACGGCAGGAAAGAATGGATTTGTGATATCGGGAATAATCATGCCGAGAATGGTGGTTTGGTTCCGCCGAAACCCTTGAGCAAGCCGGCTTGGGTGATATTGCAGTTCTTGGATAGCTTCAGCAACTTTACGGCGAAGATTTTCTTTGACGGGTGTTGTGTTGTTAATGACGTTCGAAACGGTGCCGAGAGAGACTCCTGCTCGCTTGGCAATGTGTTTCATGGTGACGATGTTTTTAAAATTACTTGAGCGGGGCAACTGGCTTCACCCATTCGTCTTGGAAGTAGGGCAGCAGCATTTTAACTGCTACACGGGTAATTGACTATTGAGAGCAGTAACGCAGTTTAGAAGTTGGATGGTGTCTTTATTTCTATTCAAACCTCTATCCGAACCGCACTGCTTCCTTCCTTGGAACTCGAATCTAAGTTGATATGCGACAGTGCAGCGAAAAGCGAAAACGATGACGATGTGATAGTTTAACCCGATTGAATCGTGTACGTTACCGTGAATTACATTCAAGCAAGCGAATACTTGATTTGAAAGTCACACTTTACCCAGGACTTCCAATGAACAAAAACCGTTCTAGTTGTTCGTTCGTTCTGCTTCCTGTTCTCATATTAATGTTTGCGAGTGCGGCTTCCGCGCAATGGACCACAATGAATCCGGTTACTGCCGTCCAGCAGCAATCCGACGACGTGCTATTCAAGATGAAAGTCGGCACTCTCAAAGTGCAGGTTTGTTCCGATTCCATTATTCACGTTCTGTATTCGGCGACATCTTCGTTCCCGAATCCTCCCGATTATGTCGTAATTAAGAAAAGCTGGAACACCCCAAAATGGACAATGCAAGGTACTGATCAAGACGTTACGATTTCGACTTCGCGGCTAGAAGTAGTGATCACACGAAAAGACGGAGCCATTACATATCGGGACCTGGATGGCAAGCAACTGGTTCAAGAAGCTACAAGAAAACTTACTCCTGCCACAGTCAATGGAGAAAATACCTATCGTGCCGAGTCATTCATCAATATCTACGGTTCCCGTGAAGGGTTTTACGGGCTGGGCCAGCACCAGGCGGGCGTATGGAATTACCGCGGCGAATCGGTAGACATCTCGCAAGACAATACCAACATTGCCGTGCCTTTTCTGGTTTCGAGCAATGGGTATGGAATCTATTGGAACAATGACTCAAGAGGCAGGTTTAATAACCGCTTTGCAAATTATTTATACATCAGCTCGGAAGTTGCTGATGTGATCGACTACTACTTCTTTTATGGGCCGGAACTGGATCAAGTTATTGCCGGCTATCGCGAGCTAACCGGGCAAGCGCCTATGTTCGGAAAATGGGCATACGGATTTTGGCAATGTAAGAACCGCTACAAATCGCAACAGGAGATTCTGGACGTCGCGCGGAAGTATCGCGACTTGCATATTCCAGTGGACAACATAGTTCAGGACTGGTTCTGGTGGAACCGAAAGGGCGAATTTGTTTTCAATAAAAACTACTCAGATCCCAAAGAGATGATTGACCAGCTGCACACAGAGAATTTTCATCTGATGATATCTATTTGGCCATTTTTCGAGCCGGGCTCAAGCAATTACGACTACATGGAACAGCAGGGCTGGTTTGTGGATAAGTTCAAGTACGCGAAACCGCCGTATCACACATCGGGAATGGCTGTGTATGACGCCACTAACGCCGAAGCCCGAAAATTTTACTGGCACAAGATCGACAAGGGACTATTCAGCATTGGTGCGGATGCATGGTGGATGGACACGACTGAACCCGAGACTGAGGGCCAGGAAGAAAATATTCTTCTAAATCATAAACTCGCGGCAGGCAGTGGAAACCGATACGTAAACGCCTTTCCTCTTCTCGATACAAGCGGGGTCTATGAAGGACAGCGAAGTGCCTCCGACAAAAAGCGTGTCTTTATTTTGTCTCGCTCGGCATTCGCAGGTTCGCAGAAAAACGCAGTCACTGCGTGGTCCGGGGATATAAATTCCGATTGGTTTAGCTTTCGACGTCAAATTCCCGCGGGTTTGAATTTTGAGTTGTCAGGCATTCCCTATTGGACAACTGACATTGGCGGTTTCGTGCTTGGGAATCCAACTGATCCCGGGTTTCGCGAACTGTTCATTCGCTGGTTTCAGTTCGGTACATTTAATCCTATATTGCGGGTTCATGGGACGCGTGTCCCGGATGAGAACGAGTTATGGTCGTATGGTCCTGAAGCACAGAGGATTCTTGTCAACTTTGACCGCTTGCGTTATCGCATGTTGCCTTACATTTATTCATTAGCGTGGAAAACGACTAGCGAAAGCTATACTCCGATGCGTCCGCTTGTCATGGATTTCCGCACCGATGTTCGTGCGCAAAATATTGGAGACCAGTTTATGTTTGGCCCGGCATTCCTGGTGAATCCAGTTACAGAGCCTGCAGCTACTACTCGTCCGCTTTATTTGCCGCAAGCCAAATGGTATGGCTTCTGGAGTGGAGCAGCGATGGAAGGAGGACGCGCTATAAATCCCCAGACTTCAATAGACCAGATTCCGCTTTACGTTCGCGCTGGATCAATTCTGCCATTAGGCCCTGAGATGCAGTGGTCGACCGAAAAGCCGGAAGACCCAATTGAACTCCGCGTTTATCCGGGGGCGAATGGTGATTTCACTCTCTACGAAGATGAAAATGAGAATTACAATTACGAAAAAGGCCTTTACGCGACGATTCCTATTCATTGGGATGATGCACAGCGCCGGCTTACGATTGGGGACCGCAAAGGGCAATTCCCAGGCATGTTGCAGCAACGAACATTTCAGATTGTCATTTCCAAAGAGAATCATGGCGTAGGAATCGATAAAACGGACCAGCCTGATAAGGTTGTGCAGTATTTGGGAAAAGAGATCACGCTTACTCCGTAACAATTCCGATCTTCGAAGATTATCCGTAACACGATCATTTAAGATCCCGGTGCACGGTGTCCATAGAAAATGCGGGTAAACATACGGCGATGTACTCAGCGCCACCCTCATTTGGAGTCGAGTACTGCACCCATTCACCGCGATGTGCAATTACAGCTTGTCCGGCAGCCACATTCATCTCACCCTCGTTGTAGCGCACCAGTACTGTGCCCTTCAGCACAATCGTGAATTCGTCAAATTCCGGAGCCTGCCCAGGTTCCTGCCATCCTTGAGGGCTGCGCATGTGGGCCACACTTACAGCTGACGTTTTACTATTCACGCGTCCCACATATTCATCGATGAGCTTGGGCTTGGTTCCTGCTGCTTGAATACGAGTGGGCTGAGCGATAAGAGTAGGCATTGGTGTCCCTTTACTTTAGTGAAAAGAAAACACTTTATCAGATGCGTTTGAAATTAACGGAATTTTGGAGTATGGCTGGTTGAAACTTCAATCTATGCTGACATGATACGAACTTTTTCCGCATGAGCAGTGGCTAGAGCGTCCAAAGCAGGAAATGATAACGGAACAGTCATAGTCTTGTCGGGTGGCATAGTGCCGACTTGAAGTGCATGGACGAGCATTTCTATCGCCATGCCTGTATTTGCAGGATTAATGATGGTTGCTGTCAACAATCCTCTTTTGACCCATGCCTGGCCGGTCTTAGGCATACCATCACACCCAATATAAGGTAATGCTAGCCAACGATTGCGTAATGTCTCGTCCGGTATTTCCTGGAATGCCTTGCGTGCGCCGATCGCCATACCATCGTCTTGACTGGCGATTACGTCAACCAGAGTCTGTTGTGAAGTGGATAACCGCAACCATGAAGCCACTGCTTTATGAGCGCTGGCTTCGGTCCAGTTTCCCTTCATTAGCTTAACTTGCACGTTAGCAGGTTTGGTCTCGTACATACCCGTTGTACGTTGCTTGGCAGCCAGGCTTTCCGCAGGACCTTGTATGTATAAAACGTGCCCACCTTTAGGAAGGAGTGCGGCAAATTGCCTGCCTTGGATACGTCCTATTTCTTCGTGATTCGAAGTAATGCCGAACACGGGGACCTTATAGGTTCGGCGGAGATCGTTGATGTAATCGACATCACGGTTGAGGATGACCCATCCAATTCCAGCGGCGGCCGCAGCACGAGCGACTTGAGGAAGGCCGGTTCCCACAGGCTCGAAAATAATGCCATCAGGGTGCGAAGTGGAGTTTGATTGAATGACCTTTAGCAATTGCTGGCTTTGAGCAATAGCATCATTATCGGCATAGACGATCTGTATCTCGGCGCCCAGGCGACGCGCCGCTTCTTCAGCGGAGGCAGCCTGCTCCATTTGGTAGTCATTATCATTGTTGGTCAGTGAGACCACAAAGTTGAATTTCTTCATTGCATGACTCTTCTGCCCCAATCTTATTCTGTGCAGCGCAAAACGGTAATATTACGAAAGTCACTGTGAATACGAGGACCCTGTAATCCCTCGTCCTTCGATCTGTTCGGCATCTGAAATCCCATAGAACGGATGAGACGACCACGCACAAGGTAGAATGCCAGCCGGAGGATACATGTCAAAATCGCGTAGGCAGTTTTTGGCGGCTACATCTCTCAGTCTCTTGGGAGTGGCAACCACGTCTCTCAGTAAGGCTCAGGTGTCCACGAATCTTCCTCCGGGTTCGCCATCGGCATTCGGTACTGGGTCTGAAGTTGGACCTGAGGTGACGGTTTCAACTTTCGCTGAAGCAGAGAAGTTAGTGCAATTTCCCTTGAGCGATAAGCAACGAGCAATAGCAGCAGCGAGCTGGCGCAAAACGATGGCAGGGTTGTATGAACGGCGGACAGGCCCCAGGAAAATTGCGCTTGAGCCAGCACTTGCTCCAGCTTCGCTCTGGAATCCAATGTTGCCGGGCCAGAAAACAGTTCCACAGCGTGATCGGTTTATTCGCAGCAATACGGATCCCGGGCCGTTGCCAGCCAACGATGAAGATATCGCTTTCGCACCCGTCACTCAGCTTTCGCGCTGGATTGAGACACGAAAACTGACATCGCTGCGACTGACGAATCTTTATCTCGCGCGATTGCAGCGATTCAATCCCAAGCTGCGATGTGTTATCACGCTTACTCCAGAGTTGGCGTTAACCCAAGCCAAGCAGGCCGATGAAGAAATTACTGCAGGCAAGTACCGCGGGCCGCTGCATGGGATCGCATGGGGGACTAAGGACCTTCTTGACACTGCTGGAATCCCGACTACATACGGCGCCGAGCCTTTCCGAAACCGAATACCCGCGGCGGACAGCGCGGTGGTCAAACGCCTGCACGAGGCAGGCGCTGTGCTCGTGGCAAAGCTCAGCTTGGGTGCTCTGGCGCTTAATGACATCTGGTTCGGCGGTCAAACGGTGAACCCGTGGCTGCCGGAAGAGGGCGCATCTGGATCGAGTGCAGGGCCCGGCGCCGCGACGGCTGCCGGACTGGTCGGCTTCGCGATCGGGAGCGAAACCGGCGGCAGCATCGTGAGCCCTTCGATGCGCTGCGGGATTACCGGACTGCGCCCTACATACGGGCGTGTGCCGCGCACTGGCGCGATGACATTGTGTTGGTCGCTCGACAAACTTGGTCCCATGACGCGCAGCGTTGAAGACGCAATGCTGGTGCTCCATGCTATCTCCGGCGCAGACGCTGGCGATGTGGCCAGCGTGCCAAGCAAGCTTGACTTCGATGCGGGCGCAGAAGTGAACGGGTTGCGTGTCGGGTACTTTCCTGGCTGGATGAATGAGGCACCCGCGACTGGTGTCGATCGCGCCGCTCTCGAAGCAGTGAAGAAATTGGGAATGGTTCCGGTTGAGGTCTCGATTCCGGACTGGCCGTACGGATCGCTGAATCTGATTCTCTTTGCCGAAGGGGCAGCAGCCTTTGAAGAACTGGAGCTCAACGGCGGGATGGATCAGCTGCGAATGCAGACGCCGGATGCGTGGCCTAACATTTTTCGGGAGGCGCGGTTTCTGTCCGCAGTCGATTTTGTTCAGGCCGAGCGTTTGCGCCGCAAAGTGGCGGATGAGATGGCGCGTCTCTTCTCCCAAGTCGATCTGCTGCTGGTGCCATCGTTGCGAGACGAAATGCTCACCATTACCAACTTTACTGGACACCCATCACTCACACTTCGGGCGGGATTTGTCGAAGTGTCAAGAGCGCGCAGCGATTGGGCTCCGGACCCGAGCATGCCGCTGCCATCATTTAATCCGCCGCGTCGAGTGCCGCATGGAGTCACCTTGATCGGGAGGCTCTTTGACGAAGGCACGCTGGCAAATGCCGGGCTCGCGCTGGAGCGTAGCTTTGGCGTGCTGGGAGAGCGGCCGCCCGGGTTCTAAGGAAAACTGCGGATCAGCTGCTACTCCTTCTTGGGCGTTGGCGCGCTCAATAGATCCACGAACATTTTGTAAAACTTCTCCGTATCCAGATCGACTTGTATCTCGACTGGTTGCACTTCTACTTTCGGCTTGTCGCTATCCGTCCAGGTCAGCATGTTTCCGTAATCCGCTCCGCGGTCGAGATCGACATCCAAATAGCGCGTCTCTTTTTTGGTGATGATGCTTGGATCGAGCCACGCTAATGATGCCAGCTCATCCCATAAGTAATTAAAATTGCCGTACAAGTGGGAATACTTGCCGATGTATTGCGCCGATGGCGTGTTCGCGGTTTTGATCTGGTTGATCAATTCATTGGTCATGCGCGTTTTGACCGAAATATCGACGGGCGTGCAGACAATCTTCTTCCACGGAGCGCGCAGCACGATGTGAGCCGCTTCGGGATCAAACCAAATGTTAAATTCATGCCGTGGCGCGTTGACGAATTCAGGATCCTCAGTCTGCGGATTGAGGCTTGCGCCCATGAAGACCAGCTCTTTGGCAAGGCTGACGAATTGTGGATCGATAGAAATAGCAAGCGCGATGTTGGTCATTGGCCCGCCCGCATAGATGGTGATCTCATTAGGATATTTGTGAACCATGCGGACCAGAAAGTGGGCGGCATCTTCGTCGATTGCTTTCGTCGTGGGCTTGCCCTCGGGCATGTCTCCGAGTTGATCTGACGGATGATAAAACTTTGGTGTCCATGCCCCAAGCCAAGTCACCGAGCCATAGCGCTGCTCCCATAACTCTGTGTCTTCTTTCCGCCGGACCAGTGGATACTCCGCCCCAGAGACGACGGGAATGTCGGTGCGTCCGACGATTTCGAGCATGCGCAAGGTATGCGCTACTTCAGATTTGAGCCATGCATCGCCAGTGACAACAGTGATGCCGAGAACATCAGTTTGCGGAGACTGGATCAGCAGCAGCATGGACTGCTGGTCGGTTCCGGCGGGTCCGGCCGCGTCTTGATCAATGATGATCTTGCGTTTGCTTTGATTGGGGGCTGCCTGTCCCCAGCAGGTAAGGCATGTCAGCAACATTAACGCAGAGAGAAACCGGATTTGGCCGAACTTCATTAGTTCACCTCGAAAAATTGAAAGCTTTAGAGCTGTTTATTAAAAGCGACGAGCAAAGCCTACCGGATGGTGCGATTAGGGATGCTTCAGCTGCGACTGATCCTCGCAAGCGAGGCTCAGTATTTGTTCAGCGTGACAACGTGCTCAGAAACGAGATTCGGTTACTGCTTTCCCGATAATCGTCCAATCAGTAAATCGAAGAACTTCGCCGAGTCTACTTCCACGGCCACTTTGGTATTAGGCACATATTTATCGCGTAGCACCGGAGAGGATTTTAAGCTTGAGAGCGTCGGCGCCGACCCTCGTATCGACATGTTTGATGCTGCCGCTTTCTCTTTTTCCGGGCTGCGCCGTAAGTCCCCGGCACTGGGGCTGTAGCCCAGCGTTTCTCCGGCTGTTAATTCACCCATAGTTTCTACATCGACGTAATAATCCTTCCACGTTACAACCGATGGATCGAGAAAAGATGCGACGGCGAGGGAGTCATGCATATTCGGTCCAACGAGGAAGCCCTGCTCGCGGTTGTGATTAATCGCATTGCGAGCAATCTTGGCTGCTCCCTGGCTGATAGGATTCTGCGCGGCTTCGAGCGTCCGCACGTGCTCTTCAGTGAGCGATGTTTTGCGAGTGACGTCGAGCCCCACCATGTTAACGGGAATGCCGGATTGGAAGACGATGCGGGCCGCCTCGGGGTCTACATAAATATTGAACTCCGCCGCAGGCGTAATGTTTCCACCGGAAAGCGAGCCACCCATGATGGTTAGGCCCTTGATCATGCCTGCGAGTTCGGGGTCCAGATTCAATGCATTCGCCACATTTGTCAGCGGGCCGACTGCGATCAATGTGACTTCGCCAGGGTATTTTCGTACCGTGTTCCGAATGAATACTGCAGCCGGATCAGCAATAGGCTTGGTTTTCGGTTCCGGGAAGACGGCGCCTCCCAGTCCGTTTTCGCCATGCGCGTATTGTGCCGTGACTAGGCGTCTTACGAGCGGTGCTTTAGCTCCCGCCGCCACCGGAATATCCGTGCGGTCCGCAATCTCAATCATGCGCAGTGCGTTGGGAAGAGTCAGTGAAAGCGGAACGTTTCCTGCAACCGGAGTAAGACCTTCGATTTTCAGCTCCGGAGAACTCATCGCCAAAAGCAAAGCCAATGCGTCGTCCACGCCCGGATCGGTATCGATGATGACCCGCTTGGTTCCGTGAGAAGCCGGTTCATTGGAAGGGCTCATCCCTGTCAGGGTGGTCGCTCCCGCTTCACGTACTAAACTTCCCGCTGCGAATGTAACAGCTGAGGAAGTTACAAATTGACGGCGGGTCATGCCAAAAGCTTTTTGTTCAGATTCCATGTTTGTTCCTCAGAATGCTTGAGACGCTAATGGGTGCTGCGCACAGGCTGAGTCATTAATTTAATGTAGAGGTCGTATAGTTTTCTCGTATCCACGTCAAACTGTACAGTGGCTTTGCGTTCATAGGGAGGCAGAGCCGCTCCGGGTTCCCAGAAGAGGGTTTCGCCATAGCTGGGACCGTGATCAATATCAATGTCTACATAAAGTTCTTTCCGTCCAGTGACAATGGATGGATCGATCATGGCAGCAGCCGAGAGTTCGTCCCACATAAAACTCTCCATCGAATATTCGGTGAGATAGCGAGCGATTGGAGTATCAGCTTTTGCGATTGCGTCCTTCACTGCGGGATTCACGGTTGTTTTGACCGAGATATCAATGGGAGTGATAGTTATTTTCTTCCAGGGAGCGCGCATCGCGATGCGAACGGCTTCTGGATCGAACCACCAGTTAAATTCCCGGCGTCCGTCGATCTTGTTGATGCCGCCATTGTCGGCGTACATACCGCTTCCCATCAGAACGAGTTCTTTTGCCAAGCTTGCTACTTGAGGATCGAGGCGCAGCGCCAAGGCAATGTTGGTCATGGGGCCGCCTGCCCAAATTACCACTTCATTTGGATATTGATGGACCATACGGACAATAAAGTGTGCAGCCGTTTCGTCCAATGCCTTGGTGTGCGGTGTGCCTTCGACCAACGGGGGGACTATGTTTGGATCATGGTATCCAGCACGGAAGGCGGCCTGAGTTGTAACTTTTGATAAATCGCTCCAACAACCCTTGTAAGGAATTTTTCCGTACAGGCCCTCCCATCGTTCGGTTTCTTCCTTCGAATTAAGCAACGGGAACTCGGCGCCTTGGATGACTGGAACGTCAGTACGCCCGGCGATTTCGAGTAGCCGCAACGTTCGCTGGGTTTCTTCTTTCACCCACTGATCGCCGCTGACCGTCGTGATGCCAAGTACGTCAAATTTATCCGATTGCAAGAATATGAGAATTGATTGCATATCGGTGGTAGCGGGTCCGCGTGCGTCCTGATCGACTATGACTTTGATTTTTTGTGCTTGCAGTATGGTTGTGGTTGCTACTAACAGAAGTGAGGTCAGCAGGAGAAAAGAAACTCGCACTCTCAATTGTGAATACCTCTTGGGCCCGGTGGTCTGCTTCGCAGCCGTCCGACAATCATGGTCGGTTGTCGGCCCGATGACGAAGACCGAGAATTGTACCCCCTATTTTCTGAATCGACTAGTTTTTTAAACACGCCAGAGATCTCCTACATGGAGCATGACTGCGCCGGTCAGATTAAGCGACCTTCAGCGCTTGGGACACAGCAGATTGTGAGAGCATTTAGGAGAGACTAGAATGTGATCGGGTAATTTCATAATTCCGATTCTGCTATGAGGCATAATTTTGGCATGCGGGTCTGTGTGCTGCCTTTGACAGCTTTCATTGTGTTTGTCCTATTGAGTATTTGCGGGCAATCCCAAGAAATTCGTCATACGGCAGCTTTGCAAGGATTTGTGCACGATGCAAAGGGACATCCAATTGCCCTCGCCACGGTTTCTCTTGAATCTAATCCTGAGCTGCAAGCCCTGACTACCCATACAGACGCAACCGGGCATTATCAGTTTTTATCTCTAGACAGTGGAGTGTATACAATTCACGCCGAATCCACTGGAAATGGCGAAGCAAGATTTGGTCCTTGTGTAATTGAGCAGGACAATGCAAGGACAGTTGATCTGACACTGAATCAAAAAAGTGCTTCTGTCGCGGGATCCGCGACCTCAGTGGAGTTTTTCGACGAACCCCAATTTACGATTGCCGGGGTGACGGATACCACAAATCTTGGGGGACACGGTTCGACCACAACGGCTGGTAATACAGATGCCCTAACCAAAGATGTCCGTTCACTTGACATTGAAACGCAAGCCAAGTCGCAGAAGGGTTCTCCGCAGCTTGCCGAGGCTAATAAAACGTTTCAGACAAACCATGAAAATTCATTTGAAACGGCACTTGCGCATGCAGATGCCGGACAATATGAATTGACACGAACCAACATCCGGCAACTGCTTGCGGTAAAGAATAAAACCGCATCAGATAAGGCCGCACTCTACCATTTGCTCGCTGATGTGGAAGAAAAATCGGGTAATTCTCTTGAAGCGGTCCGCGATTACCAACAGGCCGCCGAACTGGATACAAGCGAAGCGAATTTATTCGATTGGGCAGCTGAACTCCTAATGCATCATGCGGCTGAACCAGCAAGCGAGGTCTTCCAAAAAGGAAATAAGCGGTTCCCACGTTCCGTAAGGATGCTGGTTGGCTTGGGCGTGTCCTTATACGCTCGCGGTTCTTATGATGCCGCTGTTCAAAGTCTCTGTGAAGCTTCGGATTTGAATCCCAGCGATCCGAATCCATATCTGTATTTGGGAAAAATGCAGAATGTTAATGGTGCAAAATTGGAAGGCCCAACATTGGAGAATTCAATAGAGAAGCTGGCGCGATTTGTCCAGTTGCAACCGGAGAACCCCTTGGCCAATTACTACTATGCGTTGGGTCTTTGGAACCGACGAAAGGATTCAGAGGACGCTGAACATTGTGCGCAGGTGGACTCTCTGTTGCAGAAAGCCCTGCGGCTTGACCCGAAACTTGGGGTTGCGTATTTGCAGTTGGGAATTGTTTATGCAGATCACGGAGATTTTCTGCGGGCTATTGCAGAGTATCAAAAAGCAATCGAGGTTAGTCCGGAGTTGGAAGAGGCACATTATCGGCTGGCGCAAGCCTACAAACGAACTGGAGAAAGTGTAAAAACCGAGCGGGAACTGCAACTTTACAAACAGATGTCAAAGAGTGCGGCGGAACAGACAGAACGCAAACGGCACGAGATACAGCAGTTTGTTTATACCTTGCGAGATCAAACCCCTGTTTCACAAGCTCACTAGGCAGGTATTCGTTTCACTGACGTCGCGACTTGAGCGAATAATTTCTCGCAGCGCCGAAATCAGTGACACCGATGTGTCCAATCGACAGCCAGCGCTCGAGCGTGTGATGGCCAGTTCGGTGCAACAAGTAAGAGATACCGATCGATGTTCCCGTGGCGGCAGCTTCGAGAGCAGGGAATCCAGCTGAACTGTTAACCACATCGTCCGGGATAAGAATTTCCTGGCGCCCACGAGCCAGCATGTTTTTGGTGGATGCATAATCCATGGTGCGAGAAGCAGCGACTCCAGAAAACAGCACAATGTTTGTGCGATCCCAGAAATGATGGGGTTGGAGAACAAGCGGTGGCTCTATTACGGCAGAAGGTGCCATCGGTTCCTCGTCCGAAGCAGGCGATAACGCGGCTGCTTTAGAAAGAGAGGACTTGTCTTGCGCAGACGCAGTTGGAACTGCTACCGCCGTGGTGGCCAGTAGCACAGCCGAAAGAATATGTCGCCAATTGCGCATGATGCATTGTAAAGAGACCGGCGAGTATTGCTGAGTTACTTCTGGATACCCCATCTCGTTTGAGGCATAACACGCGAGATTCCTCGACCCGCTGGTGAAAACGCGAGTCTTCGGAATGACACCTGATAAGGATAGCTGGTTTCCGCTGTTGATCTGAAAACGTTTATACTTGTTAGTTTTCCTATCTGATGGTTTACGAATCGACAAGCGAGGATAAGTAATGGCGGAGTCATATAACGGCGTCCCAACACCAACCGATGGGGCCAAAATTATTTACAGCAATGGCAAGTATCAAGTACCCGATAATCCAATAATTCCTTTCATCGAGGGCGATGGGACGGGCCGTGACATTTGGAAAGCGTCGGTGCGTGTTTTCGATGCGGCGGTAGAAAAAGCTTATAAAGGCAAGCGCCGCGTAGCCTGGTATGAAGTCTTTGCGGGAGAAAAATCAAAAGCTAAATTCGACACATGGTTGCCCGATGAAACCGTCGATGCAATTCGTGATTTTCGCGTAGCCATCAAAGGCCCGCTGACCACGCCCGTTGGCGGCGGCATTCGCTCGATCAACGTTGCATTGCGACAGATTCTCGACCTCTATTCCTGCGTGCGTCCAGTGCGGTATTACAAAGGAACTCCTTCTCCAGTGAAGCATCCCGAACGTTTGGATGTCATGATCTATCGCGAGAACACGGAAGATGTTTACGCTGGCATCGAATGGGAACAAGGCACACCGGAAGCAGCCAAGCTGATCGAATTCATTAACAAAGACATGCTGAAGAGCGGGAAAAAGCAGATCCGGCTCGACTCGGGAGTTGGCGTTAAGCCCATATCCATTACTGGGACGAAACGCCTGGTCCGCATGGCCATTCAGTATGCGCTTGAAAGTGGGCGAAAAAGTGTAACGCTCATGCATAAGGGCAACATCCAGAAATTCACTGAAGGCTCGTTCCGCAAGTGGGGCTACGAACTTGCGACCGAAGAATTTCGCGATAAGGTGGTTACCGAGCGCGAGAGCTGGATCATTGACAATAAAGATAAAAATCCAAATATCACCATTGAAGAAAACGCCGCCTCGGTTGAACCCGGCTTGGAGTTTGCTCCGGAAGAATTCCGGCAGGCGGTTTACAAAGAGGTCGAGATAGTGCTGGACACGATCTACAGCACGCATGGCAAAGGCGCGTGGAAGAAGAAGCTCATGATCAACGACCGGATTGCCGATTCTATTTTTCAGCAGGTGGTTACGCGGCCTGAGGAATATTCGGTGATAGCGGCTCCTAATTTAAATGGTGATTACATTTCAGACGCGTGCGCGGCACAGGTTGGTGGGCTCGGCATCGCTCCGGGCGCGAATATTGGAGATGGGTACGCCTGCTTTGAAGCCACTCACGGCACTGCTCCAAAATACGCCGATAAGGATGTTATTAATCCCGGCTCCGTGATTCTCTCGGGTGTGATGCTGTTTCGTTTTCTCGGTTGGAACAAGGCTGCTGACCTTATTGAGCATGGTCTGGAACGTACCATCGAGCAAAAGAAAGTTACGTATGATTTTGAGCGGCTGATGGACGGCGCCACTAAAGTTAAGACCAGCGAGTTCGCAACTCACATCATTGAGAATATGGATGCGAGTGTGCTCTCGGCGACGAAATAAATTTCAATAAAAGAATCTGAATTCAGAAAGGAACGGTTTCATGCGTAAGAAAGTATCGATTGTAGGTTCAGGGAATGTGGGCGCAACTGCCGCACACTGGATTGCCGCTAAGGAACTCGCGGATGTGGTGTTGATCGACATCATCGAAGGCGTGCCTCAAGGCAAAGGCCTTGATTTGCTTGAAGCAATGCCGATTGAGAAGCGCGATTCGTATGTGATTGGAACGAACGATTACGCCGATACCGCGAACTCTGACATTGTTGTAATCACCGCTGGCATTCCCCGCAAGCCAGGAATGAGCCGGGATGATTTGCTCAATACCAACTACAAGATCATGAAAGATGTAGTGAGCAAAGTTGTCGAGCATTCTCCTAACTGCATTCTGATCATTGTTTCGAATCCGCTGGATGCCATGGCGCAGGCTGCATTTAAGTTAAGCGGCTTCTCCCGGCAGCGAGTGATTGGCATGGCGGGCGTGCTGGATTCCGCACGGTTTCGCGCATTCATCGCCCAGGAATTGAATGTAAGTGTGGAGAACGTCACGGCCTTTGTGCTAGGTGGACACGGCGATACTATGGTTCCGCTTGCTCGCTATTCGACAGTGGCGGGAATTCCAATCACCGAACTGATTGAACCAGACGCACTGCAAAAGCTGGTGCAGCGTACACGGGATGGCGGGGCCGAAATTGTGAAGTATTTGAAGACTGGTAGCGCGTACTATGCTCCCTCTGCGGCGGCTACGGAAATGGTCGAAGCAATTTTAAAAGATAAGAAGAAAATTTTGCCTTGCGCCGCGTATCTGGAAGGTGAGTATGGAGTGCATGGTCTTTATGTAGGCGTGCCAGTGAAGCTGGGTTCCAGCGGAATAGAGCAGATTATTGAAATCAAACTAACCCCAGAAGAGCAAGCAGCGCTCGATAAGAGCGCGGAAGCGGTGAAGGAGTTGGTGGGAGTGATTGGGGTCTAGAGCAGGCTTCAGGTGCTACGCTTCAGGAAATCCCGCCCGTGCGAAAAGAGGGCGGGATTCTTGTTTGCTACACCCGTTCGATCGTAATAGTTTTCACCACTAAATCTTTCAATGGTTTGTCCTGCTTGTTTCTTGGCGCGTTCACTATCTTCTCGACAACCTTTTCGCCTTCTACTAGTTCTCCAAAGATTGTGTGCTTGCCCGTCAACCATTCCGTTGGCGCGATGGTTATAAAAAACTGCGAGCCGTTTGTGTTTGGTCCAGCGTTTGCCATCGCCAGTTTGCCAGGCTTATCAAATTTGTGGGGTGAGCCTTTGGTTTCGTCTTCAAATTGATAGCCAGGGCCCCCGAAGCCGGTTCCGGCGGGGTCTCCACCTTGAATCATGAAATTGGGAATCACGCGATGAAAAATCGTTCCATCATAGAGACGATCTTTACTCTTTTTGCGGCTGACGGGATGCGACCACTCGCGCTTGCCTTCGGCCAGATCGATGAAGTTCTGCACCGTCTTGGGAGCATCTTTTTCAAAAAGGCGGCAAACAATGGTTCCTTCGGAAGTATCAAAAACAGCATAAGTGCCGGGCTGACGAGTCATAAATTCCTTTCAAAATAGTCGCACGTCGTTGGTCGTAAGTCGTTGGATCAAAATCAACGCCACAGATTATTGTGCTTTCGGAGCAGTCGCCGGTTTCTTGGATGCAGTTCCGGTTTTGGTAGCCGCTTTGTGTGCTGCTGGATTCGGAATTCCCGTGATCGTGATCTTATTGATCTTCACAGGTACATAAGGACGATCATTAGAATCGCGAGACTCACGCGCAATCTTCTTCACGAGTTCTACGCTGGGTTCATCGCACTGTCCGAAAATGGTGTAGCCGCCATTCAAGCTCGGATAGGGAACTTCGGTCACGAAGAACTGCGAGCCGTTGGTATCGGGGCCGGCATTGGCGTAGGCCAGCCGCCCAGGTTGATCAAATCCGAGGTCTGGAGAAGTTTCATTCTTGAATTTGTAGCCCGGATCGCCAGTGCCGTCTCCCTTCGGGTCGCCACCCTGAATCATAAAACTGGGGATCACTCGATGAAAGATAGTGCCATTGTAAAGCGGCTTGCCGATCACTTTCTTCCCGGTGACGGGATCGGTCCAGGCTTTCGTCCCGCGTGCGAGGCCAACGAAATTTGCTACCCCGATAGGAGCTTTGTCCGGGAATAGGTCACATTTCAGTGCGCCTTCAGTTGTATCGATCACTGCCGTGGGTTTTGCAGGAGTTGCGGTCGTGGTCGCAGGCTTTTTGACCGGGGCAGCTTTGGAAGCAGGCGCAGTTTGTGACCAGGAAAGAGCAGCACACAATGAGACTAGCATTGAGATGATAAAGAATCTACGCATCGGTGTTCCTCATTATCGGAAGTTAAGGTCGTGCACTATGCAAACATACAATTCTACGATACCAGCACAGATTATGGTTGGATGGCAGCTGGTGTTTGCGTAGCCTGGAGCTCATGACTAACTTTTTCTACTTCGCGGAAGACTCGCAGCAGGTTTCCACCGAGGATTTTATGAATGTCTTGAGCACTATATCCACGATCGAGTAGCAGTTGCGTGATCTTAGGAAGATCAGCAGCGGAATCGATGCCTGCGGGTGTTGCTCCACTCACGCCATCAAAATCTGAACCGAGCCCAACATGATCTACGCCTGCGACCTTTGCTATGTGATCGATATGGTCAATCAGCGATTTCAAGGGAGGGCGCGGAATTTTGGCGATCCACTCTCGCTCGATTCGATCCACTTCAACAAATGATACCGGCTTGCCTTCGGCTTTATGCTTGTCTATATAGCTTTGAACCGCCGCGGCCTGATCGTTCGCTTGGGCTTCAGATGCTTTGCGATAATTCTCGTCAATGAAGCCATCATAAAAATTAACCTGTACGACGCCGCCATTCTTGGCGACAGCACGCAGCATATCGTCGGTCATATTTCGTGGTGCGTTGGTCAGGGCGCGAGCAGAGGAATGTGAAGCAATGACGGGTGCTTTGCTGGTGGCAATCGCGTCCCAAAAGGTTTTATCGGCTACGTGCGAAATATCAACCATCATGCCCAATTGATTCATTTCGAGGACGACCTGCTTGCCGAAATCAGTCAGCCCATTGTGATGCTCGATTTTTGGATCGTCGATGTCGCCGGAAGAGTCTGCCCACTCATTTGTGTTGGACCAGGAAAGCGTCATGTAGCGCACACCAAGGCGGTAGAAATCACGCAGAAGGTGGATATCGTTTTCGATGGAGTGCCCGCCTTCGATGCCCATGAGTGCGGCGAGTTTCTTTTGCTTGTGAGCGCGTTCGATATCTTCCACGGAATAGGCCATCATCATGCGGTCCGGATGCCGGGCAGCTTGTTCATAAACCGAGTCGATGAGGTCGAGGGTATGCTGGGCATAATGCGCTTTATCTATGGTGCCGGGATCGACCCAAATGGAGAAGAATTCTGCGCCTAGATTTCCCGCTCGTGCTTTGTCAAGACTGATGTGCCCAATGTCTTTGGGATCGGTGTTGCCAATGTCGAAATTTTCATCAAGAAAACGCTGCGGCGTGTCGGCATGAGTGTCGACAATAATGGCGGAGTTGTGGATGGCGCGAGCATGGGCAGTGATGACCGGGTTATTGGGATCGGTTTTCGCTATCTCCTGCGCACTGGAGAAAGTAAAAGCAAATATTAGAAGTGCGAACAGAAGCAAAGTGCCGACACCGGCAAGGCGTTTCAATTTTATTGTCATGGCTTGTAAGTTAAGGATTGTATACCGAGGCTGACGTGCGAGGGCTTAGTTCTAATGGCAATCCGTTGGCGAGTCTGCTTTACGCGATGGGACAGAACCCGGTGACATTGACAAGTAAACAGATCAAATCTGATTGTTCAACCGCCGGCGCGCCAACCCAAATCGTGGCTCCATGGTTGCAATCGTGCACAGTACAAAAAACAGGGCAGCATTGGCCGGAATATGAAGGTTGAAATCGACACAACTATGCACCAAAATGCCTGTAATCCCCAGGAATGCTGCCAGTGCAACCGCGCCATTTTTATCTTCGGCCCAATTGCTTAAATTTATGAAAGCCCGCCTGCATACCGTTATTAAAAACCAAAGCATTGCGACAAATCCCAGAATCCCCGTTTCAACCAACAATTGTAAGTAGTCATTATGGGCTTGGTCCACAATAAGATCTGTATAAAAGCTACGGAATTGAGGGAAGACATCGGAAAAGGTGCCCAGCCCGAATCCGAGAACTGGCTTATGCAAGAACATTCTGAATGCATCGCGGTCTATATTCAATCTCGTGGCTCCGGAGAGATCAATCCCAGCTTCCGAGTGGAGGCTGGCCATACGTTCCGTGAGTTCCGCGCCTCCAAGCCAGAAAAGCAGTCCTAATACAATTATTGCGAAAGCGCCGATTGTCAAAGCTACTCTGGTCTTCTTCTTTCTTTTGGCTAGAATAATTGCAAAAAACACCAATTGCCCGATAACCGCTAGCATTCCTCCGCGTGATCCTGAGAGGAAAATTGAGGTTGCCATAATCGCGGCTGCGAAGACGGCTGACGCTCTAGACTTGCCCGAGGCATAGCGCGTGAGAGAAAAAATAAGTGGTATCGGAAATAACATCTCCATCAGTCCGGCATAATGGTTACTGTTTACATAGGGTCCATAAGGCCGGCTGCCCAAGTGAGAATTCCAGAGCCAATATATTTTTTGGGGAGACGTGATGCTCTGAAGCAAAGCAAAGATAGCCAAGAGCGATCCATAGACTGAAAACCCCCATGTCATGGTCTGGATTTGCCAGGTATGGCGAAGGTTCTGCACAACGAGAAAGCAGAGTAATCCATAGCTTCCATATAAGAGTGCCTGCGAGAAAGTCGCGTAGCGATACGAAGTAAATCCACTTGCGAGTTGAAAGAGAATTAACCCGGCAAAAGCAAGCATCGGAAGGAATATGGGGTTACTGTAGATCTCCAATGTACCTGAGGAGGTTTGCTGAAAAACCCACACCACGAACAGCAAGCCAGCGCCGACTTCGAGAATGAAAATGCCCCAAGGTGCAGCTTCCCCAAATGCCAATGGGCCAAACAATAGCAACCCAAATATTCCGTAGAAAAATATCGAACTGATACGAGAGCGAGGAGTGCGATGCTGAATGGTGATTGTGCGGGGGCTAGCGGCCAGGGCGGGATATGTCACAAGCCATGACCGATATGAGCAGTTTGTGCCAACCGAACTCCGTCGATCCAGAGCTTTCCGCGAACCGCAGTGTCCGGTGGAATCTTCCTTATCGTAATAGTCAGAAGTTTCGCGTCAGGGCGGGTCGTAAAACTTCCACTCACTTGTTTCCATACGTCGGAATTTTTTAGCTCTTCGCTTGTGAAGTAAGTCGAGCCGCTGTAAAAGTCATTGATCGCAAACTGTGGTCCACCCGCTCCTTCTACGCTTTCAGCTTTAAAATATGCTGAAAAGTCATAGTTTGTATTTGGTTCAGCGGGTATCAGTTGCCGGATACCCGCGCTATCGACTGGCCCACCCTCGAATGAAATCCGCAAAGAGTGTGGTCCTAAGTGAGATTGCATAGGATCAAGTGAAAGGGAGATGGTGGGTCTTTTTTCATATTGCCAGTCAAAGCCAGCATTTAGAAGAGGAAGACTAAATTCACCGTTGATCACAAGATTCTCGGGCGAAGATTGATAACTCGTCAGATCGGAGAGATGAGCAGCCTGTTGCCATACCTTACGGGCCTGAGCGACATCCCCTTGATCGACCAAAACTTTTACATATTCGAAAACATAACGTGTTTCCACAGGTTGTTGCAGTTCAACAGAGCGTCCCCACACCGTGGCGGCCGCGGCGAGTTCCTTCTTGGAGATCAGCAATTCTAAAAATGAAGAATAAACACTGATTGTGGGAGGAATCACATTTCTTAGCAATAGCTCAACATCAGGTTCAGCGCGCCAGCAAAGCTCCAAGGCTGAAGGCATGCGATACGAGTCGTTCTGAAGAACAACGCGAAATTCCTGTATGGCCCTTGTCGTATTCCCATTGGATAAATAAAGATTGGCCGCCTGCCAAGCTACATCGGGGGTTGTGGGATCAACCGATATTGCGTGTTCGAGAGCAGCCTGCTGGGCAGTTTGATCGCCCAATACTTTATAGGCCGTCGCGAGGCCAAGCCAATAATCGGAGTGATGAGAATTTAGTGCTAGTGCGGCTCGATAATTTTCCACCGCTTCCGGCGATTGAAGTGCCAAAGCAAAATATCGTCCTATGCGATATCGATATTCAGCATTCCCGGGTTCTAGCCGTGCTGCAAGTTGCCGACTCGATAGATCGGACTTTTCGCTAAGGTACGCGGCCACATATTGAACACTCGTGAATCCGATGTAAATTATTGTGGCAAGCAGAGCTGGTCCGACAAAGAAGATTTTTTCGGCTGGGTGGTGGAGCGGTATTCGCATGTAAGTACAGGATAGTTTCCCGGTCAAAGTCGAGCTGACTATGCGCTATTTGAATTTGCATGAACGACCTGTTCATCCGCGTAATAGCGATGGCCGTACTTCCCCTGATATTCGTAATAGTAATAATAATCAGGCGAATTGAGATTCACTGCATTCAGCAATACTCCGCAAATTCGTGCATTAACCTGAGTCAAAAGATCGCGTGCCCTGCGGAGCGCTTGCTTGGTCGTCTGGCCAGCCCGAATTACCAGAATCACTGCATCGGCCCGTGTGGACATGACGACCGCGTCGGTCACTGACAGAGTTGGTGGAGTGTCAATCACAATATGGTCATACTCTTCGCTTAACTTGGCGAGTACGTCTCGCATATTTGCTGAAGCCAGAAGTTCCGCAGGATTGGGAGGCGGAGTTCCCGCCGCAAGCACAGACAAGCTAGGTGAAATGCTCGATTGCACAATCGTATCTTGAAGGGTTGCGCCACCCGTAAGAACGTTACTTAACCCATTCCCCGGTGCCATGCCGAGCGTCTTATGAATGCTGGGACGCCGGAGGTCCGCATCGACCAACAAAACCCGTGTACCCCTCTGCGCTAACACAATCGCAGAGTTGATGCTGGTTGTAGTTTTTCCTTCTTCAGGTAAAGCGCTAGTCACAAGGATTACTTTGGGTGGAGTTCCTAGGGAAGTAAGAAGTAGGGAAGTACGCAATGCCCGGTAAGACTCGGCCATCTGCGACTGTGGTCGTGATTGAGTAATAAGCTCTACTGCTTCTTTAGATGGTGCAAGTGAAAGCCTCTGGCGCACACTCAGTTGCGCATTGCTTCGCGATCCTAGTGGAATCATCCCGAGAGAAGGTAATTCCGATATGGCCTGTGCCTGTTCCGGTGTTCTCACTGTATTGTCGATACCTTCAAGGACAAAGCATAGACCGATTCCCGTCGTGAGCCCCAGAGCGAGTGCGAAGGAAAGATTACGCGGCAGGTTAGGTTCGGCGGGTGCAGTCGGGGTCCGCGCCACATCAACGTCGCGGACGTTGTTGGACCGCAAGCCCGCTGTCACGCCAGCTTCTTTCAATTTTACCAACAGGCCTTCATAGAGCGTCCGGTTAGTTTCAAGATCTCGCTTGAGTAAGCTAAATTCGATTGCGCTTTCGTTCAGCTTGTTCGCTTCCTGCTTCTGTTTTTCCAGTGCATCATGTAAGAGATTTTCTCTTTGCAGCGCAGTAGCGTAGTCCCCGTGCAGTTGTGCCGCGGTTTTCCTTGCTTCCGACTGAATTTGAGCCGCTACTTCTTTCAGTTGGCCGTTCAGTTGGATTAACTTCGGATAAGAAGGGCCAAATTGAGTGCTCAATTGAGCGATCTGAATGTTTAACTCTGTTTCTTGTTCCCTCAACTTCTCCAAAAGGGATGAAGCATTGCGTGCCTCCTTGCCGTCACTCCCGATAATCGAAGCCGAAGAAATGGAATCCGCGTCGCCGGATTGTACAAGGCGATAAATGGATTCCTTTTCCATGCGCGTGGATTGTGCTGCAGTAAGCTCTTTATTAAGCTCGTCCAATTTTGCAGTCGTAAGGTTTTGCTTCTCGTCAATTCCCAAGATTTCATGGTCCTTCTGGTACTTAACCAATTTCTCCTGGGATGCTTCTACCTTCATCTGCAAATCGACCAATTGTTTAGATAGCCAATCAGAGGTTTGCATCGTGGACTCAAAACGTGTTTTAAAATTTTGTTCTACATAGGTGTGAGTCAGAGTGTTTACAACACGCGCGGCCAGGTTCTTGTCAGGACTTCGAAAGTGAATATCGATGATTCGCGTGTTCGGTTCAAGGACGACCTTTAAATTCCCTTTAAATGCTCCTAATATGCTGGTAAGTCTTTCGGATTCTACTTGCGGGGGATCGGCAGTCAGAGTAAGCGATTTAGCCCTCGATTTATCATTTCCCCCGAATTGCGGTTGTTGATCCAAATTCAGTTCCTGGATTACTTGCAAGGCCAGCAAATCACTGCGCAGAATTCGTACTTCGGTATCGAGATCGGTGGGATCGTAGTAATCGAAATTATTTCCGGAATTACTGAAATTGAGCACGGGGTCTGGCTTGTTGATTGCAATACTTCCGACTGCCTCGTACACCGGAGTGGTGCGCAGAGTCGCAATACAAACAGCCCCTACAATTAAGAACACGCTGAACGCAACTATCCACCAGCGTTTGAGAAGAATGCGAAAATACTCCCGCAGAGCGGATTCTCGCGCAGATAAAGGAGGATATGTGCCAGCTTCCAGTTGATAAGGGTGCTCTCGCAATAACGAAAATTGACGCTGATGCAGCGTAGAGTTATTCGAAGTGCTCAGGGCTCCCTGGTCCATCTTTTAATTCCTAAAAGCGGGTACTGTATCGTAACTATGCCAATGAACCTGAACTGGCGCAATTCGACCCATATATTTTATTGCTCAAATAGTGGTGCACATTTTAGCACCGCATCCAAAGAGTAATCCCATCTTAATTTCGGTGGTTCCTAATTGTTAACGGGGGCTAAGCGCAGATATCGTCATTAATCTCCGTTATACTGCGCTTACTCAGGTGGAAGACCGTGTTGTTCGGTAACGAGGCGAAATGATCAATTGGTCTGAGCAGGTTGTATTGGTGACCGGAGGTACGGGATCGTTCGGAAAAAAATTCGTGGAACTCATGTTGCATGAATATCATCCGCAGAAGCTCATTGTATTTAGCCGCGACGAACTTAAGCAGCATGATATGCGGGTATGCGGCCTCGATCATCCGAGTCTCCGTTATTTTATTGGGGATGTGAGGGACTCTCAGAGATTAGAGCGCGCGTTGGCCGGGGTTACTGTGGTCGTCCACGCTGCCGCACTCAAGCAGGTTCCGGCTTGCGAATATAACCCTTTCGAAGCCATTCAAACCAACATTATGGGTGGGCGTAATGTCATTGACGCAGCTATTAATCAGGGGGTGCGCCGCATTCTAGCCCTCAGCACAGATAAAGCTGTCAACCCAATCAACATCTATGGAGCGACCAAGCTCTGCGCGGAAAAAGTCTTTGTGCAAGCTAATGCCTATGCCGGTGCGCAGGACACCCGTTTCAGTTGCGCTCGATATGGAAATGTACTAGGTAGCCGGGGGAGTGTGATCCCGACTTTTGTGGAGCAGCGCAAACGCGGCAAGATCACCATCACTGATCCGCGAATGACGAGATTTTGGATCACACTGGAACAAGGTGTGCAGTTTGTGGTTCGCTGCATCGAGCAGATGCACGGCGGAGAAGTGTTTGTGCCTAAAATTCCTAGTATGAAGATGATTGAAATGGCAGAGGCGGTGGCACCGGGATGCGAAATGGAATGCGTAGGAATTCGCGCTGGTGAAAAGTTGCACGAAGTGCTCTTGTCAGAAGACGAATCCCGTAATGCGATAGAGATGGATGACATGTATGTGATTCAGCCAGCACATGCATGGTGGCGACGGGACAATTGGAGTGCGGGTAAGGCACTGCCGGAAGGGTTTCGCTATGCAAGTGATACCAACCCTGAATGGCTGACGGCTGAAGCACTGTACGGACTGGTCGAAGGATGCGCTCCTCCACTAACCGTTTTGCCGCGAGAACAAGCACGCGCAACTGCCTGAATCAAGTTCAATGAAGCTAATTGCTGCGAACAGCGATGTTTTAGCGGTCGACGGTGGGAGCCCAGTTCGAAAAACGCTGCTTCCGTATGGACGCCAGTCTATAGAGGAATCCGACATTGAAGCAGTAGTTGAAATCTTGCGTTCCGATTGGCTGACTACCGGTCCGAAGATCAGCGAATTCGAAGAAGCTGTCGCAGAGCATGTGGGCGCAAAATATGCCGTGAGCTTCAGTTCCGGTACAGCTGCACTGCATGGAGCCGCTTTCGCCGCGGGTTTGGAAAATGGCGACGAGGCCATCACGTCTCCTCTAACGTTCGTGGCTACCGCAAATTGTGTGTTGTACCAAGGGGCGATACCGGTTTTGGCTGATGTATCTCCAGATACTCTAAATATTGATCCGGAAGAGATTGATAAGAGAATTACCCCCCGAACCAAAGCCATTCTGGCTGTCGATTACGCGGGACATCCGGCCGACTTAAATTCAATATTGCAGCTAACAAACCGTAATGGGCTAATTGTTATTGAAGATGCCTGCCATGCCCTTGGTGCGGAATATCAAGGACGCAAGGTTGGTGGCATCGCGCATATGACCATTTTCAGCTTTCATCCGGTGAAGCATATAACGACGGGTGAGGGAGGCATGGTCACCACCGATGACGCTGCCTATGCCGAAAAGCTTAGAAGATTTCGGAACCACGGGATCAACAGTGATGCACGCCAACGGCAAAATGAACGGCAGTGGCATTACGAAATGGTATCGCTGGGCTTCAACTACCGCCTCACAGATATAGCTTGTGCCTTGGGTATACAGCAACTGAAAAGGTTGGAAGTGAATCTGGCCCGTCGGCGTCAGATTGCAGCCAAATACGATGCGGCATTCCGGGAGATCCCGAGCGTGCTTTGTCCAGCTGTGCGAAGCAATGTGAATCCCTCCTGGCACCTCTATCCAATCCGGCTACAGTCAGAAGAACTTTTTGCGGATAGAGAGGAAGTATTTCGGGCACTCCGGGCGGAAAATATCGGCGTAAATGTTCATTACATTCCAGTTCACTTGCATCCGTACTACCGGGAGCAATTTGGCTATAAAGGCGGCGAATTCCCGGTCGCAGAGAGTGCGTACGAGCGGTTAATCAGCTTGCCAATGTTTCATGCCATGAGCGATGACGATGTGGAAGATGTAATTCGCGCAGTGATAAA
Source organism: Terriglobales bacterium (assembly GCA_035651835.1). Taxonomy (GTDB): domain Bacteria; phylum Acidobacteriota; class Terriglobia; order Terriglobales; family Acidobacteriaceae; genus JAOAPG01. Next base: position 216,467 of record DASRFC010000015.1, read on the forward strand.
AGTGATGGCGGCGTTTAGCTGTTGAAGCAATTCCGAAGAAGTTATTGTTAAAGATCGACCGGTCTTATTTGAGATTGAGAGGACATGAAAACCAGTCATATCTCGACATGGATGCATGATTTTGGGAAGGAATACACCGACCGGAATTCTCTTAATTTGCGCGATTTGGATGTCATGTACGAACAGAATTACGGTGTGAGCCGGAAAAAATTTGAACGAATGATTCCTCAGCGAAATATCACGTAATTCTCGCATTCTCGAAGTGGGGTGCAATATGCATCGCAAGCAATGCAAGTTCAGTATCGAGGGCATGACAATCTGCTTTGGAAAATTAACTACGCGAAACTCTATCAAGAGCAGTTCGCAGACTTGGAATTGATGAACTCCAAGCATCTTGCCTACAAAACAGGCTCAAACGTCGACCAGATGTTCATGCTTCGCAAGAACTCATGTGAGCGCACCAAACGGCTGGAGTTGGAATGAGAATTGTTGCCGTCGTCCAAGCGCGAATGGGCAGCACCCGTTTGCCGGGGAAAGTTCTTATGGACTTAAGTGGCAACACGGTTCTTGCCCGGGTGGTTACACGCTTGCAACGTTCAAAGTTCATAAATCAGACCGTGGTTGCTACAACCGAATCCGACGTGGACGATGCGATCATCTGCGAGTGCGAGCGCATTGGTGTGTCATGTTTCCGCGGTTCGGAAGAGGATGTGCTTGATCGCTATTATCGAGCGGTTCGAGAATATAACGCGGAAACTGTGGTTCGGGTCACGGCTGATTGCCCACTCATCGATCCAGAGATTGTGGATCGTACCATTGAGCTTTTCTTCCAAAAGGACGCTGATTATGCTACCAACGATGTTCCACGAACCTTTCCTCGCGGTCTTGATGTCGAAGTATTCACCATGTCTTCTTTGGAGCAGGCATGGCAAGAAGCGAGAAAACCATATGAACGCGTACACGTGACTCCATACTTTTACGAACACCCAGAAATATTTCGGACAGTTTCTTTGGTGGGAGAAAGCGACAGTTCTCGATATCGTTGGACGCTTGATACCGAGGACGATTTGAAGCTGCTTCGAGCGGTTTACGAAAGGTTTCAAAATACAGATATGTTTGACTGCACTGAAGTGCTTGCTCTTATGCAGCGAGAGCCTGAACTTTTGGAGCTCAATTCGCGAGTACTTCAGAAATCATTGCAAGGAGTTTGGGGATGAGCGCGGGTACTTTGCTCATCCGTGCCGATGCCAGCATCGAGATGGGTACTGGACATGTGATGCGATGCTTGGCACTAGCGCAAGCCTGGCAGGATGCTGGTGGAGACGTAATCTTCTGCCAGACTCAATCCACATTGCTTCTCGACCATAGCCTGCGGTCGGAGGGTATCGTGGTGGTTCCATTGGCGGTTCGCGCTGGCACCCAAGAGGATGCGATTCAGACCATCGAAGTTGCGCATGCCTGCAATGCGCAATGGCTGGTTGTAGATGGCTATCACTTCAGTACCGGGTATCAGAAGTATCTGAGAGATCACGGAGTAAAGGTGTTGTTCATTGATGACACTGGTGTTTGTGATCGGTATTCCGCCGATTTGGTTGTAAATCAAAATATAGATGCAAGCGAAAGTTTTTATCCTCAATGTGAGAGCGGACAGCTCCTGCTCGGTCCACAATACATCCTTTTACGGCGCCAATTTTCGAGTTGGAAAAACTGGAAGCGCAATACCGGTCCCACCGTTCGCAGAGTTTTGGTAACAATGGGTGGCAGCGACCCACATAATTTGACCGAGATGGTTATCGGCGCGTTGCCTCCCCTCAATTTGGAAGTGATCGCTGTAGTGGGTGCCAGTAACCCACATCTGGATTCTTTGTTAAAAGCAAGATCTCAGCTTGCCTCCAATATCGAGTTTCGCACAAATGTTTCGGAAATGGCAGACTTGATGGCGTGGGCAGATATAGCCGTTTCCGCAGGTGGGGGTACATGTTATGAGCTGATATTTTTCCAGGTTCCCACAATATTGATCACGGGGGTAGATAATCAGGCAACCGTATGCAGATCGCTGGGTGAGTCGAGGATTGCGATTGACGCGGGTTGGTTTCATGTTTTGGATATTCAGCAATTAGCGAAATCGGTGCAGGAGCTTGTTCTGGATGGTGAACTTCGCCGAACACTCATTGAGAATTGCCGGCATTTGGTGGATGGCAAAGGGGCTGAGCGAGTGGTTGACAAGATGCTCTCGGCATGCGGAATTTCAGCCGTAAAGTTGCCCGCCTGATAATTTCGCAAAGGCTGACCAAATCTGGAGATTCATGAAAATCGCAATTTCACAACCGACCTATCTTCCATGGCTTGGCTATTTCGATTTGATCGATCTAGTTGATACTTTCGTCCTATTAGATACTGTCCAATTTGAGAAGCAATCCTGGCAGCAGCGCAATCGAATCAAGACTCCGATCGGACTGCAATGGCTGACCGTACCCGTGATTTTTCGCGGACGATTAGGGCAAGCAATCAGAGAAGTGGAAATTCGCAACGCAGACTTCTGGCGTGACCATCTTCGTGCCATCGAACTGAATTATCGTAAAGCACCTTATTTTAACGACTACTTTGAGGAACTAAGTTCTCGGTTGATACGCGACGCTGAAACGAAGTTGGTGGACCTAAACGTTCATCTGATCGAATGGTTGATGGATATTTTGGGAATTCACACCCAGCTACGATTCGCTTCTGAGCTCAATCAGCAAGGTAAGAGGACGGAACTGCTAGCCAATATTTGTATCTCGATTGGAGCAAAGCAGTATATCTCTCCGCCAGGTTCAGCCACCTACCTGTTGAGGGAAAAAGAGATGTTGCTGAATGAGAACATCGGTTTATTTTTCCAACATTATGAGCATCCCCAGTACAAACAATCGTTTCCACCTTTTTGTCCGCAAGCATCTGTACTAGATCTGATTTTCAATGAAGGTCCGAAATCCCTCGAAGTTATACGGAAAGGTCGTCGTCAGCCGTTGTTGGTTTCGGAGCTAGCCCTGCAACAAAGCACCGTATGAAAAATCAACGGAAAGCCCCTGCTATTTCTCCGCAGTAATAAGCCAATCGGAATTTAGCCGGGAATGATTTGAGAAGGTTGTCTCGGTTTTTTCATAGCTGGTATGGGAGAAAGCTGCAAAGTACCTCGGGATGTCTTCTTCCGCTAGAAAATGCTGGACTGTGGCGTATTCATTGGTTTCTTCTATCCTGAGCTGGAAAGTGTTGTGCCCGAGTCGCTCACCTTTGCCAAATCTGTAATCTTCAGTTGTCCGCAAAACGACAAAGAGCTTGCCAGCTTCTGCTAAAACTCGGTGCGCCTCTGCTATCGATTGTTTGGTCTCGTCGACGGTACCGTAATAAAAAACTCCGTAACTCAGCACGATGTCGAATGAAGAGTTTACAAATGGAAGAGAGTTCATGGAAGCCTGCGCTAGAGAGTGGTGAACATCTTGTTTAGAGAGCCGCTGATATGCGTACTGTAGACCAACTAACGACAGATCAACTCCGTACGCTTTAAAGCCTAACTCAGTGGCAAGCTTGATGTGGCGCCCCGCGCCTACTCCAATATCGAGGAAACGTGGTGGAATTGCTTTTCCGGCACGCGTCCTGTTCGAAATCAGAAAGCGAACGACGTTTTCATTCGGGTACATGGGGCGAAAGCGAGGGTTTTCGTGAAGTCGATCCCAATGAGCGGCGGCATCCGGCATGCGATAAAAGACATTACCGTAAAGGGTACTGCGTGTAAACTTCGATTGCGGCCTGGTTCCCTACTTATTATCATTCTCAAACAGTGCAGAGCAGATTAGCCGTGTCAGGACTACCGATCTCGGAACTGAAAACCGCGCCCACGTTGGCTTTGGGAGATCATCGGATTGGAACTGGCCAGAAGATTTACATTATCGCCGAGCTTTCCGCCAATCACAATCAGGATTTCGATCAGGCTGTCCGCATCATCCAAGCTGCTAAAGAAGCCGGTGCGGACGCCGTCAAACTACAGACCTACACTCCCGATACGATCACCCTCCGCAGTGACCGCGAATTTTTCAAGATCAAGGGCGGCACGCTTTGGGATGGCCGCACACTTCACGAACTTTATGCCGAGGCTTACACCCCTTGGGAGTGGCAGCCAAAACTAAAGCAAGTGGCAGATGATCTTGAGCTCGATCTTTTTTCTTCTCCTTTCGACTCCACCGCAGTCGATTTTTTAGAAAAAATGAATGTGCCAGCCTACAAAGTGGCCTCCTTTGAACTAGTGGACATTCCACTGATTCAGAAGATGGCGCGAACGGGGAAACCGCTAATTTTGTCTACTGGAATGGCAACACTGGAAGAAATTGATGAAGCAATGACCGCTGTCCAGCGTGCTGGCGCGGCCGAAATTGCTTTGCTCAAATGCACCAGCGCGTACCCTGCATTGCCGGAAGAGATGAACCTGCGAACCATTCCTGAGTTGGCTCGGAAGTTCGGTGTGCCGGTGGGATTATCAGATCACACCATGGGATTCGTTGTACCGATCGCAGCACTGGCTTTGGGAGCCTGCATCATCGAGAAACACATTACGTTATCGCGGTCCGTCCAAGGTCCGGACGCTGCGTTTTCACTAGAACCGCACGAATTTAAAGCTATGGTAGAGGCAGTCCGGGTTGCTGAAAAGGCGATGGGGAAAGCGCAATTCGGCGCAAGCGCTTATGAACAAAGCAGTCTAACTTTTCGGAGGTCGCTTTTTGTAGTGCAAAACGTAAGAAGAGGAGAAATGTTCGATTCCGAGAACGTGCGTTCCATTCGTCCCGCACAAGGTCTTCACACTCGGCATCTTCCTGAGGTCATTGGCAGACGGGCGGTTCAGGATATCGAGCGCGGAACTCCGTTGACTTGGCAATTAATCGATATGGAATAGCATGCAGCCACAACATTCACATCGCACTTCCCGAATACCAGCCTTATGAGAGTTTTGTTAGTTCATCCCGAAGACGAGCCTCCCCAACAAATCCCTTGTCCGCACTTTGACCTAATCATCGATTTCGCTCGTGCTCCTATCTCCACCTATGAGCACTGGAGTCTCCGCTTTGGATGTCCGACGATCAGTTTTTATGACTTTGCAAAGGAGATAGAAGACCTCCACCTGGTTAAAAAACTTCTGGAGCCTGGAATGAGAGTCATGGTCGATCAATCGGGGATCGATTGGTGGGATGTGCTCTCGCTGGCAGTCCTTCCTGATCTCCAAAGTATGATGTTGATTCCCAGACTCGCAGATTATCTGAGTTCCGATTGCGAGCTTTTTGCAACCCGGCCATTTCCATTGGCTAAATGTTTGCAGCACAGTCTGGGCGTCCAGTTAAGAGTGATTGGAAGCCGCCGTACTGCTGTATCTCGATTTTTGAGGCATTATTCCAGCGCATTGTCGAATTTGAATATTGCTCAGTTGTATCAAGTCGCTCAAGATAAATTCGACAAACGGCACAATATACGACGCCATCTTGCTGCGCGGGCGCCAAGTTCTAAAAAACCAGTCTTCCTGCTTCCAACAGCGTACATCAATGTTTCTCGTATGGCGGTATCAATAGCTGAGTTGCTACCGGATCATTCGTTTCTATTGGTTTGTGCGAGAAAAAGCAGTGAATTGAAATCGCTGCCTGCTAATGTTCGGATGGTGTCGCTTGATGCGTATTTCGCTGCGCTCAACAAAGCTGAAATTTATACGCTTATGGGCGATTGGGAGATTCTCGAACAGCGCCTGATTTCCCGTTCCAAAATTTTCGAAAATGCGAAGATTGCCGGCATTTTTAAGGGAATACCGTCCTTAATACGTTGGGCTTTGGCTTTGCGAGCTGCGTGGATACGCGTTTTCCAAGCGGAGCATGTTACCGCCTGTTTGTGTGCTGATGACAATAACCCCTATTCAAGAATCCCTTTGATCCTCGCCAACCAGAGAGCTATTCCTACCATAGCTCTCCATCATGGTGCTCTGGACTTATGCATGGCGGTGAAACAACAATGTGCTGACTACTACCTGGCTAAAAGCGCTATGGAGCGCGACTACTTACTGAACCAATGCAAGATCGAGCAGAAAACAGTAATTGGCCCTTCTGCGATTATCGGATCAGCTCCAACAAAGATCGCAAATAGTGAATCTGACCAAAAATGCTTGGTTTTTTTTACGGAACCTTATCACGTGGGCTCATGGCGTCATGATGAAGTTTATCGTGAACTGTTGCCGCATCTGCTTGCTTTGGCCTCCAACTATGGACTGAAGCTTATCTTTAAACTTCATCCTTTTGAGAGCTCCAAAGCACATATTCGGATTCTGCGTAAATTCCTGCCGAGTGAAGATGTCCGCCGCATCGGCGTGATTACTGGACCACCAAACTCAGAGTTATGGCGTAACACGCGAGTTGCCATCACTGTGGAATCGACCACTGCGTTGGAATGCACTGCATTAGGAATACCGGTATTTTTGTGCGGTTGGTTACGGCACCATTATGGTGGCTACCAAGGACAATATGCGCGTTTTGGATTTGGCCATATTTTAGATTCTGTTGAACAGCTGGCCGATATTCCGCAATTGCTGAGATCACAAGAGAAGGCGGCACCGGTAAGCCATGAATCTTCAATGACGATCAATCCGCAACTATTACGAGAGCTGCTTACCGGCAGGTGCGCAGCTAGAGAAGAAGCAGTTGGAGCTTAAAGAATATATGGCCAGTTCGACCGTGGAAAAGTTCGCGCCAGATGAAAGCATTATTTCAGTTCCAGCCGGAATTGAAGATCAGCACGGCTTCCGGAGGCAGATCGGTCATATATCCAGGCATTCATCTATCTATTTCATTGGTACACTTTTTGGCCTCGCTTTGGGATATCCATTCAAAATTTATCTGGCGAGAGTCCTGGGACCTGATGCCCTTGGTATCTATGCCTTGGGAATGACGATTATAGGGTTTTTGGGAATCTTTAATTCCCTGGGAATACCGCAATCCGCAGTCCGTTTCGTATCTGCATATCTAGCCAATAACAATTCAGAACTTTTGCGCGGATTTCTTCTTCGAGGCACTTTGCTGCTTGTCTTTGCGAACCTTATTTTTGGAGTAGTAATTTGGCGGACCGGCCCATGGATAGCAGTTCATTTTTACCATGCGCCTCTGCTCGGTCCCTACTTCGGATGGTTTGCAATCATTATGCTGTTTGGAGTGATGAATGGATTCTTCGCTCAGGTACTTTGCGGCTACAAAGATGTTGCCCGCAGGACATTCATTACAAATTTCGTCGGCAATCCCTTGACGATGATTTTGACAGTGGTGTTTGTCAGTGCAGGCCTGGGCTTGCGAGGGTACATAGTTGCCCAAGTGCTCAGTGCGTTTGCCGTCGGATTTCTTCTAATCGTTGCTGTCTGGAGGCTTACCCCGCAGGCGGCGCGCTCTTTTTCGCTTCAGGTACCGATCCTTGAAAAGCAGGTTATCTCATTCTCTGCTGTAGCTTTGGGAATGAGTTTCGTGGAATTTTTGATGGCCCAAGCGGATAAGATCTTGATCGGATTCTATCTGGATACGCGTGCATTAGGAATCTACGCCGTCACCGCAGCGTTGATAGCATTTGTTTCTATTATCCTGGATTCGGTAAATCAAATATTTTCTCCGAGTATTGCGCATCTACATGCGCGGGGAGAAATCGAACTTCTTGGGCGAATTTATCAAACGCTGACGAAATGGGTTCTGGGATTGACCATGCCACTTGCCGCAGTGATGATTATCTTTGCATCGCCACTGATGCGGATCTTTGGCCATGATTTTGAATTGGGCTGGTCAATCCTCGTCATAGGAATCGCCGGGCAACTTGTCAATTGCGCAGTCGGTTCGGTCGGATATCTCTTATTAATGTCGGGGAATCAAGCTCGTCTAATCAAAATCCAATCGATTATGGCTATAGTGACAGTAATTCTAGCTCTTTTGCTAATTCCTCGTTGGGGACTCGTTGGGGCTGCTGTAGCCTCTGCTGCGGCGAATGCAGGTGCGAACTTGTGGTGTTTGCTCGAAGTTAGACGAAGATTGAATGTATTCCCTTACAATCGCACTTATTTGCGCTTCACTCTGCCACTGCTTGCGACTCTCGCAATACTCCTATTGCTTCGCGAGAAACTGGGAGCGGTTCATCCTGAGTGGATCGTGATTGCGTCCGCTCTTGTACTAGGCCAGGTCACTTTCATGACTGCTGCTGTGATGTTCGGTCTTGATACTGACGACAAGCTGGTTATTTCTGCGATCTGGTACAGAATGCAGCAGGTCTTCCATTTTGCAGGAGCGAATGCCTGATGTCTGATGCGATGCGTGATTTGCGCTTACCTCAAGAACTATGTGAAGCGGCGGAACAGCGCTTTGGAAAACGGTTCGGCAAATTTGAAGATTTCTTGGTGTATGTGTTGCAACGATTAGTGAGCGAAGATGCTGAGCAGATGGACCAAGACGAGCAACGTATCATTGAGGACAGGCTCAAAGATCTTGGATATATTTAAGGAATAGTTCCGTTCATTCCCGGACTTCATGGCACAAACCGAGACTCTGGAAGCGGCCAAAAGAGCAGGCAGGAAGCGCCTGTATCCATCGCTCATCGATCCTAATTGGTTGGTTCTAAGACAGCGGCGCAAGATTTTCCAACGATGGTTGGGAAATATAACGAAAGAAAACTTGTCTGTTCTGGATGTTGGTGGCCGAGTCCAGCCATATCGAAGCCTGTTGGGAGATAAATGTACTCGTTATATAGCGATTGATTTGCTCATTACGCCACTCGTGGATGTTGCGGGACGCGCCCAACAACTGCCATTCTCAAACGAGGCGTTTGATTTGGTCTTCTGTACGCAGGTATTGGAATACCTTCCCGAACCCCAACTTGCTCTTAATGAGATCCATCGCACGTTAAAAATGGGTGGGCTTCTCTTGCTCAGTGCGCCAGCGGTTTTTCCTAGAGACTCTGAAGTGGAATACTGGCGCTTTTTGCCGTACGCGTTTAAACAATTGCTATCTAGCTTTTCGAATATGGAAGTAGTACCCGAAGGGAATAGTCTTATCGGATTCATCCGTACCACAAATGTTTGTCTAGTTTCGTTTGCCAAGCCTCCAGCATTGAGCGAGTTGTTGCGCTTAAGCATCGTGCCAATACTGAATGTTCTGGGAGCATTTTTAGAATTTGCACTACGAAGTGAAAACGAGCGTTTTACGGCAAATTTTAGCTGCATGGCACAAAAATGAGCTCGACGCACATCCAGAACCTCGCGGTTTTAAACAATTCCGAATTGCGCTCACTCCTACTGCAGTACCGACGGGAGAACTGGCAAGATATACAGACACCGGAGTGGCAGGAAAAGATCGTTGACAGCATCGTCGAGGATGACGGTGAAGCGGTACTGAGGGATGTGACTCGCTTCTGGAAAATTCCTTCTCAGTGTTCCGTGCTAGACATCGGTTCTGGTGTCGGCACATTTGTTATCGCGTGTCGTCGACGAGGATTACAGGCCTTCGGGATCGAACCGGATCGGATTGGTCAAGGAACAACTCTTAGTTCAGTTCAAATTGCTAGGCGGCGGATCAAAGAGCGCGTGTTTGCGGTTGCTGTGGGAGAAAGCCTGCCGTTTCCTAATTGCAGCTTTGATCTTATTGTCATGAACCAAGTCATGGAACATGTAGCAGATCAAACCGCGGTGCTGGACGAAGCGGTGCGAGTCCTCAAGCCAGGCGGTGCGATTTACATTGCTTGTCCGAATTATTTTCGCTTCTACGAGCCTCACTATAAGATATTCTGGCTGCCCCTGTTGCCCAAGCTACTCGGCCGTTTTTATTTAAGATTTCGGGGACGAAGTCCAGTGCTACTGGATCAACTTAGTTACACAACGAACTTCCGGCTTCGCCAGCTGTTTCAAAGGTTTAAAGCGGATTGTAAAGTGATTGACCTGCATCAGGAACAGTTTCTTAGCAAGTACACGAAAGGTTCTTTCGCAAGCGGACGTGGCCAATTTGTAGCAAAGCTCGGGCAACTGCGCGCAATAGGAGGTTTGATTCGTTGGGTCGCCTTGCAATATCTCCATATCGTGGAGGGTGGTTGTGAAATGCTTATACTTCGTTCGCCAATCTCCGCTAACCACGTATGTTGAATTCTGCTAGGAAGTTTTGGCATGGAAGCAAATCCCCTGATTCTATGCGGGAGTTTTTTTTTGAGCGCCCCCTGGTGCTTTTACAGAGTGATGACTGGGGGCGTGTGGGTGTGCGGGATCAGGAAGGCTACGAACAACTGCGTGCCAACGGCATACGGCTTGGAGAAAATCCGTACGATTTTTATACGCTTGAAACAGCGGATGATGTCATTGCGGTTCGAGACCTGCTAAAGCGCCATCGCGATTCGACCGGACGAACTGCCTGCCTGGTAATGAATTTCCTGATGGCCAACCTCGATTTTTCAAAACTTCTTGCAGGTGATCGAAAACTTCCATTGCTGTCTCTGGCAGATGGTTTACCCGGAAATTGGAGGCGTCCCGGCTTGTTTGAGGCTTATCGGCAGGGCATTGCCGATGAAATCTTTTATCCTGCGCTGCATGGGCTTACGCACTTTTGCCAATTAGCGGCAGAAAACGCACTGTCCAAGAATGGAGATCGCGCCGGATTACTTCGGACCCTATGGGGAGCCGGGACGCCTTATATCTATTGGCGTATGCCCTGGATAGGTTATGAATACAACAATCCGGAAAAACCTCAAGCAGGTTTCCTTGGTGCTGAGTTGCAACGGAATCTCATTCAAAGAGCAGCCGACACTTTCAGGTCTTTTTTTTCTGCGCCACCGATCTCGGCGTGCGCTCCGGGGTATCGCGCGAATTCAGATACGCACGCTGCTTGGTCAGAGTGCGGAGTGAAAGTGTCTCAGAACGGCAGCGGCGCGCCTCTAAATGCGCACATGGACGAACATGGAATGTTGAATCTTTACCGCACTATTGATATTGAACCCAGCCAGCGGGATTTGCCGGTTGAGAAATATATGCAGCTCGCGGACGGTTGCTTTGCGCGCGGTATGCCAGCGATAATTTCGGTTCATTCCATAAACTTTCACTCCACGCTCAAAGATTTTCGCAGCCCTACGCTGAACACTTTGGATCTTTTCCTTACTGCATTGGAAACGAAGTATCCGAATTTGCTATACGTGCATGATGGCGACGTCTATGACATTGTGATGCGGGGAAAATTCCGCGGTCCGCAAGGACAAGTATCGGTCCACGTGAAGGAAAAAGCTAAGCCATGAGTGCTTTTATAGGAGAGACGTGATCGATGGGCGTTCCTCGTTCGCTGATATTAATCACCGTTGATTGCTTGCGTGCTGATCACGTAGGCTTTCTCGGTTATGAGCATTCCACCACGCCCTTCCTGGATTCACTAGCCCCGCAAAGCATTGTCATGCGCAATGCGATTGTAGCGGGCGCGCCCACTTACTATTCTTTCCCCGTCATAATGGCTTCAAGATATCCACTTGCATTAGGTCGCGACGTTGTTGGCCTATTTCCGAATGAGGCGACAATAGCCACTACTCTCAAAGAATCGGGTTACGCCACCGCAGCGTTTATTGCAGGAAATCCGTATCTGTCCCGGCCTTTTGGATATGACTCAGGCTTTGGTATATTCCACGATTTTTTGAACAGTGCGGATTCTCGTTCCGACGTTACGGAACCCGATAACGCGCGAATGCGTGGCAAGTTGAATCAGCTTTTAAACTCGGCGGCTCACAAATTCGCCTTAACAGGTTCGGTCTACGACGAGCTTTATTTTCAGTACTGCCAACAAACTCCAGATGTATCAAAATCATTCGATGAGCTTCGGCGTTTTCCCGCGGCGGACATGATCGTCGATGAGGCATGTGCATGGCTGGCCGATGTTACGGATCAGCCATTTTTCTTATGGTTGCATTTTATGGACCCTCACGCTCCTTATTACCCAAAGGAAGATGCACTGGGTTTGCATAAAAGCAAAGGCATGGATACTTCCCGAGCGCGCTACTTAAACTCCTTTTGGAATCGAAGCGATATCGGCCTCAGCCGGTTGAAAAGATGTCGCGAAGAAGTAATTTCACTCTACGACGCCGGCATTCGCTGGGTGGATACCCAGGTTGCTCGTCTAGTGGATTCACTTCGCATTGCGGGAAGGTGGAAAGAATGTGTTTTCGCGTTGACTGCCGATCACGGCGAAGAATTTCTCGATCATAGCGGACGTTATCATGCGCCTTCTAAAATCAACGAAGAATTGATACGAGTACCACTGATCGTGAGTGCTCCGGATATTGAACATGGATCTACCCCCGAGTCGCCCTTCAGCCTGCTTCATTTGGCGCCGACCCTGCTGGACGCCATGACTCGCCCGGCCTCTGCCAGTTTCAATGGCCGAAGCTTTTGGAGTCAGTGGCAGAAAGGCGAATCATGGGATGAACCAGCGATTATCGAATGCGTTGCCGATTGTACCAATCCTTTTCGCCCTGAGAATAGGCTCGGTCCAAGAATTCTTGGAATTAGAGAAACGCGTTATAAGCTCGTTCTTAACTTTGCAACCTCGACGGAGCAGATGTTTGATTTGCAGAATGATCCATCGGAAATTCATCCGCTTGGAATCCACGAGCAAAAACCGGCGCGAAAAAGGCTCTTGCAATCCGCGTTTAAGCATGTAGTGGAATCTACTCAGTCACGTGATCCAGAGCACCGTCTTCATGCCCAGCTTCGAGATATTCAGCTAGAATTGGCTCATTCTTGACTCACGCAAATTGATATGGTCGTCCGGGCAAGCCTTGCCGCGTGGATTGACAAAAGCTCATATGGGTCCCATTCGGATTTTGGTCGATAGTTTCGCCGATGAAGGCCTCCCCAATGCACAGATGGGAAATGCGCGGGAAATTATTTGTCGTTTGGATCCTTGTCGATTTCATGTAACTGTCTTTCACTTGGGAAGGCCAGATAAATATATCGCGTGCCGTGCTAACACCAAGCTCATTCAACTTCCTAAACGCAGACAGACGATTAGAATTCTCCACGAATTCCTCACAGGGCGGCATGAGATTTTGTTCTATCTCAAAGCTTCTCCCGCCAGTAAGTGGTATCTTCAGCTTCGCCGCAAATGGAAGGACAGCCGGATCATCGTTGGCACTATAGAATCCAGATCGGACCTGCATAATGAGCCAACCATCGGTTCCGACGGTATTGCACTTTGGGAGCAAACTGTATTGCTTAGCGATTACCTGTTCAGCAATTCACAAGCAGTGCGGCGAAACCTTGAAAAAGAATATGGAATAACCAGCGATGTAGTCCCCACCGGTGTTGACACGAAGTTTTTCACCTCCGATTTCGAGCGCACTACAAATCTGCGGCCTCGTGTTTTATTTACTGGATCGTTGCGTCCTTTCAAGCAACCCCAATTGTTACTACAAGCCGCCGCGCGTTTTCCGTTGGCAGACTTCATCATCGTCGGTGATGGAATGATGAGGGACGAGCTGAAACGACGCATAATTCAGGAAAAGCTTGCGAACGTAATGCTTATGGGACCACTTCTCGGCGAAAATCTAAAGACGGAATATCAAAAGGCTGACATCTTTTTGTTCCCTTCTTCATGGGAAGGCTCGCCGAAGGTCATTCTTGAGGCCGCCGCTTCGGGACTGCCAGTGATTGCGCGAAGAAACTACCAACCCGAGACGGTCGTCGATTCCGAAACCGGATATCTTGTCGCTAACGATGAAGAGCTGTTTTTTCGATTGGGATTGCTGTTGGACAGCGCTGTTCTTCGTAGAGAGTTGGGGCGCGCGGGACGAAGACACAGCGAACTATTCGATTGGGGTGTCATAACTCATCGCTGGGAAGAGATTTTTCTGCAATTGGTTTCAGAACGAAGAACGGAATGCGTTGCATGAGCGCGACCTTGCTAACTCCGATCTCGGAATGCCCACAGTCGCTCAGGCCCGTTCACGTGTTAACGTTGACTCCTTTCTATCCTTCCTTTGAAGATGAAACGCGAGGTTGTTTTGTCGCCGAACCGCTTGAACTTACAGAACGGCTTGGAGTCCGAAATACCGTTTTTGCCGTGCAACCGTTTTATCGCAGTCGAGTGAATGTGTCGGCTAGTGCTCCCCCTGCGCATTGGATGAGATGGTTTTCCTTGCCGTCTGGTTTTGGCCTGCCAAGCTCAGGAGTGTTTCTTTTTGCGAAACTTCTGAAAAAAATACGTGAGCTGCGTCTTTCTACCCCGATTGATCTGATCCATGCGCATGGAGCGCTGCCTTGTGGACATGCTGCTGCTTTAGTGAGCCGCGAATTAGGCATTCCGTTTGTGGTAACCGTGCATGGCCTGGATGCGTTCTCCGCGAATCAGGTAAAAGGACTTGTGGGAATGTGGGCTGGCCGTGTTTCACGCCATGTGTATCAATTGGCACGAAGAGTTGTCTGTGTCAGTGAAAAAGTTCGCCAGCAAGTGGCTAACAGCCTCTCGAATTTTACAAGTACAACGGTGATTCACAACGGCGTAGATGAGAAATTGTTTTATCAGGACGACAAAGCAGAGCTTTCAAATACGGTTCTCAGTGTCGGGAACCTGATTCCCACGAAGGGCCACGCATTGCTCTTGCGGGCATTTTTGGAAATTGCGCAACAGTTTCCCGAGTTTGTGCTGAAGATCATTGGTGAAGGACCAGAGCTTTCCCGCCTGCGTAAGTTGGTCACAAACCTGAATCTTGTGCACAAGGTAGATTTTATAGGACATCAAAGTCGGCAAGAAGTCGCGCAAGCGATGCAACAATGCACGATATTTGCTCTTCCCAGTTCCTATGAAGGATTGGGTTGTGCTTACCTGGAAGCGATGTCTACAGGCAAGCCCGTAATTGGATGTAGCGGCCAGGGCATAGAAGATGTGATCAGTCATGGTGTGAATGGATGGCTGGTTCGTCCAAATGACAAGAGTGAGTTGGTGGCTGCGCTCTCTTCATTGCTGGCCAATGTGCAACTCCGGCGTAGGTTGGGGAATGCTGCACGTCAGACTATTTTGCAGAATTTCACATTAGAACATCAGTCGGATCGGTTAAGCCGAGTCTATCGAGAGTCCGCAGCATGAAACGAAGACTTGTGCTCCTGACCGAGATTATTGCTCCATACCGCATTCCGGTGTTCAATAAATTAGTAAATCAGGATGGAATTGATTTGCATGTGATTTTTTTGGCTGAGAGTGATCCCTCGTTGCGAGAATGGCTGGTCTACAAAGACGAAATTCAGTTTTCTTACGAAGTATTACCATCGTGGAGGCATCGGCTCGGAAAGTATAACTTCCTGCTGAATAGCGGTGTCACCGAGACATTGCGAAGGTCTTCGCCCGATGTAATCGTGTGCGGCGGCTATAACTATATCGCGTCTTGGCAATCGGCCATTTGGGCAAAACGTCACCAAATACCTTTTTTGCTATGGGTAGAGAGCACCGCGAAAGATCAACGAGAAGGTCACCTATTGCTAGAATCCATGAAAAGTATGTTTATGCGGAATTGCGATGCCTTCATCGCAGCAGGTGTATCGTCTTTTGAGTATTTGAGGAGCTTTGGATTGCCGCGCGAAGCTATCTTTATTGCCCCCAATGCGGTTGACATTGAATTTTTCACAGAACGCGCGGATATGGTGCGCGCTGATTCTGCTCCCCATCGTTTACGCCACGCTCTTCCCGATCATTTCGCATTGTTTGTGGGTAGATTGGTGCGTGAAAAGGGCGTTTTTGATCTTCTTCGTGCTTACAGTCAACTCACGCCGAAGATCCGAGAAGAACTTAGTCTTGTCTTAGTTGGTGATGGCGAGGCCCACTCAGAACTCAAACGACGGGCGGCCGAGATCTATCCTGGCAGAATTGATTTTGCTGGGTTTTTGCAGCGGGAGCAGTTAGTCAACTACTACGCATTGGCCGACATGTTTATTATGCCCACACACAGCGATCCTTGGGGCCTGGTAGTGAATGAGGCAATGGCATGTGGCCTGCCAGTGATTTGTTCAAATATCGCAGGATGTGTTGCGGATTTGGTTGAGGATGGTCGGAATGGATTGATATTTCCTGCCGGCGACAGCACAGCACTGACAAATGCAATGTCAGCACTTGCTGGAGACGCGGAGCTCCGGGTCTCCATGGGAAGGCGTAGTAAAGAACGCATTCTCCGTAATTCGCCCGAGGCCTGCGCTTCTGGTATAGCCCATGCAGTTCTCGAATCTGCAAGCGCGGCTTATGTTTAATAATATTTTCAAATTCCGGGTATCGCTGACGATATTGTTAAGTTGCTTTTTGGCAACTTATATGGCCGTATATCGGCCGGGTTATCTGGTGAGTCCCAATTTTCTAGGGATGCTTATTGGTGCACAGTTTCTGGCCCTAATTCTGTGGAACTATGCAACTCGTTTTTTCCCTTTCCTGCTGATTGCTTTTCTTGGAGCTGCTATCGCTCTTCCGTTACAGGGAGTGTGGACATCGGCTCGATGGTTAGTTTTAGGTGCTGGCGCGCTGGTAGGACTCATTATTTACATGAAAGATCGTCAACACTTTTTCGGAGCATTTCATGTAGCGGCATTTTTCTGTGTAGTAGCGGCAATGGTTTCGGCGCAAATGTCTGCTTATTCCTCGCTGGCATTATTGAAGTCTTTTAGTCTATTTCTTCTTTTTCTTTATGGGGCATCTGGCGCAAGGTTGGCAGCCAGCGGCAGAACTGCCCAATTTTCTTCGGGACTGTTGCTGGGCTTTGAACTCCTGGTGTATTTTACTGCGGCCGCATATTTGGTAGTGCATTACGAACTCTTTGGTAATCCGAACTCACTAGGGGCTCTAATGGGAGTAGCGGCTGTCCCGATTATGTTATGGGGCGTGCTTGTCAGCGATAAAGCCATTGTGCGACGCCGACGCACTTTTGCATTATGCTTGGCAATTCTTCTCTTGTTAGTCAGTTATTCACGCGCGAGTATAGCTGCGGCAATTATTTCTTGTGTTTTATTGTGCATTGTTGCTCGTCGTTACAAGTTGCTCGTTCAAGGATCTGCAATCGCTATTTTGCTGGCAGTGTTAGTCGTTGTATTGGTACCACCGCAAACAGAGAAGTCTGCATCTGTGCCTTCCGCATTTCTTTACAAAGGGCATCAAGATTCCGGTGTTCTAGGTTCGCGGGCGTCAGTGTGGCGCCAAACAATTTCTACAATTGAGGAACATCCCTGGTTTGGAACCGGTTTCGGAACGGCCGATGCATTGGAGGGCTCATCTAGAGACTCCGCGTTATTTTCATCAACATCCAATACTTCCCGAGAACACGGTAACAGCTATTTGGCCATTGCAGAAGGATTGGGAATAGTGGGTATGCTGCCCTTCGCGGCAATAATCCTTCTGCTCATTAATAATGTGCGTCGTGTGTGGTTCGCGGCGTGGCATTTGCGTAGCGTCCATTCTTTGGCCATACTTTTTGTGTCGATACTTTCGGCAGGACTGATCCACGCTGCATTTGAGGACTGGTTATTTTCCGTAGGATATTATCTTTGCGTCTTCTTCTGGGCCCTGGCGTTCATGTTGGTTGACCTCATGCCTGCAACTGAAGATAGACCAGCTCTGGGTTCGACTTCTTCTCGCACATATATTGACACGTTTGCTGCCGTTCCTTCCGCTCGATGATTCATATTTTTCTGAACGGATCAGGTGCTAACGCCGGGGGAGGGCTCACTTATCTTAACAATGTAATCCCGCATCTTTCTGCAAGGAATGACTTACAAGTTACCGTCTTGGTGAGCGAGTACTTGCGGCAATCGCTGGGGGAGTTTCCAAATATTTCTTTTCTCACGATCAGGAACAAAAATGCAGCTAAACGTTTCTGGCAAGAACAAACGACTCTTCCCAAGTTAATTAGACAGACAGGGGCGGAAGTATTGATTTCGACGGGAAACTTTGCTCTCCGAAAATCGCCCATCCCGCAAATTCTTTTATCCCGAAATTCTTTATATGTCTCTGACATATTTTTTCGTGACCTGCTTGCAAGACGGAATTACCGACTCTATGTGGACACACGAATCAAGGC
Source organism: Terriglobales bacterium (assembly GCA_035651835.1). Taxonomy (GTDB): domain Bacteria; phylum Acidobacteriota; class Terriglobia; order Terriglobales; family Acidobacteriaceae; genus JAOAPG01. Next base: position 234,563 of record DASRFC010000015.1, read on the forward strand.
TTTTTTTGCCAAATGCTCAATAACTTGGGCGGATCTGACAGTCGCTCCCACGTTGGCATTTGCTGAACAGCTTCGGCGCTGGACGACCCAAAATGTCGTGCACATACCTCATGGCTTCGATTCTGAATTTTTTTTCAGGGATCAATCGTGCTTACCGGCAGAATTGAATAGAAAACTCGAGCCTGAGCAAGATGAGCTCCGTTTGCTATTCGTCAGCCACTACAATTACTACAGGAATTTCGAGACTCTATTGCGGGCCATTCCTGTTTTGCGGGGAAAATTACCCGGAACGCGGATCAAACTATTCTTGACCTGCACATTGAACTCCAAGGAAAATCCTGGCAGCTATCATGCTGCTGAAGCAGCATGTCTCATTCATAAATTAGGTATCCAAGAAAATGTAATTGAACTCGGATCTATTCCATATCATCTTCTCCATCACATTTATCGAGCGTGCGATTTCTATGTGACCGCAGCCTACGCTGAGTCATTCGCTCATCCATTGGTAGAGGCCATGGCAAGTGGTCTTCCCGTGGTTGCCTCTGATTTGTCGGTCCATAAGGAAATTTGCGGACCGGCCGCTTTATATTTCAATGGCTTTTCGCCTGAAAAACTTGTGGAAAAAGTTCTCATTCTTGCGCAGGACGATAAACTTAGCCATAAACTGAGTTCTCATGGCACAGCAAGGGCACGTGATTTTTCCTGGGGAGATCATGTTGAACAACTTGTCTTGCTATCAGATGATCTGCTCAAAAAAGATAGGACCATCGCAGAATCGAAGTTGCATGGATCTAGTAAATGAGCGAAATCTAATTTCAAAGTAACAATCGATGGATGACTTGCACTACATTCTTAACTCCAATCGCAGAGGAGGCTGCAAGTGTTGGAGATACAATACTTAAGGTCCAAAGCAGGTAATGAGACTTAGGCACCCAATTTAGTAATCCTAGAAATATAAACGGAACGATAGGGATAGCAAAGCGCGGAAAACTTCCTCGCGCCCAGTATGGAAGGTTATAAGAAAAAATTGCTAGCAAGTATAGTGCCGCGAAACCCGCCTCTATCATATGTGACTTCGAAAATTCTCGATAGTGTGTCGTCAGCGACATCGCTATAACTCCACACAGCACAAGCCCAATCCAACCCCACGTTAGAACGAGATTCGTCCACGGTGCCGAGTGTATGAGGGTACCTTTGACAATTGCATAGAAGGGTATCCCAAAGAGGAATGGTCCGGGCTGATGGAGTTGCTGATAACTGTGAATGGTTGCCAGGGGATCACCAAATTGTTGCCAAAAAGGCCAAATGTACCCGATACCGACGAGTGATGCTATGAGGATTACTAATACGACTTGCCGGTATTGGCGTTGCGCAGTCAGGGATATTGTGATTCCCACAAAAGTGAAAAATCCCAGAGGCCGTACCACGGTGCTTAGTGCTGCCAACAACGCTGCCAAGCACCATTTGCTTTTCCTAACCATTAAAAACGAGGAAAAAAGCAGAGCTACAAAGAGCGGCTCAGAGCCACCGAGGAGCGCCCGTTGAAACCAGTCAAAATTAATAACGGCAAAAAAACCGGCTATCCATCCTCCCCACAAACGGTATGCCAACACAATGCTGATAAAGTAAGATCCGGCAGAAATGGCCAACAGAGCTGTCCGATCGGATACACGCGAAATAGAGGATACCGCTGCCATTAGGTAGGGGAGCCCCCAGAACTGCTTAATGGTGAGACCGCGAAAATCCCAATGACGAAGCGCAGAAGCTACAGCAATATAAGCTGAATTGTCACCAAAATCATTTACTACCTGAAAGTAATTCTTAAAAATACTAATAGTACTTATAAAAATTAGACATGCGGCTGTGGCCATTAAAAGAATCTCGCGTTGCGATGGTTCTCCCACGATGGATTTAACGGCCGAACCAGAGGAAGCGCACATGAGCTGACATTCTGGGATGGGTAAATCCTCCGAAGCTGGTGCACGTATTTGAGCAATGCTTTGCATTGTGGTATTCAGAGGCTAATCCATGAAGTATTTTTGTAACAAGTAACTGTCCTTGTGCTTTCTCAGTCGTGTACATCTGCTTCACACCAAAAATGTTAGAGTGTCTGTCACCAGTTAAGTCCCGCCTCATGAGTTCTGGTTTGTATTAAATGTGTGGAATTGTAGGTATTGCTGCATACAATACGCGCGTTGACCCTGAAACTTTGGAGCACGCTACTCGTTCGCTTGCTCATCGTGGTCCTGATGATTCCGGAACCACCATTATTCGAGAACATTTTCCTGTACCGGTTGAAGTTGGACTTGGCAATCGACGGCTAGCTGTTCTTGATCTTTCGCCGTTAGGCCATCAGCCCATGCGGGATCCTGAAAACGGGAACTGGATTATCTACAACGGTGAAATTTATAACTTCCACGATATTCGCGCGGAACTGGAACAAGAAGGCATCCAGTTTCGCAGCCAGTCCGATACTGAGGTGCTGCTCAAAGCTTATGCACTATGGGGCGAGGCTACATTGCCGAAGTTGCGAGGCATGTTCGCCTTTGCCATTTGGGATGCGAGAGAACATCGACTGTTTCTTGCTAGAGACCCGATGGGAATTAAGCCGCTTTACTATGCCTTTGCTGGACAAAAGTTTTTGTTTGCGTCGGAAATTCGGACTTTACTCGCTACTGGACTCGTTCCGCGCAAGTTAGATCGTGCGGGATTGTTAAATTATTTGAATTTTGGATCTTTGTATGACCCAATTACGCTTGTTGAAGGTATTTCCTGCTTACGAGCGGGCCATTCTCTTGTCTGGAAGCAGGGTGCTATAAGCGAGAGCAGATACTGGAACCCACTCGAAAATGCAGAACACTTGGTGGTTGATCCTCATTGCCCCAGTCCTGCACAGCGCAATAATTTGGAAGAAGAAATTCCCGCTATTCTCGAGCACTGCCTTTCCAGTCAAACCATAAGCGACGTTCCAGTGGGTGTATTTCTTTCCGGTGGAATCGACTCCAGCAGCTTGGTATGCATGTTAAGTCGAAAAAAAACAAAGGTTAGTACCTTTTCCCTTGTCTTTCGCGAATCTGAATACGACGAAGCCGCATACTCTCGCAAAATAGCGGAGAAATTTGCAACCGATCACCACGAGATTCTCATCTCTCAAGAGGAAGCGCTCAAAGCGATCCCACCAGCAATTGAGGCAATGGATCAGCCCACGATTGATGGTGTCAACACATATTTGATATCCCGAGAAACTCGAGCTGCGGGAATTAAGGTCGCTCTCTCCGGACTGGGTGGGGACGAATTATTCGCAGGATATTCCAGTTTCAAAACTGTGCCACAAATGGAACATTTCTCTCAATATTGGACACGCGTGCCTGACTTTCTGAAGGAACCAATAGTAAGCTTGTTTTCATCACTGGCATCGAATACGGATCAGAATAGAAAATTTAGCGCGTTGGCCTCTTCTGCTGATCGTGTGATGCACCCATATTTCCTAACACGAATGCTATTCACCCCCGAGCAAAATGGTGCGTTATTGTCATCTCGCGATCTGCACACCATCAGCCGCGCCAACGCCGTTCTCAGCGAAGAGTTGGGCAGAACCGCAGAACTTGATGCGATAAATCGCGTGTCATATCTCGAATCACGCTGCTATATGCTTAACACTCTACTGCGCGATTCTGATGTCATGAGCATGGCGCATGGCCTTGAGATCAGAGTTCCATTCATTGACCACCAACTTGCCGAAAAACTCTTCGCACTGCCCGGGACTTGGAAACTCGATAAACGCACTCCGAAGCGATTGCTGGTAGAAGCACTTCGCGGCGAGTTGCCGGAAAGCATTGTTCATCGCAGTAAACGCGGATTCACTCTGCCATTCGAACATTGGCTACGAGGTGAACTGCGTGCAGAAGTGGAATCGGTGTTAGCGAGAATTGCCGACGGACCACTCGCAAAGCTGTTGAATATTCAAGCAGTAGAAAAAATCTGGGAGGATTTTTTGCGGGGCCGAACTTCTTGGTCTCGCCCCTGGGCGCTGTACGTTTTGCAGCGCTGGTGTGAACTGCACGAAGTGACAGCCTAGTTTTGGAGCAACGCGAGCGTCGCCTTGGCTGGTTTTGTAGCCTTAATCAGCAGAAATAGCCCCCACTTAACGCAATATTTTTGGACCAAAGCCCGCGGGTACAGCTTCCATGCTATTCGACAGATGATCGACTGAAACCGGGCAGAAGGGCGGTTTAACAGAAGATCCCCGGGGCTAAATACCTGCCGCATTGAAATATCTTTAAATTCCGAAAGCATCGAGCTGACTTCAGATTGGCTATAAGTCTTTGTACCGGGGCTTTCCAAAAATTCGTATACAGTCTGTCGCAGCGATTTGCCGCGGAGCATTCCATATCGTAACCACAGCATCACGCCTGTTAGCGAACGGTGGTGATAAAGCATGATTCGGAGCTGGCCACCCGGCTTGAGCACTCGAAATGCTTCCCTCACACACAGCGGCGTATCTGGGCTGTGATGCATCACTCCATAGGAGTAAACGACGTCGAATTGATCATCGGCGAATGGTAAGTGCTCCGCATCGCCAGTACGTAAATCCGGCTTATATCCGGCGAGTTCGCTTCGGCGCTTTGCTCTTTCCAGCGACTTCGAAGAGATGTCCACTCCGGTCGCGTGCGCACCAGCTTTCAGCCATTCGAGATAATCGGCTCCCATCCCAACCCCAATTTCCAAGACGCTAAGGCCGCGTGCCGATCCAAACTGTGCAAATTCGTGGATATAAGGTTCAAGTTCGTATCGCGCCTTAGCGTGCGAATCAAAAGTTTCAGAATCTTCCAGATATCGCGTCCCACAAGGTTCTGCATTCCAGAACTCGCGGACATCATTTTTAAGTGCAGATGTGGTTTGGGGGCTAGGCATCTCTGCAAGGAATTTAAGCCGGATACTATCACATCAGGCAACTGTGCTCTTTCTGTTATTAATGTTCATTGTGATTCAAGGTAAGATGGCGTCAATAATTTGATCACTGCAGCGCAAAAACTCGCGGACCCCGAGCTAGTCACTTCTGGTATGGCAGTTGTCCAGTTGCCAATCAGCGTAATCGTTCCTGTGCGGAATGAAGCGCGCAACCTGCCGCGCTGTTTGGAATCTTTGCGCGGAGTAGGTGAAGTCTATGTTATAGATTCCGGCAGCACCGATCAGACTGCGGATATCGCTTACTCATACAGTACGAAGATCGTGCAGTTTCGTTATCGTGGCGGATGGCCCAAGAAGCGTCAATGGGCAATAGATACGCTGCCCTTAGCTTATGACTGGATTCTTCTTCTCGACGCAGATGAAGCATTAACTCCAGAACTGATCGTGGAAATTCAGCAAGCCATCAAGAACCCGGACATCAATGGATACTACATTTCGCTACGAATGCATTTTCTTGGGCGGGTCCTCCGTCATAGTGGTGCTAGCTTTTATAAACTTTCGTTGTTTCGTCGACGTAAAGGGCGTTTTGAGTGCCGGCTGATAGATCAGGATACGTCGATGTGCGATATGGAAGTCCATGAACATGTGGTCGTGGATGGTAGAACGGAAAAATTGAATCATTCACTTCTGCACAACAATATCGAGTCGCTCTCTCGTTATATTCAAAAACATGATGAGTACTCCAACTGGGAGGCTCGAGTTTGGCTACATGGCGAAACCCACGGAGAACTGCCGCCTTCCTTAACCGGCACGCAAGCGCAACGCCGGCGTTGGCTTCGAAAAACGCTATTTATGCTACCCGGATCTCCGGCTTTTTTCTTTCTTTACAAGTACGTATTCTGTCTCGGATTTTTGGACGGAGTGCCTGGACTGATTTATTGCATATTCCAAGGCATTCAGTTTTTCAATATCAAAGCAAAAATTTACGAATTGCAGATAACACGGGATAACAACGCATGTGTGGAATAAGCGGCCTGGCTAATTGCGGCGATCGAGAGACGCTGGCGCGCATGACCTCGATTCAATCGCATCGCGGGCCAGATGATTCCGGTCTGTGGGACCGTCGATCTCCCGACGGCTCTTACATCGGCCTCGGTAGTCGGCGGCTCGCGATCATCGATTTGTCATCTGCTGGCCATATGCCGATGTGTAACGAAGATCGATCGATTTGGATCACCTACAACGGTGAAATTTATAACTATTACGACTTGCGCCATGAACTCGAGAGTAAAGGTCATATTTTTACTTCGAACAGTGACACCGAAGTCATTCTTCATCTTTACGAGCAAGAGGGGCCTGAGTGCGTTAAACGCTTGAATGGGATGTTCGCTTTTGCGCTTTGTGATTTACGATCCGCTAGGCCGGTATTGCTCTTGGCAAGAGATCATTTTGGGATTAAGCCGCTTTACTATGCGCAGCACGGCAAACGGCTCGCGTTTGCTTCAGAAGTAAAAGCCTTGCTGGAAGTGCCAGGGATTGAAGCCGAAATTGATCCCGAGTCGCTGCATCAGTACCTGACATTTTTATGGGTTCCGGATCCACGGACAATGTTCCGCGACGTTCACAAATTGCCTGCGGGCCATTATGCGACTTTTCGCGAAGGACAATTAAGCGTCAGGAAATATTGGGATCTCACTTTTCCACCCGCAAATCACGAGTTTTCCAGCTCGGAAGATGACTTGGCAGCGGAGATCCGGGAGCGCTTTGAGTCTTCGGTTGATAGACAGTTAGTAAGTGACGTGCCAGTCGGTGCGTTCTTGAGTGCTGGTCTGGATTCGTCAAGCATCGTTGCGACGATGGCGCGGAAAAACAAACAGAGAGTTAAGACCTACACAGTTACTTTTCCTGAAAAATACCGCATCGGCGAAGCCACACTGGATGACCCGAAGGTGCCTGCGCGTTTAGCGCGCCGGCTTGGTTGTGAAAACCAACAAATTGTAATCGAGCCCGATGTCGTTGACCTGCTGCCGAAGTTGACGTGGCACATGGATGAGCCTACTGCCGATCCAGCCATTATTCCCGCATATCTTGTATGTCGTGAAGCTCGCAATCAATCGACTGTGCTGCTTTCAGGTGTCGGTGGCGATGAGCTATTTGCCGGATATCGCAAGCATGCTGCTCATTATTGGGCGCAGATGTATCAGAAAGTCCCATTAGCTTTGCGGCGTTGTACTGAAGCTGCCGCGAATCGATTGCCGGGAATGAGAGGTAGTTTTCTGAAGAGCAGTGTTAGGCTCGCGAAGAAAATGACACGAAGCGGCTCGTTATCCGCAGTCGAACGATTTGTGATGAATTGCACCTACTTGGACGCTCGCCAGAAAGCTGCTCTCTATGCCCCCGCCGTGCAAGAAGAAGTCGGCTATTTTGATCCCGCATGCGGTCATAGATCTAGTTTTGAGCAGGTGAAAGATGCAGATTTCTTGAATCAGATGTTGTATGTGGACACCAAGATCTTCATGACAAGTTTGAACCTCACGTATAACGACAAGATGAGTATGGCATCGTCTACCGAAGTGCGGGTGCCATTTCTCGATTGGGAATTCGCGGAATTCGTTGCCTGGAATGTGCCACCTGAAATGAAGTTAAAGGGCAGGTTGCACCCCACCACCAAATATATATTCCGAAAAGCCATGCAAGATGTACTACCAAATAAAGTATTAAACCAGCCGAAAGCTGGATTTGCTGCTCCGGTGGACTATTGGCTTGCCAACGATCTGAAAGAAATGACGGATGATTTACTCTCCGAGTCGCGTATCCGTGGACGTGGACTTTTCCGTCCAGAAGCAGTTCGGACTTTCATTGATGAACATCGCAGCGGATCCCAGGATTGGTCGATGCAAATCTGGCAATTTCTCACGCTTGAAATTTGGATGCAGACATTTGTTGATAAGCAAATAAAAAATTCCGTCCGAACAAACGACGTGCCTTATCAGGTCGCCACTGCATGAAGCAAGTACTTCAACAGGCGCGTACAGGGATAATTTCCGTCACGGATGTTCCTGCGCCTAAGCTTCTTCCCGGCTGTGTTCTGGTGAGGGTTGCTGCATCACTCCTCTCGGTGGGCACGGAACGCGCTTCTTCGGAATTCGCCAGTAAAAACTTATTACAGAAGGCAAAAGCGCGGCCGGATTTAGTGCGTGAGGTAATAAGCAAAGTGCGTCGCGATGGAGTCTTCTCCGCAATATCGACGGTACGCAGCCGGCTTGATCAGCCGAGTGCTCTTGGTTATAGTTGCGCGGGAACAGTCGTCAGAGTGGGCTTGGGAGTATCCGATATTAGTGTCGGCGACAGAGTTGCCTGCGCTGGCGCTGGTTACGCTGTTCACGCTGAATTCGCCTGTGTCCCGCGATTACTGGTCACCAAAATTCCTTCTGCGTCGAATGTGACTTTTGAAGACGCAGCTTTCACCACAATGGGAGCCGTGGCCCTCCACGGAATTCGCACTGCGGAAGCAAAACTCGGCGAAATAATCGCAGTTATCGGTCTCGGATTGCTCGGTCAACTTACGGTGCAGTTGTTGAAAGCGGCTGGGTGTCGCGTGCTGGGAATGGACATCAATCCACAGCGCGCAGAACTTGCTCTGGAAATGGGAGCGGATGGCGCAAGCATTACAGCAAGTGAATTTCGCGATCTTTGCCTCTCGCAGTCTGGAGGGAGCGGTGTAGATGCAGTGTTGATCGCGGCGGAAACAGCAAGTAGCGATCCCGTAAATCTGGCGTCAGAAGTAACCCGCGACCGCGGCTTGGTGGTCGCTGTCGGAACCGTTGGAATGGATATCCAGCGCAAGCTCTATTATGAAAAAGAACTCGACTTTCGCGTCTCGCGCTCGTACGGGCCCGGCCGCTATGATTCTGCTTATGAGCAGAAGGGAAGAGACTATCCCATCGGATATGTCCGATGGACAGAAACGCGCAACATGGAAGGGTTCATCCAGCTATTGGCATTAGGTAAGCTTGATTTGAAGCCGCTGGTCACTCATAGCTTTCCTATTGAACAAGCACAGCGAGCTTATGAATTGATCAAAGGTGAAACCGGAGAGCCTTCACTCGGAGTGTTAATCACATACCCAGAGGAACCGGAAGAAAATCATCACTTGGTACTGGTCAATAAGAATCCAGACCAACTGTCTTCAGCCATTAAGCGATCAGAGAATGTCTCTATAGGTCTCATTGGTGCTGGCAGTTTTGCCACCAGCACTCTCCTTCCCGCGATCACGAAAATCTCGAGAGCGGAATGTGTCGGGGTTTGTGCCGCAAATGGTTCTCATGCGAGATATGCTGCGGATAAATTTGGGTTCCGCTATTGTGCGACTGAGAGTTCCGAGTTAATTAAGGATCCAGCTATCAATACCATCGTTATCGCCACCCGCCATCACTTGCATGCAACCCAAGTTTTGCAAGCTTTGGCAGTGGGGAAACATATTTTTTGCGAAAAGCCGCTTTGCCTAACGGAAGACGAACTTTCAGAAATTGTACGCGTGTACGCGCGCTGTTCAGAAAAACCGTTGCTGATGGTAGGTTTCAATCGCCGTTTCGCTCCCATGGCTGTCCGCATGCGTAGCTTCATTCGTGAAATCAAACAACCTATATCCATGCATTATCGCGTGAATGCCGGAGCTATTCCGCAGGGCCATTGGGTAAACGATCCTGAGCAAGGAGGCGGACGCATTCTTGGTGAAGTCTGTCACTTTGTAGATTTTCTCAGCTTTCTCGCCGGTGCCCCGCCGATCCAAGTACAAACACATAGCCTCTCCGACCTCGGTCAGTATTCTGGTGAGAACGTAGTTGTCACTCTGCATTTTGCCGATGGTTCTCTGGGTACGATAAGTTATCTGGCGAATGGTGACCGAACGTATTCGAAAGAAAGAATTGAAGTTTTTGGTGGCGGCGCTATCGTGGTTTTGGAAGATTTTCGTAAACTGGAACTCATACGAGGCGGACGTAAGCAGACATTCCGATCACGTTTTCGGCAAGACAAGGGCCATCGCGCAGAGTGGGAAGCATTTGCTCATGCAATCATCTCCGGAACAATAGCGCCGATTCCGTTTGAGCAAATTGTCGCGAGCACCCTGGCGACTCTGCGCACAGTTGACTCGCAGCTCTCGGGCCAGCCCGCGGCCATTGATACAGCAAGCTTCCTAAGTTCTCATTCGTCATCTCAACCTTATCCATGCTGATCCTGGGCTTGAATATGTTTCACGCCGATGCCTCGGCTGCCATCATTCAGGATGGTGAGATTGTTTTCGCCATTGCAGAAGAACGGCTCAATCGTATAAAGCATTACGGCGGATTTCCCTCCTTGGCAATTAAAGCTTGCTTGGATGCTGTCGGTGCGAAGATCACAGATATCGATCATGTTGCCGTCGGTCAAGATAGCGATGCGAATCTTGTAAAAAAAGTTAAGTATGCCCTTGCCAATCCCGCAAAGATATTGAATTTCATCCATCTGCGTCAACGGAAAGAAGGGATGCGGGATGTACATTCGCTCCTCTCGCAATCACTAGATGTTGCTGCGGAATCGTTGCGATTTCAGGAACATCATCTTGAACATCACATCGCACATATTGCGAGCGCCTACTATTGCTCGCCATGGGAAAAAGCTGCAGGATTTAGTTACGACGGCTCCGGGGATTTTGTCTCCACCATGATGGCATTCTGCGAAGGGAATAAGATCGAGGTGCTCAATCGCACTTACCTCCCGCATTCTCTCGGCAGCTTTTACACCATGATTTGCGAATTCATCGGCTATTCAAAATACGGAGACGAAGGCAAGGTTATGGGTTTGGCTCCGTACGGCAAAGACACTTATTGCGAGCAAATTCGAAAGATCATTCAATTAAAGAATGGCGGTTTCGAACTTGATCTTAGATATTTCTTGCCGCTGGGCAGCAACCAAGGGATGCAAGTTCTGCCGGACGGAACAGTTTTGCTGGCCCGGCATTTTTCCGATTACATGAGCGAGATCTTCGGACTACCGAGAATTCCGGGTTCCGAAATTACACAACGCGATATGGCTCTGGCCTATGCCATGCAGCATGGTTTCGAAGAAGCGTTGTTTTATCTGCTCAACGAGCTCCATAGGCAAGTGCCGGTTGAGAATCTCGCAATGGCGGGGGGATGCGCGCTGAACAGCGTGGCCAACGGCAAACTCTTTGATGAAACGCCCTTCAGAAGCACCTGGGTCCAACCCGCTGCAGGAGATGAAGGATTAGCAATCGGTGCTGCTCTTCATACTTATCATGCTGTACTAAAACAGCCCAGACGCTTTGTAATGAAGAACTCTTACTTGGGGCCGGAGTTTTCGGATGAGCAAATTGAACTAGCGCTCAATAAGGCGAACTTGCAACATCAAAAATTGAGCCGCGAACCAATGCTCGACTTGGTATCTGATCGGATCGCAAAAGGAAATATCATAGGCTGGTTTCAGGGGCGCATGGAATGGGGGCCGCGAGCTTTAGGCAACCGCTCAATTCTCGCGCATCCGGGACTGCCGGATATGAAAGATGTTCTGAATGCCCGTATTAAGCAGCGCGAATGGTTCCGGCCCTTCGCGCCTTCCATTTTGGTTGAACGTCAGAACGAATATTTTGAGCATGACCACCCGTCGCCTTTTATGTTGCATGTTTACAAGATTCGTCCCGAAAAACGTTCGGAGCTCTGTGCAGTGAATCATGTGGACGGCACTGGGCGATTGCAAACAGTGGCCCGCGAAGAAAATCCACTTTATTACGATCTAATCAAAGCCTTTGAACGTAAAACCGGAATTCCGGTCATCCTGAATACGAGCTTCAATGAAAACGAACCTATCGTGTGCAAACCCGATGAAGCAATTGATTGTTTCAAGCGAACTCGAATGGATGTACTGGCCATAGGGCCATATGTGGTTCTTAAAGGCTTAGAAGCGACAACCGCAGACTGAGTTATTCCTGTATGGTCTCTGAGAAAAGCTTCGGCTTACCAACTCCCGCCCTGAATGGATTAAAGCTGACTCAGGTTGTTAGATTCCCTCGAATGAGGCCCCTTTTATGGAATGGAAACATTTTGTATGCATCGCGTGGCTACGAGTTGTTCCAATCGAATATGAATGCGAACAGCATTGTGTGGAACGAAGTCGGACACTACGATCCTGCATGGTGGCGAAGGTTGAGCGTTTCCACGCGGTATGCTTCGCGTTTATTTAGAGATGGATTTCATGCTCTCGGCATGCTTTCATCGGGAGAAATAATTGCTGCAGTGCCTGGCGCAATTCTAACTTTGACGCCTGGCGAATCTGAGTTCATTATTTCCCACAAAGTGATTCGCGGTACTCGCCCTTTGCACTTTGCCGTAACTCCAGATGATCGGGTTTACTGGGGTGAATATTTCGATAATCCGCAGTGCGATGAAGCCTGCGTTTATGCATCTTACGACCGCGGAGTCTCGTGGAATGTAGTTTACGAATTTCCGAAGCGGTCTATACGTCACGTTCACAATGTTGTTTATGACAAATGGGAGAATTGCTTATGGGTGCTTACGGGCGACAATGGGTCTGAATGCAAAATCCTGCGCGCATCTTGTGATTTCCGTACTGTCGATGTTGTGTTGTCGGATAATCAGCAGGCTCGTGCGGTCGCATTGGTTCCCATGGAAGATGGATTGTATTTTTCTTCCGATACTCCGCTGGAATTGAACCACGTATATAAGATGGATCGCAAAGGCAATCTCACTACAGTGGCGGACTTGAGCAGTTCTTCCATTTACGGCTGCAGAGTCAGTGATGCGATTTTCTTCTCCACTATGGTTGAGCCAAGCCAAGTGAACCGTACCTCCGCGGTTTCAATTTATGGTGGCCGCACTGGCGGCGGTCCAGACAAGCGTGCATGGACAATTCTACTAAGCTGGCGGAAAGACCGCTGGCCCTCGAGCTTCTTCCAATATGGAAACGCTTTTTTACCGGACGGCGAGAGCACATCAGGATTGCTCGCCTTGAGCACTATAGCTGTCGAGACAAACGATTTAGAAATGTCAGTTTGGCGCGTTGAATCCTAGTGCATACCCTAATGGAAATATTCAGCGTAAGTTAAAGAGAGCTTTCAAACTAGGTTCCTGCCCCAAGCATTCAGTCGTCTGCATGCTATAGTCCGACCAACATGTCTGCGTTAGACCGTATTAATTATTATCGGCGAATTTTCCGCGCCTATTTTTTGCCTGGCGCTAGCCAGCTTACTTTCTGGCACGAAACACCTCAGGTAAATTCTCGCGTGATCATTGCGAGCCTGGGCGAATACTATATGCCATTTTCCGAGAAGGCAGAGTACGCTGGATCACACGATAAACAGGGCATTCCGATGCTCAACTATCACGGCAAAATCGGATTACAGTACAATCCGATCGCGATTGCCCAATGGGGACTTGGAAATTTTAATTTATTCAAACGGACGCAGGAACCAACTTACAAAACGAAATTTGTTGCTGCCAGTGACTGGCTATGCGATCACCTTGTGCAGAACTCGTCAGGTATCTGGGTTTGGCAACACCATTTTGATTGGGAATATCGCTCAAAATTAGAAGCGCCATGGCACTCAGGGCTGGCTCAGGGGCAAGGAATTTCTTTGCTGGTGCGGGCGCACGCCGAAACTGGAGATGTTCGCTATAGGGAAGCAGCTGATCGTGCGTTCCAAAGTTTTCTAAAGCCAATCACCGAAGGCGGTATTACTTTCACGGATGAACGCGGCGACCTATGGTTTGAGGAATATATCGTTTCACCCCCGACTCACATTTTGAATGGCTTCATTTGGGCTGCATGGGCAGTTTATGATTACTTCCTCGCCACCGGAGACGAACTCGCACAACGTTTCTTTAGAAACTCCATCGAGACACTGCGTAACAATCTTCATTGCTATGACGCCGGGTTCTGGTCATTGTATGAAGACTCTGGAACCCGACTTCCGATGCTCGCGAGCCCCTTTTACCATCAGTTGCATATTGTTCAATTACACGTACTGCACCGTATTACGGGAGAAGATATTTTCCAGCAATATGCGGACAAATGGGAACGATATGCGAAGAGTCCAAGCAAGCGTACGCGCGCACTCTGCTACAAGAGCGCATTCAAACTTTGTTACTACTAAAAAGTCACGACTCGAGAGCTTTTGAAAATTCTCTACATTTCGCAATACTTCCCGCCTGAGATGGGAGCGCCCGCGGCCCGGGCTGCCGAGTTGTCCCGCCACTGGATGAAAGCAGGCCACGAGGTAACGATCTTGACCGGTTTCCCGAATCATCCGACCGGAAAAATCCCACGCGAATACAAGAGCAGGTTTCGGCGTCTGGTTGTCAAGGAATTGCTTGATGGAGTAAATGTGGTGCGTGCTTGGCTGCTCCCGTTTCCCAATCGAAAGTCATATGAGCGAATTCTAAATTGCACCTCTTTCTGCCTGTCTTCCGCGATCACAGGGTTATTCCTCTCGTGTCCCGACGTGGTGATTGGGTCATCTCCTCAGTTGCTAGTTGCGCTTTCCGCATGGTGGATCGCTCGTTCCAAGCGAGTGCCTTTCGTTTTCGAAGTGCGCGATTTGTGGCCTGAATCCTTAGCCGCGGTTGGAATGGGCAGACAAAATTCGTTGATGTATAAAACGCTAATGAAAATCGCCGGTTTCCTATACCGAAGATCGAGCCACATCATTGTCGTCACTCCTGCTTTCAAAGATTATTTAGTCCAGCAATGGAATATCGCTGCACACAAAATTTCTGTGGTGGGCAATGGGGTGGAAACCGATCTTTTCAGCCCACGTAATGCGGATCCAAATCTCCGCCAAGAGTTGCAGTTGGAAGGGAAGTTCGTAGTTTCATATATCGGTACGATTGGAATGGCACATGGCCTTCAGTCATTGCTGGACACCGCGGCGATCCTGCGGCATTCCTTTCCCGAAGTTCTATTCTTGCTTGTCGGGGAAGGTTCTGATAAAGAGCGCATTATGGCAAGCGCCGAATCTAAAGACTTGAGCAATGTTCGCTTTGTAGACCAGCAACACCGTGAACGGATTCCGGCATATATCTGCGCGTCAGATGTCTGCCTGGTGCTTCTAAAAAAGGCCGAGCTGTTCAAAACTGTTATTCCTACGAAGATGCTGGAATTCATGTCCTGTGCGCGACCCATAATTCTGGGAGTCGATGGGCAAGCCCGAAGAATTATGAACGAAGCTGACGCGGGAATTTTTGTCGAGCCGGAAAACGCTACAGATCTCGCCGAAGCAGTCATTCGCTTGTTATCGAATGCATCGCTACGACAATCTCTGGGTCACAATGGACGGCAACATGTCGTAGAAGAATTTTCCCGTCAACAAACTGCGGAAGAATACCTTATCGTTTTAAAAACCCTTTTAGGAAAAGAAATTCCAGAAACCGCGTTGGCTGCATAGAGTTATGCGTGCTGACTTCGCTGGAATATCCAAGCAGAATTTTGATTGGATATCTGCTTCTATGGGTGCACGGCAATAATGCTAAGTGCGCTGGCAGTTTGCATCACTGCCTCAAGCGATCGCGAGGCTGCGGCCTTGGCGGCGCTCGTTGGCACGAACAAAATGTCATCTGCTTGTAATTGAAGATCGGGGGCTTTCGCTTCCAGAATTTTTTTCAATTGCACAGGGGTTTCGCTCACCCCTTGCGGCCCTTTGCGAAGAAGCCGCACGCTGCTCAACTTTGCCGTCTTGGTAGTTCCTCCAGCTAACGCAATCACCTGTAAGACTGTCAGATGACCGCTATCCATAGCAAAGCCACTTGGTCGTCCCACATCTCCGACGACGTAAACAACATCCGCTTTGCGGACGACAATGGTGTCGCCTGGATAAACTAAGACATTACTGTCCGGATTATCCGAAACATTCCGCGCAAGAGGCACAACTATCGGTTTATCAACCTTCCCGCGGTGGGTAATCGTAATGCTTCGCCCAGCCTTCTCAGTAAATCCTCCCGCTGCTGAAATCACATCGAAGAGTCGCGGCTGCCCTACGATGGGATAGATGCCGGGTCTTCCCACTTCGCCCAACACGCTTGCACCTTGGGAGGCATAATTTTCTACAAAGATAGCCACATGCGGATTCTTTACAAACCCGCCGTCAGTGAGTTTTTGCTGAATAAGAGCTTGAGTCTCTTCGGCGGTGAGGCCAGCTACATGAACGTAATCGATAAGCGGGAGGTAAATATCGCCGCGATCACTGACGCGTGCTTTGGTAGTAAGCTCCGGAACGTTGTAGACGTTCAACTCAATCAAATCACCAGAGCTGAGCCGCATGGATGCCGAGGGCGAAGGTTCGCTAATTGACGCGGGCGAGTCCTGAGCCATGGCTATTGACGCTGTGGAAACCATCAACGAACAAAACAGGAGAACGCAGAAAAATCTGGGCTTGGATTCCTTCGTGGGAACAATTGCCATTTTGCCAAAGTCTAGCACGCATTCATTGCGGTCCAGAAGGCGTTCTATCTGTCGAACACAATTCGCAAACATGCGAAAACGGTAAACACTTACTTAAAAAAGGCTCGGTATCAAGAATGCCGGAACCAAACAAGAGAATAGCCTTGGCGCCGACTAAATCTTATAGTTACACCTGTTTGAACTTTGGACGGGCACGAAGCGTGTCAAACCAAGTTCGCTGTGGGCGGATTAGAAATTGCGTTTGCTTTTCGGGCCAAGGGAGACAACGTTTGGCATTCTTTTACCTGGGAATGTTTGCGGCTTCGCTGCTGCTCTCGTTTATTCTCACCAGGTATATTCGTGATCTAGCCTCAACTCGTGGATGGGTGGCAATCCCTGGATCGGACCGCCACTTGCACCGAATGCCTCTACCACGCTTGGGCGGAGTCGCAATTTTCCTTGCATTCTTGTTCACCAGCATATTGGCCCTTTTACTGAGTCACTACTCCACGCATGTCAGGTTTGGTTTTTCACGGCGCTCATTGTTAACCATTATGGCCGCCGGCTTTCTTATTTTCTTGCTCGGTGTGTACGACGATATTCGTACTGCTGGCCCTTACGTAAAGTTCAGCGTGCAAGCGATCGCGGCTACCATGCTCTATGCTGGTAATCTGCGGATTCTCAATCTGCCCGTGCTTTTTGGAAGTCATCATTTTTCATCGCTCGTCGGTTTACCTCTTACCATTCTTTGGGTACTTGCCATTACCAATGCCTTCAACTTGATCGATGGATTGGATGGGTTGGCCGCAGGTTCGGCATTATTCTCGACCATTGTAGTTTTCACCGTGGCACTTCTTAGCCATTCGTCGCTGATTTCGTTGCTAACGCTTTCGCTAGCTGGAGCAATCCTTGGATTCCTGCGCTTCAACTTCAATCCAGCCACTATTTTTTTAGGAGACTGTGGAAGCCTGTTCATCGGCTTTATGCTAAGCGCATTGGCATTGCTGGGAGCGCAGAAGTCCCCGACCATCATCGCCGTCGCCATTCCGGTTGTTTCGTTTGGTCTTCCAATTCTAGAGACCACGCTTTCTGTTATCCGCAGGTTTATTAGCGGCCGTCCGGTTTTTACCGCTGATCGTGAGCACATTCATCACAAGTTGCTGCAACTTGGCTTCTCGCATCGCCAGGTAGTGATCACGCTTTATGCTGTTTCCGCGCTTTTTGCATTGCTGAGTTTATTTTTACTGTGGCCGACCGGCAGTACTTTGGGTCTGGTTCTCGCGGTTGTTGGAACAGGTATTTGGATGGGAGTGCAGCATCTCGGATATCTCGAATTCGGCGAGTTGCGGCGTGTTGCTGTTAAAACCATCGAACAACGACAAATATTTATTAATAATCTTGCCATCCGACGCGCCGCTGAAGAATTGAAGGTTGCCAAGGAATACGATCAAGTGCTCCGCATTTTATCGGCCGCATTCGGCGCTAACGATTTCGATGCCGTGGAATTGCACCAGCAGTTCATATCTGTTGAGCTTTCGGAAGGACGCGGCTTTCACGCGATTACTCACCGCGGTCAGGAACCTGCGCTGCGTTGGAAGAAATCCGGCAGCTACTTTTCCAGCGATTTAGTAAGTGCGTGGAACCTCACTATTGATCTCGTAACCAGCCACAATCGGCGGTGCGGCTCCATGACGTTTTATCGGCGTTATGACGGCCGTGATCTGCAGCTCGACATCAATCTACTCACATCCATATTTCAAGTTGCGCTGGCTGATGGGCTGGAGAGGATCTCATCCCAAACTGTGCAATATATGCCGCCTTTGCAGGATTCTTCGTTGATCGCCGCACAAGTAAGCTGAAGATAAGTAGGATGATCGCGCCGCATTCTTTATCCACAGCCTGAACCACCCGTGTCACTTCTTCCTCCAGCAACTTACAATTTACTCTTCATCCTTCCTTTTCCGGGGAGGAATACGAAGAGAATGGCAGATCGGCTTACTGGGCAGCGCATTCATTTTTTGTCATTGCAAACTTCTATATTTTGCGTCGAATGTGAAGTCATTAGCGAGAACAATACGCCTTACTGCTATGCCTGCGGAAGTCAGGCTGTGCTCAGCCTCTCCCGAGTGCTGGGCGGATCATTGCGCGGCCAGCAAACAGCGCACGTAATCAACGACGTTGAACTTGATCGTCTTGTACGCGAGTTGATCTCTACCGTCCCCGCACTCTCACCTTCATACGGTGAACGCGTTCCCGCTTCGTTCTCCGCGCACGCTCCTTCTCGCAGTCATGCGCGGATCATGAGCCATCCGGGGCCAAGCGGTGTTTCGAAGAATACTGTGTTGGAACAGGAGATCCACACCGGGGAACTCGACCTCGAGCCTGCGATCAGCGTCATTGCCGAACGTGCACAAGCGTTGACGGGAGCCACGGGAGCGGCAATCGCACTGCGCCACGGAGATGAAATTGTTTGCCGTGCGCGGACTGGACGAACGGCTCCTGATCTCGGAGTGCGCTTGCAAACCGATTCTGGCATTTCCGCTGACTGCGTGCGCACCGGAGAAGTTGTTCTATGCAATGATGCGGAGAGAAATCCGCACGTGGACCTGGCAAGCTGCCGACGCCTCGGTGCTCGATCCATCTTAGTAGCCCCACTCCGCCATTTCCGCAGGACCCTTGGCGTGTTTGAAGTTCTCTCTGGAGCGCCCCATGCCTTTGATCATCGCGATGTTGCAACTATGCAGTTAATGTCAAGCATGATGGTCGCGGCGATCTCGCGCCTATGGAGCATGCAGCCTGCCAGCCGACAGCAATCAGCCTAGTGGTCTTGGGGCTCAGTTCGACTCGAACATCTTCTTTTCCCTGATGAAATTAAGAAAGGCGGCGGACCTTTCTTCGACAAGCACCCGGCGGGCCGTTGTTTTTGACAGTCGTAAGGTGAACGCCTCATTGAACAACTCTGCTTTTGCCTGTACAGTGCAATCAATTAGTTTCGCTTCGCGCTCTTCTCTCCAGCAGGGCGCTTTTTTTTAACGCAAACTTTCCTCACGCAACCTCTCTAAGGTGTTTTCATTAGCACTAGTGAGTAAGGTAAGCTGGATTTATCGTTGACATACAGATGACGCTGTATAAAATCCAGAGCAGGCAAGTTAATTAGTTAAGCGAGAGGTCGTTACATTTCAGAAATGAATTGGCCGGTAACGCTCTCCGAATCATTTTGTGGGTTGCTGGAGCACTCCCGCCGGTACCGCAATTTTAACTGAGGGATACACTGGACGGCTTTAATGGCCATCGTCTAGCCATTAGTGTCGGCTCACCCTGGCTTTGAAAGAACAAAAGAACAGAAGATGCTACCCAGCATCTTTTTTCTTCGTAGCAACCAAAAAGAAAGACAACGGCAACCCGAAGCTGCTCCTGCCACTGAAGTTGCTCTGGTTCCGTGTACGACCTAGAAAGAACCCAACATGCAGGAGGCTGATTTGTCACGGTTACAATCACGGTTTCATTTTGTACTCGCGGGTACATTTTTATTTCTAGGAACATTCGCACACGCTGGCGTCTGGGTCTCGGCTCCATCCAATGGGGCGACTGTTAATACGACTATCCAGTATGTAGCAACCGCTGATGCTGCCTGCGGCGTCTCTGCTATGGGGGTATACACTGCCCCCGGCAAGCTGGCCGCGACCTCTAACGGAGCCAACCTCAATACCTTAATAAGTCTTAGCCCTGGTACCTATCACACGGTCGTGCAAGAGTGGGACAAATGCGGCGGGTCTTCCAGCACTCCCGTTGACATTACTGTAGGTGGTGGAGGAGGCGGGGGCGGCGGGGGCCAAGGTAAGACCTTCTCCGAGCTTCAGCGTTACGGTAATCAATGGCAGGGATATGGCATGCTCAAACCTAACTACATGCCATGCAGAAATTGCTGGGGACCAGTTACCTGGTGGATGGGCACAGGATGGAGCAGCCCTTCGCGTAGTGGAAATTCCACTAAGACCACCATTGGTGGAAATCAACCCTATAACGACGCCTTCTGGAACAACCACCTCATCGGCGACTTCTCTACTCAGGGATTACCCGACACTAATCACACGCTGGCGCCGAGCCTGCACGATTTTACCTATGATGTATGGTTCTTTGCGCCGAACGTAGGGGCTGCACAGGCGTTAGAGTTCGACATCAACCAATTCATCAACGGCAAGGCGTTTATTTGGGGACATGAATGCCGCGTGGCAGGTGGGCACGAGTGGGATATATGGGACAATGTCCACCAGCACTGGACTGCAACTGGCATCGCATGCAATCCCATTGCAAATGCCTGGAATCATCTCGTCTTGCATGTGCAACGGACGTCAGATAATCACTTGCTGTTCAACACCATCACCTTGAATGGGCAAACAAGCACCCTCAACCACTATGACAGCCCCATCGGAACAAGCTGGTATGGGATCACCATCAATTATCAGATTGACGGTAACTCAACACAGCAAGGTTATGATGTCTGGATAGACGACCTCAACTTCACGTACTTCTGAACAGAGGGGCGGAAAGCCCCTCTTTCTTGAATTACTTGAGAGTGGCAATTGGGTTAAGTCAGAAGCCGCGAACGAAGTATCCGCCTATTGCAGATTGAGTGTCAGGGGATGGTGAGTGCCAATTGCTTGGTATTGACCTTTGATGACCCTCGGTCCATCGTTATTGTTGCTGGCCAGGCTGGATCGGAAGTTTGATGGACGGAAGGGAATTCCGCGAGCGCTGTCGCCGTTACTAACGTTCGGGCGCGTGCCTTTGTTCTTTTATATTCTGAATTTATATCTGATTCACTCGCTGGCGGTGTTGATGGGGATGTTGTTTCATCAACCAGTGGGGAAAAATCGAAAGCGGCGGGCGAGGGCGCCCGCCCCACACGAGAAAAATCTATTGTAGAGATTTCGGATCAGAGCGATTCCGCGGCGATTTTCTATCCAAGAGCGAGATCAGCTCGTGTGATCCAGCAGGCGCACTCACACTACCTTTGCGGATTATGTCTTTCGCGGTCACTTTTTTCCCATAGAGCTTTTCGTTGGCACTACCATCCGAGCGCAAAGTGGATCCTTCTAGGGAGACTCCGGCGAACAAACCTTTGTTGCGCGAATACGACAGAATCTCGGCATTCATGACCACGTCGGTTGCAGCTTCGGCCGTGCGTCCTTTAGGACCCGCGGCAGCAGAGGCATCGGCACCGAGCTTGACCTTGCTGCTCAGCAACGATCGAGCTCCTTTCGGATTCATGACCAGCAGCACGAAGTCAGTCGCTTGCCCACCCAACTGGAACCCGATGCTTGCTCCTTCGAGCGCATACATCGCTGGCGCTCCCCAATGCCCGGTGTAGTGCTCTCCGCTGCGGCAAATCATGACACCGCGACCGTAGCTACCGCCGACTCCGAAGGCTGCCTTTTTCACAGATGGCAAAACCACCAGGCATTCTGCCTTGTCGAGTAGATCCTGCGGAATGTCGTCAGGGATGTCGAGGATTTCTTTCAGCACTTCTCCCGAGTCTTTCACGCGGTCTTCTTCCTTTGCGTTATTGGCAAGAGCTGCCGGGACAAAGGAACACAGAAGCACCATCACCATCCAAATTTTCATGGGGCCCTCTTGAATTATTTTTCAATGTATAGTTTGGACTTAAACTCCACAAGAATAGCAAGAATCATCGCCTCTAATGGATGGCTTCGGCGATTCTTCCGCTGGCGATCAGTTCAGCGATTTTCTCGAAGTCTTTGTACATGACGCGGTCTTTGTCCATAGTAGGGCATACGGAACGGATTGCCGCATAAGCCGCTTGTCCGCGCTTGCCGGTCTTGAGCGGGGCAACGAAATCGAGAGCCTGCGCGGATGCCATGGCTTCAATGGCCATGACGTTGCGGGTGTTTTCGACCACTCGCTTGAGCTTGAGACAAGCGGTCATCCCCATGGAAACGTAATCTTCTTTATTGCCCGACGTGGTGATGGAATCGACGGATGCGGGATGCGCGAGCACCTTGTTCTCGCTAGCAAGCGCGGCGGCGGTGACTTGTGGCATCATGAATCCGGAATTCAGGCCGGCCCCGGCGGCAAGAAATGGCGGCAGGCCTTCGTTGAGCGATGGATTGACAAGGCGCTCTATGCGGCGTTCGGATATGCCAGCGAGCGCGCTTAATGCAATAGCGAGAAAGTCGAGCGCGAAGGCTACAGGCTCACCATGAAAATTTCCTCCGGAGAGTACGTCGCCCTCGCCGTCTGTGGCTTTGGGATTTTTCACGAAGACAAGCGGATTGTCGACGGCGGAGTTGGCTTCGATCTCCATGATTCGCCGGCAATGAGCGAGCGTATCACGAACGGCGCCGTGCACTTGCGGGATGCAGCGCATGGAGTAGGCGTCCTGCACGCGACCGCAATCACGGTGCGACTCCCGAAGCTGGCTGCCTTCGAGCATGCGGCGGAGATTCGACGCGGTGGCGAGTTGTCCAGGATGTGGGCGAGCTTGATGAATGCGTTCGTCGAAGGCCACATCGGTACCGCGAAGGACATCCAGAGTAATGGAACCGACCACATCAGCGGTATCGACGAGAGTTTCGGCGGCAAGGAGTGCGAGAATTCCAACGGCGAGCATTCCCTGGGTCCCGTTGATCAGAGAGATTGCCTCTTTGGCTTCTAGAGCCAGCGGCTTGATTTGAGCGGCGTGCAAGGCTTCGCTGCTGGGGATACGTTGGCCCTGATCGTTTATGCATTCCCCTTCGCCGATTAATACGAGTGCCAAATGCGCGAGCGGGGCGAGATCGCCGCTGGCTCCGACGCTGCCTTGCGATGGAACGAACGGCGTCACGCCGCGATTGAGCAGCTCGCACAAGGTGTCGATTATTATGGGGCGGACACCGGAGTGTCCTTTGGAAAGGGAATTGGCGCGCAACAAGATCAAAGCGCGGGTTTCGGAAACGGAAAGAGGCTCACCGACGCCGACTGCGTGAGACCGAAGCAGGTTGACCTGGAGTTCGCGGATCTCGTCTCCGGCTATCCGCACATCGCTGAGCTTGCCGACTCCGGTAGTAATTGCGTAAGAGATTTTGTTCCCTGCGACCAATGCTTCCACCACAGCACGGGCGCGGACGACGGCTTCGCGAGCATCGGGAGCAAGAAGAACGGCGCGGCGTTCGACAGCAACTTCGCGTACATCTTCAAGAATGAGACCGTTACCGTTGATATGAAGAGCTTTCAGTTGGGACTCCAATCGAAATGCCACAACTTGAATTTACCACGGAGACACGAAGACACTGAGGTTCCAGAATAGGTTGTCACTTGGACAATGCTTCTTTGAACTTGCTTAGATATTTTTCTGGAATAGGCGCGGTTTTCATTTCGGAGTTGGTGACGATATGAGTTGTTTCGCCATCTGCCAATAGCACACCATCACTCACTCGTACGAGTTCGTATCCAAAATGTATAACTGAGTTACGAATATTTTTTAGATGCGTGCGCACGATGATCTCGTCGTCATAATGCGCCGGGGCTTTGTATCGACAGCGGGCATCGACTACAGCGATAAAGCATCCGTCGTTTTGTTCCATGTCGCGATAAGAAAAGCCAAGCTGGCGCAGAAATTCGACGCGTCCTACCTCGAACCAAATGAAATGATTCGCATGGTAGACGACACCCATCTGGTCGGTTTCGGCATAGCGCACACGGATTCGAGTCTCAGAAATCGATTGGGAGTTTGATCTCATTGGTTCGCTGAGCGAATGATTGTTCATTTTCCCGTCCAGCGTGGCTTGCGTTTTTCGAGGAAGGACGCGACCCCCTCGCGAAAGTCGGCGGTGGTGCGAATGCGTGCATTGTCTTCAATGGCATCGGCGATCTGTTGGTCAAGCTGGGACGCGATGAATCCGTTAATTAATTTTTTAGTAACGATTAATGAAGACGGGCTGTTTTCCATGAGTTGCGCGGCAAGCTCTCGTGCGCGCGGGATAAGTTTGGCGGGATCGACCACTTCATTAACGAGTCCATAGCGATACGCTTCGGCCGCATCGAAGAGCCTTCCTGTGAGTAACAGATCACGAGCGATTTTGTGCCCGACTTGCCAAACCAGAATCGATGAAACGATAGCCGGGACAAATCCGATGCGCACTTCAGTGTATCCGAACTTTGCTTCAGGCACGGCGAGAGTGAAGTCACACATTGTTGCCAGGCCAGTTCCCCCTGCTATTGCCGCACCGTTTACCGCTGCAATGGTGGGCTTGGGGAACTCATACAGACGGCGAAAAATGTGCGCCATCGTGGTTGAATCTTTAAGGTTATCGGTGTGCGATTTTCCCGCTAAGGATTTGAGCTCGTCTAGATCCATCCCCGCGCAAAAAGCTTTGCCGGAGCCGGTGAGAATCACGATCTGCGACGATGATTGTTCTATCTCACCTAGTGCGGTTAGCAGTTCGTCCACGAGTTGAAAGCTGATGGCATTACACTTTTCGGGGCGATTGAGAGTAATGGTGGCGATGCCGGAGTCTATTTCAAACGTTAAGGCGGAGTAGTTCATGGTGGGATGTTAATCTGCCGCTTGCGAATTTGTATATCTTGCGCCGATTGCTTCTGAGGCTCGCAACAGTACGTCCAACGACTTGAACTGCGGCAACTGAGCACCACGTTTTTGCAGTGCTTCGATTACCTTTTCGCTGGGTATGTTCCCGACTAATTGATCCTGGGCGAAGGGGCAGCCTCCCAATCCTCCCAAGACAGAATCGAAGCGTCGGCAACCTGCGTCATATGCAGCCAACACTTTCTCAACCGCTTGATCCGGACGGCTGTGGAGATGCACTCCGATTTCAAGGAAGTCGTATTTAGAAATTGCTGCCGATACGAGTTCGTTAATTTGTTTAGGTCCGGATAAGCCAACTGTATCGGCTAGGGAAATCATGCGAATGCCGAGCGACTCGAGAAGATCGATCGCGTCAAGGACTTCGCCGATATTCCATGCATCTCCGTAAGGATTGCCGAATGCCATCGAAATGTAAACCACAACATCGAGGTCGCCTTCTCCGGCTTTGTTCTTGATCTTTTCCAGTTCATCAATGGCTTGTTCGAGTGATTGATTCTGGTTGTTGCGCAGGAAAGTGGGCGAGACAGAATAAGGAAAGCCAAGAGTACGCACCGCTTGAGTCTCAAGGGCCCGCTGTGCGCCTTTTTCGTTAACGACGATGGCGATAATCTCGACATCATCAGGAGGATCAAGCTCTTTGAGAACGTCTTCAGAGTCGGCCATCTGGGGCACAGCTTTGGGCGAGACAAAGGAGACGGCATCAATGTGTTTGAATCCAGCGCTGATGAGCGTACGCAGATATTCAATCTTGATGTGAGTAGGGATGTGAGTCTGGAGACCTTGCCAGGCGTCACGGGGACATTCGACGAGTTTTACGAGATCACGCATATTTACCACGGAGGCACTGAGGCACTGATTCAGAGAACTTTGCGGACAATTCCTCCTCGTACGAGAACTGGAACGTGGAAATTTAGAATCAATCCAACATGCAGGCCGGTCATTTTCAGATAGGTGAGTAATTGAGCTTCATGCACTGGAAGGATATGTTCTACGCACTTCAGCTCGAGAATCACTGCATTGTCAACTACGAGATCGAGCTTGTACCCACAATCGAGGTTAACGGCTTTGTATCGTACAGGCAATGGCGCCTGCCTTTGAAATGACAAGCCATGCAGATGTAATTCATGGCAGAGACATTCTTCATGGGCTGACTCCATGAGGCCGGGGCCAAGTTCTCGATGAACTTCTATTGCAGCACCAATCACTTTTTCAGTGAGCGCTTCATGGATCAGCTTTCTCTGTGTCTCCGTGCCTCCGTGGTTGATAATCATGTTTGCAGCACTCCCACTTTAAACTCCGCTACATCGGGATTCAATGCTGCCGCTTCAAGTGCCTGCGTAATCGCGTCGCGTGTTTCAACCGGATCAATAATCTTGTCGATCCAAAGTCTCGCCGCTCCGTATCGTGGATCGGTCTGTTGGTCGTAAGTTCTCTTCGTTGACTCGAACAGCTCTTTGCGTTCTTCTTCGCTCAACTTCTTGTCGCCGCGCTCCAATTGCCGGATTTTAACTTCAACTAACGTTCCGGCGGCTGCATCCCCGCCCATTACTGCATAACGAGCCGTCGGCCAGGCGAAAACGAATCGCGGATCGTAAGCCTTACCGCACATTGCGTAATGTCCTGCTCCAAATGATCCGCCGACGATTACGGTAATTTTTGGCACCACGGAATTCGAGACTGCGTTAACCAACTTCGCCCCAGCTTTAATGATTCCACTCCACTCCGCGTCGCGTCCGACCATAAAGCCGTTTACATCATGAAAGAAAATCAGCGGGATCAAATTCTGATTACAGTCCATAATAAAGCGGGCGGCTTTTTCGGCGGATTCTGTATAGATTACTCCGCCGAATTCAACTCGTTTCTTCCCTTCGTGATCAGTCGCCTGCGCGTGCAGTTTTTGGTTGGCAACGACTCCTACGGCAAATCCGCCGATCCGCGCATAGCCGCAGATTAGAGTCTTCCCATACTCAGGCTTGTATTCATCGAAGCGGCTGCCGTCGATGATGCGCGCGAGAATTTCTTTCATGTCATAAGGGCGCCCAGGGGAAGAATCATAAATACCATAGATCTCTTCGGCTGCCAGCGCGGGAGCTTCGGGTTTGCGCCGGTCCCAGGGAGACTGCCGGCGGTATCCCCACTTATCGATGATGGCTCGAATACGCTGTAGGCAGGCTTCGTCGTTCGGCTCGCGAAAGTCCACTGTTCCGCTGATTGCGGAATGCATAGCGGCGCCGCCCAGTTCTTCTGCGGAAACTTTCTGTCCGATAGCAGCTTGCACTAATGCAGGTCCGGCGAGAAAAAGGCCGCTGCCATCAGTCATAAGCACGTGATCGCACATGACCGGGAGATAGCCTCCACCAGCCACGCACATCCCCATGATGGCGGCAATTTGTGGAATGCCCATGGCGGACATCACGGCATTGTTGCGGAATACCCGGCCGAAATCGTCAGTGTCTGGAAATACGTCTTCCTGGAGAGGAAGAAAAACTCCCGCGGAGTCGACAAGATAAATCGTCGGAATGCGATTCTCAATGGCGATGTTTTGTGCGCGAATTACTTTCTTCGAAGTCATAGGGAAGAATGCGCCTGCTTTGACGGTGGCGTCATTGGCGATGATCATCACCATGCGGGACTGAATACGCGCGAGGCCGGTGATCACACCTGCGGCTGGTGCGCCTCCCCATTCTTCATACATGCCATGGGCAACATAAGCGCCCAGCTCAAAGAAAGTTGCAGGATCAACTAAGAGGTTGATGCGCTCGCGGGCGGTCAGCCGATTTTTTGAGTGCTGATTTTCAATGGCCTTAGGGCCGCCGCCCTCGCGGATATGTTCTTCTTCGTTACGTACCTGTGAAACAAGATCGGCGAGGAATCGCATGTTGGCTTCGAAGCGCGCTGATGTTGGGTCAACGCGTGTAGTGAGAATGGTGGGGCTTTGCGGTGCGGGAGACTCTTCGCGATTCGCCATGAAAGAAGACCGAAACTAGTTAAGGTATAACAGCGGAGCGGAGAGTGGCAAACCGGGACTCTTTCTGCCACGGCATATAGGGCACAGAGAAAATCTAAATATCTAGCGGGATTCTCGAATGTTAGTGATCGATTCTCTCTAGCCAGCGATCAATCCTGCATCCGTCTTCCTCCAGCAAGAACGTTCCCACGCCGAAGCACTCACCGACAATGCGGTGCGATTCGGAATCGCGTGCGGCTCGCGTAATCCATTGCTTTCCTACTTCATACTGGCTTGCGGTAAACCATTTTTGTGGCAACACTTCTACCAATCCCGCCTGCAAATAGAAAACATAGAGCGCGAATGCCGGATCGTCATTGCTCTTAGCGGCATAACTGGTGGGCACAACCAACTCGTCGACCTTGCGGAATTCTTCTGGAACTTCGATCTTGTGCATACCCGCTTGGAGTGAGAGAGATACCTCGAATTCAGCAATTGGCCCGGTTGCCGCATAGATGCGTTCACTCGATTGCTTGAACCATCCAGCAACCTCGGCGAGATCGAATGCCTTAAGTTGCACGGGATCAAAACAGGTTAGGCGAATACTGCGTCCTTCGGGACACCAAATTCCAATCCGCGAGTCGGGCACAAAGAACGGTCTGCAATAGGTGTTGAGCGCGAGGCGAGCTCTGTCAGGCTCTTGTTCCAGGCCGAACGATACGACATATGCGAGCGCTCCCTGTTCGCCGTGATGCCTCCAGACGAAATATTGGTTGGCTGAATTCACGGCAGGGAACGTCTTCCAATACCAAGGAGCAGGACCCACAGTTTTTGCCAGAATGTCGCGCAAACGGGAACTGCTGATTTCGGTCATGCAGAAGCCGTGGGCACGCCGCGAGGTTTAACATTTGATCGGATGAATTGGACGATATCGTCCATGGGAGTGCCCGGCTGAAACACCGCGGATACGCCGAGTTTCTTAAGGTTATCGATGTCCTGGTTGGGAATGATGCCCCCGATGATGAGCAGCACGTCATCCATCTTATTTTGTTTGAGTAGGTCGATAACTCGCGGGACGATGGCATTGTGAGCGCCGGAAAGAATCGACAAGCCGATGACGTTGACGTCTTCCTGTAGGGAAGCGGTGACGATCATCTCCGGAGTCTGGCGCAGACCTGTGTAGATAACTTCCATGCCTGCATCGCGTAAAGCGCGTGCGATTACTTTTGCGCCTCGGTCGTGACCATCAAGGCCGGGTTTCGCTACTAAGACGCGAATTTTAGGATCAGCCATCGCAACCATTTAATCACAAAGAGATACATTACGGCTTTTGAAGCATGTCGTGTCCGGATAGTCCTTTAGTGGCGACTTAGCCTTCGAGAGTCTTCACATCAAGGCTTCGCCACAAATACCAGCAGGCGACACTCCGGTAAGGCGACCAGCATCTAGCGATTTTTTCTATCTGTGCAGGTTTCGGCATTTTGCGTTTCTTATACAGCTTCCTGATAGCCAATTGAATCGCGAAATCGCCAGTAGGCAAGACGTCTGGACGCCGTAAAGCGAAGATCAGGAACATATGGGCTGTCCAAGTCCCGATGCCCTTTACGCGCGTGAGGTGCTCGATCACATCATCGTCGGACATTTCAGGCAGGCGGGCGAACTCGATTTCGCCACTTGCGGTTCGTGCCGCAAGATCACGTATGTAGCTGAGTTTCTGTTTGGAGAGTCCGGCAGAACGCATTTGTTCTTCGGTGAGTTTTAAAATACCTTTTGGGGTCAGCGGCTTTTCGGCAAGGGTTTCAAGGCGGCCGTATATGGTGGCGGCTGCTCGTCCATTTAATTGCTGGTAGACAATGGAGCGGGCGAGGCTTTCGAAGGTCGGCTCGCCGTATTCACGACGATAAGGGCCGACACGCTCGATAATTGCGGCAAGAATAGGGTCGGCGTTCTTGAGATGATTGAGAGCTTTACGCATGGATTAATCCACCACCGAGGTGGTGCGACACTGAGAATATCATTTTCAGAGTAGTGACAGGTCAGCGTAAAAACCCGACTATCGACGGGATTAAACAACTGGAATAATTCTTTAGAAATCACAGAATGATTAGCCACATCTCCACTTTTATCAAACAGGTCGCTCAAGAAGTTGGTTTCGAACTTGCCGGCATTGCCGCTGTCGAAGACTTTCTTGAGCTTGAATATTTTTCGAAGTGGGTCGATGCCGGCCATGCTGCTGAAATGAAGTATCTGGAATCCCGTGATGATGCTGGAAATTTGAAACGAGCTTCCCTGAAGTCGACGTTTCCCTGGGCTCGCAACGTGATTGTTTGTGCGATCAACTACAACACAGCTTATCCATATTCGCCTGAAGAGCGCGACTCTCGAAAGGGCTGGATAGCACGCTACGCCTGGGGGCGGGAAGACTACCATGATGCGGTAATGCGCCGGCTCCGAACGGTCGAAAACCGATTGCAAGAGGAATTTTCCACGGCTTCGAGGTTTGGCGAATCTGGCGAAAAGCCGGCTTTACAGACCCGCTGCTATGTCGATACGGGGCCGATTGTTGAGCGTGTATATGCCAAGTACGCTGGTGTTGGATGGACCGGCAAGAATACCTGTCTTCTGAACCAAAAGCTTGGATCGTGGTTGTTTCTGGGCGTGATTCTTACATCATTGGAACTCACTCCTGATCTGCCCGTTGCTGACCGTTGCGGCTCCTGTACCCGCTGTATTGATGCTTGTCCTACTAATGCCCTGATCGCACCTTATCAGCTCGATTCCAATCAATGCATTTCCTATTTGACGATCGAAAAACGCGGAGAAATTCCAGCACACATGCGCGATGGTATCGGACGGCATGTTTTCGGTTGCGACATATGTCAGGATGTTTGCCCATGGAACCGCAAAGCCCCGGCTTCTGCGGCAGCGGAATTTCAGCCGCGCGAGGGATTAGTCAATCCAGCACTGGAATATCTGGCGCAGATGAGTGAAGAAGAGTTCCGAGAGAAATTCAGAGGCTCCGCTATTCGGCGCACTAAATATAATGGACTTCGCCGTAATGCCATCATTGCCATGGGAAATAGCCGTCAGCCAGAATTCGTACCCTTGCTGCGGAAGCTGGCCGCCGATGAAGATCTTGTGGTGGCCGAAACTGCGTGCTGGGCAATTCATCAGCTAACCAAAGATAATGGCTGAAAGTCTGCTGCAAACGGAGCCCGTGTTAGCATCCCATTGATTAGCAGCTTGCAGGTTTAACGATGAACCGTTTCATTCTTCAGCTACCACAAACTCTTTTCCTGATTCTCATCTTCTTTTGCGGGTTGCTCGCTTTGCCTCTTCAAGCCGCAGAAAAACAGGCACAATGGATTCGTGTCAGTTCCGATCACTTTTCCGTGTTGACCGATGCGGACGAAAAAAAGGGACGCGAGGTTGCGGTGCGTTTTGAACAGATGCGCGCTGTTTTTGGACAGCTTTTGATGAGAAGCAAGCTGAAAATGCCAGAGCCGCTCGAAATCATTGCGCTTAAGTCTGACAAAGAATACGCGCAGATTGCGCCTTTCAAAGATGGTAGGGCCATAACTGATCCTGGTTTTTTTATTCCCGGCGAAGATCGCAACTACATTGTGCTCAATTTATTTGAGCCGGAAAGCTGGCGGGCTGTAACCCATGAGTTTGCGCATTTACTTCTCAACTACAACTATCCGCCGGTGCAGCCGTGGTTTGATGAGGGATTTGCCGAATATTTTTCTTCGATCCGATTAGATAATAAGCGAGTGGAGATCGGCCTTGACCCGGAACTCAGCCTTGCATGGCATACCGATCTCGTCGGAAATCAACTTCAAATCAAAGAGCCTCCAAGGCCGCTCACAGAATTACTCAGTCCAACGGTGTGGCTGGCGGTACCCGACCTGTTCAGTATGAAGCATCACATGGAGAACTTTCATGAGGGTACGCATCACACGCTCTTCTATGCGCAATCATGGATGACTGTGCATTACCTGCTGAATAAAAACAAGCTGCAACAAGCGGGCGTCTATTTCGATCTAGTGGAGAATCAACATCTGCCCATTGATCAAGCCATTCAGCAGGCTTTTGATATGACCACGGCGCAGTTTGATCAGGCCGTAAAAGATTATTTCCACTCCCTCGGACCGTTATTTGCAGCATTGGACGCCTCCAAAGATTCGACCGCGACTGCTCCCGGCGGCCAAGTTTATTTTTCTCCAGTTCCAATTTCGGCGGATGATATCGGTACAAGTACGCGTCAGCTCCCTTTCGCCGAAGGACAAGCTTCGCTTGCCGAAATGACAGTTCGCGTTCCTGAGCATCGCGATCAGGCGGTGGGACAATTGCAAGCGCTTTTAGCGGACCCGAAAACAGAAACGACCATCGCGTATCGTGCCCTGGCATGGGATCACATGCAAAGAAGGGAACTCACAGAGGCGATTGAAGAGCTCAATAGAGCTTTGCAAATTGATGCGAAAGATCCATGGGTACGCTATGAGCTTGCCTTGCAAACTTATCGAGCGCAAACCAACGCGCGTTTCCCAGGCCTGCCCAACATGATGCAAGATTTGCAAATCGTGATCGATTGGGATCCCGATTTTGCGGAAGCCTACAACATGCTGGCAATGGGACGATTGGCGGGGGGAGGCGCTCACTCTGCTATGACAGCCATCAAGCTTGCCGTACAACTCAGTCCGCGCAGCGATCGATATTTACTCAACATGGCGAATATTGAGATTGCGCTAAAGCAGTGGGATGCGGCAACAGCATTGTTGGAACGACTGAAGGGCAGCCAAAATCAGCAAATCGCGCATTTCGCAAAGAAAGACCTTGACGATCTGCCCACCCTCAAGAAATATGGCATTCTGCCACAAGAAGAAAGCTCCTCTGCTTCGTCTTCAGCATCAACCCAATCTGAGACAGCAAATTCCCAGACAGATGAACCGACAGAAGAAGGATCCAGTACAGGGAATGCCAAAACCGTGCCCGAACCGCAGCCCGACAAACGTCCCTTAAAGTTCCTCAAAGGCAATCTGGTGCGGGTTGACTGCTCACAAAGCCCCGCAGCAGTTCTCTCAATCTTTAATGGGACTAAAGTTGTTAAACTCCGAACCGAAAATTATTCAGGCTTGGTCATATTGGGATCTGAAAAATTTTCCTGCGAGTGGAAGCATTTGCAACTGAGCGCGAACTACAAGCCGGGTGGAAAGTCCGACGGTGATCTGGTCTCGTTAGAGATTCAGTAACCGGGAATTCAGTAAATGCCTTACACCCGACTCATCTCGATTGACCTGCGTGAACTTTAGAACTACTTTGCGATTGATAAAACTTAATTGAATGACGAAAAGATCAAATCCTAATCAAAGTTTTCTTCACAAACACTCGTTGAGCATCGCTTCCATTGCAATTCTTCTTTTGTGGATTGTGTTGTACATTTTCTCCGACCCCAGCACTCACCTCGGCTCGTTTTTCGGAAATGCGATCGCCGACTGGACTGGCGTTGTGGTGACGGTGCTTGCCACCAAATACATGTATGAGAAAGGTTCAGCCGAGAGCCGGAAGCCGCCACGCGGATTCCTGAGTCCCTTACGGGAGAAGCTGCGCGATCATTCGCTTACCATCTTTTTGATAATCACTGGTGCCGCATGGGTGATGCTTTATCTGAAGATGAATTCCGAAGCCAAGTGGGGACAAGTAGTGGGAAACATCGTCTCAGAATGGACGCAAATATTCGGACTGGTTCTGCTGACCAAGAGACTGATGGAGTCGCACTCAAAAGAAAGCAGCCACTGAAAACGTCAGAACAGCAAAAAACCCTCCCAGGGAAGTCGGGAGGGTTTTGAAAGTTGTTGTAGTTTATCCGCGACTGACGTTGCCCGCCTGGAACCCCTTGGGCCCCTTTAGCAAGTCAAACTCTACGGTTTCGCCCTCATTTAACGTGCGATAGCCGTTCTCCTGAATCGCAGAGAAGTGCACAAAGACATCTTCTCCGGTAGATCGCTGGATAAAGCCATAGCCCTTTGCCCCATTGAACCACTTGACGGTACCTTTTTCCCTCACAAATTACTCCTTTCGTTCTGGTCTGTAGAATTGCCCGTTTCTCCGTGAAGCCAAGCTTCGTGCCACCCCCTGGAGAACCGGAGCCCCAATAACGGATGGGTCAGAGGAGAGACGACACTATCACGACGGAAAAAGGCTCCTGAGTTTTACGCCGATAAGGAAAATGCGGCGTAAAGCTCCGGAGCCCGTTGTTGTCGCGCGAGTTTCGACTGCAACACTGAAACATCCACTCACAACCTGCGAATCTCATTGCTTGCGATTGCAATGAGCAGAGAATAATATTCAGGAACTTTCCCCGTGGCAAGAAGATAATTTCGATTTAATAAAACGTTTGACTAAAGAATGTCACTACGGATGTGGATTGGGGCACCTTCATAATGCGACTCCGGATCCGAACCCCATGACTCCGTTCCAAACGCTTGATATGATTGCAAATCTTGATTCACTCATCGCTATCCAGGGTTGTGCCCCTGGGTCATATGCCAAAAAGAACTGGATTGCGTTCCAGTGCTTCATCCACGTTGAAATACTTGTTACGGACTGAGGTGCACACGTTTGCATTCTCGGTAGCCGCAAACGCCATTCTCTCGTTTTTTCCATTTGTGTTGCTGCTGCTGACGGTGATCCAGCGGGTATTTCACTCTCCGGCCATGTACGAGGTTGTGGTGCAACTGCTGCGAGATTCATTACCAACAGGACAGGAATTCGTAATTCGCAATTTGAACGCACTGGTCGGAGCGAGGCACCGTGCTCAACTATTCTCGATTGCGATGCTCCTCATTACATCCACGGGAATTTTTATGCCGCTCGAAGTGGCATTGAACCGTATTTGGCATTTTCCAGAGAACCGTTCTTATTTAGGCAACCAACTCATTTCACTTGGTCTGGCCTTCGGCTGCGGCGTCCTCGCCCTGCTCTCAATCGCTCTCACGGCCGGGAATGTCGTATTGCTGCGATTTTTAACCTTCGGCCATGGCGTCTTCATGGTTCAGCTCGCCGGATTTATCGTGATGAAAGTTTTTGCAATTGCAGCCAGCATTGCCATTTTTTTTCTAATTTACTGGCTATTGCCCAATGGAAAAGTTCCCCCCACAACAGTATTGCCCGCTGCGGTAATTATGGGTCTTCTATCTGAAATTCTTAAATATTGTTACATCCTCGCATTGCCGCGGTTGAACTTTCAGGAAGTCTATGGGCCGTTTGCGTTGTCGGTGAGCATGATGTTCTGGGCATTTTTATCCGGATTATTGTTGCTCATCGGAGCAAATTTGTCCGCGCAACGTCACAGCGGGAGCATGCCAGCTGGTTTTTCCTCACGATAGACATGTCTGGGCCGGCTTTTCCTCAGTTCAACTGTTCTTTATTTGATTGCATTGTGATTGTCCGCACAGTCGGGGGTCCATTTCATCCGCTAAAATCCTTCTGCTTCCGTCAGAGGCTGGTCTCGTTCCTATACGAGGCTAAGTATGTTGACTTTGTTAGTGAAGCGATCGGCTACGCTCCTGCTGCTCTTCTGGATGACATTTGGCCCGGCAGGACTTGCACCGCAAGCCGTCGCTGAACAACCGCTCGAGCGCGAGACAAAGCTGGATGTTTTCACCCTGCGCCGGGTAACCCGCAATTCGGGGTATATCTTCGCTGGAACTGTCATGGCCATCCAGCCGGCCATGTCTTCCCATAACAAACTTGCCACTGTACGAATAACTTTTCGCGTTGATCATGCAGTTCACGGGGTTCGTCGAGGCCAGTCCCTCACAATGCGTGAATGGGCCGGGCTGTGGGAGTCGGGGGAACGCTATCGCGTTGGGCAGCGTTTATTTCTATTCCTGTATCCCCCCAGCAAGTTGGGCCTAACCAGCCCGGTGGGAGGGTGGCAGGGACGCTTTACCCTTGACTCACAAGGGGAATTCATCGTTGGACAGGAGCACACAATTGCCAATCCTATTCTCAGAAATGGCCGTGAATTAAGGCTGGGTGTTCGCGAGTTCGGACGCGCAATCCAGCAGGCCGAGGAGGAACGATGATTGGCGAAAAATTTTCCTCAGACGCCGCAACCTTTCGCAGAGGGCTCACTCATCGTCATCAAGATTTATTGCTTCTCGCAGAACGCGCCAGTTGGAATTCAAAGTACGCGAGGATTATCCGGATATTCTGGTGCCTGCTTTATGCTCTTGTGGTTGGCTTGGTTCTGTTACTTCTCATTCCACAATTTGCGCACGCCGGCGGCCCACACTATGTCGCAGGAGTGAGCTACTTCGATCCAGAGACAATGGGCACACCGCTTACGTGGTCCCAAGGCGCAATCAATTACTACACCGACCAAGGCAATCTCAGTCCTATTCTGCAAGGTCCGAACGCCGACGCGCTCGTAGCTGATGCGTTTAGCCAATGGACTTCCATTCCGACCGTAGCTGTTTCCGCAACTCGTGCCGGGCAGCTCGCTGAAAACGTGAGCGGAGCTAACGTAATCGTAAATGGCGATGGCTCAATCACCATGCCAGCAGATGTAATGCCGAGCGCAGTCGGGACGCCGGTTGGGGTTGTGTACGACGCCGACGGCTCGGTTACAGATGCCCTCTTGGGACAAGGCGCTGGTGATGTTGCGAACTGTTTCACCGACGCGGTTTTTGGAGGTATCGATAATTTCGCTACAAACTCTCAGTTTCTGCACGCGCTCGTAATTCTGAATGGCAATTGTGCGCAAAACTCGAATCAGATTCCTGACGTGGAGTACAGGCTGGTTCGCGTGCTTGGCCGGATATTAGGACTCGATTGGTCTCAGGTGAACCTTAATGTCCAGACAGGAAATCCGACGCCAAGTCAGGCGGATTACGCGGGTTTTTCCGTCATGCACGCAATGGACTCGGTTCGATGTGTGCCTATTACGAGCTGTTATTCCAACCCTTATCAACCGAAGATGGACGACCAAGCGGCACTGTCACGACTGTACCCGGTAACCGCCCAGAATCTTGCTAAATTTCCTGGTAAGCAGCTTTTTGTTGCGAATACCTCTCGTATTCATGGGTCTGTACGCTTTGTTGATGCAAGTGGTCAGCCCGTTGAAGGCATGCAAGGCGCTAACGTCGTGGCACGCTGGATTGATCCCTCAACCGGAATGCCGTCGCGTAACTATGTAGCCGCATCCGTCTCGGGGTTTCTATTTTGCGGAAATGCTGGCAACATAATTACCGGATTTAACGATCCTTCCGGGCTCCCTTTCAACCGTTACGGCTCGAATGATCCGGCAGTGCAAGGATTCTTCGATTTGGGCGGATTGCAGATTCCAAATGGCGCGAACAGCGCACAGTATCAGCTCACAGTGGAAGCGCTCGATCCTGTATGGTCGGAAATGGTCGGTCCATATGGTCCATGGCAGGTACAACCTTCCGGTTCCGCGCAGCCGATCACGGTAACCGTCACTCTGGGCGGTGATGTCCAGCAAGATATTCTGATGCAGAAAAGCGCCAACAAGCCACTTTCGTGGTTCGAGCCAACAAGCTATGCGGCTCCCGCGAGCCTTCCTGTTGGAGGAGACTGGACTGCATCACTAAACTCTAGCGGAAATCCGGATTATTTTTGGTTCAACGCGCAGGCGAACCGCACGCTTTCTGCAATCGTAACCGCACTCGACGATTATGGAAACGCGTCGCAAAGCAAAACGCAGCCGGTAATCGGCATGTGGTCGTTAGCTAATCCAGGGCAATCGCCTGCTCCCGCAGAAACGCCGTCGTCTTTCAATACTTTATTTTTTGGAGAAACGCGTCTCGATGCGCAGTTCCAACAAACCACCAGCTTCCGGCTGGCAATTTCGGATTATCGCGGCGATGGCCGCCCCGATTATCGCTACCATGCGCGAATATTTTATGGCGATAGCGTGACGCCAGCCCGGGCGAGCGTAGCCGGAGGAACACCACTTTTAGTTCAAGGCTTCGGATTTCAGC
The DNA here is from genome assembly GCA_035651835.1 of Terriglobales bacterium. Classification (GTDB taxonomy): domain Bacteria; phylum Acidobacteriota; class Terriglobia; order Terriglobales; family Acidobacteriaceae; genus JAOAPG01. Next base: position 272,484 of record DASRFC010000015.1, read on the forward strand.
CGAATACGCTGATCACTTTCGGAAATGCAAACGCGCCGCTTATGGCACTTGCTGCGAAGCAAATGCTAATAAACGCGCCGCCCATGCCGGATGGAGTCCAAAGCATCGTGCTTAGCGACACTCCGACGGGAGCAGTTTCGACGATGACCGGAGTTCTCACTTACGGCGCCGGGCCGAGCGACAATATTCTTTTGCTCGCAGGTACAAATCCCGGCACTCCGGTTGGCGGACAAGCTCCGAATCCAATTCGAGTCCAAGTTGTCGCCCCTGATGGGGTTACACCCGTAGCGGGCGCCAGCGTCTTTTTGACTTCTAATCCAGCTCTGAGTTTTTCCGCCTGCGCAGGAGGCACGAGTTGTACCGTTCTCACGGATCAAAGTGGGCTAGTGTCCACGCAATCCACAGTTCATACAGCTGGCGTAGTGACGATCACCGTAAAGCTGGCTCCGGCTTCGTATTCGTCGCCCAAGCAGGTGCAAACCACATTGCTCGGAACTTCTTCGTCTCTGGACCTTTCGTTGGCTTCGCCGTTTGCCTCGGTTGCGCAGGGTGCAACGGTCAGCATTCCTCTGACTGCGCGGGCTCTCAACAATGGCACGCCTATCGGCGGAATGACAATCGGATACAAAATCGTCAAAGGCAATGGCATTCTCAGTGCTGCGCCCGCAACAACGAACGCTTCAGGATATGCGACTTCCATGCTGCAAATTTCGGCAATGTCTGGAGACGTTCAAGTGAGCGTATGCGCAGAACCAGGGAACGCTCCCTGCCAAAGCTTTTACGGAACTTCTGTTCCGTTTGGCGTGCTTCAGCTGCAAACTGTTTCTGGAGCGCTTCAAGAATTACTTGTGGGTCAAAGCTTCGCGCCAGTGACAATCCGCGTGACTGATTCTTCTACTCCGCCGAACCCAGTGCTCGGAGCCGGAGTTATTTTCCAAATGATGGTAGGAAGAATGCCAAATAACCAGCCAATTGTTTTTGTGGGGCAAGCAGGGGTGACGCAGCCCGAGATACCAGTGATTTTGTCGTCCTCGCAAACCACAATTCAGTCCGATATGAACGGCCTGGCTACAATCCAGCCCTCCGCGGGAGGAATCGGAGGGCCCGTAGTTATTCTGGGCACAGCAGGGGCGGGAAATAACACAGTGCAGTTGGCATTGCAATCCTTGCCTGTGAACTGAATATCTTAGAAGCTGTCACCCTGAGCGCAGTCAATCCATTTGCTTGCAAATGAGTTGACGAAATCGAAGGACCCCTGCCTACATAGAATCCCAGTGACGAACTTATGTTACTTCTTCAACCACTGATCCACCCAATCGTTCACCGTCTTGTACCAAAGCTGACTGTTCTGTGGCTTCAGTACCCAATGCCCTTCGTCGGGGAAGTACAGCATTTTCGAAGGAACCTTCAATCGCTGTAACGTCGTGAAAAGCTGGAAGCCCTCTGAAACGTCTAATCGATAATCGAGCTGTCCGTGAACCACGAGTGTAGGCGTCTTGAAATTCGTAGCCGATAAATGCGGCGACCATTTCCGGTACAGCTCACGATTGTTGTAAGGAGTGCCCTTGAACTCCCACTCGTTGAACCACAACTCCTCAGTCGTTCCCCACGCTGACTCGGTATTGAACATGCCGTCATGGGTTACGATGCACTTAAAGCGATCCGTGTGGCCGAGAATCCAGTTGGTCATGTATCCGCCGTAGCTTGCTCCCAGCGCGCACTCGCGGTCTTTATCGATAAATGGATAATGCTGCTCGGCATAATCGAGCCCCTTCATCAGATCTTCAAACGGTGCGCCGCCCCAATCGCCATTGATGGCATCGATGAATTTCTGTCCATAGCCAGTCGAGCCGTGAAAGTTAATCATGATGACAACATATCCGTTAGCTGCAAAGAGTTCAGGATTCCAGCGATAGCTCCAGTCATTGCCCCAGGCTCCCTCAGGGCCGCCGTGGATGAGAAATTTCACAGGGTATTTCTTGACGGGGTCGAAGTTCGGCGGCTTAACGAGGAAACCTTCGACTTTGTCGTTGTGGGCGCCAGTGAACCAGAAGGACTCGAGGGGCGACATGGAAACTTTGGAGAGGACAGAGTCGTTAAGATGAGTTAGAGGCAACGCCTTGGATAGTTGGCATTCAGGCACATCATACCTAAGGGATGGAAACTTCTGGTCTTTCCAATAAACTTCGCAAACGGAAAATTCAGTCGGCGCCCGATAGATCTCGATTGGAGCTGAAATCGACATTCGCGTGAAAGTGAGTGTTTTCCCGTCGGGCGTCAAACTGAGGTCGTCATTGAATCCGCTTACGATGGGATGGGTCCATGTCGGATGTTCTAGATTGGCTTCATAAACTAGAGATGCTCCCGCGTTCTCTGCTGCAAAAAAAACATTCTTCGAATCAGGTAGCCATGTGAACGTTCCCACCCAGCGATCAAAATCCTGGGTAAGATTCTTCTTCTCACCCGTCTTCCTGTCATACAGCATTAGGCGAAACCTGTCGCTCTCGTATCCAGGCCGCCTTTGTGCACGATATGCGATGTACTTCCCGTCTGGCGAATACAGCGGGGTCGAGTCGCTGGCTTTGTTTTCGGCAGTGATGTTCTTGGACGGACCGCCATTCACTGAAACGAGCCACAGATCATTGTTGGTCGAAGTCGCTTCGACTTCATCATGATTCGATGTATAGCAAATCTCCTGCCCATCAGGTGAGAAGGCATAATTATCCTGCCCACCGAGGCTGAACTGCGGTGCATCGTAATCGCCAGGCGTAAGGTCGCGGGCTGCATCTGCCGGACAGCCAAGGGCGGCTGTTCCTACGCAAGCATCGACCGGAACTACAAGCAAATGGCTACGCTTGCTTTCTTTATATCCATTCCAGTGGCGATAGAGCAGATGATCGAAGATCATCGCCTGCACTTTTGAGTCGGCTGATTGCTTCAGCTTTTGCGCATTGCAGGCCTCCGTCTCCGAAGGCGATCCCGTACATTCGGGATAAACATTTGATGTGAACAAAATGTTCTTCCCGTCTGGCGACCACAGCTCCCCATCGGCTTCTGTGGCGATCGAAGTCAGCCTATGCGTACCACTCACCTTCCCTGTAGCCTCATCAAAACCCGCAATCCAAATTTGCGATCCACCTTCCTTGGTCGATATAAACGCAAACCGCTTCCCATCTGGCGCCCACCGTGGCCGATCTGCATCCTGATCGGAAATGATCTCGCGCTCTTTCCCTCCCGCGATTGGAACAATCCAAATATGTGGCGCCTTCTCATTGGCTGCGAGATCGACATCGATAGCACTGAAGATCACCCACTTGCCATCCGGCGAAACCTCCGGCTCGCCGACGCGTTTGAGCGCCATCATATCTTCGAAAGTAAAGGAATGTTTAGCTTGGGAAAAAACGGGAACCGCACAAGAAAAAACAATGAGAACTATTAGAAGTCTGCGCATGAGTACCTCAAGAAACAAACGAGGTAGTTTACCTCATGGCAATCATCGCTCCTACGTAACGATGTAGCGACGGGCGTCCTCGCCCGTCCGCCAGAAATTCATGCCCGCACGCATTCCAGAATTTCCGCTTCGCTCAGCGTGTGGTCTGATGCCTTCGCTCGCTTATAAATGCGCTCGACAACCTCGTCCTTAGCCGCCATGCCATGCCGCTCCAGCCAAAACAATACATTCGATTTGCCGCTCATGGGACCAATGTCGATGACCTGTTCCAGCCCAAAGACGTGCGAAGGCACGCCGGAATACACTGCATTGGCGAGTTCCAGATCATTCTTTTTGTAAGCCTTGATCACGGCAGCAGCGTGAACACCAGTGGCAGTACGGAAAGCATCTTCGCCAACCACGGGATAGTTAGGAGGAATCGGCACTCCCGTCGCTGCCGAAACTGCCTGGCAATATTCTTTTAACTTGGTCAAGTCCTGATCTGCCCAAGGTGCAATGCCCATCAATTTCAGATTTACTAACATCTGATCCATCTGCGTGTTGCCGACGCGTTCTCCGATTCCAAGAGCACAGGCATGGACGCAATCCGCCCCGGCCATCAATGCTGCCATCGAATTGGCGACAGCGAATCCACGGTCACAGTGGCCGTGCCAATCGACGCGAATTTTTTCTCCCGAGGGTTTTACTACTTCTTTCATTACGAACTGCACCAAGGCGAACGCACCCATCGGAGTTGCATGCCCTGCTGTATCGCAAACCGCAATTGCTCTTGCGCCGAAGCTTATAGCAGTTGAATACAAGCTTTTCACCATTGCGGGGTCGCAACGTGTCGTGTCCTCAGTTACGTACATCACATTGAGCCCAAGTGATACCGCGTATCGGACGGCCTTCTCCGTGGTTTCAAGCAGGAAATCATCGGTCCAGTTCTCGGTATAGCGGCGGATTGGGCTTGATCCCAGAAAAGTCGCTGCTTCGATGTTCAACCCGGTGCGCTGCATGATTTCGGCAATCGGACGAATATCGTTTTCGTGAGTGCGAGCTGCGCAATTTGCGCTGATCTTGAATTTGCGATCAACAATTTCACGCGCAAGCGCCTCGACATGTTCCACCGCGCGCGGACCAGCGCCTGGCAAACCGAGATCAAGCGCATTGATACCGAGAGCTTCCATCAAATGCAAGATTTGAATTTTTTCATCAATGGAAGGGTCGCGAACCGAGGGCGACTGTAAGCCGTCGCGCAACGTTTCGTCATTGAGCAGCACGGGGCCGTGAGGCCGCAAAGTAGCCGCAGCCTTTTGATTCCAGTCGTAAATGAGTTCGGAACATTTCATCATGTATTAGGAATTCAGTAAGTTTTTTGGGGAGCAACTTGCTCAGGCCCAACCCTGCCAATTTCCACCTGCGCTGCGAAATAGTTTTCACCAGGAATACTCGCACCTGCCATTCGGCGAAGCATTGCTAATTGGCCGACATGCGTTAACGCGTCAGCAATTGGGCCTTGGAGTAATCTTTCTAAAGGACACTGCAACGGGTTTTCGGAAGCCAGATAATCGTCAAATTTCCGCAGACTTGCGAAGAATCGCTCTGTCTCTTTGTCCCAGAGCACTGGCTGCGATTCGTTCCACTTGGATGTTCCCGCGGCCATAGACAATGCCCAATCTATCAAGTCGCCCAAGTGCGCGAGAATTTTACCTGGGGTTCGGCCGGCATCGTTAAAGTCGCCGAAGTTCTCAGGTGCATTGCGAATAGTCTTGGCGCCACGATATGCGAGCGTCGCGACTGCGTGTCGAAGCAGTTCGCGTTTAGGATCAGAGGCCGCCATAACCTAAATTCCCCCTTTTCGCATGATCACTCCTGCGGACTTTATTGCACCGTAAAGACGTTGATTCCACTTACGCGCAAACTGTAAATCCAAAAAGCCATCCATTTGCCGTGCCAGCGAGCCGACGTATCCATACCACCAGAGTTTTTTCATACCGGGCAGCAGGTCTGAATCAACGTACTTGATTCGCACCATTTCTTCCAGCCCATATCGCCCATTTGTACGTCCAATGCCGCTTGATTTAATACCACCATGCGGAGCTTCACTGATCCCAAAGCACGAGACAGCATCGTTGATCATTACAGTCCCAGCATGAATCTGTTTGGCTATTACTTCTCCACGTCCTCGATTCTTTATCCATACACTCGCCCCCAACCCGTATTCGGAGTCGTTCGCCAAACGAATAGCTTCGTCTTCATCGTCGAAAGGCATCAAGGAAAGCACTGGACCGAATGTCTCCTCGCGCATGATGCGCATTTGTGGAGTCACATCGGCGATTACGGTCGGAGCATAAAAATTTGGGCCGAGATGGGCAAGCTTGTGGCCGCCAACCAAGACGCGGGCACCCAAAGCACGAGCTTCCTCTACTTGCGCTGCGACATTGCTCAACTGATGTTCATTTATCAAGGGTCCGACGTCCGTCCCGGAATCCATGCCGTTCCCGACTCGCAATTGTTTTGTTTTGCGAACACATGCCTCGAGAAAGGCCTCGTAGATGCTGCGATGCACAAAGCAGCGCTCGACCGACAAGCAGGCTTGGCCCGCATTGACGAATGCTCCCCATACAGCACCGCTGGATGCGACCTCAATGTCCGCATCATTGAGCACCAGCATCGGATCTTTTCCGCCCAACTCCAAGACTACGGGTAAAAGACGCGACGCAGCGGCCTGAGCAATTCGTCGACCGGTGGCCACGCTTCCCGTAAAAACAAGTTTATCGATGGGTGCATTTATCAGTGCAGCCCCGGTGGCCCCGTGTCCGGTCACGACATGAAAAACATCCTTCGGTACTCCGGCCTGTTGGAGCAGGGAAGAAAGTTCCATCGCGCATAATGAAGTAAATTCCGAAGGCTTAAGCACAACAGCATTGCCAGTCACCAGAGCTGCCATGCTCTCGGTTGCCGGAATCGAAAATGGATAATTCCATGGCGAAATTATCCCGATCACCCCGTGCGGTTGACGCAGCAATCGGCCCGACTTCGTCTTCATGGCGAGATTTCCATGCGGAATTGGCTGGTCGCGTAAAAAGTTATGAGCATTGTCGATGCAGAATCGAGCGGCATCCAATACGACTGTAACTTCCGTGAGCAGAGCCTCGATGTGGGGCTTGCCCTCTTCTTGTGAAATTAAACGTGCGACTTCGGATTTCTTTTCATGCAATAGCTGCTGGAATTTTTTCAGGACGCGGCTTCGATCGCGAACCCCGATTTGCTCCCAGGCAGGCTGGGCAACACGAGCACGAGAGACCGCAGCTTGTACTTCCGAAGCTGTGGCGCATTCAAATTGGCGCAGGATTTCCCCAGTAGCCGGATTAGTAGAGATCACAGGGGCTAGTCTGATGTTCTGTGTAGCGACTTGGAGATCGGTAGCCATTATGCGGACTCGTACTCCACGTTCACCAAATACAAACCGCTCGCGGGAGCCGTGGCCCCAGCAGCTGAACGGTTCTTGGCGTTCAAAATTCTCGTGATATCGTCCGGTTGCAATGTTCCTTTTCCCACCAGCAAAAACGTTCCCACTAAATTTCTCACCATGTGGTGCAAAAATCCATTCCCCCGCACCGTATAAACCAGTTCATGTTCCGATCGTGCCCAGTTCGAACAGAAAATCCGCCGAACATTCGAAACAGTTTCTCCTCTTCGATTTCTCTCCGGATCCACCGCAGCAAACGAAGTGAAATCATGTTCTCCCAAAACCAGTCCGGCGGCTTGTTGCATGGCGTTCTCGTCCAAAGGATAAGGATAGTGCCAAATATGACGTGCCAGAAATGGCGGGCAAATATCTCCCCGGTACATGCGATATCGATAAGTTTTTGCCGTAGCTGAGGTACGGGCGTGGAACTGTGGAGATTCTTCAGTTGCTTGCAGCACACGAATCGAGGGCGGGAGAATATCGTTTAACGCCACTACCAGATTTTCCACAGGGATAGGCGATTCAGTCCGAAATGTCGCGACTTGCGCAAGTGCATGCACACCGGCATCGGTTCGTCCCGAACCTTGAGGTAAAACCTTTTCGCCAGTCAACCGTCCAATAGCCGAGGCAATTGTGTCTTGGATTGTCCTGGCATTTGGTTGAATTTGCCAGCCGGAAAAGTCCGATCCGTCATAACTCAGGATGAGTTTTAAATTACGCATGACAATTCTAGAGTCTTCTTTGCAGCCTGGCTCATCCAACTCTGCTCAGGGATATGTAAATGCACTGGGATTGGTAAGTCCCATGTCAGCTATACTATGGCATTCATTTTACTGTTACGGATAAAGAGTTTTGTCGAAGGCGCGCGTTCGTCTCTTGGTTTTCGTGGTCTCTAGTAAGCCAAGGATGTGAATCGTGAATTTGCCTTGAGAATGACAAAGATGAAACCTGGGAAGCAGCCTTTACGTACTACCCGATAACACGGCGAGCGGTCTGGATAATCCCGACGTTGTTGGAAAATAACGGAGCGATTTAACAGTTTCCGCTTCCTCACTTGTAACTGATGAATTTGCAGCTCACGTACGGAGAGAAACGAATGTTTTTGTCTTTTTTCAGCTCTGCTAGAAAATCGCTGCTGGTCGCATCCTTTGGGCTTTTAGTATCCATTGGGGTTTGGGCGCAGGATTCACAACAGCCCGCTCAACCCGCTCCTAACGGAGATGCATCGGCGAAACCTGCTGCTTCTGAGCCAGTTCCGGTGCAAGGTCCACAGCCGCAGCAGTTCGTGCTGAAGGACTATTCCAAACCACAGCGAGCGTTTCCGAATGTTATAGCGCCTTATCGTCCGCAGCCTATTCCGCCGCCGAATCTTACGAATACGCCGCGCATTGACCAGTTGATGCAAAACGGCAAAATCATGCTTTCGATGGATGATGCCGTGGCTCTTGCGCTTGAAAATAATCTGGATATTGGCATCGCTCGATACAATTTGAACATTGCCGATACTGACGTTCTGCGTGCTAAATCTGGTGCCAACAATTTTCTCGGAGCCAACTCTGGTATTGTGCAAAATACGCCCGGAGGGGGTGTAGGTGGTCTCGGCGGGCAGGTGGGATCCGGCACTGGCGGTACTACAGCGGCAGCTGGAGGAATTGGCGCCGGAACAAATGGATTGGTCAGTTCCAGCTTGGGTCTGGGATCACCAATCACGAGTTTCGATCCAATTCTTAGCGGAACGTTGCAGGAAGACCACTCGAATACGCTTTCAACCAGTGCGTTTACCGGAGTGCCTGTGCTCGCACAGAACACAGGGACTTACAATTTTTCTTATTTGCAGGGCTTTCAGTCAGGTACCAACCTGTTAGTCGGCTTTAACAATACAAGGGTCACAACGAACAGTCCGTTTACCAACTACAGTCCTCTTATCAACTCGGGCTTTCAAGCCAAAGTAACTCAACATTTATTTCAGGGATTTGGCTTTCTACCCAATACCCGGTTGATTCGCCTGACTAAGAATAATCGTGAGATTTCCGACGTCGCTTTTCGGCTTCAGACCATTACCACGGTCGACCAGATTGAAAATATGTATTGGGACTTGGTCTACGCATATGAGAATGTACGCGTGCAGCTGGAAGCACTAGCTTTTGCCCAGAAGACACTTTCGGATAATCAAAAACAAGTGCAGATCGGGAGTTTGGCGCCGATTGAAGTTGTTCGTGCGCAGAACACCGTTGCTACTGATCAACAAGCTTTAACCCAAGCCCAAACCAATCTCGACCTGCAACAACTGCTGATGAAGAATGCCCTGAGCCGTAATCTGCAAGATGCAAGGCTGGCAGATGCCGAAGTGATTCCGACTTCAACAATGCAGTTACCGCCACAAGAGGCCGTCATTCCAACCCAGGATTTGGTGAATGATGCGCTCACCCATCGTGCTGAATTGGCGGAATCGCGAATCGATCTTAATAATCGCGATATTAACGACAAAGCGATCCGCAATGCGCTCTTGCCAACCCTTGATGTGTTTGCTTATTACGGCGGGTCAGGATTGGGAGGCTCGCAGAATCCTTCGAACTTATGCGCGAATCAACCCCCAGCCGAGCAAAGCCTGGGATTTTGTACTCCTTCCTCAGGAGCAGTACCTCCCAGCAGTTATGGTAATGCCCTGAACGAGCTTGTAAATTCCAGCGCTCCTGATAAAGGCGTTGGCATCACACTCAACATTCCTATTCGCAACCGCGAAGCCCAGGCTCTTCAAGTCCGCGCCGTACTTGAATACCGCCAGGCACAAATGCGAGCCCAGCAGATCGAAAATCAGGTTCGCATCGAAGTTCGCAATGCGCAATTCTCGCTTATGCAAAACCGTGCCGCGGTCCAGGCTGCACAAGCTGCGGTCGAGCTCGGGCGGCAATCGCTCGAATCCGAGCAGAAGAAATTCAATCTCGGGGCGTCGACTTCGACTCTGGTATTGCAAAACCAGTCAGCGTATGCAACTGCTCAATCGAATCTAGTTTCAGCAATGGCTGCTTACGAAAAATCGCATATCGAATTAGACCGCGCAACCGGGCTCCTTTTGGACCACGCAGGCATACTTATGAGCGACGCGGAGCGTGGGGAAGTCACCCACAAGCCGACGATACCGTACGTTGCGCCGCGAACCGATACATCATCCGTGATGCCAGCACAACCGCCACAACAATAATTCAATATACTGGGGAGGCAAGTCTGAATGATTGCCTTCCCAAGAATTCTTACAAGCTGTTGCGTACAAATTTAGTCTGCGAAGTTATCTCCCAATTGACATGGCTGGTCAAAATCGTTTCTTTATAATTCTTTACAATTTCTGACCCGTAATACATTCCCTCAAAGCTAATCTAATAGTTCTTTCATCTTTGGCTACTCTTGCACTTTTTGCTATTTCATCAACTCTCATGCTCCGCATGAGCTACTTTGCATCCAATTTCGGTCCGTGCTCTGTAATACTCTTAGCAGCTTTTGGAGGAGATCAAGTAGATGCGATTGCTTAATTTGAGTAGTTTTGTCCACGTTATAGGCATGATTTTGCTGGCTCATTTCCTTTCGAGCCGCAGTTGGGCACAAAATCCACAGCAGACGAGCCAATCTCTGCCCCAAGCGCCTCAGCCTATGGCAGCACAGACACAATCGAATCCGTCCTCTTCCCAACCGCAACCGAACGCGATGAAGGACTATTCGAAAGGACGCTCGCAATTTCCTAACATCCTTGCGCCGTACAAGCCCCAGCACGTACCACCGCCTAACCTCACGAATACTCCGCGCATCGATCAGCTGTTACAAAATGGCAGGCTGATGCTTTCCATGGACGATGCGGTCGCTCTGGTGCTTGAGAACAATCTTGACCTTGTCATTGCACGCTATAACTTAAATATTGCCGATACCGACATCCTGCGCTCGAAAGCCGGAGCCAATATTCTCGGCGTGAATACCGGCATTGTGCAGAACACTCCAGGCGGAGGAACCGGCGGCCTTAGCGGTACCGTTGGTTCCGGATCTGGAGGAACCAGCGTCGCCGCAGGCGGAATCGGAACCGGCACAAATGGATTGGTGAGTTCCACGCTTGGTATCGGATCGCCAATTACCAGTTTCGATCCCATCATTACCGGGACTCTGCAGATGGATCGTGATTATGCATTGTCGAGCAGCGCCTTAAATGGCCAGGCTGTTACCAACAACAACACCGGAACAGCAGATGTTTCCTACCAGCAAGGTTTTCAATGGGGAACGAATATGCTGGTTGGGTTTAATAACACCCATCTCACAACCAGTGGGCCTCTGACCGCACTTAGTCCTGACATCGCGTCCAATCTGCAAGTTCGGCTCACTCAACATCTGTTGCAAGGCTTTGGATTTGCCCCAAACCGCCGCTACATCCACATTGCGAGAAATAACCGCGAAATCTCCGATGTGGCTTTCCGACTTCAAATCATCACTACGGTCGATCAAATTGAAAATCTCTATTGGGATTTGGTTTACGCTTACGAGAATGTGAGAGTGCAGCAGGAAGCACTGGCCTTCGCGCAGAGAACGCTCGAAGACAATAAGAAGCAAGTGCAGCTTGGCACACTTCCGCCAATTCAAGTCGCGAGCGCGCAGAGCACCGTTTCTTCCGATCAGCAAGCTTTGACGCTTGCTCGCACCAATCTCGAACTACAAGAATTGCTGATGAAAAATGCTCTAAGCAAAAACCTTGAAGATCCCATGCTCGCCGGCGCTGAAGTAATTCCAACTTCTACGATTCAACTGCCTCAGCAAGAACCCATCGCTCCCACGCAGGACCTTATTAATGACGCACTATCGCATCGTGCCGAACTTGCCCAATCGCGCATTGATCTCACAACCCGTGATCTGAACAACAAATCCGTTCGCAATGCCATGTTGCCTACCCTCGACTTATTCGGCTATTACGGAGGATCGGGCTTGGGTGGAAGCCTCAATCCAAATGCGTCCTTCTGTCCGGCCAGCGGAGGGGGGGCGAATACTGGCATATGTATTAACAGGAACAGAATCCCATCTCAATTTCTTAGTGGGCCTGTGGGTTACGGAAACACGCTGACCCAAGTGTTCGATTCAACCGCGCCCGACAAAGGAGTTGGGGTTACCCTCAATATCCCGTTGAAGAACCGGGTCGGGCAAGCCGACCAGGTACGCGCTGAGCTTGAATATCGTCAGGCCCAAGTGCGCTTGCAGCAACTGGAAAATCAAGTTCGCATCGAAGTTCGGAATGCGCAGTTTGATGTCGAGCAGAACCGTGCTGCTGTCGATGCTGCCCAAGCCGCCGTTTCCTTCCAACGGCAGACCCTGAACGCGGATCAACAAAAACTAGCTGTGGGAGTGGGAACTCCGACGGCAGTATTGCAGGATCAGTCCACGCTGACGACAACCGAGTCGAATTTGACATCGGCCATGGCCGCGTATGAGAAAGCGCGCGTGGAGCTCGATCGTGCTACAGGGCTTCTCCTGGATCACGCGGGTATCGTGATGGCGGATGCCGAGAAGGGCCAGGTCACTCACATGCCGAGCGTGCCATATGTTGCCGCGAGACCTGACGCACAGTCCGTGATGCCTACGTCAAACCAAGCACCGCAACAGCAACCCCCGGCTCAGCCGCAGCAGCAGGCGCCGCCACAGTAGGTCGAGGTAGCTTTAGTTCAGGTAGTGTCCTACTATGATTTCTTCGCGTCCTTTGCGATCTGCTTGGCGAATCTTTGCGGTTAAGATCTTTGATTAGGCTGGCAAATGCGAAATATTTAACCGCTAAGCACGCGAAGAACACTCGCAAAACGCACTAGGATACAAATTGGGAGACTACATTAGTTCATATGAGACAATCAGCTCCGGCGAATTCAATTTGCTCTTGCCGCGTACTAATCTGCCATGGGTCTGTCAGTCGCTATAGTCACTCTGAATGAAGAAGCGAATATCGGCCGCACACTCGAAAGCGTGCGCTGGGCCAATGAAATCGTCGTAATAGATTCAGGGTCGACTGATCGGACGTGCGAAATCGCCAGCCGGTATGGTGCGAAAGTTATTGTGGAGCCCTGGCGCGGGTTCGTCGCCCAAAAAAATTACGCTCTCGAACATTGCACTCAGGATTGGATCTTAGCTCTCGACGCGGATGAAGAAGTCAACCCCAGACTCGCCGAAGAAATCCGCGCAGTTATCAATAATCCACAAGCATTAAGTGGCTATTGGATTCCTCGCAGAAATCTTTTCCTCGGACGCTGGATGCGACATGGAGGCTTCTACCCCGATCCCAAGCTGCGTCTGTTTAAACGCGGTGACGGTTTTTCCACCGGGCGCGATCCGCACGATCGTTATGAATTGAAATCCGCGGGCAGAACCGCCCAGTTTAAGAATGCGATGATCCACCATACTTATCCCACGCTGGATCTATACCTCGAGCACATGAATCGATATTCCAGCGTATGGCACAAAATGCCGGGAGCCAAACCGCATCCCTTTCGTGTATCTGATATCGTAGCTCGCCCAATATTTACTTTTATATACAACTACTTTATCCGCTTGGGATTCATGGATGGCCGCGAAGGCCTGCTGCTGCACCTATACCATGCGAACTACGTCTCATGGAAATACGCAAAGGGGTGGGAATTGGGCCGAAACAAACCAGAATAGGCGCGCCGCCTTGCTAGTCATCCCCTGCTCTCCTATCATCAAAGGTTAGCTTGGAGTAGCCATGTCTAATAAGAAAACCGATCTTCCTGTTGCAGAAACCCCGATCTTCGATGTGTTCGAGGGGCGTCATCCTTCCCCATCCGAAAAAGAATGGGCAGAGAAGACACTCGCCCCAACTTTGGAAAAATCTCCCGAGAGGCCAATTGGAGCACCAACGGGCGTGAATGTCGACGAAAACGGCCATGCCCGATTTACCACTATTTCCGGTGTTCCCATCAAGCGGCTTTATACCGAAGCCGATCTTCCGGAAGATTGGAATTATAAAGATTATCTCGGCTATCCGGGGCAGCCGCCGTTTACGCGCGGCATTCACGCCACCGGATATCGCGGCAAACTTTTCACCATGCGGCAGTTCTCCGGATTTGCTTCTCCGGAAGAAACCAACCAGCGCTACAAATATTTGTTGCAAAGTGGCGGCAGCGGGCTTTCGGTCGCATTCGATTTGCCTACGTTGATGGGCTACGACTCCGATCACCCGGCCAGCGAAGGCGAGGTCGGGAAGTGTGGCGTGGCTATCGATTCGCTCGAAGACATGGAGATTCTTTTCAACGGCATCGATCTCGAAAAAACCACGGTATCGATGACAATCAATTCGCCCGCGTCTGTGCTGTGGGCGATGTATCTGGTCGTCGCCGAAAAGCAAGGAGCCGATTGGAAGAAAATTTCCGGCACTCTGCAAAACGACATCCTCAAGGAATACATTGCGCAAAAAGAATATATCTATCCTCCTGGGCCTTCAATGCGGCTGGTGATCGATACATTCGAATTCGGTTCGAAGTTCACGCCCAAGTTCAACACCATTTCAATCAGTGGCTACCACATTCGCGAGGCCGGATCGACTGCTCTGCAAGAGTTGGCGTTCACGCTCTATGACGGGGTGGAATATGTGGAATGGGCTCAGAAGCGCGGACTTGACGTAGACGACTTCGGCCCGCGACTCAGCTTTTTCTTTAACGCTCATAACGACTTCTTCGAAGAGATTGCCAAGTATCGAGCGGCCCGCAAAATTTGGTATCAGGTGATGAAAGACCGCTTTGGCGCAAAGAACCAGCGCACTTGGCTCATGCGTTTCCATACGCAAACCGCTGGTGTTTCGCTTCCGGCTCAGCAGCCGATGAATAACATTGCTCGTGTGGCGCTCCAGGCTTTAGCGGCGGTGTTGGGAGGAACCCAGTCCTTGCACACCGATTCCTACGATGAGGCTTTGGCTTTACCTACCGAAGAAGCGGCTCGGATCGCATTGCGAACGCAGCAGATCATCGCGTACGAATCGGGAGTTACGCATACGGTCGATCCACTCGGCGGATCGTATTTCCTTGAAAACCTAACCTTGCAAATGGAAAAGGGAGCGTTCGATTATTTCGGCAAACTTGATGCGATGGGCGGCATGGTAAAAGCAATTGAACGAGGATACCCGCAGAAAGAAATCGCCGAAGCTTCCTATCAATTCCAGCGCGCAGCCGAAGCCAAAGAAAAAATCATCGTAGGCGTAAATGACTTTGTGATCGAGGAAGAGTCGCCGAATATTTTGTATATCGATGAAAGTGTGGCGAGGCAGCAATCGGCCAAGCTAAAGTCGCTACGCGAGCGAAGATCGAGCGATGAAGTAAAAAGGGCTCTCGACGCGCTTAAAAAAGCCGCAGCGCAAGAATCTAGTGCCGGAACAAATGAGGAAATTTCCCCAGCCAACACAATGCCCTACATAGTGGAAGCGGTGCGAGCGTATGCCACCGTCGGAGAAATCTGCGAAGCCCTGAGAGAAGTATATGGAACGTACACAGAAGTTAGTGTGACTTAAACAACTGGCAGGCGCCAGATAACTATTCGGGATGATTCGCGAAGAGATTTTTATGTCCCGGAAGTCCTGCCTTTTTCGATGGGCTGTTTTACCAGCTTAGCTCACGGCTGCGGAGATGAGTACGGGTTCGCAGGTGTAGTAGCAGGCTTGGCCGATGGCATTTCTCCACATGGACCCATTCCACCGTGACCGCCGCCAGCGTGAAGTCCTCCGCCGCCATGGCCTCGCGAAGCTTGACATGATCTGATCGCTTCCTGCTGTTGAGGAGAGATCAGAGCCTCGATTTGTTGGTGAGCCTGCTCGTGGATCTGACGTATCTCCTGCTGTCGCTGCTGCGGAGTGAGGGAAGAGTTTGCACAGACAGAAGCGACTTGGGATTTAACACCTTCTTCAATCGTGCGTCTCTGCTCAATGGCCGTTTTGGTGACGCCTGCCTCCTGCCAGCAGGGTTCCTGTCTGACTCTTTGTCCCGGACGCGTACCGGGTGCTTGAATTGGACGAGGATTGACTTGCGGGAATGCGGAAGGTTGTTGTGCAGTTAGGGATAATGGAAGAGCAAAAATCAGGGTAGCAAGGGCAAAAACCGCTGCCTTAGGGATAGGCATAAATGACCTCTCAGGGTTGGTTCTGACAATCCTAACCCTGAAGTTCCTGAAAAGTTGAATTAAATTTACACAAAGGGATTAATGCGTGGAATCGCCTACACGCCCAGTTTTTTGACTTCTTCGTTGTAGTACTTGCGGTAAAGAATGTCCCATTCCTGGCTGCCTTCCAGAATCGTGCGCTTCTGGTTTTCAATTTTATGCCGGGCTGCCTGATCGATTCTCTCTTCGTGGTTGAGTAATTCTTCGAGAATCTTGCGAATTTCGAGCCGTACCGTATTGCGGTCTTCTACAAACTCTACTTCCGGCATCTCGGCTAGGGCATCGCTGAGCGCGTGAGCTACTTTGTTTACTTTGTCGCGGCTTACTCTCACAGCACCGCCTTGTATTTGCGCACCAATTCGCTTTTAACTTTGCGAAACATCTCTTGATAATTGGCACCGGAACGGTTCATTTCCTCAGAATAGGCTTCGAGAATGACTCGAACCTCATCGTTGATGCGGTCTTCGAGAGAGAGTTCTTCCAGAATCGTGGCGTGAACCTTTTCAGTGACCGCAGCAACAGCTTTGGTCTCAATGGTTTCGGCGGCGATCAATTTTTTTGTGACTTCGCGGGCTAAGTACCCTACATATTCTTTGGAAAGCAGCATGAGGCGGATCGAATGTTCTCTTGAATTAAACAGTCTAGCACAATGTTCGATTATGCCTAATGAGATCGTGCCCTAAGTTCTGACAGCTAGTACTGGCGTTGCGAAAAGCCTTACAATATCTGAAGAGTTCCAGATGTCTCCTTTGCCAGACGATCTCGCCAGCCTCAAAGATGACATGGTCGCCTTCATTGAAGGTCATGGCATGCGGCGCTTTCATGGTTACGTCGACTACGACGAAGTGCAAAGCGTCATGTGGAAAACGCAAGAAAACGACAATCCCGATAGTTGGAAAGATTTCGTGGAGCTTGCCAAAGCTTCAGGCGCTCCTTTTATTACCATGGACTCTTGGCGTTTGCAGCGGGATGAACTCGATGCCATGATTGAAAGCTTGCGTAGCGCCGAACTTACCAATGACGACGATGTGGAAGATGCGCGCTGGCTGGGTACTTACCGCGGCAAAACTGGATTCGTGCAACTTGGATTTGCCTATCAGGGTGTGATGATGGTCTACGAAGCTGCCACGGAGTGGTACGAGCGTTATCAGCGATTGCTCGAATTCGCGGAAGACTTCGGCGGCATTCCAATCGATGGCTCGGAGCAGGACGAGGAAAGCTGAGTCCTGCCTCCCGTAAAATAATCCACTAATCTTTTACCTACCCAGCTACTAAATTCAGCATTCGTTTAAGATTGCATCTCAATCATGAAATGGATCCCGAAGCCCGCTGATTCTGCGCATGCGGAATCTTTGGCGATTGAACTGCGCTTGGAATCTTCGCTTTGTCTGAACGACGCCAAGCTGGCCTCTACTCTTGCTCATTTGCTAGTGCAGCGCGGCATTAATCAACCGGAGACCGCAGTACGTTTCCTTTCACCATCTCTTTCTCATCTGCATTCGCCCTACATGATGACCGGAATGAAGGCCACGATTGACCGCATCGAGGCGGCGATTGAGCGCAAGGAAGGAATTCTTATCTATGGCGATTATGACGTGGATGGCACTACCGCAGTAGTTATTCTCAAAACCGCTATTGAATTGTGTGGAGGGACTCCCGATTTTCATGTACCGCACCGCATCCGTGAGGGATACGATTTGCGAGGCGATGTGATTGAACGAGCGGCCTCGGAAGGTATTCGCCTGGTCATTAGCGTGGACGCCGGGATTCGCGCCTTTGCCGCTGCGGAAACCGCACGGCGTTTGGGCGTAGACCTTATTGTTACCGATCACCACATCCCTGGGCAGGACGGCCTGCCGCACGCATTGGCGGTGTTAAACCCGAATCAGCCCGGATGTGCTTATCCTTGCAAAGCGATTTGTGGTGCAGGCGTGGGGTTCAAAGTTGCCCATGCCTTAATGGAGCGTCGGCTGGCGCATCGGGATCAAGCTCAGCTGTTGACATCCTTTACGAAAATTGTGGCCATAGCAACTATTGCGGATGCTGTGCCGCTCATTGGCGAGAACCGCGTTTTCGCGAAACTTGGGCTGGAAGCTTTGCGAGCGGCGGTGAATCCTGGTTTAAGGGCGCTGCTGGATGTGGCGAAGCTGAATGGGCGTCCGCTTACTTCCGGCGAAGTTGGATTCCGCATAGCACCGCGAATCAATGCAGCTGGCCGCATGGATATAGCAAGCGACGTCATCGAGTTATTTAGCGTGAAAGATTCGCAACGAGCAATTGAGATTGCTAAAAAACTTGATGGGCTCAACTCGGAGCGGCAAGAGGAAGAACGCCGCATCATCGATGCGATTAATTTGCGCTTCGACGAAGAGCCTGCGATGCGAGACGCATTCTGCATTGTGATCGACGGCGATGGCTGGCATCGTGGGGTGATTGGGATTACGGCGACGCGGGTAGTGGAACGCTGGGGACGTCCGACGCTGGTGATCTCACGCAATGGCGAAGAGGCGCACGGCTCGGGACGGTCGATTCGAGCATTTCACCTGCTGAATGCGCTTGAGTCCTGCAGCAGTCTTTTCAGCCGGTTCGGTGGACACGCCCATGCCGTGGGCTTTTCGTTGCCAACCTCAAAGCTGCCGGAATTGCGTGCTCGTCTCGACGAGTATGCCCGTGAGCGGCTGAGTATTGCGGATTTCGAACCGATTTTGGATATTCACGCCGAACTTTCACTGGACGAAATTACGCCGGAGTTATTTCAGGCGTTGAAGCGGCTTGAACCTTTCGGGGTAGGAAATCCCGAGCCAGTGTTCTCCGCTCGGTGCGTGCGGCTTATGACACCAGCGCGCGTGCTGAAAGACAAGCATGTCAAGCTGAGAGTTGGCGCTGCGATGCCCCAAGAAGCTTCCATATCAGGCAATGGCAATTGGAAAAAATCAATTACATACAACGCGCTTGGCTGGAGAATGGCGGAGCGTTTCGAGCAGGCAAAACTTTTGCCCGGCGACGCGTTCGACATCGCGTTCACCCTGGATCACAATGATCATCCCGATTTCGGTGGATTGGAGTTGTCATTAAAAGATTTCAAAATAGAGAGGACGTCGAAAGAAGAGTTATCAGCTGCGACTTTGATTACGGCCAGCTAAAGACAACGTTTGTCCTGCTTGAGAGCGACGACTACCACGTGTGATAATGTCCATTTTTGTGCGCAATTTCCACTTCGATTCCAAACAGCTCTTTTAATCGTTCCGGCTTCAGCATTTCTTGTTTACTGCCATCCGCTACGATCTTTCCATTCGACATCAGCACCACTCTTTCTATATCTGGAATGATGTCGCCTAGATCATGCGTCACCAAAATAATTCCAACGCCAGAACGCGCTAATTGACTCATAGTTTGACGTACAGTATGCCGTGCGAATACGTCGAGAGAATTGCTCGGCTCGTCAAAAAGCAATGCCTTCGGCTGATGTACCAGAGCCCGTGCGATCAGAATGCGCCGCACTTCTCCCGAAGACATTTCGCGCACTGGCCGCTTAGCCAGATGCGCTATTTGCAATCGTTCGAGCGCCGCATCGGCCAATTTTCTTTGAGCGGGTTCGACAATATGATTCGAGAAAATGTTGGCGCTGCTGAAGAATCCCGATAGAACGGCATCGCGTCCTAAGGCTTGTCCGGTGCATTCCGATATGAGATCGTTAGACTCGATGCCTAGCATGGTGCGTAATTCAAATACATTCCAGTGGTCGTTTCCAAGAATCTTCATGGAAGATTCTTCACGATTTATTGGATAGCACTCGCGAGTAATAGTTTTAATCAGAGTCGATTTTCCGCAACCGTTGGGGCCAAGTATAGCCACATGTTCATTGGAAGAAATACGAAGAGTGAAATCGTCGAGGACAGGCTTACTGCCTCGCATGACTCGGATGTTTTGGAAATCGATCAGGGCCTGGTTCGTGGACATTCTGCTGAAAGTTTAGACGAGATGCGGCTGTGAAGGCACTAACGCCGCGTAATTGTGGTCCCGCTTGCAACCAGGCGCATTCTCGGCGAGAGCCGTCGCCTCTTTTCCGATAAACTTGTGAACAGATGGTTTCCAAAATCTCTAGGCTGCGCCGATGGTTTGCAATTGCTGCCATTTTGTCAATCGTAATGGTCGCTGGTGCATATTTTTATACGCGACATCGGGTCCAGAATGTTCTTAAACACGTTCCAGAAAAAATGGGTCTGGAGTTTAAACAGACGGCTAATGGCTTCTCAGTTTCAAAGTCGGAACTAGGACGAACCATTTTCAAAATTGAAGCAAGTAAAGCGGTTCAATATAAGCGCGGAGGACAGGCGGAATTGCACGATGTTCACATCACGCTTTACGGAAGCGATTCCAGCCGTTTTGACCAGATCTATGGGAAAGACTTTCTCTATGACCAGCAGACCGGCGATGTGGAAAGCCGTGGAGAAGTCGATATGGATTTGGAGTCAAATCCAGCAGGCATCACCAGTCCTGATCAAGCATCTCCGAAAGAACTGAAAAACCCCGTTCATCTCAAAACGGAGGGGCTGGTTTTCAATCAGAAGACCGGCGATGCGCACACGGAGGAAAAAGTAGAATTTAGCGTTTCTGAGGCGAGCGGATCTGCTATGGGCATGTCTTATTTGGCAAAAACGTCCGTGTTGACGCTCGTGTCTCGCCTGGAAATTTTGATTAATGGTGAACCTGAGATCACGATTAAGGCTCATCATGCCGAAATCAGCAAAGATCCGCATATTGTGGTGCTAGAGGAGGCTCGTGTAACGAGTGGTCTGGAACAATCTGACGCCGACCAGGTTACTATTTTTTTGCGTCCGGATAATTCGGTGGAAAGACTTCTCGCCCGGGGCCATGTGTTGGTGGAATCCAAAGGTGAGCAGCCAGCGAAAGTTCGCTCGGATCAATTGGAAGCTTTTTTATCCTCAGTCAATGGACCTCAAAATGACACACCAAATGAGCCGACAAATGGAGTGAAACCTCAACGACTCACAGTGCGCAGCTCTATTCTTTCGGGAAATGTGCAGTTTGAAACTTTGGGCTCCGCGCCTATGCAAGGAAGTTCGGAACGAGCGATTTTAAATTTCAGCAATAATTCGGTGGAAAAAATCCATGCTGATGGCAATGTGAAGTTGGCTCAACATCAAAAGTCGGCAAGCGGATCTGCGAACTACCAGGATTTTGAACTCACTGCTCCGGTTGTGGACTTTTTTTTAGTGGACGGAAAGCATTTTGCGCGAGCTGAAACTTCCGGGCCGCCGCAGATCACCATTCGGTCGACTCCACAAAACTCCTCCATCGCATCGAGCGGCCAAACAGTAATTACTGCCGGCAAGTTTGACGCGAAATTTGACGATTTGGGACAACTCTCGTCAGTGCATGGTGAGCCTGAGACTCGTATTGCTAGTACGGCTTCAGGGCAGCCTAACCGTGTTAGTACCAGTCTTACACTTGATGCAGCGTTTACTCCCGGCAGTGGCATTCAGACAATCACGCAACAAGGAAATTTTGCGTATACGGATGGCGAGCGTAAGGCCTGGGCCGAACATGCGCATTACACTCCCGCCAGCCAGGTATTTCTTCTTACAGGGTCGCCTCGGATTGTCGATAGGGGAATGACCACGACCGCGCGGACAGTACGCATGAACCGTGCGACCGGTGATGGCTTTGCTGAAGGGGATGTGAAAAGCACCTATAGTGACTTGAAAGCAAATCCGAATGGCGCGCTTTTGTCCTCTTCCAGTCCTATCCATGTAACTGCTGGGATGATGACAGCCCATCGTTCTCCTGCGGTGGCACTCTATGAAGGCGGGGCGAGACTGTGGCAGGACGGTAACTCAGTCCAGGCGCCATCGATAGAGTTTGATCGTGACCAGCGATCTATGGATGCGCGCAGTTCGCTAAACCAGAAAGTCTCGACGGTGCTGGTGCAATTGGGAAAAGATGGTAAAGCGACTTCAATACGGATTACTTCTGATCACTTAACGTATGCCGACAATGACCGGAGAGCGCACTTTGAAGGTGGTGTTGTAGCTAAAGGTGAAGACCTGACAATTACAGCAGCTCAGATGGATACTTTTCTACAGGCTCGGGATCAAGTAACTGGTAATCAGTCACTTACATACTCCAGTAAACTTGACAAAATCATTGCCTGGGACCATGTGATTCTGACTCAACCAAGCCGCCATGCAACCGGCGAACAGCTGAAATATACCGCTACTGATGACAAATTTGTCCTGACGGGAGGGCCGCCTAGCATTTTTGATGCCGAACACGGGAAAGTGACCGGCGTTTCGTTGACTATGTTTAGGGGCGATGATAGGGTGTTGGTGGTAGGAAGCGATAAGTCGCTTGCCATCACCGAAACACGAGTGGCACGATAAATGCATACGCTGTCCGCTGACGATCTTGGTAAAGCTTATCGTGGTCGCCGGGTCGTAAACGGAGTTAGTCTGAGTGTCGAGCAGGGTGAAGTTGTAGGATTGCTGGGCCCTAACGGCGCTGGTAAAACTACTACCTTCTATAGCATCGTCGGTCTGGTACCTCCTGATTCTGGCCGAGTCCTAATTGACGATAATGATATTACCGATGTGCCCATGTATTTGCGGGCGCGCCAGTACGGCATCAGTTATCTCCCACAGGAAGCTTCGGTTTTTCGCAAACTTACCGTAGAAGAAAACATCTTGGCGGTACTGGAAGCCCAACCGATCTCTTGGCATGAACGCCGGGAAAAAATGGAGACCCTGATCGATCAGTTAGGCCTGGAACATATCCGGCAGAACCGTGGATACGCACTATCAGGCGGTGAACGACGACGGGTCGAGATTGCTCGCGCCTTGTGTATTAACCCTACATTCATTTTGCTGGACGAACCATTTTCAGGCATCGACCCAATTGCTGTGTTGGATTTGCAGAAAATTATCAGCAGCTTGAAAGTAAGTGGAATTGGCGTACTGATTACAGATCACAATGTGCGGGAGACGCTGTCAGTCACGGACCGCGCGTATATCATTAACGAAGGACGCATTTTTCGTCATGGAACTCCCGAGCAATTGGGCGGAGATACGGAAGTCAGGCGAGTTTATTTGGGAGAGCGTTTTTCTTTGGTTTGAACTTGGCAGGTTTCGAACCGAACCACATATTGAGCGGGAATTCGGAGTTTTCCAGCTTTTAAAACACTGAATGGGTAACTTTAGTGCCCTTTGTGGTTTGTAAAAAGTTAAGCATACTGTAATTCAACCTTGTAGCAATTACGGAGCCATGGTGCTGTTGCAACCCAGATTGAACCTGAAGGTCTCGCAAAGACAAATCCTGACCCCAGGGCTAGTGCAGATGGTGAGCGTTCTCGCGCTTAATAAGCTTGAACTGCGCGATATGATCACCGCTGAGATGGTCGAAAACCCAGTTTTAGAGGAACTTGAAGATTCGGTGCCATTGCTGGATGACGTGGGCCGTCATGAGGAAGATCGCGACCGCGTCGCTCCAGAAGAGAATACGGTTACAGCTGTTGAGAAAAAGGACCCCTTTGAAGAGATTGATTTTGGCTCCTTTTTTCAGGACTATCTCGATCCGGGTTATCGCAGTCCGGGCCAGATGGAAGAGATTGAACGTCCGTCCTTCGAAAACTTTCTTTCCAAGCCGACCAACCTCTCTGATCATTTAATCTGGCAACTTGGTTCTATCTCGATCCGGCCGGAAGTTCGTGAAGCTGCCGAAGTTATTGTTGGAAACCTGAGCGAAGACGGATACTTGATCGCCAGCGACGATGAGTTGTTGGGAGTTGCTCCTCCAAGCGCTCCTGAGGTGGACGCGAAGATTGTCGACAGCGTGATGAAAGAAGCTGTTGCGCTTGGGCTGGATGCGTCACTCGATTCACCAAATGCTGAGCAAGTAGATGATGAACTGGAGCTTTCGCCTGCACCATCAGCTGATTGGAAATTACCAGGCATTGCTTCCACACGAACCAATGGAAACGGGACAGCAGCAGGTTTCGCGACTGCTCCAGATACAGCATCCGTTCTAAACACGGTTCCGGATACAGCTGTGCCTTCTCTTACAGTAGCTGCTCCTGCAGTAGCTGCTCCTGCGCAACCGACTTTTAAACCTAGTTTCACTCTCGCTGATCTGCAAGAAGCCCTCGAGGTGGTTCGGCAACTCGATCCTTCTGGCGTAGGTTGCCGCGATTTGCGCGAATGCCTGATCTATCAATTGCGGTATCACCAACTACAACTTGAGGAAAACGGCGGAGAAGAAGGTGCGGATCAGGTTCTCGCAGATGCAATGGCAATTGTCGACCAACATTTGCGCGCGGTGCAGAACAAGCAGCACAAGGAAATTGCGCGTGCCATGATGCGCCCGGTCGAAGCGGTGCAAGTTGCGCTCGACTATATCCGTACTCTCGACCCTCGTCCGGGTCTTCGTTACAACAAAGGACAGACCCGGCTGATTGAGCCTGACGTGGCTTTTGTGAAGCATGGGGACGAATGGCTCGTTATCATGAACGACGAGGATGTCCCTCAGTTGAGACTCAACCCTGCCTACAAGCGCTTACTGACCCGCGATACCAACGACAAAGACACGCGAAATTACGTTAAAGAGCGCTACAAGAGCGCCATGCAGCTCATCAAGAACATCGAGCAGCGTAAGCAGACGATCATGAAGGTTTGTTACACCATCGTGGCGCGTCAGGGAGACTTCCTGGAAAATGGAATCGACGAGCTGAAGCCGATGATGATCAAGGAAGTAGCGGAAGAAATTGGCGTACACCCTTCCACCGTCAGTCGAGCCGTAGCCAGTAAATATGCGCATACTCCGCAAGGCGTTTTCGAATTACGATATTTTTTTAGCGAGAGTGTAAATGGGCCGGAGGGTGGCAATACTTCGCTGCTGATCCTTAAACGCCGGGTTAAGAAGTTGATCGAGGAAGAAGATTCGTCGAGGCCGCTCACCGATGAGCAGATCACGCGCATCCTACAGTCGCAAGGGATTCAAGTTACGCGCCGCACTGTTGCGAAATACCGCGAAGATATGCGAATCCCGAGTACGCATCAGCGCCGGGTGAAGAAGTAATAAAGAGCAATAGCTGGCAAGAATTAATATGGCCTTAACGTGAGAAGTTTTAAAAGCAAGTTAGATTAAAATTGTGAAGTGGCTTCACGGCTGAAGTGGTAAATGTAAAGCAACAGAGCGGTTTTTCCGATAGTGCCCATGTACTGACCTAAATCCCGGAGGGCGCTGATGAATGTGGAATACACTGGCAGGCAGTGCGAAATTACTACAGCCATCCGCAAAGAAGTAGAAACCGGCCTAACTAAAATCCGCAAAATTCTGCATGATAAGTTCGATACGAAAGTGATTCTCACTGTCGAAAAGAAACGCCATAAGGCGGAGATCACGATTAGTCCCCGTAATGGGCCGCTTGTTGCGCTGGCGCAATCTGGAGACATGAATTCCGCCATCAATGAAGCTCTTGATCATTTGGAAAAGCAAGCGGTGAAGTACACAACGAAATGGCGTACGAAGAAGCGCCACAACCATAAAAACGAAAGCCCCAAGAATTCCAACGAGAAACAATGGAACGGCGATTCTTCACAAGAGACTATTTCTATTGCGGTGGGACTTACGGAGACTACATCAGTGCCGGTTGTGGTGCATAAATTTCCGGCAGTGGCGAAGTTCAACGAAGTACACGTAGTTCGATCGAATGAAGCAGTGGCAATGCGTCCCATGACGCTCGAAGAAGCCATCAAAGAGGCACATTTTAAGGATCGTGATGTATTCGTTTTCCGTGACTCCAAAGGCAAAGTCATGGTGTTGCACCGGACGCGAGATGGCAAAATGGAGTTGATCGAAGCGCCATAATGATTCGATGAAGTAAATCCTCGAGGGTCCCTTTGCCTGAGTGATCCCTCATATTCCCCCTTTACAGCGCTGTTCGGGCTAATGACTAATGCCAACGTTTGATGCTGAATGAATGCCAGGGCATAAAACGAAACCGGGTCATTTCGGAAATCGATAACGATTACTTCGGTGATGGCTTCACGCTCTCCTGAGCTCTCTGCAAGTGGAGAATGTGCTACAACGATTGTGCGGAGGTGAGTCTCTGGTGTTGCGGCTTGATTACTTGTCTTGTGCGTTGACCGTTCTTTCGACGATTCTTGTGGGGCGGAGATGTTGGGAAGGTTGGGGGCTCGCTGCTATCAATAGCGTCATAATTTGCATTATAGGAATAAGGACCTCGCAGTGGGGTTTTGTTCCAGCTAATCTGTTCTGCATCATTCTGTACGGAGTCAACCTTCGGTCTTGGCGCAAACCTCGCACCACCTAACCTTTCATCATATGCCGCTGGATTTTGTATTGTGAGGCTAGCTACTGATATCGTGAAGTTTAAAGAGGCACCACGTTTCGTAACCCTCTGCATGTATTTTTTAGTGGCAGGGAAGCAGCATCCCTGCTATCTTCTTGCAGCAAACGCGCCAGCATAGTTCACAAAGGGCCAAAAACTACATGACCAAGCAAGTCTTGTGCTGTCTTGTTTTGACTCTCAGCTCTTTTTCTCAAGTGTCGAACCATCTTCCTGAGTCGTCCGAAAGCAAATTGCTGGTTCTCGAACACCTTTGGAACGAAGCACAGTTGCATCGCGATTCCGGGGCACTGGCTGATTTGATCAGTGATCGGTTCGTCAATACAGAGTACGATGGAGAAGTCAGCGACCGGAGTAAGTTTCTCGCCGATATCAGCGACCCCCAGTTTAAGCCCACGATTATGACTATCGCCGATATGAAAATCGATGCCTATACCCAGGCAGCCATTGTGACGGGAAGCTATCACGCGAAGGGTTCTTACAACGGCAAGCCCTACGAGCACTTCGGACGCTTCACCGATACATGGGTGATCGATAAAGGAAAGTGGGAGTGCGTTGCCAGCCACAGCAGTTTAGTAAAAAAATAATCATACTGTGGCTGTGCATTTAAGCGCTGCAGATATTTACTTGGCTTTGCTCTCGTCCTTGGTTTTATCCTGAATGGAGAGCAGTTCTACTTCAAAGATGAGAGTAGAATTCGGCCCGATCTCGGGGCTTGGGCCGCGCTGACCATATGCGAGATCAGATGGAATAAAGAGCTGCCACTTGGATCCTACTGGCATCAACTGTAGAGCCTCGGTCCATCCTTTAATGACTCCATTCACCGCGAAAGTTGCAGGTTGGCCACGTTTATAGGAACTGTCAAATTCTGTGCCGTTTATAAGCGTTCCTTTGTAATTGCAAGTGACTGAGTCAGTGGCGGCAGGCTTTGGCCCGCTACCCTGGCTAAGAATTTTGTATTGCAGCCCACTGGGTAGCGTGACCACACCTTCTTTAGTTTTATTAGCAGCAAGAAATGCGTCGCCTTCTTTTTTGTTTGCCTCTCCCACTTGTTGCATTTTTTCTTCCTGTCTCTTTCGTACATCGGTCTGAAGAGTTGTCATCGCCGTTTTCATTTCATCGTCTGTCAAGAGCGGCTTGCTCCCGGCTAATGCATCTTTTAATCCTCGCAAAAGCACGGCGGGATCAACGTCGACGGAATCGCGATGCAGACTCTTTCCAATATTTAACCCAATCGCGTAACTGGCCTTGGCTTTTTGCGTGTTGAGCGCTGGGGCAGTGCTCTTTGCCGCCGGTGCATGATGGGCTTTTGCCGCAGGTGTTCCAGTCTTGGCTGCGGGGGCTTTTCCGGTTGTTGCTGTCGTAGGCTGTTGAGGGGGTGATGCCGGAGTCTGCTGTGCCATGGAACTTCCAAGCAGCATCATGCCGGACGTTAAAAGGGATATCGCCAGTGTGGGTGATTTATGCATAAAGCATTCTCGCATTGCACAGACTGCTTCGGCAAACCAGCTCACATAAAAGATGAAACGTTGGGTCAGTTCCCGGAAACTATAGCCTGCGCTTTGTCATTCCGAGCCAGCTTTATTGGCGAGGAATCTGCTGTGGCCCGGGAGCAACAAATCCTCGCGAAATTAGCACCGCGCTTTTGGAATGACAAAAAGTTGGATCTTTTCAACATGACCCACTACCCTTTACTCATCGAATTGACATTAAGCAAGGTTGGTTCTATTGTGTCGGACCGACGATGAACATTGTTAAAGCAACCCGAAGTTTCGAGAAGTGGCTACGCCTGCACACGAAGGTGATCGAGCGGGATATTCAGATCAAGCACAGCTTGATGGCGAAGTCTCCGTTCACCTTTCTTCGAGCTACTTTTTATCGCTGGGTACAAATTTGGCCGAAGATTTGTTCCGATGTGGCTAATGCGCCTCGCATTCTTGGCGTGGGCGATCTGCATGTGGAAAATTTCGGAACATGGCGAGATGCTGATGGGCGCCTGGTTTGGGGCATTAACGACTTTGATGAAGCCGCAGATTATCCCTACACAATTGATTTAGTCCGTCTTGCGACCAGTGCTCTTCTGGCGGCCGCAGACGGCCATCTTCTTTTGAAGGGAAAGGCTGCCTGTCAGGCAATTCTCGAAGGTTATGAAAACGCTCTTCGCGAACATGGCCTGCCATTTGTACTGGAAGAGCGGCATGCGTGGTTGCGGCAGATTGCTACCGGGGAATTACGAAATCCTGTACATTTTTGGCAAAGAATAGATGCTTTACCAACTTGGCGGGGAGAGATTTCTCCGAGCGTGCGAGAAGCTCTTGACCATTTAATGCCAGAGCGCGGTCTCAAGTATAGAGTTGCTGGTCGTGTAGCAGGCCTCGGGAGTTTAGGTCACATACGCTTGGTTGCTATCGCGGAGTGCCACGGAGGGAAAATAGCTCGCGAAGCGAAATCTCTGGTGCCATCTTCGGCTGATTGGGCCCGTGAAACAAGTGGTCCGTCCGAAATCATGTATCAAGCCATTATTAGCCACGCGGTACGCTGCGTCGATCCGTTTGTACAACTACGAGGGCGTTGGATCGTTCGTCGGTTATCGCCTCACTGTAGCCGGATTGAACTTACTGTATTGCCCACCAATCGAGACGAACTCCAATTGCTGTCGGCCATGGGCTGGGAGACTGCGAACGTGCACCTCTGCAATAGGGAAGCGATAGGCGCCATCTTGCGTCATCTCAAGAAATTGAAAGCTGATTGGCTGTATGCGGCTGCGAAAGATATGGCTGAGGTGGTCACGAAAGATTGGCAAACCTGGTCAAAACACATGGCCAGTTAGTCTGTCTTAAACAGCTCGCGTGGGAACACAAACCATCCTGTTCTCCTCTTCATAGTTAACGGTGCCGTTTTTCCACTCCCGGCGCACCGCGTATAACAACTCATCTAAGATGACATTAAGCGATTGCGGATTGTCGTTGAGGACTCGGTGCAAACTTTCCCGGTGTACTGCTAATTCACCGATTTGGTGAACGTTTGCCATGACAATATCGTTTCGTTGCTGTAGAAGTTTGTGGCCTTGAACACTTTCAGGGAAGGGAACAACGACAGTAGCGAATGGATAGTCTAAGCTTCCAGTCGTCATCCAGTGCACTACAAGTTCCCGAACATGGTTGGGGCTGCAAGCGGTGTGGATGCTTGGTTTCATTGCCAATTGATCGTTCCAACCCAAAACTTTTACCCGATCCTCCCAACGGCTTTCGGTTATAAGAAACCAATCAGCTTCGGCCATACGTTCCGCGCCGCAAATTGTACATGCATGAGTAGGCGTCTGGTTCATAGCGCGCCTGCCGTGATGCTTGATTTTGTTGATTTGGCCAAAGATGTGGGCAAGTGTCCGATCTGAACGGAGTGCATTGGCTTCTTCGTGTTTGGAGAAGACAATTTGGTTTGATTGGCCAAAACTGGAATCTGTTTCGGGCGATCGAAATTAGTCGTTGCTGTTATCAACGGAATTGCGAGTACTCCTCGTTGCGAATCATAGGTTAGTGTGAAGAGCGGAAAGCATTGGTCGCATAGCCAATAATGCTCGATTCGATGGCGCACGATATTCTGGCGCGCCGTTTTCAGGAGCATATGGAGTGGTTTCCCTGCTTCGCGTTCCACCTGGAAAAGCTTCCCTTGATGCATGCTGCGAAAAAGCGTAGGGCATGCGGAGTTCGCACATTTATAAAGCATGATTCTCCTCGAACATCGTTAACGTTCTCGTCAGGAACGCTTCATGATGCACGCGAATGGCCGAAGAGAGAACGATTCAGAAGAGTGAAATCTTCAAACGTGAGCGACAATAGCGTCGATAAGACATTTAGAAATGCAGGAAGAGTGCCGAAATTGGAATACAGTGCCGAAGGGCCGTCAGGCTGGACAACGAAGATCTCAATGGATCAACATTCCCAGAATTGCAACTACCACGCCCAGGACAGCGAATCCCATTCCAGCGTGCCAGAATATTCTTCGTCCTGAAAGAAGTGTAATTGAGGTAACAACCAGGCCTATTTCCAGAAACACCTCGCCGAGATCATAGCGATCAGCACGGCCTCGCTCGTGATTGGTTTCTTGTTCTAGTTCTTTGGCTTTTGCATCGGCCTCTTTTTGATCATTCCGGTAACGTTCCGCTTCGCTTACATATTTCTCGTGCAGCTTGGCTGTTTGTTCCGCATCCTTCGTGGCAATGACAGCTGTCATGTCCGCAAATAGCTCGTCGGTGTGGCGCCGGATATTCTTCGCCTGATAGTAAGCCCATTGATCGCTAACCTGATTTTGCAGAATAACTTCCTCAGTATGAGCGCGATGGCCCAGGAGGGAAACGGTGGCGACCAGCACCGCAAGTATCGCCATGGTAAGAGATACGGGAGCCGAACTGGGGTCGTGACGCGCATGTTCGGCGTGTTCCTGCAATTCCTGGAGTTCTTCGGAACTCATTCCATCTCCTATGAACCACTAAACGACGAATTCGGAATGTAGATGTTACGAATTTAAGTGTTCCTATGCAACTGGAGTTTAGGGTTCAAACCTTATTCTCCCATAATCTTGACAATGAGCCGCTTATCACGCTGGCCATCAAATTCCGCATAGAAGATACGTTGCCACGGCCCCAAATCCAATTTCCCAGCCGTGATCGGCACGATGACTTCGTGATGAATCAATAGGGCTTTCAGGTGTGAATCGCCATTGGTTTCTCCGGTCTCATGATGCTGATAATTTTTGTTGAAGGGAGCAAGCTTCTCAAGCCATCGATCGATGTCTTCAATTAACCCCGATTCGTTGTCATTGACATAGACTCCAGCGGTAATATGCATCGCCGAAACCAGAACCATACCCTCTTTGATTGCACTTTTGTCAACAATAGCCTCAATTTGCGGCGTGATGTGAACATACGCGCGGTGTTTTTTAGTGTGAAATGTCAGATATTCGGTGTGCGATTTCATGGTTCCTTTTCGAAAAATGTTATCGGAAACGCATCAGTTTCGCAGATAATGCACGAGCAGGAAAGCTCGGGGTGACCGTGGATACACCGAATGATGATTTGGAACAAATCAAGATTGCCTTACGTGGGCTAACTAGGCGTATTTACCGCATTGAGCGCGCAATGGGCATCGATCCATTAGCAGCAGATAGTTCTTTAGTCGAGCAGTCAGCTCCTCCACCTACAAAAATACCGGATGTTCCTGCGCCTCCTCGTCATATAGCGGAATCCAGGCCAATTCCACCGCCTCCATTGCCACCAAAGCCCAACCGAGAGCATGAGACCAACTTGGAATCCCGCATTGGTTCGCATTGGCTTAACCGGATCGGCATTGCCGCTGTGTTAATCGGCGTATCTTACTTCCTGAAATTTGCATTCGAAAATAACTGGATCGGGCCCGCCGGACGGGTCACGATAGGCTTGCTTGCCGGAATCGTTGTCGTGATATGGAGTGAGCGCTTCCGCGGTAGCGGTTACAAGGTGTTCTCATACTCCTTGAAAGCAGTAGGCATCGGCGTACTGTACCTATCGATTTGGGCGGCGTTCCAGGTATACGCTTTGCTTCCCAGCACTGTGGCTTTCATAGCAATGCTGGCAGTGACTACGGCCACAGCGGCGATGGCTATTTCACAAGACGCGGAAATCCTGGCTGCGTTTGCTCTATCCGGCGGTTTCACTACGCCAGCTTTACTTTCTACCGGCCAGAATCGCGAGCTGGCACTTTTCTCCTACGTAACAGTGTTAAACATCGCAACCCTCGCAATGTTGGTCTTTAAGCCTTGGCGGCGGCTTCTAATCCTCAGTTATGTCGGTACGTTAATACTCTATGTGGGCTGGTATTTCGAGTTCTATAAGCAAAGCGAACTTGGGCTAACACTATTCTTTGCCACACTGTTCTTTGTTGTCTATGCCATTGCGCCCTTGGTAGCTCGGCGACCGGAAGGTCCAGCCGAACGGTTCACAATTATTCTTCTATCGCTCGCATTGCTGAATGCAGCGGTGTACTTTTTACAGAGCTATGTCATGATCTCGGAGGTCAGCAAGACCAACATGGCATGGTTCGCGTTGGGATTAGCAGCCGCTTATCTTCTATTAGCAAGGCTGTCTCGCGCGAGGTTCCCCGATCCTGCCTTGGCGCAGAAATTACAATTTTTACATCTCGCTTTGGCAGTGGGCTTTATCACCGTGGCGATCCCCATTCGTCTGGACGCGCACTGGATTACTGTTGGATGGCTTGTTGAATCTGCTGTGCTCCTCTGGGTAGCCAATCGAATCAAATCGGATTTCCTCAATGTCTTTGCCATTGTTGCTCTCACCATGAGCGTAGTGCGATTGGTGGTGATCGACAATTTCTACTCCACGCAGCCTATTTTTAATGCGCGTATGGGTGTCTACACGCTCGCCATCGCGGTTCTCGGGATAGTTGCTTGGTATGCATCGAAGCGTCAGGATGATGCCGGACGAAACGCTTTTGCGCTTTCCATCGTTGCTATTAATATTTTGGCGCTAATTACGCTGAGCCCGGAGGTATCAGACTATTACGCTCAACAAATGTCGGCGATGGGATCAGGTGTTGGACGATGGGATATGACTCATTGGTCGCGACTCAAGTCTATTGAGATCAGCCGTGATTTTACGTACTCCGCGTTATGGATGGCGTATGGTGCGATGTTGATGGCGGTTGGCTTTTGGCGTAAGTCGGCCTTTGTACGCTGGCAAGGACTGCTTCTGATTGCGGCCACCACGGTAAAAGTATTCGTCTATGACACTTCACAGTTAGACCGAATCTATCGCATTCTGAGCTTTATCGGTCTTGGCGCGCTTCTGTTGACAATCTCTTTTGTCTATCAACGAGATTGGCTCAAGCTTTCGGGCCAGAAGAAATCGGAATTGAGTTCAAGGAATGCTGCCCAATCATGAAGCTCATTTACGTAATTTTTTCCCTTGCTTGCATTTTGCAGACTTCACATGGATATCAGGCAGAAATTCCATATTTCAGCAACGTTCGGAATGTGACGATCTCTTCTCCCGACCGCCAAAATTATATTGTCGTCGATAAAAGTATTTGGAGTTATACCCGGTCAGATCTTGCAGATATCCGGCTATTTGATAGGCAGTCGCAGATTCCATACGCCATAGTCGAGCAGCGTGAAAGCGTTGCAGGGGTTGAAGCGGAGGCAAAGATACTGAATCGCGGTACTGTTTCCGGCCATACCGAATTTGATCTTGATCTCAGTGATCTGGCTGCTGCCAATCAAATTGAATACAACCGAATTCGGTTACATCTTGATGCCAGGAATTTCGTGGTCAAAGCGCAAGTTGAAGGACGAAATCAGCTAGATGATCATGGTATTCAACTTGGAGAGAGCACTCTGTACGATTTCACTCGCGAAAATCTCGGATCAAGTTCGGTTCTGCAATTTCCGATCTCGAGTTTTCGATATCTGCATATTCGCCTGAGCTCAGGCATACGCTCTGAGCAGGTGACGGCTGCTTTAGTTTCGAAGCTTGCTGAAAGAAAGGCTACTTGGACCGTGGTAGGCAGTTGTTCAGCAGAAAACCAGCAACAACGCAACACGACTGCCTTTATTTGCGAAATTTCTCCGGGAACACCTGTGGACCGAATTTCTTTCCAAGTTGCTGCCAAGCAAGTTAATTTCCGGCGCGCTGTGACAGTGAACGACTCTCAAGGAAATGAAGTAAACCGTGGTCAGATTGGCCGCATTCGTTTGAATCGCGAAGGGCATGTAGTAGATAACGAAGAGTTGTCGATCGATATCGGCGAGATTAGAACTAAACAGATAAGGATTGTGATCGCAAATGGTGACGATGAACCGCTGTCAATTGAAGCGGTACAGCCCCTCTCTGTCGAACGCCGGATTTATTTTGATCCACAAGGGAAAACTGCGCTCAAATTTTACTCGGGTGACGAAAAGCTCGATGCGCCCGTCTATGATTATGCCAAATTGTTTCGTGAAGACCCGGCTGCCACGCAAGCCCAGCTAGGACCAGACGAGCACAATCCTGCATACACGGGACGACCTGATGGGCGCCCCTGGTCAGAGCGTCACCAATACATAGTGTGGGCGGCGATGCTGCTGGCTGTCGCCAGTCTCGCGGGAGTAGCTTTTCGTGGGTTTAAGTCCGGGATGAAAGCTGGATATTAGTTAAATTCTACCTTCTCGTAAGTAGCTCAAATTCCAGAGAAGTTGCTTTGAAATCCGTATCTTAAATCGCTCGGGGTTAATCGCTCGGGGTTTTAGGATTTCGAAAATTTAGATCGTTCGTAGTGGGCCGGTAACTCCAACTAAGGCGAGAGTCTCTCCCGCCCCTAATACTTAGGTGGAACGAGTCTATCCAGCGATGGATGAAAACGGTTATAAACTTTCCGCTTTCTTTTGTCAGTGAAGGGCCTCTGATAGTGAATGGTTTAAGAACGTGCTCGCTAATCCAACAATAAAGATTTCGGTTGGAGATGCACAGGATGAGTTCAACGCAACCCCAACAACTGACCCTCAAATCGTTGCTTCCGTTGTTGAGAAATTCCGCCAAAAATATGGCAATGAAGATGTGAAGAAATATTATTCGAAGTTCGATGCCGCGGTTGTAGTCACAACTGATTAGAGGTGAAGTCTCTGCAGAAGGCAGCATAGATCTAAGAATTCAGATGACGCACGTCTCTTTTGGCCGATTGAAGCATCTTAACAATGGTGATTCAAAGGAGACGTGGATGGTGAAAGTGGCGCTCTGGGTGAAGCTCGAGGCGAAGCCAGGAAAAGAAACGGAAGTAGAAAACTTTTTACGTGCCGGGTTGACGCTCGTGCAACAAGAACCAGGTACAACCGTATGGTTTGCAATCCGGCTCGGGCCGTCTACATTCGGAATCTTCGATGCTTTCGAGGATGAAGCCGGAAGGCAAACTCATCTCTCGGGACAAGTCGCTGCATCTCTCAAGGCGAAAGCTTCCGAGCTTTTTGCGCAACCTCCCTCTATCGAGAAAATGGACGTTCTTGCAGCGAAAGTTTAATCACCCCCCCCGAGTTCGTGATGCAGCAGGCAATATTTATGCGAACGTTAACAGAGACAGAACACACGAGATGATTTGGAATGACCACTTCGAACAACTCTCGCACCGACAGTGAGAATAGCCCGATACATCCCAGACCTATGGGATGGAGATGTAGCACATGTAATGAACTCATCACCAAAGTCGAAGACGGCTGGGTCGAGTGGCTTTCCCTGGAAAGCGAGCACGGGGCTACGCAAGTGAAAGATCTGAGACTCGTGCATCAGTTAGCAGCCAGTCCGAGAGTAATTGCCGGATATGGCTGCCAATATGACTGGCACCGCGAATTTCAAATTGACCAGAGCATCGTGGAAGGGCTGCCTCTCGAAAGATTTGTTGGATCCGACGGTCTTATGCTTTTGCTGTCATTTTTCGCAGATGGCGAAATGCCGAAAGGTGATCTTTTGGAATTAGCAAAGCGAGTGCAAATCCCAGGATATGAGCAGGCGCGAGAATTGTTTCCTAAAGCAATTGAGGCAGGCATACTTGAGCCCTCAATTGGCGATGGATACTACCTGCAATTGGAAATACAAACCCTGCTGAACTGGGCGACTCGCTAATTTACTGTGATCTGATCCAACCGTAGTAGCGGATTTACTCGACATTCCACCCGCTCACTTCCACTATGGGTTTCACCGCTCCCAACTCACTCGCCCGGTACGTGGCGCTGATTTCTCGCTTCTCCCCTGGCAACAATGAGATGTAGTTGTCCTGCCACAACACTGGCAAAATCTCTTCTTTTCCTTTATCCACTTTCAGCCTCACAAAGAATGCCAGGCTTTTGCTTGGATTTTCCAGCGTCACGTGAGTGACGGCATCTTCACCCTTGCGCTCGGTGCGATCTGTAACCTTCAGCTTGACTTTGGGCAATTGCGACAACGCGGTAAAGTCCGCATAGGATTCTGTTGGTGTTGTGTACCAGTTCGATTTCGCCCAGTCCAGCGTTTCTTGTTTGCTGGAAAGCCAGTAAAAATTCGATCCCACCAGCTTGCCTTGACCATCTTCCAATCGCAACACAACAAAATAAGTTGGGCTCAGACCATCGACACTCGGCAAGGTCAAAATTTTGCTGACACCATCTGCGGGAACATCGACGCTCGACTCCTGAAAAAACTTTTCGGTCAGGTCGAGATTGAGAACTTTCGTTATCAACTTCAGGCCCTTCGCCTCTTCGTACTGGCTGCTAACTACCGAGATTGATTGGTCGTCGTAGCCATATACGGGATGCAGGGGTTCCATGGCTTTCTTTGCTCCAAAGTATCCGCCGCCTGGACGCAGATAGAAGTCATATAGGTGCCATATCATCGATGGCCAGGCGTTATTCAGCATCCACTGAATTACGCCGGTCGACGCGTACTTGTTGCGGCTGTATCCCTCGTACATCGCCCGAACGCCTTCATAGGTCTGAAGTTGCGATTTGAGGGCGTAATCCTCAACTGAGTCGGCTTGACCGTACCGCGCATTCAAAGCATCGGTAAATACGTGAATATCTTTGAATACTCCCCCGCCAGCGTGATAATTCCACGTATCATCTATAGGCCATAGGTGATCTTTGCCGACCATGGCGCGAATGCTCTCGATCGGAGGCACAGCCGGGCCCATGCTGGTTTCGCTGTTGAAGCCATAAGCTCCACCGCAACCACCTGCATTGCATTGATGCGGAGGTTGGGCGCTCGGAACATCCTGCAACCAATATGCGGGCGCGATATATTCGTAAGGGCCAGTCATCTTAACGCCGCTATCGCCAGTAACAGAAGTGGGCTTGGCGGTTGCAGAAGAAACAACAGGATTCGGCCAGAGCAGATCTTTTTCAACTTTTAAGTAAGTTTGCTCGACATCTGGTGGTGGTGGATTGTCGCTGCCGTTGAGCCACATAACTAGGCTGGGATGGCTGCGTAGGCGGTACATCTGATCGCGCAAGGACTGTTCAGCGATGCTGAAATCCTGTGGCGACCACTTCGGCCAGTGCTCCCAGTGATCACAGCAGCACCATCCGGCCATGACTAGAATTCCGTTACGGTCGGCATAGTTGAAAAATTCTGGAATTTCCAGCTTGCCTTCCAATCGCACCGTATTCAAACCCATGTCCTGCACGTAACGCAGCTCATCTTTCATGCGCTGCGAGTTCTCGCGCAGAATCATGTCGGGAGACCATCCGCCCCCGCGAATTAAAATCTTTTTTCCATTGACCGAAAACACGCGATGCTTGTTTTCGTTCAGCTCTGAAGTGATCTGGCGAATACCGAATTGAGTCTTAGAAGTGTCCGAGGCTTTCCCGTCCACATCGAATTCCATATGCAGGGTGTAGAGGTTCGGCTGTCCCATTTGCTTGGGCCACCACAGCCTTGGATTATCGATGTTGAGTTGGGAAACCTGATCCGGATCGAACGTAATGTCTTTCGACTCATTGGCTCCGAGCTCTACGTCTTGCGAGAATTCAATGTCTTCGATTTTGCCTTTAAGCGTGCCCTTTACCGGCTGATTGGTGCCATTTTTGAGAAGTGCCGTCACCGTCAGGTGAGCTTTATTGTTATCCGGAGAATCAACCTTGGACACCACTGTTGGATAGCGAAGCGCGACCGGACCGCTCGTCTTGACATCGACTGCGCGCCATAATCCCATGTTCTTGTCTGGTGGCGCGGGATTCCAATCTACAAACGTAATCGCAAGATCGGTCTCGGTGGGTGCGTAAACCTGCACCGCCAGAATGTTCTGCTTTCCC
This sequence comes from Terriglobales bacterium, assembly GCA_035651835.1. Classification (GTDB taxonomy): domain Bacteria; phylum Acidobacteriota; class Terriglobia; order Terriglobales; family Acidobacteriaceae; genus JAOAPG01. The sequence continues at coordinate 310,749 of DASRFC010000015.1, forward strand.
GGTTGCGCTGCTTCGGTTACGTTGAATTCGTAAGTTCTCCAAGCGCCAGCCACATCGTTGGAGTTAGCGATCTGCTTCCCGTTAAGCCAAATGTTGGCGCGATAGTTGATCCCACCGAAATTCAGCCAGATGTTCTTGCCCTTGTAGGCAGCGGGTATCTCAAATTCCTTGCGGTACCACCAGGAAACCGCAAAGGGACTATCCGCTGGCATCGCGATGTTCGAAAAGTTCGCACCAATGGGATATGCAACTCCTGGAATCGATCGCAGGTTCATGCCAAAATCGGGATCGGGATACACTTTTTGTTTAACCAGTGCAGCTACTACCGTTGTGGGCACCGAAACCGTGTACCAGCCTCTGGGCTGAAACTTCGCTGTCGAAAGAACCTCACCTTTTTGCTCAACCTTGGTCGATGTTTGCAGCGCCCAGCCGCTGCTTAAGGAAAGCTCGTTTTCGTTCTTCGAAGCATGCGAGGAAGCTGGCGACTGAGCTTTATGAGCTTGTGTTTGGGCGACAATTGGCATTGACGCTGCTAGTGCCAACAGGGATACAAGGCTGAGCTTTTTCATAACATGATTCCTTTTCGAAAGGTAAGCACCATTATGCGCGCAGGCAACGTAGCAGCAAATGATCTGCGCACATAGATAGAAAAAATAGCTGCCTGTCTTAATAACACGTTTTAATGATTCGTTTCAATGGCTGATTTGCCTGTAATTCTTTGGCGCTCCCGTTTTCTGGCTAACGCTATGGATCAAATCCCCCGCGCGTCGCTTCACCAACGAACGTCCGCAGGGTAGTTTATAATCAGGAATTCCCTCCCACCCGGAGCAATAGATATCTGGAGTAATAGATAAATGATTCGATTTTTGCAAACCCCTGGCCCTATCAAGAAAATCGTCCTTGGTGGCCTGCTAACCATTATTTGTGTTTTCATGGTTATCACCCTTGTCCCCGGTTTTGGCAGTGCGGACTTTCTTGGCGGCGGCTCACCTCAGCGCGGCATAGTTGCAACTGTTGGCGACCAACAAGTCACTGCTTCCGAAGTGCAGCGACAGGCTAGGGCCATGCTAGAGCAGCAATTTCCTCGTGGCGGAGCCCAGGCATCCATGCTGCTGCCTTACTTTGCGCAGCGTGCAGCTGACCAACTCATCAGCGAAAAAGCCATGCTTGCGGAAGCACAACGCTTAGGACTGCGTGCTACCGACGACGAAGTGCGGGAAGAGTTGCAGAAGAACCCGAACTTGGCGCCGACTTTTTTCCCCGGCGGAACCTTCATCGGTCAGGACAAGTACGAACAACTGTTGCAGCAGCACGATTTAACAGTTCCTCAATTCGAACAAGAGCTTCGCGATCAGGTTCTCTTTAACAAATTACGCAACTTGATTGCTGGAAGCGCGTCTGTAACGGATGCGGAGGTTCGCCAAGAATTTGAAAAGCAGAATACGAAGGTAAAGTTTGAATATGCTGTGCTCAAGAAGGACGACATTCTCAAGGAAATCCATCCCAGTGATGCCGAACTGAAAGCTTTTTACGATCGCAACAAAGCTACCTACAATAATTCGATTCCGGAGAAACGCCAAATCAAGTATTTTGTCCTCGACACTAATAAGTTACAAGCGCAAACTCCGGTTACTCAAGAAGAATTGCAGTCATACTATGACCAGCATCGCGATGAATTCCGCGTACCCGAACAAGTCAATGTTCGTCACATTCTGATCAAAACTAACCTCACTCCAGATGGCAAAGTCGATCCTAAAGCGGCCGACGAAGCACGCAAGAAAGCGGAAGACATTCTGAAACAGTTAAAGGCTGGTGGAAATTTTGAAGAGCTGGCCAAGAAGTATTCCGAAGATCCAGGTAGCGCTAAAAATGGTGGGTCTCTAGGATGGATCGGCAAAGGCCGCACCGTGCCCGAATTTGAGAAAGCCGCATTCTCGCTGCCCAAGGGCGGCACCAGCGATCTCGTGCAAAGCAGCTATGGTTTTCACATCATCCATGTGGACGACAAGCAGGATGCGCACATGAAGTCGCTGGCCGAAGTGAAAGATCAAATCGAGCCGCTGGTCCGATTGAACAAAGCCCAGAAAGCTGCGCAATCGGAAGCCAGCGCTTTGCTGACACAGGCTCGCAGTCAAGGAATCGATAAAGCGGCTGCTGCCAAGGGATTGCAACTCGTCACAACGGATTTTGTCAGCAAGACGGATTCACTGCCCGGCATTGGCAACTCGCCATCGTTTATGGAATCGGTATTTGGCGAGCCCGACAAATCTGCTCCCGACGAAGCGCAATTGCCGCAAGGTTACGCGATTTTCCAAGTGCAGGCGATCAAGCCTCCTGCCACTCCTACGTTCGAAGAAATTCGTAGCCGGATCGAAAGCGAATTTAAAAACGAACGTTCGGCACAGTTACTGACCCAAAAAACGAAGGAACTTTCAGATCGTGCCAAAGCTGACCATGATTTGAAAAAGGCCGCCAAAGAACTTGGCGCTACAGTGAAGACCAGCGACTTCGTCGCTCCGGACGGCCAGGTTCCCGACATCGGCTCAATGACTGGCCCCGCTTCGGTTGCATTCACATTAAAGCCAGGAGAGGTCAGCGGCCCTATTGACAGCGGAAATACCGGTGCGGTTCTGAATGTTCTCGAAAAGCAGCAACCTACCGACCAGGATTTCGCAACCAAGAAAGATCAGATTCGCGATTCGCTTCTGCAAGCTAAGCAGGGAGAATTGTTTGGTATGTTCGCAACCAACCTGCGCGAGCAGATGGAAAAATCGAAAAAGATCAAGATCAATCAAGATGAAATGAAAACCTTGACTCGTGGCTCGATTGGAGAACAAGGCGAATAACCGCAAGCATCGTAACTACGTTCCGCACGGAATTATTAATCCCGAGGGCTCTCCCTCACAATCAGTTAGAGAGAATCATGTCGTTTCCTCGCTCAGCCGGAATCCTGCTTCACCCTATCTCTCTTCCTTCGCGTGGAGGGATCGGAGATTTAGGGCCTTCTGCTTATGAGTTTATCGACTTCCTGGCATCCGCCCGTCAGGGATTATGGCAAGTTCTTCCGCTTGGTCCGCCCGCCAATGGGAATTCTCCGTACTCATCGACCTCCGCTTTTGCAGGCAATCCGCTTCTGATCAGTTTGGAAAGATTAGCGGACCACGGGTGGATTGATCGCTCGCGTTTATCGGAATTGCCCGATACTGTCGGTCCAATCAATTACGCGGAAGTGACGCAGCACAAAATGCCTTTGATTAGTGAGGCCGCCCAAAATTTCCTGGATCGTCCCAACGCGAATCAGCAATCCCACTTCGATCATTTCTGTGCCGAAAACAATTGGTGGCTGGAAGACTACGTTCTCTACGATGTTTTACGAGAACACAACCGAAAATTGTGCTGGAAAGATTGGCCGCGCGAAATTGCCGGCCGCGAGCCGAAGGCGCTCGATCAGGTGCGAAAAGAATATGCGTCCGAGCTGGCGACTCGGCGTGTTGCCCAATTCTTTTTTTGGGAGCAATGGCGTGCCCTGCGTTTATATTGCGCGCAAAAATCGATCCGTGTAGTCGGCGACATCGCGATTTTTGTCGACTATGACAGCGCTGACGTATGGGCGCATCGCGATCTCTTCCGAATAAAAGACGATTTTCAGCCTGAAGTCGTTTCCGGGGTTCCACCCGATGCATTTAGCGCTACAGGCCAGCGTTGGGGAAATCCTTTGTACGACTGGCAAGAGATGCGCTCGCATGGGTATCAGTGGTGGATTCAGCGCTTGCGTTGGGCCACGCAGACGTGCGATTTCATCCGTCTCGATCACTTTCGCGGTTTTGCGCAATTCTGGGAGATTCCAGCGTCCGAACCTACTGCAATAAACGGTAAGTGGGTTGACGGTCCCGGAGACGATTTATTTCACAAATTGCGGGAGGCTTTCGGAAGCCTGCCATTTTTCGCGGAGGACTTGGGCGTGATCACGCCAGATGTTGATGCGCTACGCGAACGTCATCAGATCCCAGGTATGGCTGTGCTACAGTTTGGCTTTGGCGATCCAGGAGCGCACATCTATTTGCCTCATCGGCTTACCCGGGACAGAGTCATCTACACCGGTACACATGACAATGACACGACTTTAGGGTGGTGGAAAAATGTCCAGCCACACGAGCGTGCAGCAGTTGAGTCTTTAGTCGGTCGCCAAGACGATGGCGTTAATTGGGCGCTAATCCGGCTTGCGCAAAGTTCCGTGGCCAGTTTGTCAGTCGCTCCTCTGCAAGACGTGCTCGGGCTTGGCAGCGAGGCTCGTTTAAATACGCCCAGCGTTCATGAAGGCAACTATCACTGGCGATATCAGCCCGGGTCATTGAAGCCGGAGCTGGCGCAGCGTTTGGCAGCCCTCGCGGAGGTCACAGATAGGCTTCCGCAGCCGGTTACAGTCGCGGCAATCGAAGACTTCATCGCATAAATTCATACGGGCATTTTTTACTTTGCTGTAACCAAGATCGATTCACGGCTTCTATGCGAATCGTGTAACGTGTAAATGAGGCTCGAAGTTGGAATTCGGAGCGAATGCAAGTGGCGAATGCGATCATCCAGGCGCGTGCTGTGGAGAAGTTCTACGTTCAACCGGACGGGAACCGTATCCAGGTTATTGCTCCCACCAATCTTGAAGTCGTTTCCGGCAAAATCGTAGCTCTGCTCGGTCCCTCAGGTTCCGGTAAGTCCACGCTGCTACGAATGCTCAGCGGTCTTTCTACACCTTCCTCTGGGGAAGTCTTTTGGCATGGACAACCTATCAGCGCTCAACCACCCAACGTAGCCATCGTCTTTCAAAGCTTCGCATTGTTCCCTTGGCTCAATGTACTGGAAAACGTAGAAGCGCCACTTGAAGCTCGAGGCGTAGCTGCCATTGAACGCCGCAAACGCGCGCTGAAGACTTTAGATACTGTGGGACTCGACGGTTTTGAAACTGCCTATCCAAAAGAACTTTCCGGAGGCATGAAACAAAGAGTGGGTTTCGCGCGAGCTCTGGTGGTCGAACCGGAAGTCCTATTCATGGATGAACCATTTTCCGCGCTTGACGTTCTTACTGCGGAAAACCTGCGCGGTGAATTGCTCGAGCTATGGCTCAGTAAAAAAATTCCGACCACATCGATATTCGTCGTTACCCACAATATCGAAGAAGCGGTTCTGCTGGCCGACCGGGTGATTGTATTGGGCAAGAATCCAGGGCGCATTCGTGCCGATTTCGAAATTACCCTGCCGCAACTTCGAGAACGCAAGTCCGACCGTTTTGTGGAGTACGTCGATTACATTTACAACACGATGACGCAGCCCGATGCCGAGCACGCATTGCCTGCTCAAGAACAAGCTCCTACGGGCGCAGTTCGCCCTCAACGACAGAAATATCAGATGTTGCCGCACGCTCGCCCCGGCGGGATTGCCGGCCTTCTCGAGATATTGGCCGATGGTGGAGGGAAAGACGATCTCTATTCACTCGCCGAAAAGTTGGCTATGGACGCGGACGATCTGCTCCCCATCATTGAGTCTTGCACCATGCTGGGTTTTGCCACGCTCAAGGAAGGCGATGTCGAAATCACGCCGGACGGGGCCGCTTTTGTAGAAGCTGATATCCAGACTAGAAAAATGATCTTCCGCCATGCGGCTCTGAAACACATCGCGATTTTGCAATGTATAGACAGCGTGTTGAGAGCGAAACTCGACCACTCCATCCCTGACGAGTTCTTCCACGACATTCTCGATGAGCATTTCAGTCAGGACGAAGTCGAGCGTCAGTTTGAAACGGCTATGAACTGGGGCCGCTACGCGGAGATTTTTGATCACGATCCAGAGAACGAGCGCTTGGTTTGGACCGATCCATCGTCAGAAGCGAACCCTTCCACGGTAGTTGCGGGAGAGTAAGTCGATGAAAACACCGGCAGGATTTCGTTCATTCACGCCTTATCGCCTTTGGTCGCTCTTGCCTCGCATTGAAGTCTCTTACCTGCCCGACCTTGTAATGTTTGGGGCTGGCATATCCCTCTTTTACGGTATATTGCTGGTCGCACGAACCTGGTTCGGGCCCTTTACTCCACAAATCGAAATTTCGAGTAGTCCATGGGCGCTGCCAATCTATGCCGGATACTCTTTGCTGAGAATCGCTGTCGCATATGTGTTGAGCCTCCTCTTTACTCTTGTCTATGGGTATGTTGCGGCTTACAATCCGCGAGCCGAACGCTTCATGATTCCTCTGCTCGATGTTTTGCAATCGATTCCGGTATTGAGTTTTCTTCCTGGTGTGATGCTTGCCATGGTCGCGCTTTTTCCTAGTCGGCAGTTGGGCGTCGAACTTGGCGCGATCCTATTGATTTTTACCGGTCAGGTCTGGAATATGGCTTTCAGTTTCTACGCATCGCTGAAAAGCATTCCACGGGAAATGCGCGAAGCCGCCCGCATATACAACTTCAGTTGGTGGCAAAGATTCGTTCAACTCGAATTACCTTCCGCAGCAATCGGTCTGGTGTGGAACTCCATGATGTCAGTGGCTGGCGGATGGTTCGCCCTTATGGCGTGCGAGATGTTTGTTTTGGGATCGCGGGATTTCCGCCTCCCCGGTTTAGGCTCCTATCTGCAAACTGCAGCCAGTGCAGGCGACACGCGATCCATTCTTGTTGGTGTGAGCACAATGATTGCCGTGATCGTCCTAATAGATCAGTTCGTCTGGCGGCCGGTGATTGCGTGGGCGGAAAAGTTCAAAGTTGAGCAAGTCGAGAGCGCTGACGTGCCGCAATCCTGGGTACTCAACATATTGCACCGGTCGAGTAGCCTGGATTACCTTCAAAAGAAGGCATTACGTCCATTGAGCGAGGCGCTTATTTTGCGCTTTGCTCAAAAACACATTGCTCCTCCTGCCGTAAATCAGCCGCAGAAACGCAAAGCATGGCTCTGGCAGGGACTTGCCGTCATCGCATTGCTATTCATCGCCTATGCGATCGTTCGCGTATTAATCATGCTTGCAGGGGTGAGTCACTCAGATATGGGTGAGCTTTTGGTTGGTTTGGGAATGACATTTCTGCGGGTGAATTTGACGCTACTGATCGGCGCTGCCTGGACAATTCCCGTAGGCGTCATGATCGGTTTCAGCCCTCGTTTGGCTCGTATCGCGCAACCTCTCGCTCAAATCGCGGCTTCGGTTCCGGCGACGGCATTCTTTCCAATTATCTTGCTGCTGTTAGTTCGAGTGGGCGCGGGACTTGGCATCGGTTCAATTCTTCTTCTACTACTAGGAACGCAATGGTACATCTTGTTTAACGTGATCGCAGGTGCGATGGCGATCCCAACCGATTTGAAAGAAGCCTGTTCGGTGTTTGGAATTGAAGGCTGGGAGCGTTGGAAGAAATTAATTCTTCCCGGTATCTTCCCTTATCTGGTAACAGGTCTTGTGACCGCATCGGGTGGCGCTTGGAACGCCAGTATTGTGGCGGAATACTTTCACTTCAAAGGGCAGATTTTTTCGACAACGGGTTTGGGCGCGATCATCAGCAAAGCGACCGATAGCGGAAATTTCGAACTGCTCATTGCCGCAACAATGCTAATGGCCGCAATGGTGGTAACGATAAACCGGTTGGTCTGGCGAAGATTCTATAAGTTGGCAGAAATCCGATTCAGGCTGGAAGGATAACGATCTTTTTACGGTGTCATCTGAGCGCCGCAAGAAATTCATTCATAGGCAACACTGTCATTCCGGGCGCACTTTGCGAGGAATTCCTACTGCGGGAAATCCCTGCTCCGACAATTGGCAGTGTCACGAGTAGGGTCTACGACTCGTTCTTCCTTTCGTGAACAAAAGGCCGCGGACTTCGCTCAGCAGACAGAGTGACAAGTCTCGCGAGTCGAAGGGCTCCATTCACCTATGCTCACGTGAGCAATAAAAAACCGGGATCTTTCGACCCCGGCATAGTTGGCAGGTTGCCCGGATAAACTTGTGTGGCGCGGACACTCCTGTCCGCGAAAGGCGATGTCCAGAGTGCCCCGAACAGCAATTTCTTTATGAAGCGCTTCTTCGCGGACGCATGGTCAAATCCCTGACTTGCGTCAACACGCTGGACATCTGCATTCCATTTAGTTGCGAAATGAAAGGCAGCATCTCAGCGACGAATTGATCCTGAATCAAGTCGCGGATTTCTTCCTGGCGGTTGCGTTCTCCGCCGCTAAGCAAATCAGGTACAGTAACTTCCAGCGCTCGAGCCAACCGCTCTAGTGACGAAAGGGTTGGGGTGGCCTTCTCGTTCTCTATTTTCGAGACATAGGTTCGCGGCACTGACATTCGCCCGGCGAGTTGTCGCTGACTAAGTCCGTTGCGCAAACGCATCGACCGTATTGAGGCCGCCAGGTTCAGGTGTCCGCGACCGTGCCCCATGGTGGGAACTACTTGCGGCATGGGAGTTGGCGCCACCAGTTCTGGTTCGTCCTCATCAAGCGAGGTTTTGCAACGACGGCACAGGCTGTTGGTTGTACGAAATTGAACTAATAAGCAGCGGTCGCAACGGACAACTTCCCGTGAGTCTACTGGGGCAAGAGTGGTGGCCATCTAAGGTTGGGAGTTGCCAGAGCAGGCAAACCCTAAAGCTGTTGCGTAATTTGCGTTACTACCCCTGTGGATGTCAAGTAGAATCTCAACGATGTCACTTAATGAGTTTCAGCATGAAAATAAAGATTGGCAAAACCTTCAATAAATATAGGAATAAAACGTGATTAACAGAGAAGCGGCATGGTGTTTACTAACTGAGTTCACCCAGTCGGAAAGTTTGCGCAAGCACGCCTTGGCGGTCGAAGCATGCATGCGGGCTTACGCACGGAAATTTTCAGAAGACGAAGAGCTTTGGGGAGCAGTGGGCTTATTGCACGACTTCGATTATGACCGGTATCCCAGGCTGGAAGATCATCCCTATAAGGGGAATGAAATTTTAAAAGAGCGCGGTTATTCGGAAGAAATCCGCCGCGCGATTATGTCCCACGCCGAATACACAGGCGTGACTCGCGACAGCCGCATGGAGAAAGCGCTATTCGCGTGTGATGAACTCGCCGGGTTTATCACAGCAGTGGCCCTGGTAAAGCCAGGGAAGTCTCTGGCTGAAGTGGATGCAAAATCGGTACGAAAGAAGATGAAAGACAAAGCCTTCGCTCGTAGTGTGAAGCGGGAAGATATCGTAAACGGCACGAATGAATTAGGTGTGGACCTGGACGAGCATATTGCCTTCTGTATAGAAGCGCTGAAAGGAGTTGCCAAAGACTTGGAATTAGATGGCGTTGCGGGATTAGCAAGTTGAAGGACTATTGTTTTTGAACCGGCTTATCTGGTTGTACTGCTGGCCATTTTTACCTTCTGCGAAGATTCCATATAGTGAGCAAGCCCTTTGAAAAGAGCCTCTGCAATCTGCTGGCGGTATGTCGCACTCTGAAGTTCGCTTTCATCTTCTGGGCTGCTCACGAATGAAACTTCGGCGAGAATTGCTGGCATGGAAGTTCCGGTTAGGACGACATAAGAAGCTTGTTTTACTCCTCGATCCCGCAGACCGGGGTTTTTCATTGCCAAAGTCCCATATAAAGCGCGTTGAACGCTGGCTGCAAAACGGTGTGATTCTTTTACTTTTTCGCGGATATCCACATTCGTCCAACTAACGTCTTGTAAGGACAATCCAGCGGCACTCGCCTCCGGCGTTCGCGCTTTCACTGACGAGTATGTATTGGTGTAATAAGTCTCAACTCCGCGAGCCGATGCAGAGTCGCTATAGTTGGCATGAACTGAGAGAAAAAGATTAGCGTGCGATACGTTGGCAATCTCTGCCCGCTTCTCCAATGGAAGATACGTGTCATCCTGACGTGTGTAGATGACTTCAGCATCGGCCTTATTCGCGATCAGCTTACCCAGGCGTTCCACGATGTCGAGAACCAGATCTTTTTCCAGAAGGCCCTTACGTCCAACCGTTCCCAGGTCCCAGCCTCCATGTCCTGCGTCCAGCACAATGCGAAACTGTGGAGCACGTGTCAGAGTCTTCTGCCCGGATGGAGAATTTTTAAGCACTGTAATCTGCGGTGATGGTCCCAGGCTCTGAACGGTCTTTGTGGGAGTCGAACTTGGATTGAGTGTCGGTAATGAAGCAGGTGCTAGCGCTGACGCCGAAGTTGCCGGAACTGGAGTTGTTAGCTTTGGAGTTGCAGGCGAAAACAGGTCTATTTTCTTCGCTGACTGCGAGTTTGCACCTTCCTTACGGATCTCAACAATCAGACGATAAGGGTTCTGCTCCAAGCTCACCGAGTAGCTTGAACTTGCTTTGGTTTCTAGTACGACACGGGTAATGCCCGAACTGGGTTGTGCCACACGCACCCGCACCAGAAATGAGTCATCCACCGCAATCGTCTTTCCGGAAAGCCCGGCTGACAATGTGGTGTCATGTAGATCAAAATAGATTCTTTCAGGATTTGCGAGTCGGTGTGCTTCATACTGCACTTGGTCTTGTAGATCGATAACAACAGTACTGGAATCGGCCGATGACCAGTGTCGGATTCCGGTCACTTCCGGCGTTGCGCCAGTTTTTTGCGTTTCTGTTGCATAATCCATGTCGTCGTTGGCACCGGAGTTTTGCGCAGATGAGGACGTCTGTGGAGTGTCCTGTTTGAAACTGTCACGTTGTTTGGTGCTCGCGTTAGTACTGGAATGAAGCTTCCACCACACGCCACCGCCGACGAGCGCGCAGACGAAAAGAAGAATCAAAACAAGCTTAAGACCTGGGTGTTCGGTTTCCGCTTCAACCTGTTCAGATGGTGTTTTGGTGTGGTCTTCTTCCTGGACGCCTTGGACATCAACGGCGGCATTCGCATCTTTTTGTAGTTCAGAAGGTTCAGTCTGAACCGTTGCCGTAGATTCTGCTAATTCGTTCGCAGGTAACTCAACCTCAGCCAAGTCAATGGGGATGAGTGGGATTTGTGTAAGAACAGGCGGACTCTCGGCTTCGGGTTCGAGTTTCGCTGGTTCGATAGCAGAAGGTTTTGCTGCGTATTCATGCCACGTGGCCGGGCTTTCCGAAGATGGAACACCCGCTACGACTCGCTGCGAAATCTCTGCCAGCCGGTCTTCTTCTTCCGGTTTTAAAGCGGCGAGTATCAATTCAGCAAGCAGATTTAGACTTCGGACGTCGCTGTCATTGAATCCGTATGCTTCGGTGGAGAAAGCTTCAATAAGTCCGATCACGCTCTGGCGCGTGGCGAGCGGTACTGCCACCATTGAAAGAGCGCCCAAACGGCGGCTATCTTGCACGTTGACACGGGAATCGTTCTCCGCATCGTCGCATCGAATGATCTCACCGGAGATTAAGCATGCTCCAGAGAAACCCGAGTTTGGATTGAGTTGAACCCCAGCATCTGGCGCAATCGTCCCAGAAGATGCCCGGCACACAATAGCATTGTTTTCAGCCATTGCTATCGCAATACCGTCAGCTCCTGTAATTGCGAGCGCATGGTCAGTAACCAGTTGCAATACTTCATCGAGAACAAAATGTTCCAGTTCCCAGATATTGCCACTGGACGGTTCAGCAATATCAATGCTTGTTGTGCGCGTACGCTTTTGGCGAATCTGTTCGTGCAGAGAAGAAAATGCAAGTAGAGCTTGCAGGGCGTTGTAACCAGCAAACGTGGGTCTGGCAGCTTGGGTCTGATGAACAACAGAGAGGTCGATACCGCTTGTTAACTCGGCACCCGCGTTTTGAGGATTCGCACTCATCGCATATTTAAATCTTGTCGCAAACGAAATCGCTGGCTAATAGTTCCCCGCCACAACTTAACTTAGTGAACAGGATGTAAATCTTAATTCCGCCACGATGGCTCAAAAGAATCACCTCAATGGCTCCTATAAGTTACAGTGCTTTGTTCCGGACAGCAATCTTTCCTGTGAACGAAGGGCTGTGATTCCTGGCGTCTTCTTGGTAAGCTCGTTAATAGTACAGAACAGGCTGTACCAAAGTGGGAAAAGAGAACAAGAAATCGCGCTTGAAATGGTCCCTCGGAGTCATGGCTACTGGCATCGCTGGAGCCGCGGTTGTAGCTTTTCGAGGTTGCTGGCATCGCAAGATGAGTTGGCCGGTACGTTTTCAGGATTGTTCCTACCAGGTATGCTTGAATTGTGGGATCAAGCGCCTTTTCGACGAGAAAGCTTTTCGCGCTTATGGCCCCTTCAGTTACGATTTGAATAAGCTAGTCGCAAGACACGCCGCAAGCTCCGTGGAGGACGACTCCTCTCTTCCAAAGGATCCCAGACATCGTACTGCTTCGTAACTTATAGGGCGAAATGACCGCCTCCTGATCCTCTCTGGAATTAGTTTGTCAGATACTGCCGTTCCAACCACAGTTGCAGGTTGCGTCCAGCCGGACCCTCCGTTGATGCGAATTGGATTCCAGCGTCACTCTGCTTTTGCCAAACGACTTCTCCGCAAAATTTAAATGACTGCTTCGTTCCCGGAAGTGCAAAGTTCACTCGCACAGGTCTATCTCCAGGAATAGGTTGCGGAGTTCGCATTCGCAAACCATTTTGGCTGAGATTTAGGAGGTGAGCTTTGAGAGTTTGCTTGCGTCCATAGGCCACCGACACAGTCGTATCCAGCGGTTGGCGATGGTAGCGTAATCTTCCCTGAAGAATGGTGTTGCGCGCTGCTGAAAAAGTTCGCACTGCTTGATCGACCGAGATCGGTTTCTGAAAAACGAATGTTCCTTCTGATTCCTGTAAATTTTTCTTGGCGGTGGAGTTTCCGATGATCACCAGCGGGACTGTATTGTGAAAGAAGTTTTTTTCCAGACCACCCAGCAGCTCGGATGTTCCGGATAAATCGCAGTCCACGATCAGGGCATCGATTTTTGATGTCGCCAATTTAGTTCGTGCGCGTGCAGGGTCCGTCTCTACATCAACGCCGATGTGCAGGCCGCCCATGATGCACTCAAGCACACTGATTTCCGGCCAGTCCTTGGAAACGACCATCGATGAGAGCGTCATTACAGAACTGTAGCTGCATAGTAACTGAGTACCTAGATAACCAAGGTAATTGCCGGGGAGGCATCAGGCTTCAGTGTTAGGATTTCGCGATTGAGCTACGTGGAATGTGCAAAGAAATTTAGGCCTGACGCCTAAAGCTTAATGGCTGTAGCCTAGTTCTAATGCCTGCTTTCCTCCCGATACCAGTCGACCGTCCTTCGCAGCCCTTCCTCGAAATGTACCCTCGGCCTGTAGGCAAGATGCTTTTCTGCTTGCGATAAATCCGCCAGGCTGTGCTTCACATCTCCGGCACGCTCTTCGCCATGCTTTACTTCGCCCTTGTACCCGGTAATCTTCTTCAGCAAGTTGAAGGTTTCATTTAGATCGATTCGCTGGCCAGTCGCCACGTTGAATACTTTTCCAGCCACTTCTTCAGCCGGTCTCTTGCAGGCGAGTAAATTCGCCTCCACTACATTGTCGATGAAAGTGAAGTCGCGGCTTTGTGTCCCGTCTCCATTGATCTTTGGCTGCTCGTTGTTGAGCATCTGTGTAATAAATTTAGCTAGGACTCCTGAGTAGGGAGAAGTCGGATCCTGTCGTGGCCCAAAAATATTGAAGTACCGGAGGCACACCGTCTCGAGTCCGTAACAGCGATAGAAAGACGCCATGTAATGCTCACTAGCCAGCTTGGCTACTGCGTATGGCGATATCGGATTCGGTTTCATGTCCTCGCGCTTAGGAAGAGTAGGGGTATCGCCATATGCTGAGGAAGACGCTGCATAAACTACTCGTTTTACCTTGGCATCTCGTGCCGCCACAAGCACGTTAACGGTGGCATCCACGTTAGCCCGGTTGCTGCCCAGCGGATCAAGCACAGACTTCGGCACGGAAGGAATGGCGCCCTCATGAAAAACATAATCCACGCCTTGACAGGCACTTTGAATGGCGACCATGTCCAGAAGATCGGCTTCGCGGAAGTCGATGCGTTGCGAAATTTCTGTGAGGTTCTCCCGCTTACCCGTTGAGAGGTTATCGATCCCGCGCACTTCATCTCCTTGAGCGAGCACCGCGCGGGCCAGCGAAGATCCAATAAAACCGGCAATTCCAGTAATCAGGTATTTGGCCATAAGCTCTACATAATAACGGATCAGCCTTCTCCTTCGGGCGAAATGGCTGGTTTAAGTGAGAAGACAAAAGTAACCAGCGGGAGAAACGGATATAAGACGAAAATTTAAAGGGGAGAGCGTTAAAGTAGCCCAGCTTTTCCGAAACCATCGATTACAGTACGAATTTCTTGCCACAACTGTTCTTTGCCTGCCCCGGTCCGGGCAGAAAACGGGAATACAGCCGCACCGGGGTGCTCGCGCTTGAGCACGTTCAAAGAATTATGTAATTGATTGTTCGACAGGCGGTCGCTCTTTGTCGCCACCACAAGAAATCTGCGATTGCTGGAATCGAGAAACTCCAAAAGCTGTTTGTCTTTCTCTTGCGGAGGAATGCTGACATCAACTAAAGCGAGGCAAAGCGCGAGCGTGGGACGTTCATTGAGATAGGGATCGATAAAGCCTGCCCATTGGCTTGAAACCTCCCGGGAAATCTTCGCATATCCATAGCCTGGCAAGTCGGCGAAAATCAGCTCAGGGTGCGGCTTCCCGGCCCACCGCACCTCGAAAAAATTAATCGCACGTGTGCGCCCCGGAGTAGAGCTGGTTTTAGCCAGCTTGGCTCCGAGCAGGGAGTTGATCACGCTCGATTTACCAACGTTCGAACGGCCAAGGAATGCAACTTCAGGCAAGGTGGGGGCAGGGAAGTGGGCGGCATCACTGGCCGACATCATGAATCTGGCTAAGACGCGCATGAATTAGTTTGCAGGTTATCGGGTAAGTTGGCAAGCGGCGTACGTGGCAGAATCACGTAGGAACAGCCGCTAGAGCCTGCCCTGAGCGCAGCCGAGGCTGTTCAGCCGGGCAAAGCTCGGTGAGGCTACCTACCCACCTTACAATCCCAAGGGCCGTTTATTGTCGAGATCTTCTTCTTTCACTGGGAAATACTTATTCCGCAAATAAAGGATTCCTGCGACTGCAATCCCAATCAGCACACTGATTCCAAAAAACAAACGATACGCCGGAAGAAGGAGCAGGACCACGGCGACGACAACCGCAGCCACAATCAAACTGGTCGTGCCCTTCATACTAACTTTTAATGCCATGCCCAAGTCCTACCAGCATTTTATGCCACAGCAATAAAAAAGAAAGGGCCCGCCTACGCGGACCCTTTAGAATTACTCCGCAACTGACTTTACTGATGTGCGGCAGGAAGCTCCACGGAAGACGGTAATGGCGCGATGTTTTGTGCCTCGGTTCCCACTGGAGCCGTGATATCTGGCAAAGGCTGCTCCAGCGCAATCGACAGCACCTGGTCCATGGTATCGACAAAATGCAGCTTCATCACATTGCGCAGATTTTCCGGCACTTCCGACAGGTCTTTCTGATTATCCTGCGGCAGGATGGCCTCGAACAATCCCGCTCGATGAGCCGCCAATAGTTTTTCCTTTAATCCGCCAATCGGAAGAACCTTTCCACGAAGCGTGATTTCGCCGGTCATAGCAATATCGCGCCGTACTGGAATCTTGCTGAGAGCACTCGCGAGAGCGGTAGCAATAGTGATTCCCGCGGACGGACCATCCTTCGGAATAGCGCCTTCCGGCACATGGACGTGAATATCAAAACTACGATAAAAGTCGCGAGGCAATCCGAGGCGTGCAGCCCTCGATCGTATGTAGGACATCGCCGCTTGCGCTGATTCCTGCATGACGTCGCCGAGTTTTCCGGTTAGCGTCAGCTTGCCTTTGCCTTCTACCACGGTCGCTTCTGTGCTGAGAATTGAACCTCCGACTTCGGTCCATGCAAGACCAGTAACCAGCCCGACTTCGCTCTTCTCATGTGCCAGCGTGTCGCGGAATTTGGTTACTCCCAGGAAATCAGCTATGTTCTCGGCGGTCACGGCAATGTTGTATTTCTCGCCTTCTTTAACCACCTTACGAGCAACTTTGCGGCAGATGTTACCGATTTCGCGTTCCAGGTTGCGCACGCCAGCTTCGCGAGTATAGGAGCGGATCAACGCTGCCAGGGCACCATCGGAAAATTCAATGTTTTTGTTCGTCAGGCCAGCTTGCGCCATCTGCTTCTTGACCAGGAATTGTTTGGCGATCTCAATTTTTTCCTGCTCGGTGTAACCATGAAGACGCAACACTTCCATACGATCTTGCAATGCAGCAGGAATGGTGTGCATCACGTTGGCCGTGGCCACAAAGAAGACCTGCGAGAGATCATATTCAACGTCTAGATAATGGTCCTGGAACATAAAATTCTGTTCCGGATCGAGCACTTCGAGTAGAGCAGCAGATGGGTCGCCACGGAAGTCCATCGCCATCTTATCGACTTCGTCCAGCATGAAGACTGGGTTTTTTGTTCCCGCCTTCTTCATCATCTGAATAATCTGACCGGGAAGAGCCCCAATGTAAGTGCGTCTATGCCCACGAACTTCGGCCTCATCACGAACGCCGCCCAAAGACATACGGACGAACTTGCGTCCTGTAGCCTTTGCGATGGACATGCCCAACGAGGTCTTTCCGACGCCGGGAGGTCCGACAAAGCAAAGAATGGATCCCTTGGGATTTTTAACCAGTTGACGCACTGCCAAAAACTCAAGGATGCGTTCTTTGATTTTTTCCAGGCCGTAATGATCTTCGTTGAGAACTTTCTCGGCGCGGCTGATGTTACGAATTTCTTTTGAGCGCTTCTTCCAGGGCACTGCCAGCAGCCAGTCGAGATAGTTGCGGGAAACAGTGGATTCAGCTGACATGGGCGGCATGGCTTCGAGCTTCTTCAGTTCCTGCATGGCCTTGTCTTTTACTTCCTTGGGCATGCCGGCTGCTTCGATCTTCTTCTTCAGTTCATCAAATTCGTTTTTTTCACCGCGGCCAAGCTCTTTCTGGATGGCCTTGATCTTTTCGTTAAGGTAGTACTCTTTCTGTGCCCGCTCCATCTGCCGTTTGACCCGCGACTGAATGGTGCGATCCATGTTCAATTTCTCGATTTCGATATCGAGTACGTCGCCGATGCGGCTCAGGCGTTCTGCTGGATCGAAAATCTCCAGTAACTCCTGCTTTTCTTCAATCGAAAGTTGCAGGTTGGCCGCAATGGTATCCGTCAGTTTGGCCGGATCTTCCATGCGCACTGCCGCAATCATGGTTTCGTAATTCAGTGACTGGCAAAGCTTGACATACTGCTCGAACAGGCCACTTACACGCTGCATTCCGGTTTCAATCTGCGGATTAGCCTCGGCGGCATAGCGGGTAACACGGACAGATACCTGCATGAAGCCTTCCGCTTCGGTGATCTGCAGAATCTTGCCGCGTTCAATTCCTTCAACCAAAACCTTGATGTTGCCATCAGGCAATTTGAGGCTTTGCACGATATTGACGATGGTGCCAACTTGATAGATCTCGTTGGCTTTTGGCTCGTCCACACTGGCATCGTGTTGCGTGGCCAAAAATATCTTCTTATCTGCGGCGAGCGCCTCTTCCAGTGCATGCACGCTCGACTCACGGCCCACAACGAACGGTGTCATCATGTACGGGAAAATAACGACATCCCGAATGGGCATCATGGGCAGCTTTTTAGTTTCGAATTTTTCCTTGGATGTAGTCACTGATTCTCCAAAACAGCTTTGAGCTACTAGCCCTTAGCTTCTAGCTCCTCGTACTTAGCTTCTAACCTCGATCATTCAAAGTGCTTCGATCCTAAATGTAAAAAAGGCTTTAGCAAAAATTACTCGACAAGAGCTAGTAGCAAGAGCTAACAGCTTTTATCCCGCCTTTTCCATCATCGCCAGCGAAACATTGCGCTTCTCAACCATCTCACGCGTGACTTCAAACTCCTTCACTTTCTTCTGGCTTGGCAGGTGATACATCAAATCCAGCATCAATTCTTCCAAAATCATGCGCAATCCACGAGCACCGACTTTCCGCGCCATAGCTTGTCGCGCGATCGCTTTCATGGCATCGTCGCTGAACTTCAGACGTACATTCTCGAACTCAAATAGCCGTTGATATTGCTTGATAATGGCGTTCTTCGGGCGAGTAAGAATTTCGATTAACGCAAACTCGTCGAGTTCTTCAAGCACTCCGACAACCGGCAAACGACCGACAAACTCCGGAATTAATCCAAATTTGATGAGGTCTTCCGGTTGTACGTCGCTTACAAGTTCAAAGGCTTTTTTGCGATTAACCGCCGCGTCGTCTTTTTCCGATCCCTCTTCTTCGGCTTTGAACCCAAGCGACTTCTTGCCAGCGCGCCGTGCAATGATTTTATCCATTCCAACGAACGCCCCACCGCAAATAAATAGAATATTGGTAGTGTCGACTGGGGTGAATTCCTGATGTGGATGTTTCCGTCCACCTTGTGGTGGAACATTCGCGATCGTGCCTTCAAGGATCTTTAGTAAAGCCTGTTGCACGCCTTCGCCAGAAACATCTCGTGTAATGGAGGGATTTTCATCCTTCCGCCCAATCTTGTCGACTTCATCGATGTAGATGATGCCCGTCTGCGCGCGTCCCACATCGCCGTCCGCCGCTTGTAGCAGCTTCAGGATAATGTTCTCAACATCCTCACCTACATACCCAGCTTCGGTCAGTGTCGTTGCATCTACGATCGCGAAGGGCACGTCCAGCATTCTGGCCAGGGTTTGTGCCATCAGCGTCTTACCTGTGCCAGTCGGGCCGATTAACATGATGTTCGACTTGGAAAGCTCGATGCCGTCGCCCGGCTTCTGGCGGTTCATGTAGATCCGCTTGTAGTGGTTATAGACTGCGACTGCCAGCTTCTTCTTGGTTTGCTCTTGCCCAATGACGTACTCGTCCAGGAAAGTCTTTACTTCCTGTGGTTTGGGGAGCTGGTTGGGAGTGGTGGCGACAGGCGTTGCAGCTCGATCATCTTCCAGAATGGAGTTGCAGACCGCAACACACTCGTCGCAAATGTAGGCCCTGGGATAATCCGAAGGCGAGGAAATTAGCTTGGCGACCGCGTCCTGCGACTTATGGCAGAACGAACATCTTAGTACTTCTTCAGTGCCGGTCCTGTTTTTCACTCGGCTCTACTCCTTATTCGCCGATCTCTCTGGCCCCAAGGCGCCCCTTTTGCCCGGTAGCGTAGAGGATCGTTTACGCCGAGACCAATCCAACAAGGTTGACCGGCGAAAACCGATCATACCCTTACTTGGTCTTATAAATGATATCGTCGATGATTCCGTATTCCTTTGCTTGCTGCGAATTCATAATGAAGTCGCGTTCCACGTCTTTCTCTACTTTATCTAATTTTTGCCCGCTGTGCTTGGCAAGTAACTGGTTTGTAATCTCACGCATGCGCAGGATCTCTCGCGCATGAATGTCAATATCAGTTGCTTGGCCCGACAACCCACCCATCGAGGGTTGATGGATCAATATTCTCGAATTGGGAAGCGCATTTCGCTTTCGCGGTTCGCCCGCCGATAGTAGCAGCGCGGCCATAGATGCTGCCTGACCTACGCACAAAGTCATCACATCATTCTTGACGTACTGCATGGTGTCGTAGATGGCCATTCCCGCCGTAATTGATCCACCTGGAGAGTTAATGTAAAGCTGGATGTCCTTCTCCGGATCTTCCTGCGCCAGAAACAACATCTGTGCAATCACCAGGTTAGCGATATTGTCATCGATGGGGGTGCCAATAAAGATGATGTTGTCGCGCAGTAGCCGCGAATAAATATCATAAGCTCGTTCGCCGCGCCCGGTCTGTTCGATGACCATTGGTACAAGCATCATTTGTGGGTCTTTCACGTTCACCTTTCACACTCCTGCCCGGCCTATCTGCTCGGGCTTTCTGGGGGGATCGAATGCGTCCGTTCACGCGGACTGATGATATAGAAAGTCGATGGTTTTCTCGGTGCGGATTCTATTTCGAATTCTATCCAGAGCACCATCACGTGTCAAACGCCCACGTATCTCTTCTACCGTCTGTTTTGATTGAGTTGCGAGCGCTTCGATCTCGCGGTCAATCTCTTCGTCGCCGACCTCAATTTTCTCTTCGTCCGCGATCTTTTCCAGGAGCAGAGAAGCCTTCACTTCCTGCAAAGCCTGATCTCGCTGTCCCAGCCGAAGGCGGGCAAAGTCCATTTTTTTGATGTCTTCCGACTTCATACCCTGGGCCATCAGAGCTTTGAACCCGCGTTCCAGTCGAAGGTCAACTTGCCGGTCCACCATCGACTCAGGAACTTCAAATTCGTTGCGCTTGACCAGCTCGGACACCAGCTTGTCTTTGGATTCATGTTCGGCCTTATGCTTACGCTCCTGTTCCATGCCTTCCCGAATGCGCGTACGAACTTCGTCAAGGGTGGCGAACTCACCTAAGCTTTTGGCAAAGTCATCATTCAGCTCCGGCAAAGTCTTCTGTTTGATCGCCTGAACCTTCGCCGTGTAGTTGAACTTCTTACCAGCGAGGCGTTTATCGGCGCTGTCCTCGGGATAATTCACTTCAAAGGTTCGTTCCTCTCCAGCCGACGCTCCGCGAAGATTGTCGGTGAACTCGGGCATGGTGTTCTTGCCGCCGATCTCGATAAGGACGTCATCCATGTGCACTGGCTGGCCCCCACCATCCTGTGGCTTTCCGTCTACTGAGGCCTGTGCGAAATCGCCATCGGACAAGGTAGTGCCTTCAATCGTGGTAAAAGTCGCGCGCTGCTCTTGCAAGTCCTTCAGCGACTGCTCGACTTCTTCATCGGAAACCGACACATCCGGCTTCTCGGCTCGGAGCTCTTTGTATCCTTCTACCTTGATTTCGGGCATGACATCGAAACTGGCTTTGAACTTAAGCGGCTCATTGTCATGCACATGCAAGTCGGTGACGCGAGGCTGCGACACGGGGATCAATCCCTGGTTCTGGGTTTCCCTTTGGAAGTAGCGCGGAACTAACGCATCGACCACATCGTTCTGAATATCCTGCGAAAAGCGCTGCTTGATAACGGAAGCCGGTGCATGTCCTTTGCGAAAGCCGGGAATGCGCGCCAGCTTCTGGTATTTCTGAATCAGCTTCTCGGTTTCACGAGCGACTTCCGCGGCAGGAATTTCAACCTGGATCTCTCGCTTAGTATCCTTTGCCGCAATAATCTCGTTGCTGGTTTCGTTCTTAGTTTCGGGGGTAGTTTCAGTAGGGCTCACGGTGTGCCTTTCAAAGACGAGCCGGATTCAGGCGTTCGAATAAGGCTGTTACTTGAGTTTAAAGATAGAGGAAGAGAGCGTCAAACGCGAAGCCGTGTTGTTGACAGGTATACGTGGCCCAGACGCCAAAACGGAATTCTAAACACGACAATTAAGAAGGGACTTGTCACAAGATAAAATGATTAGCATGGGAAACTAAAACTTCCACTGCGGCAGCATAAGTGGCGCGAAGCCCCGCTGCATATCGTGGGCTTATCGTCTCCGAAATAAGCAGCATAGCGGTTCCGTGCATCAGTGACCATAACGCGATCACCAGAGCTTCATGATCTTCCGGATCTCCTCCCAGCCATTCAGCACTCTTTTGCATCATGAATTCAACGTTGGGTCTGCGCTCGCTTACCTTCGACATTAAACCCGAGGTAAGGAGTTCGTATTCGCGCCGATGCTCCAGGGCAAATTTGAGTGCCCGCTCACCTACTTCGGAGAAAGAAGAACAGGGGCGAAGCACTTCAAACAAAGCCTCCTGATTGCGCCGTACCAGCCCTTGCAGGATCTCGTTTTTGTTGCGAAAGCGCCGATAGACAGCCGGAGTATTTGTTCCCGCCAATGTGGCGACTTTCCGCATGGAGAGCGCCTTTTCTCCTCCACGATGTAACAGCTTTTCAGCAGCATCCAGAATTCGTTGTTCCACTCTTGGATCAGGTTTTCTGGGCATTATTGCCTCACTGCGGATAGGCTAAATTATATCGTTGACAGTGTCAAGTTAACAGTGTATACATAATGAACGGCCCTCCCCCGTCACTTCCATCTTCGTACCCCAAAGGAGCTGAGTAAGATGTTTTGGGACAAAACTGACGATCGAAGTTCTATCGTTAAGATGAACGCAGATTTACGCGATGCGCAATTGGAATTATTGAGCGCACATTGTGCTACAGATCGTATTCGCCTCCGCTATTCGACCGGAGATATTGCACGGCATGGTCAACGCGAGACTCTCCGAAAAGCTTTCGGTGCAGCTACCGCCCTGCATAACTATTATGTTGAGGTTGAAAAACAAATCTCCGCTCCCGATATTAAATCGGGAACGGAAGAGACAAGGTTCAACGAACAGCAAGTTCTCGCCGCGATTGCCTGCGTTGCAGCTTATTTGAGCGAGCAACGGGAACAGCACTACCCAACCGGCCGCCCTCTCAGCGATTTAAATCGAAAGTTATTGGAACCATTCTTTCCTCCTACCCTCCTCGCGGATATCCGTATTGTTGAAATGAAAGGCCGCCGGGTTGCCAAACCTTCGTTCTATGAACAGGCGAGAGCCTTGGGCCTTATCAATTTACCGGACGTAACGCATATGGCTTCGCTAACCTTCGAAGACGTGGTGGTTTTTAATGATCGGCTAAGTGAGAGGGCGCTCTTTCATGCACTGGTGCATGCCGTGCAGTTTCAAATTCTTGGTATGCAAGGTTATGTTGACCGCTTTGTAAGATCGTTTCTGAGGACACAGTCCCACTTTAACGTACCCCTGGAAGCCCACGCATTTACGCTGGAGTGCAAGTTTGCAGGAGATCCGACGCGCCATTTTTCCGTAGAAGAACAAGTCTGGTTGTGGACAAACCAAAATCGCTACTAAATGGTGAGTGATTTAGTGTAGTGCGTCCACCTCCGGGCTTTTTCTCGGAACCAGAGAAAGATCTTCTAAACAATGACAACAGCATTTGCCGGCTTGAGCTAAAGTCGTCATTCCGTTCTGCCGATTTTGAATCAGGGAGGACGCTGCAAGCGGAGCAGTTGTTCTCAACTTAGCTAAATTGGGCGCCTTAGTGGAACGAGCAATGACCGGAAAGATCCTTTTTGTCGATGATGAGCCGGCGATTCTGCAAGGCTACCAACGTTTGCTGCGGACTGATTTTCCCATTGACACAGCGGTTGGGGGAAAGGGCGCTTTGATAGTCATCGAGACAAAGGGGCCTTATGCGGTAGTCGTTTCTGACATGCGCATGCCCGAAATGGATGGCCTTGAACTTATCTGCAAGATAAAAAGCATTGCTCCTGACACCGTTCGCATTGTTCTCACTGGACAAGCGTCTATGGCGAGCGCGATTGGCGCCATCAATGACGGTAGCATCTTTCGTTTTCTAACCAAACCTTGCAACAAAGAAACAATGAAAAATACTTTGCTCGCGGGTCTGGCGCAGGCTCGTTTGATTGCCGCGGAAAAAGAAATTCTTGGCAAGACACTTACCGCGTGTATTCAGGTCATCACGGAAGTTCTTAGTTTGGTGAATCCAGCCGCTTTCAGTCGTGCCATGCGGATTCGACGCTATGTGGTTCGAGCTGCGGAAGTGCTAAGACTCTCCGATCCCTGGCGCTTTGAAGTCGCTGCAATGATGTCGCAGTTGGGTTGTGTCAGCATTGCCCCAGAAATTATTCGAGCGGTGCACACGTGCCAGCTTCTGTCCGATGAAGACCAGGCGCGCTACGATCATCATCCAATGATTGCGCGGCGTTTACTGGAAAACATCCCGCGCATGAAACAGATTTCCTGGATGATAGCTTATCAAAACCAAATTGCGCCGCTGAGCATGGATTTCCCTGACGTGGAAATGGCGGAGATGAATATGGGCGCGCAGATCCTACGGATTGCACTTCAATTCGACGAACTGGTGCAAAAAGGAGAGTCGCGAGGCGCGGCCTGGACCATCCTGAATCGCCGCTTCAAAGACCTGGATACAAAAATACTGGATGCTCTTCTGCAAACTGAACGTGATCCCGAAAAAATGCTGATGCATACTTGTACCATCGGAGAACTTTCACCCGGCATGATCGTGCGCGAGGATACTTATTCGGCGAAAGGCTCTTTGCTTGTAGCAAGAGGACAAGAAGTTACCGCCGCGATGATTCTGAAGTTGAAAAATTTTCGTGACAGCGGCGGTCTCACCGATTCGTTGCGTGTCTCCGAACCTGGCAGCGAGACGAAGGCTGTGCCTTTGAACAATACACTGTCGCTTCCGTCGCAAGGGCAGTTTGCCGGCCGGATGTAGCCGTATATTCACAACGGATTCGTCGTTATTTTCTCCTCGTTAAGTATTCCGCTATGAAACTTCTCATTTGTATGGCGACCGTTTAAAAAAATATGTTCGTACTCTAATTTCTAACCGATGGCAAAAAAGAACCCCGCTCACGAGACCGATGAGCGGGGCAAGTTTATTTACTCCCTGTACAGACGATTTAGAAAATCAGCTTCGCTCCAAGTTGAAACTCTCTGGGATCGAAAGCTTGGGTGACGGCTCCGAAGTTGCTGGCTCCGAAGTTGGTGCTAATTCCGGTGTTGTTGTAATCACCTTTGAATTGGGTGTGATTCCATGTGTTAAAGGTTTCCACGCGCAACTCGAAACGGCTGCCCCGCTCTTCGCTGATGACGAAATTCTTGAAGAGCGAAAGATTCCAGTCGTCGCGGCCAGGACCACGGATGGCATTATGCCCAAGATCGCCCCAGGTTCCGGGCGCCGGGGCGGCAAGGGCGGATGTATCAAACCATTGATTGACAGTTTTCGGATAGGAAATCTTGCCAATTAGATTTGGGCGATCCGCGTCTTGACTAGAAGTACCTGCGAAGGGAAGGACGCTGCCGACAGTGCTGCCGCTAACGCCGATCTGTAGCGGCGCTCCCGACTCCATGGTAATGATTCCCGAAAGCTGCCATCCTCCTAGAGTAGTCTTCAGTAGACGGCTCTGGTTGCCATTGAAGATGGGGAGCGAGTAGACGAAATTTACGAATGCAACGTGGGTGCGGTCAAAGGCAGATGGCCCGAGATCATAGCGCCATCCGACATAGGGGTTGGTGACATTATTGAGGTCGCCGCCACTTCCATTGCTGGTAGTCGCGTCAATCGACTTCGAATATGTATAGCCAAATTGAAGTTCAAGGTCACGTCTCACGTTCGCGTGCAGGTCCGCCTGAAGCGAGTTGTAGTGAGAATTGGCTTCGTCTTCAGCCAGCCTGATAGCACCGAAACCTTGATACTGATAAAGCTGGTTTATTCCGGCACCTCCAGATGTGACCAAAGACGGTAACGCGCTTTGAGCTGGAAGATTGACCTGTCGATAGTCGTTTTCATGCCGTCCCTGACTTCCGACATAAGAAAGTCCGAATACTGACCTTGCCCCAAGTGCCTGTTGTACACCAAGGCTGTATTGGTAACTTATCGGAGACGGATAGTAGGAAGATATGCCACTAATGTTGAGGGGAAGAACAGGCAAATTCGCTGCTGTAATCGTCGCACCAGTACCTACGTTAACTCCCGGATTTGAGAGTAGAACGTTATGTAGGGTAGGGCTCGCGTCGAACGGCGTGTTCGTCGCGCCGTTATACATATCATTGCCCTGAATGCGATCGTACATAATGCCGAAGCCTCCTCGAACAACCGTCTTGCCCTGACCTGT
Organism: Terriglobales bacterium; assembly: GCA_035651835.1. Classification (GTDB taxonomy): domain Bacteria; phylum Acidobacteriota; class Terriglobia; order Terriglobales; family Acidobacteriaceae; genus JAOAPG01. Next base: position 336,452 of record DASRFC010000015.1, read on the forward strand.
AAGGTCATAAGCAAAGCCGACGCGAGGACCAAACTCCGCCCAGCTTCCGCCCACCAAGCCCTTAGGAATTCCATTCTTGCCGCCAATGCCCATACCATTGGTGTAGAACTGCAAGCCAGCAAGAATGGGGTTGGGACTGGTACCCAGACCCGGGCTGGGACCACCCGGGCATGCAGGATTAGAAGCTGCGCTGCATATGTTTCCATTCGAATCAAAAGTAGCCGCGAGCGCTGGATTGTAGAGGTTGGGATAGAAGTTCGACGATTGTTGACTGGCTTCGTAGGTATGTGGTGCACCGTCCCAGCGCAGTCCGAGGTTTAGGGTTAGCCGATTGTTTACGCGCCAGTTGTCCTGTAGGTACGCGGCATAAGAGACGTTGTTCCAATGCCCACTGGATTTGACCGCGTCCTCCGCATACTGCTGGGCATACCCGAGAAGGAAGTCGGCAAAGTCATTGCCGGTATAGTTGCCATTAAAGTTAAACTGCCCTTGGGTATCAGCGAAATAATCCTGGACCTTCTTATAAAGAGCCCAGCTCCCTCCGAACTTGAGCTGATGCGCGCCTTTTGTCCAGGAAATATCGTCGCGAAATTGATAATCGTCCGCTTTATTAATCCATGGCGTCCAGTTGGATGTGTAGTCTGCGCCAGTGCTGCCATTCAAGTTAATCGCCGGAATGCGGTTGCTTGCATTAGGGCCAGTAAACAATCGATTGAAGGTAAAGCCAGATGGAGCTGATACCACGCCTTGGGGAATGATATTGATCCGGTTACCGTTGTAGTTGAAAGCCGCTTCGTTGAGCAGCGTAGGACTGATTACATAAGTCGTATGGACCACTGCGCTATATCCAGGATTTCCAAATACGTCGCTTACGGTTGGAACATTGTCGCCGCTCCATTGCGTGGTTCCGTAAGTTTGGGATACCTGCTCGGAAACCCAGTGCCCGAAAACCGAAAACTTGTCAGTGAACTGATGGTCCACTCGAGCAATTTCTTCTCGCACATTTGTAGGCGAATTGTTGCCACCTATGAACGCAGGCTTGCCATTGCTGGTGCCATTATTGGCCGGGAAAATTCCGGCCTTTAGCAGAGCTTGTGCGTTTGGATCCAACAAATTTGTTGGGATCGTGTTGTTAGGGAAAGGCGCTCCCAATGTGAGACCGTCGGCTAAGAACCTTGCCTGTTGAGCTGGGGAAAGTTGAGCAGCAGTGGGAACGGTTATAGTCGTGGCTCCGAAATCCCCACCATAAGTGCTCGTTGCGGGAACCGTTTGATTGAGCAATCCACCTTGTATCAGGCTTCGCCATTCCATGTTGTAGAAGAAGAAAGTCGGATGACTCTTCCACAGTGGCACCTGGCCGCCGAGGTTGAATCCGTAAGTATTGAACCGCAGTTCGGCCACTTTTGCAGGAGCAGGATTGAAGTAGTTGCGCGCGTCGAAAGCGTCGTTGCGATCAAATTCCCACGCCGAGGCGTGGAATTGCTTGGTTCCGGATTTGACTACGGTTGTAATGGTTGCCGCTCCCGCAAGCCCGTATTCCGCACTGTAATTCGAGGTCAGGTTGCGGAACTCAGCGATGGCATCGAGGGAGGGCATAACGCTGGCACTGCTTCCGCCGCGGTCTAGGTTTTCGCCGCCATCTAAGAGCTGAAGGTTGTGGCCCGATCGTTGACCATTGATGCTGACATTACTGTCTCCACTAACCGCAGTTGGCGTTACGAAATCGCCTTGAATGCTGGAGGCGCCTGGAGTAAGCGAAAAAAGTGAATAAACGCTTCGTCCGTTCGTAGCGAGTTGAGTAACCTGCTGCCCGGTAATGACGTCACTGACCTCACCGGAGTCGGTTTGGACTTTCACCCCTTCGGCTTCGACCGTTACGCTCTGTTGCGCCGAGCCTACCTTCATGTTGAAGTCAATACGAGTGCGGTCGCCAACATTGAGCACAATCCCGGTTCTTTCAGCCGCGGAGAATCCTGCTGCTTCTGCTTTAATGTTGTAGTGGCCGATATCGAGACCGGGCGCCGTAAACTGCCCATCACCATTGGTGACTATACTGCGGGTTTCGCCGGTCTCTGTATGTGTAATCGCAACTTGAACGTTGGGAATTACGGATCCCGAAGGATCAGTAACGGTGCCTACGATCGTAGCCTGCTGGCCGAAAGCAAAAGAGGAGGCCAGTAAGAGCGCGCAAGGTACCAGGAGATATCTGGTAATGCGGCTTTTCGCAAGCGTGAGATTTCGAATGCAGACAGCAAAACTTAAGTTCATTTCTAGCCTCCTGGCTACTTGGACACTGACGGAGTGAATTTTTCTGGGCATACGTTAACGTTAACGATGCGCAGGAAAGCTTTTATCTCTGATTGATAGGGATTGTCAAGCAAATTCTCCAATATTCACCCAAAGAAACAATCCGGCCAGACCGTAACTGCGCCACGAAGCTTGAATTAGCTAATTAAAGATGGGGATGAGAGAGGAATTCGACTCAGAAAACCTATTTACAATTGCTATATGAAGAAGAGCCAACGTTATTACCTTTATTATTTATCAATTGTTTAATGCAAAGAATTTTGTTTGGAATTATGAAAGTTATTCCTACTTAAATCAAGTGGAGAAAATCGTTGTTCAATGATTATGTGTCCGGCATTCGAAGAAGGTGACCAATTATGCGGTAAATTTTCTTCGAGACTTCATCCAGTCTATTTGAGCTCACATTTGTGTGCAGAGTAATCAGTGCAAATTTTAATGCTTTAGTTTGGAGAGATTAGTTTTCTCCTGCTAACGGATCTTGAAAAACTCAACATAAACCAAGTCGTGCTTTTTCTGAAGTTCGCAGACTTCTAAATCCCACCTAAGCTTTGATAAATTTTTATCGCCGTGTACGTTTACGGTGATATACTCCGACGCGCTCTGTGAGTTGTGGTTGTGGTATACAGTTTGCCATTTTAAGGAGCTAATTCCAGTGCACAAGAACCGGGTCTGGACGTTTGCTATTGAAATTGTAGTCATGCTGCTCGCAATTGTAGTCAGTCCAATTGCACAAACTGCTCAACCTTCAAGTGTTCCAGTCTATTTGGATCCCGCGCAGCCCATTCCCGTACGGGTTAATGATTTGATCTCGCGGATGACGCTTGAGGAAAAAGCCTCGCAGTTAGTAAATCAGGCGCGGGCCATTCCCCGGTTGCAAGTGCCTGCCTACGATTGGTGGAGCGAAGCGTTACACGGAGTAGCCAATGCCGGAACGGCGACCGTGTTTCCAGAGCCGATCGGCCTCGCCGCTACTTTTGACGCTCCTTTGATTCATGACATGGCGGTAGTAATCAGCACAGAAGCGCGAGCCAAACACAATCAGGCTGTACGCGCCGGTCGCCGGGACATTATGGAAGGACTCGACTTCTGGTCGCCGAATATAAATATTTTCCGTGATCCGCGCTGGGGGCGTGGGCAGGAGACATATGGTGAAGATCCATTTCTCACTGGGAGAATGGGAGTTGCCTTTGTCACCGGAATGCAAGGCGACGATCCAAAATATTACCGGGTGATCTCCACCGCGAAACATTTTGCTGTCCACAGCGGTCCTGAACCGACGCGGCATAGCGTTGACGTACATGTATCGAAGCATGACATGGAAGATACTTATCTGCCCGCTTTTCGCGCTGCGGTAGTGGAAGGCAAAGCCGATTCGGTGATGTGTGCCTATAACCGAATAAATGGTGAACCAGGCTGCGCAAACACCTTCCTTCTCGAAGATCAGTTGCGAGGTGCATGGAAGTTCAATGGGTATGTTGTATCGGATTGCGATGCAGTCGCCGACATTTTCAACGGTCACCATTTCACTAAGACAATGGCCGAAGCTGGCGCCATCTCCCTTAAGAAAGGAATGGATAGTGAGTGCGCTGACTTCTTCACTAAAGCAAACGACAACTCCGATTATGTGAAGTTTGTGGATGCGGTCAAACAGGGTCTTCTGACTGAAAAGGATATTGATATCGCGCTCACGCGTACTTTCACAGCCCGCATGCGATTGGGAATGTTCGATCCTCCGGAGATGGTGCCTTATGCCCAGACTCCAGAGTCGGAGATCGATAGCCAGCCGCACCGTGATCTCGCGTTAAAAATGGCGCGTGAATCAATTGTGTTGTTAAAGAATGATGGCACGCTACCTTTGAGTGGCAATGTCAAAAAGATCGGCGTGTTTGGGCCCCTGGCCGAGTCTGTTCGCGTGCTACATGGCAATTACAGCGGTACAGCTTCGCATGCAACGACAGCGCTGGATGGCATTCGCAAACAATTTCCCAATACACAAGTGACCTTTGCGCCAGGTATGAATTTCTTGCGGCCACAAACCGTAATTCCGGCTACGGTTCTCACAACTGATGATGGACAACCTGGCTTGAAAGGCGAATATTTCCCGGGTGCAGATTTTTCTGGAACGCCGCAAACAGTTCGTGTGGATAAATCCGTCGACCTTCAACTCTTTCATCCTGAGACGTCTGCCCTCGTTCCTCCTGCCGGAATGAAAGACTTCTCAGTACGATGGACAGGCTTTCTCACTCCCACAGAATCTGGGAACTACGAAGTGGGACTCGCGGGATCGATGAACCGACTCTGGCTGGACAATCAATTGATTGTAGATGACCTTACGCTTCACGATCCCACACCGGCGACTAAGACGCTACACCTTGAAAAAGGGCATAAGTATGCAGTAAAGATTGAGTTCTCGCGTGGCGGATTCGGTACCAAGTTCGTATGGTTAAACGTTATCGCGGACCCTATCGCCGAAGCGGTTGCCGCAGCCAAACAAGCGGATGTGGTAGTCGCGGTGGTAGGCATCACCTCTCAGCTCGAAGGCGAAGAGATGAAGGTAGATCTGCCGGGCTTCAAAGGCGGAGACCGCACGAGTTTGGATTTACCCAAACAGGAAGAAGATCTTCTTGAAGCGCTCAAGGCAACTGGCAAGCCGCTAGTCGTTGTATTAATGAATGGCAGTGCGCTTTCGGTGAATTGGGCGAACAGACATGCGAACGCAATTCTCGATGCCTGGTATTCCGGCGAAGAGGGCGGAACCGCCATTGCTCAGACTATTGCCGGAGTGAACAATCCGGCTGGACGCTTGCCCGTGACTTTCTACACGGGAATCGATCAGCTTCCCCCCTTTGAAGAGTATGCGATGAAAAATCGAACTTATCGCTACTTTGAAGGTACGCCGCTTTATCCTTTTGGCTACGGATTGAGCTACTCGAAATTTAGCTACAACAATCTGAAGCTTTCAACTGCAACGCTTACTGCGGGCGTTCCGCTTACGGTCGAAGCTGATGTTAAGAATGCTGGCGAACGCGAAGGGGATGAAGTTGCCGAATTGTATTTAACTTTTCCGAAATCGCCCAACGCCCCCATTCATGCGCTTCGCGGGTTTACGCGCGTGCACCTGGGAGCAGGTGAAACCCAACACATTCAATTCACGCTTGATCCGCGTGACTTGAGCGAGGTTAACGATAAAGGAGACCGCATCGTCGCCCCAGGCGCTTACACCGTCACTGTAGGAGGAGGCCAGCCAGGAACCGCGGCTTCACAGGTTTCAGCCGCTCTCGCTATCACAGAAGAACAGAAACTGCCCGAGTAACTTGAGTTGGCGATGTAAACTGCGGATTGTGGTGATGCCAACAACTCTGAAATCTTGGAAAATTTATCGTGCCGCATCTTGGTTTGCGGCACGCCTTCTGTTCTCATCTACATTTTTTTTATCCTACGCAATCGGGAATTGTCAGCAGTCAAATCAACCGGAAAATCCAGCTTCCGACATGGGCGTATCAACTGGAATTGCGCGTCCCGCTATTAAGGATTCTAAATCGCGGCCAATCACGGCTGGTGGGTTTGTTGACAATGCGCCGATGATCTTCACTGATATCACTGAAGCGTCAGGCCTGAGTAAATTTCATCATCGTTCTGGAACTCCCGAGAAAAGGACCATTATCGAGACCCCGGGTTCGGGCGTCGCACTACTTGATTATGATAATGACGGTTGGCTCGATGTCTTCCTATTAAACGGGTCCACTATTGCTGCGTTGCAAGGGAAAGAAAAACCGCCCCGGGCCATGCTCTTCCACAATAATCATGACGGCACTTTCACCGACGTTACTGACAAAGCTGGTGTTGCCAATGAGCGTTGGGGATTTGGCGTGGCGGTTGGTGATTACGATAACGACGGCTGGCCGGACATCTACGTAGCAAACTTTGGGAAGAACCGTCTTTACCATAATAATCATGACGGCACTTTCACCGATGTCGCCGAGAAAGCTGGGGTGTCCCTTGGAGGATGGTCAACCGGACCCACCTGGGGCGATTATGATCACGATGGCCGCTTGGATTTGTTTGTCCCTGGCTATGTGAAATTCGATCAAGATCATCCGCCAATTGCGGGTCAAGGCAGTATTCCTCCTAACTTCTGTCAGTTCCGTGGGGTTGCTGTAATGTGTGGCCCGCGTGGCCTTCATGGTGAACCTGATCACCTCTTCCACAACAATGGGGACGGTACGTTCACCGACGTCAGCGTCAAGGCTGGAGTTTCTGACTCAAGTGGCTACTACGGTTTGGCATCTGTATTTGTGGATGTAGATGATGATGGCTGGGTTGATTTAGCCGTCGCAAATGACTCGACGCCAAACTATCTCTATCGCAATCGTCACGATGGCACGTTCGAAGACATGGGTTACGGATCGGGATTCGCTTTAAGCGAGGATGGACGTGAGCAAGCATCAATGGGAATTGCGGTGGGAGACTATAACCGTGATGGGAAAGTCGATTTTTTCACGACGACATTTTCCGACGATTACAAGACGCTCTATCGAAATGATGGCAACGGTAACTTTTCTGATGTTACTTATCGGTCTGGCTTAGCCGATCCAACTATTCCTTTTCTCTCTTGGGGAACCGGCTTCCTTGATTTTGATAACGATGGATTGCCAGATATCTTCATCGCGAGTGGTCACGTCTATCCCGAAGCCAACCAGCATGATTGGGGATCAACCTGGGCTGAGCGTCCGCAGTTGTTCAGAAATCTTGATGGTTCTAAATTTCAGGAGATTCCACCCGCAACCGGCAGTGGTCTGGCAGATGTGATCCCAGCGCGTGGCGCGGCATTCGGCGATTTGTTCAATGATGGGCACATTGATGTAGTGATCAATAACATGGACTCGCCGCCGACTCTTCTGCGCAATGTGGTGAACAACGGAAATCATTGGCTGAAGTTAAAGCTTGTCGGTGGACCCAAGAGTCCACGCGATGCAATTGGAGCGAAGGTCTTTCTTATGGTAGATGGCGTCCGGCAGCGTGCTGATGTGTTTAGCGGCGGAAGTTATGGATCGAGTTCCGACGAGCGGGTTCACTTTGGGTTGGGCTCGGCAACAAAGATAGATAAGATCGAGATTCATTGGCCCAGTGGGGTGAAGCAACAAATCTATGTGACCGAGATCGATCACATAGTTACAGTAAAAGAGGGCAAGTCCGCGCCCAATGCGAAGTAACCGAACCAATAGATCTAAGTTGTCGAGGCACAATTAGGATGCAGTTACTATCTACACGTTGAGCTCATTTCCGGTTGCGAGTGTGCTATTATGGCGTTCTCCGTTAACGTACACGATTTGAGTTTGCCATTCTTGACTATTGAACAGCGAAGTAAGGAAAAACAGCGGAACTGAAGTATGCAGATGTACGTTCTAGGAGTCGATGTCGGCACCGGCGGCACTCGTGCTGTGATCATGAATGATCACGGGCGCATTGTCGCCTCGGCCATTGAAGAGCACGAGCCATTTGCATCGCCGAAGATTGGTTGGGCCGAACAGCGGCCGGAAGATTGGTGGCGAGCCGCCGGCCATGCAATTAGGAAAGCGCTTGCCAATGGCGCACTGCAAGGCGAGAAGATTTCCTGTGTCGGTTTCTCCGGTCAGATGCATGGAGCCGTGATGCTCGACAGCTCCGGCGAAGTTGTGCGTCCGGCATTGATTTGGTGTGACGTACGGACCGAGAAACAATGCAAAGAATTAACTGATCAAATCGGTGCGGAACGGCTTATCCGCCTTACCTGCAATCCTGCTCTTCCCAACTTCACGCTTACGAAATTCTTGTGGGTTCGGGAGAACGAACCCGAAAATTGGAAGCGTGTTCATTCAGTCATGCTTCCAAAAGATTATGTACGCTTTTGTTTGACCGGCGAACGAGCGACGGACGTAGCAGATGCTTCCGGCACCCTAATGCTGGATGTAACAAAACGTAATTGGTCGAGTGAAATCTTAGCCGCAGCTGGAATTGATCGTTCTATATTGCCAGAACTCTACGAATCCCCCGAAATTTGTGGGAAAGTTTCTATCGCAGGCGCTGCTGCCACGGGATTATCTGCCGGTACGCCGGTTGTTGCCGGAGCAGGAGATCAGGCAGCGGGAGCTGTTGGTATGGGCATTGTTTGCCCAGGATCGGTGAGCGCTACCATTGGCACTTCCGGAGTTGTTTTTGCGGCTACCGATTGTCCCGCTCTCGATCCGCAAGGCCGCTTGCATACCTTTTGCCATGCAGTTCCGCAGCGTTGGCATGTAATGGGAGTGACTCAGGCTGCTGGCCTTTCTCTTCGCTGGTTTCGTGATCAGTTAATGAATGGTCATGCAAGCAATGGTCGCGATCCTTATGAACAACTGACCGCGGAAGCCGCAAGGGTTACAGCTGGATCAGACGGGCTTCTTTGGGCTCCATATCTCATGGGCGAGCGCACCCCACATCTCGATCCGAATGCCCGAGGAGCTTTAATTGGCTTGACTGCCTCCCACACGCGAGGTCACATCGTGCGGTCTATTCTTGAAGGAGTGGCTTTCAGTTTGAAAGACACATTTAGCATTTTTAACGAGATGAAGGTACCGGTTAAGAACATTCGGCTAGGCGGAGGCGGGTCACATTCTGAATTATGGCGGCAAATCCAGGCCGATGTGTACGCACACGAAATTGAGTTAATTGAAGCCGAAGAAGGGGCCGCATTTGGAGCCGCCATTCTTGCCGGTGTGGGAGCCAGGATATGGCCCACTGTAGATACAGCCTGCGATTCCGTGGTAAGAGTTCGCGAACGAGTGCGGCCGAATGATGTGAATATGGCGGCGATGACGGTCAACTATGCAGCATATCGGCGAATCTATCCAGCCATAAAGTCCATTTTTTGTGCCTAGATAATCGAAATAATTATTAAAAACGAAGGGATGCTCCATGACGAGCAATGAGCAGTATCAACCGAAACCAGAACACAAATTTTCTTTTGGATTATGGACGTTGGGGAACCGCGGGCGCGATCCGTTCGGCGATGCCGTGCGTCCGCCAATTTCTCCCGTAGACATTGTTTCGATGCTCGCTGAAGTTGGGGCATGGGGCGTCAACTTGCATGATAATGACCTCGTACCGATCGACGCGACTTGCACGGAACGCGATCGCATTGTTTGTGAGTTTAAGAAAGCCTGCGAGTCCAATGGAATCACAGTTCCAATGGCGACGGTCTCGCTGTTTTTTCATCCAGTTTTTCGCGATGGCGCATTTACCTCGAACGATCCCGAGGTGCGTGCTTACGCATTGCAAAAGACTATGCGTGCGATGGATCTTGGTGCTGAACTTGGCGCAAAGATTTTTGTACTATGGGGCGGACGTGAAGGCGTAGAGACGGACGCCTGCCGTCGCGCTGATGATGCCATCAAACGTTTGCGAGAAGCGGTGAACTATCTCTGTGAATACAGTATTGACCGCGGATATGGTTATAAGTTCGCGATGGAAGCTAAACCTAACGAGCCGCGCGCCGATATTTATATGGCCACGACCGGTCATTATCTGGGTTTCATTCCCACGCTCGATCATCCAGAGATGGTGGGAGTGAATCCTGAAGTTGCGCACGAGCAAATGGCAGGGTTAAATTTCATGCACGGCGTAGCGCAGGCATGGGAGTGCGGCAAACTCTTCCACATCGATCTGAATGACCAAATGCCAGGCCGTTACGACCAGGACCTCCGGTTCGGTTCGGCCAACTTCAAATCTGCATTTTGGCTGGTGAAATTCTTGGAAGACGTTGGTTATCAAGGGCCGCGCCACTTTGATGCTCACGCTTATCGCACAGAAGACTACGAAGGTGTTAAGGATTTTGCCCGAGGGTGCATGCGTACTTATTTAATTCTTAAAGAGAAGGCCCGGCGCTGGAATATGGACAAGGAAATTAAATCCATTCTTGAGGAGATTACGCCGTCTTCGAATGGCGCTCCTAAAGTTGGGCGTTATTCAAAACAGAGTTCTGCGACACTACTGGCTCATACCTTCGACAAGGATACAATTATGAGAAAACGCTTGCCCTATGAACGGCTCGACCAATTAACCATTGATCTGCTTGCGGGCTAAAAGAACAAGCTAACTTTCAGCCTAAGACGTAACTTGAAGTGCTAAAACTTCCTCGTCGAACTTAGCATCTACCAGCTTCATTTCGCGGAAGGCATACAGGTTGGAAGACATTACAACTCCGGGGCTCAAATGGACAGTCGGCGGAAATGGCACTTTGCTAATTAAATGATCTGCCATGAGCCGTACTGCCATTTGTCCTTGCCGATGCGGTTGTTGGTAAATAGAAGCGGTAATCGTGCCTTTCTTGAAATAAGGCTCCATTTCTGCGAAAAGATCCGTGGTGATTAACTTTACTTTTCCTGTAATGCCCATTGCGCCAAGTGCGCGGCAAACAGGAAGACAGTTGACCGTGTTCACATAAATTCCAGCGAGGGTTGGTACGCGGCGGAGAAGATCGAACGTCTTTTGGAAAGCTTCATCTTCGTCTTCATGGCCTTCAATAATTTCGACGATCTTACCACCGGCACAGTGCTGCGGAAAAGTTTCTGCAAATCCTTCGGTCTTCTTGCGATGATCCTCCGTCGTCAACATACCTGCAATGACTGCAACCTTGGACTCAGGTGGAACAAACTTACCCATGAGTTCGCCCGCCAAGTTGCCATTTTGGCGAGGTTCTATGCAAACGATGCTGGAACGACAGCTTTCCGGAGCATCCGTGGACACACAAATTACACGAATTCCTTTGTCTTCCGCGTCATTGATTAGAGGTTTGAGTCCCTTAGGGTTTCCAGCTGTCAAAATGATCCCATTGACACCACTTCGGACAAGCTCTTTAAATGCCTCCGTATCGTCTTCTCCCAAAATTCGAACCGGGCGGTTCAGAAGCTGAATGCCGAGAGGCATAACCCTGCGACCCTCGTCCAGCACGCCGCTCCATAGCTGATCATAGAAAAAGTGGATCTCCCGCGGCATGCATACTCCTACGCTAAAGCCAGAGCGAGCGGCGGATAAAGCCCGTGCTGCGAGGTTGGGTGTATAGCCGATTTGACGGGCAACATCCAGGATTCGTTCGCGTGTGGACTCCTTGATTCCATTTCGCCCATGTAGTGCGCGATCCACTGTGCCGATCGAAACTCGAGCCAGTTCAGCGATTCGGTGAATCCCGCGCCTCTCTTTTTTCATTGTTTCGCCATGAATTGATGAAATCCCAAGTTGATTATTCTAATTCCACGCCCTGTATTCGCTATAGTTCTGTTATCTCTCATTCCACTGACTAAACTGAAACCAAATATATTAGAGATTGGACGATCAGATACGTTTACGTTAACGAGTATACCTTTCCGATCAAGTAAAGATTCGATATTCGTGTAAACGTTAAATGTTATTCGCCTCGAATGAGAGTTTAAGATGAGAGGGAGCTGTGTTTGCGGTATGAGGAATCGTGACATTCACTGGGCGATTGTGGCGCTGCTTTTATCCACCTGGATGCAAGCGCAGAATATCAGTCCCTCAGAAGCGATCGCACTAGAACAACAGGGAAAACTCGCCGAAGCAGAACATACCTGGCGCGTGATTATAGAACACGATCCTAAGGATGCTGCGGCGCTTGCAAGTCTGGGTGTCGTGCTGGCTAAAGAGAAAAAATATGAAGAAGCCGCATCGTTTTACAAAAAAGCAATTTTGTTGAATCCGCATTTGCCGGGCATTCAACTTAACCTTGGATTGGCAGAATTCAAACAAGGCGATTTCAACTCTGCAATTGCTCCGCTAAGCGCCGCTTTAGCTGCTGATTCCAACAATATGCAGGCGCGAACTCTGCTAGCACTTAGCTACTATGGCGCAAAGCGCTTTGCGGATGCCTCAACGTATCTCGAATCAGCGGCAAAACTTGAGCCTGCGAATACCGAGCTTCGGCAAGTTTTAGCGCAGAGCTGCCTCTTTGCCAAGAAGTACTCTTGTGCCCTGGAAGAGTTCCGGCAAATCTTGCAGCAAAATCCTGATTCTCCCGCTGCTCACGTTTTGGCAGGCGAAGCACTGGATGGATTGGGAAGAACTCCCGAAGCGGTCTCGGAATTTCAGACGGCAGCTAAAATTGCGCCACGCCAACCCGATGTGAATTTCGGTCTCGGATACTTGCATTGGAAACTTCGTCAATACGATGAGGCAAAAAAGGACTTCGAAACCGAATTGTCACTCGATCCTTCTCATGCTCAAGCCCTTGCTTATCTTGGCGATATTGAGATGAAAAGAGAATCATCCGAAAAAGCTTTGGAATTGCTCAACAAAGCCATACAACTGAGAAGCGATATCCGTATCGCTTATCTTGATGCTGGCGTGATACTTACGCAACAAAAGCAATACCAGGATGCGCTTGTCGCTTTGCAGCACGCCGAGAAGCTGGACCCCACTCAGCCCGATGTACATCTTCGGCTCGGACGCCTATATCAGGATCTGGGGAATAGGGCAGAATCACAAAAGCAGTTCACCAAGCTTCGCGAACTGCACAACAAAGCGGACGAAGACATAACATCAAAGATGTCAGGTTCTCCCTCACAGCAGCGATAATTTTGAACTTAGAATCAAGAACTTCAGATCGCTTCTTCGTAGAAGAGATTACGAGAGATCGGGTCTTTCTGCTTTAGCTTTAGTAAACAAAGGATCACCGTAGCGGCCATTGGCTCGGCTGCAACCGGCGTGTCACCCGTTTATTGAACGCCAGTTTGGCTCAATTGCTGGTAGAGAGCGATTCCGCCTATAGCGAGAATCAACACTCCAGACAAAGCGCCCAAGCCCTTCACAAAAGGACCTATCTTATTTACCTTTTGCAAGATTTCAGCCTGTGCCTGCTGCATTTGCGAATTCGATTCGCTGAGATATAGCTGATCGTCTTCCTGCATGGTAAGTGTTCCACGGTAGATCAGGAGAATAATCAGAAGACTGGTTACGACGCCCCATACGACGAGAGGCCAAAGCAAAATCGACATAAAACACCTCGGTACTGTAGTGTTAGGCCCGAGGATCCTACGGCGGATGCTGGTTGTTAGCACAACCGGTATTCGGGGTTAGGGTCCCAAGCACATTATAACTCCAAAAAAGAACCTGACAAATTCGATTTTTTTCTGCAATTGCGACTTCTTTTAGGCCAAGTTCATCAAAGACTTAGCGGTATAAGAAGGGGTTAAACCCCGCATTCTTTGATGCAGTTTGTTATAATCAAAAAGGTCTTAAGGAGATATCCATGGCAACGACTACCGTCCCCGAAGTTCAAACCAAAACAGCGCCGATTTCCCTCACCCCCAATGCCGTTTCTAAAGTGAGAGAAATAATGGGACAGCAGAATCCTGTTCCTGCCGGACTGCGCGTAGGCGTGGTAGGTGGCGGATGCTCCGGTTTCTCCTATTCGATGTCTTTCGAAAACAGCCCCGGCATGATGGACAAAGTGTTCGATATGGGTGGCCTTAAGGTTTACGTAGACGCGACTTCTGTAATGTATCTCAACGGCTGCGTGGTTGATTATGTCGAGACATTGGAAGGCGCGGGCTTCAAATTTGAGAATCCGAATGTGAAGAGCACTTGCGGTTGCGGATCTTCGTTTAGTGTTTAAGCGTTCTGAAAGTTCTACGAGAAAAACCCCATCGCTCCAGATGGGGTTTTTGTTTTGCGATTATTCTGGCCGGCGCGAGCATTTGATCCACTTAGCGATGGGCAATCTCAAAGACTGATACGCTCAGGTGATCCACAATGGCCAGCTTCGACCCACTTGGAGAAATTGCGGCGTCGAATCCAAAACTCGGTGGCGGGTTGATGGGAATTGAAGTGACCCGCAGAAGAGAGGGCAGCCGATAAATGTCAATCCCTGCGTCAGTGAGTTTTGGTCGGCCAGGATCGGGATTATGACCCGCAAATTTCACCCAAACTGCACCGAGTGCATTAGCTTCGCGCGAAACAATCGCCTTGAAAGGGATGCTACATCGTAGTGTTGCTTGCAGCTGTCCGTCGGTGGTGTAAAGCAACGTTGCGTCCCGAGCGGGGACGGCAAATTCATCGTCGTCAATGAAAACCGGTACACCAATAGATGCGGCATTTTCTTTTCGCATAGTCTTCCACGGACCAGTCGACAATTTCCTCATGACCAGCAATTTGCCCCGGAGGGCGCTACGGACTGCTGTCCCGGTAGACGCGCCTATGCTCCAAACATCGGCATTGTCACGCCAGTATTGCAACAAATGTAAGTTGCGAGAGTTATAAACTGCGGCACTGGTTACTGGTGGTCCTGTTGCAGTTTCGGATCCTTGCGATACCGCGATAGTGTCTATAGTTGGAGAAACAGAAACGAAGGTATTATCGTCCAAGCTCATTCTGGTAATTTGCAACTGTTGAATGGGGTGTCCATCGGCAGAGATTAGATCCAGTACATTGTCCCGATGCAATAGCAAATCACCTGCGTGGGTGATGCGAACTCCAGAACCTTTGCCGTGAGTAGGCCAATCAAAACGCCTTTCAATTACGCCTTTTTTAAGATCAACGATGACAGCTTTCAAATGGTAAAGATCAGATGCTTGAAATTTGTCACGATTCGCTGGAACCGTACTACCAATGCGGCACACGGTATAGACAAGCAACTCGTCGTTGGAAATAAAGTCAGCGCCCGTTATTGGAATGTTGTATTGCTGAAGGTCCTCAGCGCACAACTCATTCTTCAAATCAATGATGCGGGTTGGCTTGGGTGGTTCAGGAGCTCGTGCAGCGGAATCTTTTGAGAACAGAAGACAAACCAGAAGAATCGCAAACGTAAATAAAATTCCTCGTAGCAGCATCTGTCGCCCATTGTAACTAAACCGTGTTTACATGAGATTACTGCTGATCGGGCGTTTGTTGCGGCTGTTGTTGCATGGGTTGCTGGGGAGTCATGGAATTGGGTTGATTTCCGCCCGCGCCAAACCCTCCGGACATTCCGGAATTGTTCATTTGTCCATTGTTCGAGAGGCCGTTTGAAGGCTGCCCATTTATAGGTTGACCAACCTGGCCGCCTTGCATAAGCGGAGGCTGGTTTGGAGTGTTAATTAAGCCGCCCCGGTCACTGCTTGGATCGTAGTAAAACTGCCACTTATCATAATGGTCCTTCTTATTGAAAACCCGAATGCTTCTGGCTTTGCTGGTGCTTGCTACACCGACAATTGGCCCCCCACCAAATGTCTGCGCAGAGGGGCTTCCAAATGCCCCCGGTCCACTTGAATTCCTATTTTGGTTTGCAGAATTAACTGAGCTGGAACTGCTGGAGCTTGAACCGGAAGCATCAGCAGATCCACCGGCAATATCCGTACCACCAGGGGTGTCGTCGCCGGGAGAGGCTTGCGCATTAGTCTGGTCTGGGTTATCCGACCCTTGCGCTGGATTGGGGTTAGGTTGCCCGCCTTGTCCAGCGGCCAGAGCCGCCGCACCCATAGTCGCTTGAGTGAATCCCGCCCCAGCTGCTGCGCCGGCATTACCTGTCATCCCATTGGGAGGAAATCCTGTGCCGCCTGGACCGAAGAATGACATCTGAATGTCGCCCATATGCAGCAGCTTGAAATCTTTTCCGGTAATCGGGTCTTTATAGGCCTTGCGTAAATAGTGAACATTATTGGTTGTTACCAAATCCTCTACGCGCGTAGGATAGCGTCCGAATTTCTTGAAGTACCTTCTCACCGCCCGCGTATATTGGACGCCACGATGAATCATCTCCTCTTCGCGATCACGTTTAATTTGGAAAGTAATCGTGGGTACAATTGCGGCTGCCGCGATAGCAAGTAAAGCTACAAACAGAAGCAGCGTAATCAGAATATAACCGCGCTCTGATTGGTTTTTGCGGCGTGAAATAGATCGGATGGGGAAATTGGACGACATGTTGGTAAGCTGGCTATCTGTTAATTTTTGGTTCCTAGCCTTGCGTCAATGGAATACTCTGCCGATTGTTGCTGAGAACGTCTTCGATCTCCACTGACATGGGGGAAATGCGCAGCACTTTATAACGGCGGTCAACGATATCGCCTTCCGCTGCAATAAACACATCCTCTCCTTGGGAGAGGAAGATTTTTTTGGATTCGCCCGGTTTATTAGCAAATCCGAAGAATTTCATGTTGATCGGCGGCGGTGGAGCTGGTGGCGGCGGTCCTGTTGGCGCGGAATTTTGTTTATCTAGAACCGGATTCTTAATAATCTGAGGAATCTCCGCTTCGGCCCGGAATATATTTCTTCCTTTGCCCTGGTACTCGGTATCTTCACTGGCTTTCAACCAATCGTAGCGCAAAGTAGGATCAAGTGAGCGTGCCACATGCGCTGGCTTCTTTTGGGCGCCCGGCCGGACATGCACAACACGAGTTGGTGCAGGATCCGCAGGCGAGGGCGCTGGAGATGGCGTGACGGATGAGGTCGCGGCAACCGAGGAAGTTTCCCCTGAGCTGAACAACATTCGTCCAATTAGCAAAACTGCCAGCACCATCAGCGCGATGGCCGCGATCATTTTCGTCCGATTTTCGTTTCCGATTTTCACTTTAATTTTCTACTTCAAATCACGTGCTGCTTGTTTTTAAGTAAGTTTCCAGATGCATGCGCAGTTTGATGATGCCGCCCTCATCGCTGCCAATTTGTATGCTATCCACTAAAAAGAACAAGCGACTTCTCTCCAGAGAGTTGATAAAACGCATTACCTGCAAATAATCGCCGGATAAGTCGGCATCAATAGTCATGCGGCTTAAATCGACTGCTTCCGTATCCTCGCTTTCTTTGTCAGTGTTCTTTTGCGAGTAAGTAACTCCAGCCAACTTAACTCCGTTTTCTACGGCAATTTTTTCGAGACCCGCGGATACGGTAGAAGTTTCTGAAGCGAAACGGTTCTCGTAAAAGTCATCAATCTGCTGTTTGGCAATGGGGATTTTCTTGTCTAATCCCCGTAGCGGCTCCACTTGTTTCGTTTTTTGCTGCAACTCCCTCCAGAGCTGGTTCATCTGCGTGTCGCGGGATCGTTGTGATCCAATAAGCGGGGAAAGCAGTAAAGCCACCGCCACCACGTCTGCTACAAGCAGAGACCCGATCGCGATTTTCAGTTTTTGCCGGGTTTGCCGCAAATCGGGCATTATTGCGCGCCCCCATGACCAGAAGCTTTGCCTTCAGGGTTCTTGCTTTCAGGAATCCCAGTCTCAGGAACATAGATTGCGCTGATATCAAACTGCACCGCGTCCGTCACAGTCTGACTAGGGAGAGGGAAGTGCTCTTTTTCGATATATGTATGTCTGAATCGCGGTGAATCTTCCATCCTTCTGACCAGTTCGAGGGCATGTTCGTGCGAATCTCCGCCAACGACCAACTTGAGCTCGAGTTGGTTGTCAGTATTTGTTTCAGGATGAATGGAAAGAACGTGCATTCGCGCCGGCATGACACGCTCTAAATCTTCAAAGACTCGCGTCCAGGAAAATGCCTTGCGCTCGAAAAGGTCATTCAAGAATTGCGAGCGATCCCGTGTGCTGCGGTTTTGGGGAAGATTTAACAGAGCTTGCGCGTGGTCCCTCTCGCGATCCCGGTCGGCAATCTGTTCCTGGCGTTGACGAATCAGTTCGCGATCTTTCCGCGCACCCGAATATCCGGTAAAGACCAAATACAACAGAATTAGCGTAACAATACCGAGTCCCGCGACAGCTCCGCCCCAGCGCAACCAGAAGTTGCGGACATCCTCATACGGGTGACTGGCGAGATTGATATCTATTCGCATTTTTAGGAAAGCAGGGATCCCACGACCCCAGCCATTCTCCACTTCGGAACCGCACCTGCTCCAGCGCCTAGCTGTGAAGAGGCTACAAGTTCTTTGACGTCGGCCCCTGTTTGGGCTCGAAGTGCAGGCGCTGCGTTACCTGCTTCCGATATACCCGCCACATAAATCTGTTCGATGTTCATCGAATAAGTATCCTGAAAAAAAACCACTGACGGATAAATGTCTTCGGCGAGCTGTTCGCCCGTCACAGTGACACCACGAGTGTTCTCAAGCGTACGGAATAAGAGCAGTTGCTGCTTGTCAAGAATCGCGATGCTGGTGGTGCGCGTGTCGACTTTTACCACGAGCGTCGGGCCTTTCGATTCAGCCGCACCCAGGGCCGCCAACATGGATGGCATGACCACTCCAGGGGTATAGCCAGCCTCGCTAAATATGGACTCGTAGTCTTCAATCACAGTGGTGAGGGCTACGGCTGCAATGACTTTGATTCCGCTATCTGATTGTTGCACGTGATAGGAAACTTTCGCTTTATCGACATCGAATGGAAGCGATTTTTTCAGGCGAAACCGGACAACACCTTCCGCCTCGTGATCTTTCGCCGGAAGAGTATCAAAATCCAATAGCACCACTCGTACAGCAGCATCAGGAAGAACTGCGATCACGTCGCGTGAACGTGGAATGACACTTCCCAGAGTCTCTCGCAGATTTTGCAGGATGGAATTTCGCTGCCGCAAGTTGAGTTCCACTAAGTCAGGAACCACGCTGCCCGGCGCCAATTCGTGAGCGGCACAAGCTTCAACCGAACTACCATCTTCCGCAATGCGGCCCGCAATTATGCGGTCTGCCGCAATCTCACATGCCAGCTTTGGCTTGGAACTCGATTGAGAAAAGAGACTCATAGTTGAAATTGCCTAACACTTATTTCTATCAATAAAACTCCGCTAAGTAAGTAAATGCAATATCTGGAAGGGCACTCATCCTATTGGCCGAACGGGCAATCCGCCAAGTTCTAGCGCATGCTTTCGATGAATGTGACCTTATTGATTTCCTTCAGCGTGGTCATGCCGAGTCTGACTTTGTCCAGCGCCGATTCACGCAGGAATCGCATGCCTTCTTCCCGCGCCGCGCGCCGGATCTCAGATGTCGGTTTTTTGAGAAGGATCATTTCCCGAATGCGGTCGCTCAAATCCAGCAATTCATGGATTGCGCTTCGCCCGCGGAATCCGGTGCCTGCGCACTCGATGCATCCCTGTCCTTCATAGAAGGAAACCTTGGACCACTGGTCGGGATCAAGACCACTGGCTTCCAGCACCTCTGGAGGATATGTCACCACAGCACGGCAAGACTCACAAATCAGCCGGACGAGGCGCTGCGCCAAAATGCAATTGAGCGCGGAAACAAAGTTGTAAGGCTCGACTCCCATGTTCAAAAATCGACCGATCACGTCAACAACGTTATTGGCGTGAACAGTCGTGAACACGAGGTGACCGGTAAGAGCGGATTGAATCGCTATTTGCGCCGTCTCCGCATCGCGGATTTCGCCGACCATGATCTTGTCCGGATCGTGCCGTAAGATAGAGCGCAGTCCACGTGCAAAGGTTAAGCCCTTCTTTTCATTTACTGGGATCTGCGTGATACCGCGAACCTGATATTCGACTGGATCTTCAATGGTGATGATTTTATCTTCGTCGGTCTTGATTTCATTAATGGCTGCGTACAGCGTGGTTGTTTTTCCGCTACCTGTTGGGCCCGTGACCAGCACCATGCCATATGGTTCTTTGATATAACGGCGGAATCTGCGGAGATCGTCTTCGTCGAAACCTACAACGTCCAGGACGAGCTTGTGAAACTTCTCGCTCATCGACTCTTTGTCGAGTACGCGCAATACCGCATCTTCACCATGAATCGATGGCATGATGGAAACGCGGAAATCGATGGGGCGCTCCGGCTGTCCGTACTTCACACGGAAACGTCCGTCCTGCGGCACGCGGCGCTCGGAGATGTCGAGCTCGCTCATAACTTTAATGCGCGAAATAATAGTCGAATGATGCTCGCGGGCAATCGGTGGCATGGCTTGCGTGAGCACGCCGTCAATGCGGAACTTGATGGAAACCGAGTCGTCGCGAGTTTCGATATGAATGTCGCTGGCTCTGCGTTGAAGCGCCGTAAATATCGTCGTATCTACTAACCGAATAATCGGGCTGATATCGCCCTGCGCCGTGAGACGGTCAATGGATATGCTTTCGTCATTCCCGGCTTCGTCTTCGCGGATGACGTCGAGCGTGAATCCTTCACTGGCATCTTCCAGAACGCGCTTCGATTGCTCTGTCTTCTTAAGAATTTCGGTGATCTGAGCGAGGGTTGAAACCTTGGTTACGATCCGCTTGCTTAAGAGCAGGCTGATCTCATCGATCATCATCAATTGGCTGGGATCGGCGATGGCAATTGCCAGCCGGCCGTCGCGAGTCTCTTCCAAAGGAATGAAGTTGTAGCGAAACATCAAGTGAACGGGGATGGTCGAGAAAAGATCGTGCTGCAATTGGAAGTCGTGCAGATCGACGAATTCGCAGCGGTAACGGCGAGCGATATCCTGCGCCTTCTCCAGTTCGCTCACTTTTGCAACCGGAGCCGCCGGCATTGCCGGCGTGCCGTTCCCACCGTTTACTACCGCTGTTTTTTTGTTGTCAGCTATGCTAGCCATTCCAATTCACCTGTACGACAACTCGCCTTGCCTTCTAATGAATATGAGATCCCAAGGTAAAGATCGGCAGATATAGAGAAATCAGTATTCCACCAACCACCACTGCCATAACAACTAAGATAAGAGGTTCAATCAAGGACATAGCCGCGCCCAGCGCGGTTTGCACGTCCTCTTCGTAAAACTCGGCAACCGAATTCAGCATTGCCGGCAAAGCGCCTGTAGATTCGCCGACTTCAATCATCTCCACGGAGAGGTCAGGAAACATGCGTTGTGCCTCGAGCGCTTTTGCCAGCGGCTGCCCTTCACGAACCCGCACCGCAGCCTCGGCAATGCCATTTAAAATCCGGCGGCTACTCATGGATGCGCCCGCAGTTTCGAGCGACGGAACCAGCGGCATGCCCCCCGTTAATAGCGTCGAGAGCATGCGCGAAAAATTCGATACTTGATACTTCAACCAAATGTCGCCCAGCATTGGCAGCTTCAGGATGGTCCCATCGATGGCGTTTGCACCGCGGTCCGTATTCTTCCAACGTACCAGTCCCACAATCAGCAGGATAATGGCGACGATAATGTAGAGGGCATATTTCTGAGTGGCCAGCCCAATCGCCAGCATTACCTGTGTGATGGAAGGTAGATCGGCTCCCATATCCTGATAAAGCTTGGCGAACTGGGGCACTACATACGTCACAAGGAAAATCATCATGACAAAGACAACACTAACCAGCAGCGCGGGATACACAAGCGAAACAGCCAGCTTTTTCTTGAACGTCAGTGCCATGCGCTGAAATGCAATGTAGCGGCCCAACACCTCTTCCATATTGCCGCTTCTCTCACCAGCCAAAAGCGTTGTTGTGTAGATCTTGGGAAAAGCACGCTGCGTAGTAAATGCCTCAGAAAGCGATTCGCCGCTCTTCACCCGATCGCGGATGTTCTGTAAAACGCTATGAAGATAAGCATCTTTCTGCCGCTTAATCAGCAGGTCCAGAGAACTTAAGACGGGTAATCCAGCCTTGATCAAAGTCAGAAACTGCTGATTAAAAATCAGGAAGCTGCTCTGCTTGACCTTTTTTGTACGACCAATCTTCCCACCGGAAAGCATGCCGCGCGGTTTGACCCAATAGACTAGAAACCCCTGTTGCGAGAAGCGGTCGCGAACCTCGGACTCCGAAAATCCTGTCTCGACCTGTTGGACAAGACGTCCCCGCTCGTCCGCAATTTTTACAAGGAATTCAGCCATACTTGATCTTCCAAGGCTTACTCTCGTTATTACCTATTTGCTACTTCAGTTTAACATCTGTGCTTTTGAGCAGAGACTCCGAAGCCGTCCCTTTATGTCCGGTAGTAACCACCGCAATTTCAACAAAGGATTAGACTTTACTGCCCTAAATCGCCTGCAACAACTTCAACTCCACTCGGCGGCACAAAGTGGAAAAGCTGGTCATCGACCGCAACATTCTCCTGTTGTTCGCGGAAACGATACTCGGTTACTGAACCATCCTGCTGTTCAATCACGATCCGGGAAATATATCTCTCAGGCGTGATTTCTAACAGGACTTGCCGTACTCTGTCCGCCAAAGCCTTGGGCACACCGCGCAAGATCTGATCGCCGGGGCTCGAAACAGGCACATCTGGAGCTAGGGATAATCCCCGCAACTCCTTCTGTAATTTGGTCTTACCTAACATAAAAGCTAGTGGCGATTGCAAATCGTCCAAATTGCGCATGGAGGTCTTCCTCGCCTGCTGATCCCCAGGAACATAGAACCAGGCGTTCTTACCGTCGCCTAGAAACAGTTTCTCTCTTGGAGAACGGTATTCCCAACGCATCTTGCCAGGTTTTTTAAGCCACAGAGTCCCAGATTCTGTTCGTTCCATTCCGGCACCCTTGTAAATCTCGACAAATTCCGTTTGCAGCGTCCGCAAATGGTTGTAGTGATTGTCAACTTCTTGAGCCAAAACGTGAACATCGGGTGTGGCGCTTTCGGTCGCAAAGGATATCGTCGAAAAACAGCTTAAAAGCATCCATGCAATGAAACTTAAATCTCTAAATAGTCGAATGTGATTAACCTCATGTGAATTAGATGCATTACACCGGGGTGCACTGCAATTGACTCGCGATCAGGAACTTGACCGCTACTTACACGTTAGCGTAAATGGAATACTGGTTTGTGCCCTGAACTTTGTGGAATTCACGAATCCCGGCGACCACCCCCTCCAACAGCGGGTTGTGATAAAGGACAAACACCGGGCGGCAATGATGCGCCAATGAATCCGCCAGATTAGCCATTAATTGGACAAGTCCCGGCTCAGGCAAAGGATTAAACAGATATAGCACGACCGGGTCTGCGGGAAAAACGAATCGCCTCGCATCTCCGCACACGGTTTCAATTGCAAAACATTTCTGCGAATCGCTTTTATAGCTGAGAATGTTTTCGTTCGCAGTTCGGTGAAGGTCGGGCAGCAGTTCAACGCCAATAATGCGGCGAAAAGGGAAGTCGGACGCCATGAGCAGTACGCGCCCTTTCCCGGAGCCGATATCTATAAATGTGAATTGAGAAAAATCTATTGAAAGAGCTTCTAACATTTCATGGAAAAGTAAAGGCTCGGTCGGCTGATAGGGCGAGTGGAATAGACCCAGCAATCTATCTCTCCAGGAAACGGTTGCCCCAGTAGTATCAACGCGATTGTCCCAGTCGTAGTCGATGTCTCCGTAGCGAGCTCTGCGGCTTGCAGGAGTCGAGTCGCGCGTGAACTCCCAAAGGCTTCCGGCTAGTCGTTTGATAGTCGGCAAGGATCCATGACGGCGAGAGTTGTCCCGCCACCATCGTTGCAAAGTCGGGCCCAATCGGATGTTGTCCGACATTCGTACATGTTAGTGGATTTTGTGGAGATGTCGAAGCGGGTCGCCAACAATGAAGTTAATCGGAAGGCAGGAACTTTGGCAGCTTAGGTGGAATATATCCCAACGGCAAACCGCTCTGAATAAACGGCAGATCGTCAGGATTGGCCACTTCAACCGATCCATCAGGCTGCAATTGATAAGGACGGCCAAGGGGATCGATCGGCCTGCCGCGAATGAGTCCGGCTGATTCCAGTTCGGAAAAACTGCTCGGCCACCGTCCCGTTTGGTTGTAAAAAATGCTCACAGCTTTCTGTAGCTCAGCAACATCATGATCGACTCGAAGAGCGCGCAGGTGGGCGGCTGCATTGGCTCGCACGTCATGGTCTTTGGTGGTCTGATAGGTGGCGCTCCAAAGCATCCGTGCTGTTTCGGCATCACCGCCGCGTCGTGCCATCTGCGCAGCTAATATCTTCAAAAAAGGATGGGCATTTGGTACTTGCGATCCTCGCGCGAAGGCATCTGCAGCTTCGGTATACTTCCTGAGTTCGAGATAGTAGATGAACCCGAGGTTATAGTACAGGTGCCAATCGTCGGGATTGTTCTCAATCCCATACTTCTCAAGCTCAATCGCCTTTTTGGGTTCACCAGCGCCATTGGGGGGGGCAGGCGCCAGAAAATTAGCGCCGAATTCGTAAGCGACGGTCAACTTAGGGTCTAGAGCGGTGGTAATTTCCAACAACGGTGCTAGCAATTCATAATGTTGTGCTGCCGCAGCATGTTGTTGTCCGCCGAAGTACTGCACCGCACGCGTCCAATAGATATCCGCCAGCAAACCCTGGTACCCCAGGCTCAGATGTTTCAGCGTCTTTGGCGACGAAATGTATAGCACATTCTGGAGAGTGGCAGCCTCTCGCGAATGGTCGATGCGGCGTAACAGTAAAACTGAAGCGGCCGCAGACACAAATAGCAGAGTCCCAGCGATAATCGTAATTCGGCGCGACCTGCTCATTTCAAATTCCGGCGCTCGAAAATCAACACTGACCCAGAAATAGCCATTATGGCGTAGAACAATGCATAAGCGGTGTTGTAGAAAATAAGATGATTTGAGACCGGCTGCTCATGGGCTACGGAACTAATGACATTTAAAGCAGAGAAATTTGGTACCAGGTACGCGGCTCCGGTTGCCAGGACACGCGTGATGCCATGAGTCATAGCGGAAAATCCCCGCAAATCTTCAGAAAAACTTCCTATCACGAAAAGCGCAAAAGCAAATACCGCTGACATAAGAGGGGAAGAAAATGAGGAGAACAGCAGTGCCAGCGCGATAATTATTACGAATTGAAGCACGATGAAATAGAGGGCGATAAGGATCCATCCATCTCCATGTTGAAAGTGGCGGGAAACGTATAGCAACGCCGCGAACACACCCAAAGCCATGAAAAATGTGTTTACGACCAGAGTTCCGGTCAATCCAAAAAACTTCCCGACAATGAACTCCCAACGACGCACCGGGCGGGAAAGTACGGTGTAAAGAGTACGTTTTTCAATTTCTTTTGAAACCAATCCAATACCAATAAAAATGGCAATAACGACACCAAAGAGCGATACCGCGGTCAGACCCAAGTTGATGACAACCAGACGTTCAATGCCAATCGAAATCTGCCCGACCAGAACCGCCGCTCCAGACATCAACAGTGCAAAAGCAATCAGGTTGTAAAGCACACGATCCCGCACGGCTTCCCGAAACGTATTTGTAGCTATGTGTGTAATTCGGCCGTTCATGCGGTGACACCCGCGCTTCGTTCTGCTGGTCTAACTTGTGCAACGAAGTAATCTTCCAATGACATGCGAACAGGTAGTACGGAAATTAATTTGAGCTTCTCCTTACGGAGCAAGTCAATGGCTGCATCCTGATTGCTTTCAGCAATCACGGCTCGGACTGTATCGCCGGTGACATGACACTCGGCGCCTAGATTTCCTAAAGACGATGGAACCGTAGTTCCTTGCCAAACAATTTCCACTTTCCCGTGAACGCTGGAAATTAAATCAGCAACGACACCCACACGCAGCAATTTTCCCAAATGCATAATTGCTACCCGGTCACACAGCGCTTCCGCATCCGACAAGATGTGGGTGGAAAAGAAAACTGTCTTGCCCTCGTGCTTGAGCTGTTCGATCAGATCACGCACTTCGCGGCGACCCATCGGATCAAGACCAGACATAGGTTCATCCAAGAACACAACTTTTGGATCATGCAAAATGGCCTGTGCGATACCAACACGCTGCAGCATGCCTTTTGAGAACTTCCGCAACTGTGTGGTGCCTACATCGGGCAAGCCAACCTTAACTAATGCTTTATCGACTTTGCGCATCCGTTCTTTTGCTGGTATCCCTGAGAGCTGTCCGTAATAGTTGAGAAGCTCACGGGCAGTGAGATGATCGTAAAAATAAGGCTGCTCGGGAAGAAAACCGATTTGGGCCTTCATTCGCGGATCGTCCAGCTCCATGCCCAAAATTCTTGCTGTACCTGCGGTCGGGAAAACAAGGCCCATCAGCATCTTGAGAGTGGTTGTCTTACCAGCTCCGTTAGGGCCTAGAAAGCCGAAAATCTCGCCTTCTTCTACGCTGAGGTTTAGCGGGCTGAGCGCGCGCTTGGGCCGCTTCCGCCAAAAGCCCACTTTATAAATTTTTTCGAGTCCAAAAATTTCTATGGCGGACATGAGAGTGACTGGCGCTTTACAAGCGCCTCAATAAATTATAAGTAAAGTTATCTCGAACTGGTATAGCGGGCAGCGCCCAAAGATTACGAAAGTAAACTCTTTAACCCTGAAAAATCATTGCAGAACAGCTTGGTTGTGGCATTCGGAGAGCGTGGTTACGGGGCTGGATTGCTGGTGCGGCACTCGGAAATGGAGGACGCCATCTTCGGTCGAACAGAAGTCCCGCACTCCGGTTTGGTTATAAATTGTCGCCGCAGATCCTACAATGTATCCGTCAACAACTCCGCTGGCATCTTTGCCGGCCGGAGTGACTGCGAACCAGTAACCATTTCTCGAATGTTCGGGGGTGTTGGCGACGGAAAGTTTCGGATCGAGTAAGCACGCGTGCTCCGGGCTTCGCGCGTGGCACGATAATTTGGCGGTGCCTGGGCCAAGTGAGCCTAAAGTACCTGCAAAACCGAGTGCTGGGTAAGTTGTCTCGTAGGAAACTTCCGCTTTATTGATCTCGCGAACAGAACTGATGGCAGCGGCTTCCCCAGCAGCAACCCGCGAACGCAGCAGGTTAGGAAAAACGATTGCCGCAATAAGGCAGATTACTACCAAGACAATCAGTAATTCTGCCAGCGTGAAACCAGTCTGCTTTTCCATCTGCCGGAATTATAAGCGACGGTAAGGCAGGCTACACGCTATCTAACAATAGGTCCTTTATTGTGCACTGGCGTATGCCTGACAAGCAGCAACATCCGGAGGGAGTGGTGCACCAGCTCCACCTGGATTGATCCGCAGCACACCGTCAGTCACGACGCAGAAATCGCGGACTCCACTCACGTTGAAATTCTGAGGGACAGCACCTGCTACAAAAGTAGTGTTGGGAGGGCCCCCGAATCCGACGGCTTCAAACTGGTATCCACTCTTAGACCCCAAAGCGAGTACGTTATCAATGAAGCAACCAGTAAGCGCACTTGCGGTGCATGGGGCGGCACCACCCAACGTAGCGAGAGTTGAGTATCCGGTTGATGGATAAGCGGAGTTATACGATATTTCCGCAGTCGCTAGTTGCCGAACCGAGGCAGAAGCTGACGCCTCGTTCG
Organism: Terriglobales bacterium; assembly: GCA_035651835.1. Lineage (GTDB taxonomy): Bacteria > Acidobacteriota > Terriglobia > Terriglobales > Acidobacteriaceae > JAOAPG01. The sequence continues at coordinate 363,897 of DASRFC010000015.1, forward strand.
CTGCAACTCTTGCCCGCACAAGATTAGGAATGGCGATCGCCGCAATAATTAGGATAATCGCAACCACGATCAACAATTCGATTAACGAAAATCCTTGTTCTTGCCTCATTTAGGATACCATTATCCTTCTAGCCTATATGACTGCATTTTGGCTACCGTTAAGACTTGGTAGGGAGAAAAAGCCATGCTTCGCTGAATCAACAACTTGGAATTGTCATTCTGGAGAATCCTGATTTCGCAGCACATGATCGTTCTTTATTCATGCCAGAAATGACAATTTATGGCAACCTATGCACATCCTCGCCAGGAACGCACACGAGTATCCGCTCAAAAACGAAAGGGTCTCGAATGTTACCATTCGAAGACCCTTTTGGCTTGTACCCTCCCCCAGGTACTTGCCATACTTTTAATAACTATTGACCGATCGGAGTCAGAGCCTGGCAAGCCAAAGCCGTAGCGTAGGCTGCTGCAGCGGGAGTGACGAAGCGGACAACGTTATCCGAAGTTCCGCAGAAGCCTTTTACGCCAGTGGTGCCGGCGGTAACCGGGATCGCGTTAGTTACGAAATCGGTATGAGGCACAACACCCAGTCCAACAGCAGTAATTGTGTATCCGCTCTTGGTTCCGGCTGCGAGTGTTTGGTCGATAATGCAACCGGTAGCGATTGCTGGCGTGCAAGGGCTAGCGCCGCCCAGGTTAGCTAGCGCTGTTGCGTAGCCTTGGGTCGGGTAAGCAGTTTGATAAGAAATTTCCGCAGTATCGACGGTGCGAAGTGAAGCCGCGGCAGACGATTCGTTGGCTGCAATACGTGCTCTTAACAGGTTAGGAATAGCGATGGCAGCGATGATCAAAATAATCGCAACCACAATCAACAACTCGATTAATGAAAAGCCCTTTTGTTTTCGCATTTTATAGTCATGCCCCAAGAGTAGTTTCGATCTCCTGCATTTCACTTTTGCAAGTTGAAGCCCAATCAGAGAATCCTCAAGTCCCAGAGGAATTTGACTGATTTTACTAATAAAACAAACATGTGCCACATCAGGATTTACAGTCATAGTGATATTTGTGGCAAATTTCGTCTAAGGTGATCGCCATATTTTGATAGTCGAGACCAAATTAAAAGTCTGCTCAAAAAACAAGGGCCTCGAATGTTGCCATTCGAGGCCCTTTCGGCTTGTACCCTCCCCCAGGTACTTTGCCATACTTTTAACTATTGACCGATCGGAGTCAGAGCCTGGCAAGCCAAAGCCGTAGCGTAGGCTGCTGCAGCGGGAGTGACGAAGCGGACAACGTTATCCGAAGTTCCGCAGAAGCCCTTTACGCCGGTGGTGCCGGCGGTAACCGGGATCGCGTTAGTTACGAAATCGGTAAAGGGCACAACACCCAGTCCAACAGCAGTAATTGTGTATCCGCTCTTGGTTCCGGCTGCGAGTGTTTGGTCGATAATGCAACCGGTAGCGATTGCTGGCGTGCAAGGGCTAGCGCCGCCCAGGTTAGCTAGCGCGGCGGCGTAGCCTTGGGTCGGGTAGGCAGTTTGATAAGAAATTTCCGCAGTATCGACGGTGCGAAGTGAAGCCGCGGCAGACGATTCGTTGGCTGCAATACGTGCTCTTAACAGGTTAGGAATAGCGATGGCAGCGATGATCAAAATAATCGCAACCACGATCAACAACTCGATAAGTGAAAAGCCCTTTTGTTTCCGCATTTAAGTTTCCCTCTTCTCCAGAATCAGATATTTTGGTCTCAGTTGACCCAATTGCCGATTATGTTCGCATTTTAGCCACCAACATTGGAAGTTACCAAAGAGTGGGGCAGATCTTGCGCACGTACTTTATTTTCAAGACTTACAAGCCCTTAGGTAACTTTAATCGACCCTAAAACTGCACCTGCCATGGCTGATAATGCCAAAATTTGTCGGTCACCTGACAACCTACGTCAATTTGGGACCGACAGAACCGACAGCTAAGAACACCTTAGAGAACGAGACTGGAAGGCTTTTTTGCAAACAATATTTGTAACCGAGTGGCTGAGAACAATTTAAACCTGCTGTTTCTCAAATAGAAGATGATTTGATTAAGCGGAGTAGGTACCTGATTTAAGCCACTTTCACAACCATGCATGTAATGTCATCATGTTGCGGCGTGGATCCCACGAAAATGTCTACTTGACTCATCATTTGGCGGAGCAGTTCGTCCGGGGTTGATGTTGCGGCAAACTGTAAGACATTCAGCAATCTCTGTTCCCCATATTCTTCTTCCAACTCGTTCACAGCTTCTACTAATCCATCGGTGAAAATCAGCAGGCAATCCCCGGATTCAAGTACTACATCTCCCGCCTGATATTTTCCGTCGACCAAGATGCCAAGTGGCACTCCCCCCATCGAAAGCCGCTCGACTGTTCCCGCTTTTCGCCGCAGAATGGGTGCGTTATGCCCAGCATTTATGTATGTAAGATTTTTGCTGCTCGAATTAAACTCAGCGAGAAATGCGGTTGTGAAACGCAATCCGCTTTGGCTATTCGTGCAAGCATAGTGATTCATCCCGGAAATCAGGTCCGGCAAAGAACAAGGAACCGCCGATAAAGTCTTAAGGCTGGCTTGAAAGGTTGCCATGAGCATGGCTGCCGGGATGCTTTTTCCGGCAACGTCGGCAACCGCCATTAAAAATACCGGCTCGGCATTTTCCGAAGTTGGACGCTGAAATACGTCATAGTAGTCTCCGGCGACCGTGTTTGCAGCCCGGGTCGCGAATGCAATCGCGAGTCCGGAAATGGCAGGCGGAGCCGCTGGGAGGAGCCATTTCTGAATATCGCGAGCGATCTCCAAATCACGTTTCATCACTACGCGATCGGCGATTTCCAGCATCAGCAGGATGAACAGCAGCACCCCTCCAAAAAAATGGAAATCAAATTCCTGAATCTCCACTTCGCCTGATCTACCGTGATAACTGAAACCTCCGGCCGGGAAAATTAGAAGCACAATTCCGAGCAGTAACAGCACCCTTCGAGCGGGAGTAAGCTTCTCCAAAATGGCCCAAGCCAGCTCTTGGGCCGTATGAAAGAAATTGTGCCGCCAAGTTCGTTGCGGTGCACGGGCGTCGAAATCTCGCTGGTAGAGCCGATAGCTGGAGCGGGCGTCGGCGTGAAATTGCTTCCAGAGTTGGCTGATTTCTAATCCATCTGTAACACGCTGCCAGAATTGGTCGAGTTGCGCGACGAACTCATGCCGCCTAGGGGTAGGTTGCCTGGCAGGTTGTGGGGAGGAGGCCATCTTCTGAATCAGCGATTATAGTCGAGTGGTTCGTTTCTGACGGTGGTCCAGGTTACCTGACCGATCGATAGAGTTTAAAACAACGAAAGCTGCTTTTCTGACTTCTGAACTTGTCGCTTGTCTTGCGAATAGCGATCGTATTTATTTTGAATTCCGTACTTTTCCCGCAAGCGAGCCATCAGCTGCGATAGACGTTTGCGATACGGCTGCGGTAAGAACGCGTTGCCGGAGTAACGGTCTGCATAGGTTTTCACTAACTGGGGAAATTGTTTTTCCAAGAAGGGCAGAAACACCGCCGCTGAACAAGGTTTCAAAAAAAGTGCATTGGCGAAAATGTACTTGCCACCAGCTTCGGCAGTTGCGCGAACCACTGCCTCCAAGTCGCGCGCAGAATCCGTTATACCCGGAAGAACCGGCGCGCAGTTCACTCCCGCTTGTACTCCGGATTCATTCAGTTTGCGCATTGCATCCAGCCGCAAGTCTGGTCTGGGAGCACGTGGCTCTAGAAGACGCGCCAGATCTGTGTTTAGCGTCGTAATCGTGATATTCACGAATAGCTGATTGTTCCTTGCGATATTTTGCAAAACGTCAATGTCACGCAAAATCAGATTCGATTTAGTCACTATGCCAAGCTCCAAGCCGCTGTGCTTGCTAATTTCCTCGAGAATGGCCCGTGTTACCTCGTAACGTTTTTCTGCAGGTTGGTATGGGTCAGTAGCAGTACCCAGTGCAATATCTTCGCCCGGCTTTACGCGGCGCAACTCTTGCCGCAATAAGTTTGCCGCGTGCTGCTTTATATAAATTTTCTTTTCAAAATCTATGCCATCCCGCATCTCCATGAATTCGTGCGTATAACGCGCATAGCAGTACTTGCATGCGAACTCGCAACCGCGATAGGGATTGATAGTCCAGGCAAATGGCATGCGAGTGCCTGTGCAGCGGTTTAAAAGAGATCGTGCAGGCAGCGTGAAGTACTCTACATCGTACCCTTCACGGATTGATTCCCCTTGGGCCGCTAAACGCGCAATTCCGATTAGCTTGCTACTGGGATTGTCAATAAAGGGGAGTGTGGCCATGAGCGTATATTCGCTTTTTATTCGCCCAATCGTAATCCTGGCTTATGGCACTGTCAAGCAGGGTTCGATACTTGAATGGCGGTGGTTGTCCGAGATCAGGAGAGACCCAATTTTTCGAAAAGCTTGCGAAGTGGAAGAAAGCCAAGTCGGTCTTAGGCGGCGAAGATCTCTATCTTTGACGTTTAGATATGGGGCTGACGAATGTAAATCGATGACCTAATTCTGCTACCATTCGGCCATCATTTCATCAGATCAACATGCATGTGTTTGCCACTATTGCCGGCATAGCGGTATTACTTACCGTCTTACTCGATGCTTTTGAAACCGTTGTTCTTCCACGCCGCATTCGACGCGTACTACGCCTCTCCTCATTTTTTTACCGCAGCACTTGGATTCTCTGGATAAGGATGGCTCGCCGCATCGGATCACCCAGCAAGCAAGAAAACTTTTTGGGGTACTTCGGGCCCTTGTCTCTTATTGTCTTGCTCGCGCTCTGGGCGGCGGGGCTTATTTTCGGATTTACCCTGTTGCAGTTTGGAGCAGGAGACCACCTGCAGCTGAACGGGCAGCCAGTCAAATTTTACGAGTTGGTTTATCACAGCGGGGAAACTTTTTTTACCTTGGGCTATGGGGATATCGTGCCCACGTCGAAGATTGCGCGCTTTTTGGCCGTTGTTGAGGCCGGAATGGGTTTCGGTTTTTTGGGAACCATAATCGGATATTTGCCTACTATTTATTCTTCGTTTTCTCGGCGAGAGATCGAAATATCTTTGCTCGATGCACGCGCTGGCTCTCCGCCTACAGCTGCGGAGTTGCTTGGCAGGTTCGGCAGTTCTCCCCGTCAAGACCTCGTAGATCAGATTTTTCGCGATTGGGAGAGATGGGCTGCCGAGGTTCTTGAGAGTCATATTTCATATCCGGCACTGAGTTTTTTTCGCTCGCAACACAGTAATCAAACCTGGCTGGGCGCGCTTACGACCATCCTCGATACTACTTCGCTGCTAATCGCGGGAGTGGAAGGCATACGTAGCAATCAGGCAAAAAGCACATTCGCCATGGCTCGTCATGCGGTCGTGGATTTGTCGCAGATTGTGAATGCCAGCTACGATCCACATGTTTCCGACAGGCTGTCTTCAGAAGAACTGGCCAGACTACGCATAGCATTATCCGATCGCGGGTTGAAGCTTCGCGAAGGAGCGGAAGCCGAACAGAAGCTCGCCTATCTGCGTTCGCTCTACGAACCCTATGCGATCGCAATGGCGCGCAATCTATTCATCAACTTGCCTCCATGGATCCATCCAGAAAAGAAAAAAGATAACTGGCAAGCTGGCCCTTGGGATCGTGCGATTCAGGCAAGAAGTTTGGCAGCTTTAGGTAGCCCGCACGAGTCTATCCGGGCAGTTGATGATCATTTTTGAGCTGGTGAACGGAGACAACACATGACATGGCAGACTCCAAATAAGCGATGGATGGCGGTTTTGAATCTGCTTGTATTTGGTGGATTATTGAGCGTGGTGGCACAACTCAGCACACCTAAAACTCCTGATGCTTTGAATGTGCCAGATGCTAGTCCATTGCGACTGAAAGCTCATGGCGATGGTGTACAGATCTACGAGTGCAAAAGCCCGGGAGATGCTGCCGGACAATTCAAATGGGTATTAAAAGCTCCTGAGGCTGACTTGATCGACGAAAAAGGAAAGAAGATTGGTAAACACTATGCCGGCCCTACTTGGGAAGCGAATGATGGCAGCAAGGTGATTGGCGAACTACAACAGCACGTGGATGCACCTGGTCCTGACGCGATCCCATGGTTATTGCTGAAGGCAAAGTCGAATGAAGCGCGGGGAATATTCAAGAATGTGACCTATATCCAAAGATTGGATACTGAAGGCGGTAAGCCTCCAGTTGCGGGTTGTGATTCTGGACATCCTAACGCTGAAGTGCGTGTTCACTATACCGCCAATTATTATTTTTATGGGCCATCAAAACCGCCAACCAATAAATGAGTTTTCAGTGTTTTGGCTGAATGAAACCTTTGCGGCGCTGCTCGCTATAGCGGTGAAGCGCATCGCTGATAATTGGATAGGCTTCTCCAGCAGGCCGGATTTCGTCCACTTCGACGGCTTTGCCTTCCAGTTGCTTATAGTCCTGAAAGAAGCGACGCAGCATAATTAAGCGGTGAGCGGGCATTTCGGCGGCTTCACGATAAGAATTGAACTCGGGATCTTCGGTTGCTACGGCAATAATTTTGTGATCTTTTTTACCGCCATCAATCATGGTCATCACGCCGATCGTGCGAGCGTGGATAATGGTTAAGGGCACGACCGTTTCCTGGCAAAGTACGAGCACATCGAGCGGATCGTCGTCTTCGGCGAGAGTTTGCGGAATGAAACCATAATTGGCAGGATAATAAACTGCGGAGTAAAGCACGCGATCCAGCTTAATCAGGCCGCTAGTTTTGTCGAGTTCGTACTTTACGCTTGATCCGAAAGGGATTTCGACAACGCTTTGAAACTCGTGCGGCAACTTGTCGCCAGGAGTAACATCGTGCCAGGGATGAATCATAAGTTTTAAGAGACCTCGGTGTAATTAAGAAGCAGCTTACATTCTATCGGATGGGCGTGCAGGGTGCCTTTTCGGGAAGTTGGCGGATGTGCTCTTGACCCTGTGATCTCGCTACGCGTAGAGTTTGATTGTTGAGACTCAGAGTTCGATTATGTCTACTGAAACGCGCAAATTTCTAAAGTTTGGCGGCGCTACGGCGATCATTCTTGTTTCGCTCGCATATCTTGCCTACACGGGTGTCCAGCAAAGCAAGAGCTACTATGTCACTATCAAAGAGTTGCGAGGAATGGGCGACAGCGCGTATTCGAAGCGCTTACGAGTTGCAGGAAATGTCCAGCCGGGATCGATCAGACGCAACGGTCCTAAGGTTGATTTTGTTCTGATAGAAAACGATAAAGTTCTAAACGTCGCATATAGTGGTACCGAGCCTCCGCCGGATACTTTCAAAGATAACGCCCAGGCGTTGGCCGAAGGCAGTTTCGGAAGAGATGGCGTATTCCACGCAAAAGCGCTGCAAGCTAAGTGCGCTTCAAAGTACGCGCCGCAGCAGCAGGGAAATCCAGCTAATGGCGCCACCCCAAGTGAACCCGGCAAGAGCATGACGCAGGTACAGAGTAATAGCGGCAATAGCATGCTGAATTAGCAAGCTGCTCAGTATTTCAACTTTTCAATCTAGCCAAGAAACGCAGCCGCATGTAATCGGCTGTCCAGCGTCCTTTTTCATCACACAACACCGTGCGGAGAAGCGCCACTGCTTCCTCTAATGCTGATGAGTGCTCGGCTTCCGGCAATTGTCGAATAAAAGGCATACCGAAGGTTCTGAGCCATCCTGTCATGTCTGTGGGAAGTGGAGTAGGGCGCGGGATTAATTCGATGTACTCGACATCAAAGCCACATTGCTCCAGTCGTGTTCGATAGTTGTCCACCGTTGGAAAGTACCAAGGATTGGCGGAAGCGGCATTCGGGATGCCGTGGCGTTGCAGAACTGCAATCAATGCGACTGTAACTGCAGCAACACATCCATGTCCGCCCAGCTCACCTGCAAATCGGCCCGTCGGTTTCAGTGCCCGTCGTACACCAGCAATTACAGCATCTGGATCCTTACTCATCCAGTGCAGCGCCGCATTGGAAAAGACGCCATCAAATTCAGCATTGAACGCGAGATTGTAGCCATCCATGACCCTGGCATTGATCCCGCGCTGTTTTGCCGCTTCGACCATTTGTGGCGAGGAATCTACGCCAGTTACGGACGCACCAAACGCAGCGACTTTTTCGCTGAGTACGCCATCGCCGCATCCGAGGTCAAGAATGCTCTCACCAGGCCGGGGATCAAGCAAATCGAGCACTGGCTGCCCAAGCGTTGGCACAAAGTGGGCATGTTCGGCGTAGTGGTTGGCGTTCCAGGTTTGCATAACAGTAAGTTTTCTATGATAAATACGTTGCGATTAAATGCACAGCTCAGAAAATGCCCAATGTTCCGTGCGTGGAATTCTAGTGTCCGGTAAACTCTGTGCTGGGGAATTGCGCGCAAACTTACCGATAGCCCTTTGACAAATACCCTAAGCGAGAAAAAAGTCGAGAATCCCGTCGTCATTATTGCGGATCTCATCAAGCAATTTGGGCGCTTTGCCGCTTTGCGTGGCGTGAGTGCCGAGTTTGCTTCCGGCAAACTTTATGCAGTTCTCGGCGACAACGGGGCCGGGAAGACCACTCTGCTGCGTTCTCTCGCCGGGCTGACCCGACCCTCACGAGGCAGCATCTCGATCCTGGGATCAACCGATCTTCGTTCTGTGTGCCACGAGATTGGTTACATGGCGCATCCTTCGCTTCTGTATGACGAGATGAGCGGCATGGAGAATCTCCGCTACTTTGCCCGTTTATATGGGATTGATGACGATCAGCGCTGCGCGTCTGCCACTGCTTCCGTCAAGCTCGATCCGGCGCTGACGCGGCCTGTCGGACATTATTCGCAAGGCATGCGGCAACGAATGTCGTTGGCGCGCGCGTTGCTCAACGATCCTAAAATACTTCTCTTGGACGAACCGTTTTCCAATGTAGATGTCCGTTCCGCGCGTGGGATGATTAGTCTACTTGTCCAAATGAGGGATGCCGGGAAAACCATCTTCGTAGTGACCCATCAAGCAGCACTGCTTCAAGGGGCCGCTGACGAGTTTGTGATGATGGAAGCGGGAAAAATTATAAGTCGCAGCCGTGATCTTAAATCCGCGCTGCCGCAATCAGAATGAGCACTTCGTTCAAAATCACGCGAGCGACCCTGGCCAAAGACATCCGCCTGGAATGGCGTTCCAAAGATGCCATCAATTCCATGCTGTTTTTCGCTTTGCTGGTAGTTGTGATTTTCAGTTTTGCATTCGATCCAACGGCCGAAGAATCGCGACACATCGCAGGCGGACTGATCTGGGTGGCTTTCCTCTTTGCTGCTGTAGTAGCACTCAACCAAACGTGGGCAAGGGAATTGCGTAATAGTGTGCTCGACGGATACCGGGTTTCCCCGGCTCCGGCAAATCCCTTATTCCTCGCGAAAGCTTTGGGGAACTTCCTGTTCGTGGCAATGCTTGAAGTTCTGATGACCCCTTTATTTATCATCTTCTACGGATTGCGCGCTTTAGGGCCAGCGTGGGAGTTACTGCCGGTCGCAGCGCTTGGCACCTGGGCATTGGTCGTGAATGGAACTTTTTTCGCGGCCATGTCCCTGCGCACACGCAATCGCGAAATTATGCTGCCATTGCTGCTGTTCCCGATTTCCATTCCAGCGCTGCTTGCTATGGTCAATGCGACGCAAAATATCCTTACTGGCGAGGAGTCAGCCCGGTTCTGGATCGTATTGCTCGGAACCTATAATGTAGTGTTTACTATTGCTTGCTTACTTTTATTCGAGATAGTGTTGAATGCGGAATAAAATGCCGTCCCGAGTCTATTTCTCTTAATCTCTAATACGCTGTTTCTCGATTACGATTTTTTAGAATGAAACGAGCCTTCCTGATTCTCGCAGTTCTTTCCATTGCCTTATTAGGATTTGCCACCTACGAAGGACTGTTTGTCGCGCCCACGGAACAGACAATGGGCGACGTGCAGCGAATCTTTTACTACCACGTGCCTTCGGCTTGGACCGCTTTTTTGCTGTTCTTTCTCAATTTCATCGCGTCTGTGCTGTATTTGATTCGCGGGAACGATTTTGCGGACCGCTTCGCAAAATGGATAGCAGTTCTGGTGGGCGTGGCCGGATGCATTGCTGCATTCGCGATCAAGCCCATGCCGTACGGAATCGAACCATCTTCGGTAGCCACCACCGCTCTTGCAATCACAGGTATATATTTTTTAATCAGGAAGTACTTTCCCGACGAACGTACAGACGTGCTGGCCCTAGTTGCGGCTGAAGTGGGAGTCGTCTTCTGTACAGTTGTCCTTGTGACAGGTCCTTTGTGGGCGCGCCCAGTCTGGGGTATCTGGTGGACGTGGGATATCCGGCTCACCTCCACGCTCGTGCTTTGGCTCATCTATGTGAGCTATTTGGCTCTTCGCCGCTTCTCAACGAGTGGGCAAACGCCTTCCATAGCGGCTGCGTTAGCCGTATTCGGAGCGTTGGATGTCCCGTTGGTTTATTTTTCAATCTGGATCTTCCGTACACAGCATCCTCAGCCGGTCATTGGAGGCGGAGGCTCGATTGATCCCCGCATGCTGCATATCTTACTGATCAATTGGCTCGCGTTTCTTTCCTTTGCCGCGCTTCTATGCTGGGCACGTTACCAACTGGAGATACTGCATCGCAAAGTTGAAGAGACACACGCGCTTGAAGCGCTGCTCGAACCGGAAGGCAAACGATGAATTCCATCCATTATCTCAAAGCTGCTTATGCCGCCACCTGGATAATCCATTTAACCTATATAAGCATTCTCTATCGCCGTTATCGAAGGCTGCGACGAGAAATTGACCAATTGAAAGGGAAGTAATTCAGAGATATTGTATTCGGTCAGCGCTACTGCACGCTCAAAACATCCGCAGCCGGAGTGGTGCCCAGGAATTCATACTCTTCAATCAGTGCGGCTACGCCGATTCTGGAAACAGGCAATGGAGCTTCGACTCGCACTACTCTCGCTTTAAAGCGAACGCGTAGGGAGTCAGTTAACGTGATGTGAGGAGGGAAAGTCGTAATCACCTCGATGCGAGTGCCTTCCGCGACTGGACGATCAAGATAGAAGAACACGCCGCGTGCGCTGACATTTTTCGTTTCCGTTAATAGTTCAGCGTCAGCCGCATTGCCAGCTATAACATCGATGAATTTGACGGAGGCTGGCAGACGCATGTCAAAGCGTCGCATGGTTCGCCGTTCCTGCGGGTTCGAGATGTCTCGATTCTGTTCGGAAAGCATTGCTAAAAAGTTTCCTCGAAATCGGAAACGAATGCGCAACAGCTTGTGCTGCTGAGGATTCTATCATCCTGGATGAAGAACTAAATTACTTCTTTGCTGGTTGCAATAGTAAAATCAAGCAGGGATTGCTGTGGTACATCCCATCAGAACATTTTTGGAAGTCATTGGGAGGAAGCGGAGTTTCGACGCATATATTTTACCGTTGACCGGCATCTCGACTCTGTGCAGCCCGCATCTGATTATTCCAGGCACTGGTAAGACTTCGCACCTTGACAGTCTATCCGTCAGATGTTTAAGTAGTTATTTAATTTTACGTCCATTTTGAGTGGCCGTTTGCCCATGCCGCTTCGCAGGCGCGGGACGGAGTTCTGTTCGTTGCGCCATCTTCTTTTTCCATGATTGTGAATCCGGAGGAGCTAGTGAGATTGAATCGCCGTGGATCAGGTACAAACCATGTACCGGGCCGTGTAATAGCCATGCTGTTCGTTTTGGTTGCTGGAATGGGAGCTTTGCTGCGGCACGATGCCGGTTCCAAGCGGCCAAACCTAAAAGTTGCGTCACGGCAGTCACTGGCTCAAGCGAATCCGCTGCGTGCTCTATCCGTTTATGGTCATTTGCCTCTCGCCTTCGAACGGAATGTCGGTCAGACAGATCCCAGTGTTAAATTTTTAGCGCGGGGTAGCGACTACGCCTTATTTCTGACGGGAAAAGAGGCGGTGCTGGCACTGCAAGCTTCTTCTCGTCATTCGTCGAAATCGTCAGGATTGACCATGTCTTCGGTTCACATGGCTCTGGTGGGAGCTAATACCTCGTCCGAGGTCATTGGTTCGGACAAACTCCATAGCGTCAGCAACTACTTCATTGGGAATAATCCTTCGAGGTGGCACAGCAATGTTCCGCAATTTGCCCGGGTTCGTTATCAGGCTGTGTATCCGGGAATCGATCTGATCTATTACGGACGTCAGGGACAACTGGAATACGACTTTGAAGTTGCTCCGGGAGCCGACCCTAAACAGGTCGCATTGCAGTTCGATGGATCGGACAAAACCACTCTAAGCCCGAGTGGCGATCTGGTGTTAGTCACTGCAAGCGGAAACGTAAGGCTGCAGGCGCCTCGCGTTTATCAAAAATACGGACAAGAAGAAAAACCGGTTGCGGCGAAGTTTGTATTTCGTGGAAAAGATCAAATCGGTTTTGAATTGAGAGACTACGATCGAAGCCATGCACTTGTCATTGATCCGGTGCTGACCTACTCGACATATCTGGGAGGAAGTGGTGACGAAAGTTGTTCAACCATAACTGGCAATACAGTCATGCCCGGCTTAGCGAACCCTATTCCAGGCACACCGGGATGTCCCGCCATTGCGGTTGATTTAGGCGGCAATATGTATATCGCCGGTTCGACAACGTCGTTGTCTACTACTTTTCCAGGGAACCCGGTGGGAGGAAGTCTGCACGGTACTGCCAATGTATTCGTCTCGCAATTCAATTCCACTGGTTCGGCACTTTCCGTAACCTATTTGGGCGGAACGGATGCCAGCGAAGTCGATTACCCGGCAGGGATCGCCGTGGATTCAGGCCTCAATGTGATTGTGGCGGGAACTACAGATTCAGCCACCTTTCCTGTGAGCGGGAGCCCTTTTCAAGCGAGTCCTGGCGTATCCGGAACCAAACATATATTCGTTACACAGTTCAGCCCCGGCGCTATCGGCCATCCATTCACAGGGAATCCTTCGATTCCTCTGAAGTATTCAACCTATCTCTTTGGGAACGGTATTGACCTTGCGTCCGGAGTAGCAGTCGATACACTTGGAAATATTTATGTGACTGGCACCACGACCTCGACCAATTTTCCAACTACAGCGACTAGGTTGCCTTTTACTTCTCCCGGTTCAAGCGAATTTTTTTTCAGCAAGCTGAATCCTAACCTCAGCGGTACTGCGGGCCTTTTGTATTCGACATATATTGGCGGTACCACGACGCCAGCCGGCGCTACTCCTGTCGCTACGGGCGGTGGTATTGCGGTGGACAGCAATTGCAATGCTTACGTCACGGGGGGCACGAACTATACCAATTTGCCCGTGGTGAACGCATATCAGGCTGCTCCTAACGGCGGCATAGATGCGTGGCTCGGCGAATTCAGAGTCCCACTAGGTTCTACATGCAGTTCTCCGAATGCTTCTGAGTACCAGCAAAATTATCTGACTTACTTTGGCGGGACCGGAACTGACATCGCTTATGGTGTTGCAGTCGATTCGGGTCTTAACGCTTACATCACTGGTGGCACGAATTCGAACGCTATCGCGGCTGGAGGCATAGGTGGATTCCAACCTATCTTAGGGTGTGCAACAGCGAATACTACCTGTCCTGTGCCGGATGCATTCATCGCTAAATTTGCTCCGCCCAGCACTACGGGTACAACGCCCGGACTCGTCACACTGAATTATTTTACTTACCTCGGCGGCGTTGGAACGGATGTGGGTTTAGCGATTGCGGTCGATAACAATTCAAATGCGTTCGTGACAGGTTTAACGGACGGAAATTTTAATATTCCTCCCACCGATGTCCCTCTGCTAAACGAAGGCTCTTATCAAGGTGGCAGTTATGACGCGTTTTTTGCCCGGATACTAACCAGTTCTTCAGATACGTGTCAGACAGGTATTTGCCCCAGCAACACCAGTTACCTCGGCGGAGGTGGCAGCGACATAGGCACCGGCATCGCAATGGACAATCAGCAAAATGTCTACATGACGGGCGAAACTGGCTCAGGTAATTTCCCAACAGCCAATCCGTTTCAGGCGAACCTAAACGGCACGAGCGACGCCTTCGTCACTAAGCTAGGACCGGTTGCGAATTTCACAACGAAAGTCACTACCAGTCCGCTGCAGGTGGGAATAGGAAATGCGGTTACCTTTACTTACACAGTTACTAACATTGGAGATCAGGTCAGCGGAGTCGTATTTAGCGATTTTCTAAGTTCGGGGGGCGCGACACTTGTATCAGCTACTGCCTCTCCAGGAGGTGCTTGCCCGACGGCACAAAATTCAATCGTCACCTGCAGCATCGGGAACATGACAACAGGCGAAGTCGCGACAGTGATCGTGACTGTTACTCCTAAAACTTCAGGATCGGTCACGAATAGCGGTGGTGTTACCCAGCCAGTCGCGCAGCCAATAGTGAATGCCACCCCTGCGACCGTCAATGACTATTCGATCACAGCGATTCCTCCAAGCACGCAATCAGTTCCTGCTGGTGTCCCGGCAACATACACTTTACAAGTCACTCCGACAGGCCCTATTCCGGAAACCATAACATTAAGCTGCGGCACCCTCCCGACGGGCGTGGGGCAAAATTTTAATAATGCTACGATCGCAAATCTTACCAGTGGTGGGGCGGTGAATCGCACGCTTGTTCTTACCACCACCGCACGAACGACTACGAGTACTCGTCTTTGGCAAAATGGCGGGCCTCTATTCGCTACATTGCTGCCCATCTCTGGATTGACACTCCTTGGTATCGGAGCTTCCCGCAAGAAGTCGTGCAAAAGCTATTGGCTAATGACTTTGGCTTTAGGCGCATTTTTCGGATTAGTGCTCTTACAGGCGGGTTGCGGCGGGAGTAAAAGTGTAACCACAACTTCGGGGACGCCCGCCGGAACCTACACTATCGTTGTGAACGCGACCTCTGGATCAATTGTGCGGTCAACGACTATACAACTAACTGTGCAATAGCTTTTCTGAAACGCGAAAGCCGGACTCAAAAAGTCCGGCTTTTTATTTTTGGAAGAGAAGGGAATGAATAGAGCGCTTAAGCTCCCGCAGATAATTTGTGATGGCTCTTGGGATGGCTTTGAGCGATACCGTACTGACGGATTTTGTAAAGCAAAGCCTTATAGCTGATTTGTAGTTGCGCAGCTGCCTGCTTACGATTCCAGTTGGTATCTTCAAGGGCGCGAGCTATAGCTTCTGCCTCAGCCTCATCTTTTGCGCCTCGAGCTACAGATTTCAAACCTCCACTAACTCCGTCTGATGCTCCTCGCAAAGCGGGGTCTGAATGTGAGCCGCCGTCTTCTTTCGGTTTGAGTTCGTTTATTGCCAACTTTTCATCGCCCAGAACCAAGTAGCGCTTAATAAAGTTGTTTAATTCCCGCAGATTGCCTGGCCATGGATAAGCGAGACATGCCTGCATCAGCTCGGGCGAAAATGGCAGGGGCGCACGGGCGTACTGCTCAGACATTCGCGACATAAAATGCTTCAGCAAGATAGGAATTTCTTCCTTGCGTTCGCGAAGCGGGGGAATCTGCAAGGTGAAAGCATTCAGCCGGTAATAAAGATCTTCGCGTAAACGTTTGTTGGCTAACGCCTCGGGAATATCGATGTTAGTCGCGGCGAGAATGCGGACATCCACCTTGATAACGGAGCGGCCCCCTAAACGGGAAAACGTTTGATCCTGCAAAACGTGCAGTAGTTTCGCCTGCAGCCCGAAAGGCATCTCCCCGATTTCATCGAGCAGAATCGTGCCTTTGTTGCACTGTTCGAACTTGCCGGGTTTGGGATGAGTTGCTCCCGTGAAAGCTCCAGCTTCGTAGCCGAATAACTCGCTTTCCAACAAATCTCCTGGCACTGCGGCGCAATTTACCTTCAGGAATGTGCGATGCGCTCGCGGAGACAGTTTGTGGATCAGGCGGGCCATAACCTCTTTGCCGGTACCGCTCTCTCCCAGCATGAGGACTGGAATATCAACATTCGCCACCAGCGCTGCCTGTGAGCGAAGCTTCCGCATATTCGGGCTGGCGGCTACGAAGAATACATCTTCGGCAAGCTCCTCGACATCGCCGGAATAGTTCTGCTGATTTGTTCCCAGGCATTGATCGATAACTTTATCGAGTTCCGCTTTTTCAAAGGGCTTGGTTAAGTAGTCCTGGGCTCCGAGTCGTATGGCTGAGACCACTTTTCTGGTATCGCTGACGCAAGAAAGCATTACGACTTTTAAGCCAGGTTGGAGCTGACGTAATTGTTCAAGAGTCTGCAAGCCATCGATTCCCGGCATAAGGAGATCAAGCAGCACGAGATCGGGTTCAAGGCCCTTTTGCACCCGTTCAAGTGCTTCTTCGCCAGTGCTGGCGGTTTCAACTTTGTAATCGTCCACTTCCAGCAAAGTCTTGATGTACCGCAGCATGCCCGGTTCATCATCGACCAACAAAATCTTTGCTTTATCACTCATCAGCTTTTACCTTTGGCGGCCGCAACGGCTGCGGGCTTAAGCGGAACAATAAAAGAAAACTTGGATCCTGAACCGGGTTCGCTTTCTACCCAAATTTTTCCACCCATGTTCGATACCAGGCGGCGTGCAATAGGCAAGCCCAATCCCATGCCTTCGGATTGCTTCTCAGTTTGAGGAAGACGAAAAAAATCGTCGAAAACCTCAATATGGTATTCAGGCGGAATTCCTGGCCCTGTGTCAGATACGCTCACCTTGACGGAATTGACATGCGTCAACTCTCGCCTCCTCCGTTCATGGGGAACAGTCGTTTTACTGGATGTCCGCCGCTCCCACAAATATGGTTCAGCGTGCAACCAGACAGTGCCGCCATTTGGAGTAAATTTCGATGCATTTTCAAGCAGATTGGAGACAATCCGCTCGATTTTTGCAGTATCAAAAGAAAATTCTGGAACCTTGTCGTTCGCTAGGAAGTAAAGCGCCAACCCTCTTTCCTGAAAACGCGGCGACCACAGACGGCAAACTTCCGAGAGGCAATTATTCATATTGCCCATCTCATATCGCATTCTCGTCTCGGCAGTTTCCAGTGCGCTAAAACTCAGAAAGTCCTGAATAAAGTGCTGCAAGCGCTGTCCACTGGAGCGCATATCACGCAATATTTCGTGCTGGCGTTCATTTAAGGAGCCCAACTTCTCGCTCTGCAACAACTCAACGTAGCCATTCAAAATGGCCAATGGTGTCTTCAAATCGTGAGCAGCTGAGCCTAACGCATTGTTGGTACGCGTAAATCGCTCGCGCAATTGCATGAGTTCCTGCAATTGCTGATTGCAAGTCGCGTTAAGACAACGTTCCCCCATATTGAGCCGTTCTGGACGGATATCCGATGTGGCTACAGAAGATTCCGGTGCTTGTGAGACACAAATATTTTCCCGAGACTGACCCATGGTTATAAACTCGTGATTTTTACTATCGGGGAGGGGGGAAGCACCGACATCAGAGCAATCGCCGTTCAGAAATGCTATGACACACCTCCTAGCGTGTCAATTGAAAAAGGACAGATAAAAGTCACATAAAGAGTAAATATTTTCTTTCCGAGCACGCAATAATTCATAAGCTGAAACAGGATTTTTCCCGTGTATGTTGCTGATCAATAAGGCTTAAATTGGAACGTCCGTTTCGCGGTTTCGATTTAACTTGTGGGTGTACTCATCGTCGGTCCCGAGGTACTTCCGATTACTCACGTAATGGGCATTAAAACTGACAATTAGGAATTTCTCAGCGGAACGCAGGCTGTTGGACGAATTTGGTCAGTTTCACAAGGCGGAAACGAAAGTTGTCCTGCTTTGCGGGGAACTTTGGACCCCTAGATGCTGCTTTCATGCCTTCATCGCACTAAATGAGGTATTGGCTTGAGTAGTTATAAACCAGATACCGAACGCAGGAAATGGGAACGTCTGCCATTAGCTATACCAGTGTTTGTGCGCAGCTCTGACGACACAGGTAAAGAATTTCTTGAGTTTGCGACAGCCTGGAACATCTCCGCAGGCGGTGCTTTGGTGGCTGTCAAACGGTCTCTGCGGCTCTCCTCGCAGGTTTTGCTGGAAATTCCTAGCCCGCCTTTGTCTACACAACCGCCTCGCTCTAAAGGTACCAATAGTTTTCTGGCAAAGCCAGTGTGGGTAACGCATGCTGACACTCACCATATTGTAGGTCTAAAATTTCTGCATCCTATTCCCACCGACACCCCACAGCGCGTCAGTAGCAAAAGGAAAGTTGCTTCTTCGGAGTGAAAAGATTTTCCTACATAATCCGGCACCTCTAGGCTATATCCCAAACCTTCGTCACTTCCCTCGTGACGCTTACAGAATTATCGTAAGTTGGTGACCGCATTAAGATTAGGCATACTTGAGAGGCCAATCCGTCAGGCGGCGTTAGTTTGGCCGCAGGGATGCACATACAGACTACGTAAAAATCTAAGGCCCAAAAATGGCAATGCCAATTACAAATCCGGTTAGCACGTTGGTCCAATCGTTAGGAGAAATGCCTCCCGATTCAGTGATTTTTGGCAAATCGGAAGGAATGCAGACTTTGCGTCAGCGTCTGGACAAGGTCGCGAACGCCAATGTTCCAGTTCTCATTAACGGAGAAAGCGGCACCGGCAAGGACATTATTGCGCGTATGATTCACTCCCATTCTCCCTGGCGTACGGGACCCTATGTAAAAGTGAACTGTCCGGCGATTCCAGGCACGCTCTTAGAGAGCGAACTGTTCGGCTACGAAAAGGGAGCCTTCACTGGGGCTTATGGGACCAAACCCGGACGTGTTGAAATGGCGCATCGGGGAACGCTGTTTCTAGATGAAATTTCGGAACTGGATATGTCACTTCAGTCCAAGTTGCTCCAGTTGTTGCAGGATGGCCAGTTCTGCCGCATCGGCGCACAGGAAGATAAAAAAGTTGAAGTTCGTATCGTCTGCGCGACGAATCGTTTGCTCGAACAAGAAATTGAAAATGGGACATTCCGGCAGGATTTGTACTATCGCATCAACGTCGTAAATCTTCACATGCCAGCGTTGCGGGAAAGACGCACAGACATCGAAGATTTGGCCAACTATTTTCTCGAATACTATAACCGGAAATTTAATTGCCGGGCTAAGGCGCTGTCGTCGGATTTAATGGGCGTTTTGCAGAAATATCATTGGCCGGGAAACATCCGTGAACTTGAAAATCTGATCAAGAGATATGTGATTTTGGGCAGCGAAGAAGTCATTGCCACCGACTTGGTAGCGAAGGAGCCGGAATATTTTACTCCTGAAATTAATCTTGACGGGCCAATCTCTCTGAAGAAAGTTACGCGTCAAGCCACCCGCGAGCTCGAACGCAAAATTATTCTGAAAGTCCTGCAGGCGCATCACTGGAATCGTAAACAGGCGGCAAAAACACTTTGCATCAGTTATCGTGCGTTGCTTTATAAGATCCGGGATGCGGGTCTGCCTCCCAACCGAACTTCTCGCCGCAAGCCGGAAATTGTTCCAACCAGTGGAGCTGCCGCGGATTAGTTACTTCGATTTGAATTTCCTCCCCTGCAAAAGCAAAACGTTTCAAGCATTCCAGAAATGGGTTTAAGTATGAGTATGTTTAAGAAAGTAATTTTTTTCGTGGTGATCACGTGTGCTCTTTCACTAGGAGCTTTTGCCGACAGTCAATTCACCTATTCAGACAGTGGTGGCAAATTGTGGCTGGGTGTTACGGGTTTAAGATTGAGTGGCGCAACATTGCAGTCAGTCAACGGTGTGTTTGGTTTAGGCCCCCTCTCTGGCGTCAATCTTGGCAATGTGAGTTTTTCGACGGGACATCTCCTCAGCGGATCCTTGCAAACGGGGGCAATATTTGGCGCAGGTGGCAGCTTCAAGATCATGGGGAACGGAGTGGATGGCCTGGCTCATGGCATAATCTTTTCAGGAACATTTACCAGCCCTGTGTCATGGACTTTAATTACGCTTGCGAATGGAAAACATGACTACGTTCTTTCCGGGACGGTAAGCGGAACCATTCGAGGCGGTGGCGTAGCCACCGGCGCAATCTCTCAGATAAGTTTTGATATGGGCAGTGGCTACTTTCGCCAACTCGCTGGTAATAATAACGGGAATGGAGATCTTGTAGTGGCCCCCGAAGCTGGCAGTCTCGGCATGTTAGTCATGAGTTTTATTGGTATTGGCGGTGCGATGTGGCGCAACGCTAGAATTTAGTCCACAAAATACGATCCATTGAAAATCGCTAATGAAGATTTCCGAAATATAATCAATTAAAAGTATTGAAATGATTTAATCCGACATTCACGTGATTCTGCGAACCTGCTTAGCAGAATGATCCACTCCATCGTTCTACCGTTAAAATATACCCATTAAATGTAACTGGATAGGAACCAGAGCCTTTCTTCAGGCACAATCTGCCATCCTTTTCGTCCACTTTCTCACTCCGGAGGTTCCATGCCGCAAATTGCTCCTGCCGCTGAATGGGCCATACTGTTGCAAAGTTTGAAAACAGAAATCCCGGAAGCTTTCGCTTCAGATGGGCGTGTACTGAACCTGATTGAAGGTGAATGGAGAGAACCCGGATTTGGGCGGCACTACGAATCGCCAGTCGATGGCCGGAGTCTTGGCCGCATTCCCATGATCGAGTTGGAAGTCGCACGCCGGGCTGTGCGATTCGCCAAAGCCGAGAGCGGAAATTGGGCCTGTGTCGATCTTGAGCAGCGGCGGGCGCGCGTGTCGGATTGTCTAGCAGGTTTGCGTAAGCACCGTGAATTAATCGCGCTTCTCTTAATCTGGGAAATTGGAAAACCATACGCGCAGGCACTCACCGATATTGATCGATGCATCAGCGGAGTGGAGTGGTATGTCGAGAACATAGAAGCCATGCTCGGCGGGCGGAAGCCGGTTGGCCTAATTTCGAACATTGCTTCATGGAATTACCCCATGTCAGTACTGATGCATGCCGTGCTTGCACAGGTCTTGGCGGGGAACGCCTCCATTTCAAAAACTCCGACTGACGGTGGACTTTATGCACTGACCCTAGCTCATGCTATTGCTCGCCGCTGTGGCTTACCAGTTTCGCTGGTCAGTGGTTCAGGCGGACAACTTAGCGAAGCTTTGGTGCGAAATGAATATGTCGATTGTTTAGCCTTTGTGGGGGGGAAGACTAACGGCGGCGTTATCGCATCTAGTCTCTATGACGAGAAGAAGCGCTACATGTTGGAGATGGAAGGCGTCAATGCTTATGGCGTCTGGCAATTTTCGGATTGGCCCAAACTCGCAGACCAGCTGAAGAAAGGTTTCGACTACGGCAAGCAGCGATGCACAGCCTATGTGCGTTATGTTGTGCAACGCGAATTGTTCCCCAGATTCCTTGAAATGTATCTGCCGGTATTGCGCTCACTGCGCTATGGGAATCCGGTGCTGGTAGAAAATGAAAGTGATCCTTTGCCCAAGCTCGATTTCGGTCCGCTTATCAATAGTAAGAAGGTGGAAGAGCTTAGAGTTCTCTACACGGATGCGTTAGGAAAGGGGGCGATCAGTCTTTTCGAAGGATCCAACCAAGAAAGCATGATCTTTCCTCATCAGGACACGTCCGCCTACTTTGCCCCTACATCGTTGTTGAATATTCCACGCTCTTCCAAGCTCTATCACAATGAACCTTTTGGGCCGATCGACACCATCGTTGTTGTAGATCACCTGCCGGAATTGATTTCGGAGATGAATGTTTCCAACGGCAACCTGGTTTCGTCGATTGCCACCGATGATCCATCTATCGCCAAGCAGGTGTCCGAAGAATCACGGTCTTTCAAAGTTGGAATTAATACGGTTCGATCGCGTGGTGACAAGGAAGAAGTATTTGGAGGAATCGGGCAATCCTGGAAAGGCTGTTTTGTCGGCGGAAAATATTTGGTGCTCGCCGTAACTCAAGGAGAAGCAAACGAAAAGCTCTACGGCAATTTTCCGAGTTATACATTGCTGCCAGAAGAAACCTCTTCGCGAACTGTAAATAAAGCCTGACAAAGCCGATGGATTGTAAAAAGTTCCGTTGTTTGCCCAGCGACATGAGCACGACAAATATTTGACAATTCTCTGACAATCCTATTCTGTGGCCGCCGTAGTGTTGCGATGTGCAAGGCGAGTTTACAACCCGCTTTGCTCGCTCATTTCATCGCAAAGTAGCGGAGGTCAGTAATGACAAATCAAAGACACGGATTTCGAATAAATTTAGACGTGGTGAGAATTGTCGCTCTCACTTTTCTTACCGCGTTAGTGTTAGTCAGCACTCAACAACTCTCGTTGGCACAAAATATCACGGTCATAGCATCTACAGTTCCCGCCAATGGTGACCTCAACCCTTATGGCGTCGCGCGCGTACCGCGCTCCACGGGAGCGCTTGTCGAAGGAAATATCCTGGTTAGTAATTTCAATAATAGTGCGAACTTGCAGGGAACGGGTACCACGATCGTACAGATATCGCCGAATGGTGAAGCAAGTCTGTTTGCGCAAATTGACGCGTCAAAATTACCTGGTCCTTGCCCCGGCGGCGTTGGCCTGACGACCGCTTTGTCAGTCTTACGAACGGGTTGGGTTATCGTGGGGAGTCTTCCGACAACCGACGGAACAGCTTCGACGGCTCAGGCCGGTTGTTTGATTGTTCTAGACAGCAGCGGAAATGTTGCCGAAACTTTTTCTAATTCATTCATCGACGGTCCTTGGGATATGACCGCCAAGGATGGAGGGAGCAGCGCTGCATTATTCGTTACAAATGTTTTGAATGGCACAGTAGTAGCGGGAGGCAGCATCGTACATGGAGGTATCGTAATCCGTTTGGATTTAAGCATTTTGAACGGAGCAAAACCAATCCTGCAATCGATAACAACGATTGGCTCTGGATTTGCTACGCGCACTGACCCAGCAGCTTTGGTCATTGGACCTACTGGCCTGGCATTGAGTAAGGACGGCAGCACACTTTATGTGGCTGACAGTTTGCGCAACCGGATACAAGCCATCTCTGATCCCCTGACCCGCGTTTCTACGGCACATTTAGGCACTACGCTTACGCACGGCGGTAGTTTGAATGATCCACTCGGATTGGCGCTGGCGATCAATGGAGACATTCTTGCCGTGAATGGAAATAATGGTTATCTGACCGAGATAACTCCTGCCGGGCAGCAGGTTTCAAAAACACTCTTGGATAGTTCAGGTACGCCTCCCGGAGCAGGGGCACTCTTCGGGCTGATCGATGTTAGAGGGCAGGGTATCTACTATGTCGACGATGCTACTAACACATTAAATTTATTCCGCTAGATTGAAAAAGATCAGTCGAGCTTGGGCGTGCTGCGAACAGATAATCGCGGATGTCCTTGCTCGACTGGAATTCAAAGAAGTAGACTTGACGCTATTGCACGGGATGCATGCCCGCCAGTTCGTCCATGATGCCCCACTGGAAGCTCGGCGCAATCAAGTTCGCGCTTAGATACTGCTTCATACAGCGCGTGCAGGGAACGTAGCCTTCACGGATCGCTTCGCTGGCTTTCATAACCCGTTCTTTGTTCTTATCGTGCATGAACGGACACGCAGCCGCACCATGAAAAACCTTTCCGTCCTTAGCGACCACTACCAGCAAATCAGGTGGCATGTGATTGGTAGCCGGGATCGCGTGCTCCGAACGAAGTTCCGGTCCAGTGAAAGCGGCTGAATTTCCCAGCTCAAAACCTCCAACAATCAACAAAGACGCAGCCGCGGCAAAGACCCATCCCCAGGCTGTTCCCCGAGGGCGCGGTGGAGGCATATTGGCTTGAAGTCTTGCGTGAAGACGTTGGCTAAATCCCAGTGGCACTTCCAGCATGCGTCTGTCGCCATACAACTGGACAACATTTCGCGTTCCGTCTATCACCGCGGTACAGTGCTTGCATCTTTGGAGATGCTCTTCGATAGTTGCACGCAACACCGGGTCGAGGTTATCTTCGAGGTAGTTCGAAACCTCACGCCAAACTTCCTGGCAACTTATTCCCATGGTTTGGCTCCCTTCACGAAAGACAATCTGCTGCTCCAACTTCCACCCAAACCCGGAGATAGTAAATCACGCAGCATCAAGCGGGCCCTGAGCAGCCGTGTCTTCACTGCTGCGGTGGATATTTTTAGCGTCTTGGCGGTTTCTTCAATAGTCAAATGTTGAACATCACGCAGCAAAAAAACTTCCTGATACTTTTCTCCAATAACAGTGAGAGCTCGAGTGAGAGCTTCTCGAATTTCACTGCGTTCCAAAGTCTCCGAGGGGATTTCGCGCCAATCCGCAAAATCACGCGGTGTATAGTCGCCTTCTTCGTCGCGATGATCAGCCATCGCTTCCATGATGTGGGCGTGGTCTTTGCGTTTTCGCATACGCGCCTCATTCACCGTAATCTGAATCAACCAAGTGCTGAAACGGGCTTCAGCACGAAATTGGCGAATATTCTTAAATGCTTTTAGGACCGCTTCTTGCGCCACTTCTTCTGCATCTGCTTCGTTGCGAAGAATTGCGAATGCAGCAGCATAAACCCTTCGTTCATGTGGACGAATCAGCTCATAGAAGAGTTCATGCTCGCCATTCCGGATACGCCGGATCAGCGTCTCTTCATTGGATTCTTCTGCTGAATTTTCCAGCGCCGCCGCGAGCATTGTCCCTGCCAAAGTTTGATTTCTTCGCAAACCTACTCTGAATCGTAATCCGGATCTTTCTTCCAGCCAGTGAGCATAGACATAAAATTATTCCAACCATGTAATGCAACCATAATTAAATGCCCGAACACAAAAGCGAGAATGGCCCACATGATCAGGAAATGCCAGAGACGTGCCCAGTGAAAACCACCCATCATCCAGGCGAGCCACGAGAACCGAACCGGCTTCCAGATAGTAAGTCCAGTGAGCACCGACAGAACACCAAGTCCAATGGCGCTTGTATAAGCGTGTTTCTGTAATGGGTTGTAGACTTCGTGCTGCGGTGGCTTAGGTCCGAAGAAAAAGTAATGTCGAACCATCGGCCAGATGCCGGGAACATCGCTATGAGTGAATAGCACCTGCTTGTAGTTGCCGCTAAAAATCTGATATCCAACATACAGAATTCCCGTCGCCATGTAGATCCACATGAATGTCAGGTGCCACTGCAATGCTCCGCCGAGCCATCCGCCGAGTGCCAATGACTTGGGCCAATTAATCAGAACTTTTTCCGGAACTTTAGCACCGAAACTGGGGAAGGCACGAAAAATCTGTAGCCCGCTACCTATCATTACAAAAAGAGCGACCATATTCACCCAATGGCACAGGCGCACAATATAGGGGTGCTCATACACTGCTCCGCTCGTTTCGCCAGTCTTAGTATTTTCGATCGTGATTGCCCGCGTGGACATCGTTCTCCTGATAATTAAAGCGCGTAAAACTCCGAATACCCCTGATCTTCCCAGTAGCCGCGTTTTTGCAAAACATTCGTCACTGTTAGTGCAGTTAGATACTTTGCTTGTTTGTAGCCAATCTTTGTGGGCATCCGCAGTCGTAGCGGAGCGCCGTGCTCACGAGTCAGCGGCTGATCATGCATCTCATAACAAAGTAGCGACTGCGGATGCAAAGCCGTTTCCATGTCCAGCGATTCGTAATAATCGTCGGCGCATTCCAAATATAAGTAGTGGGCGGCAGTATCTGCTCCAATCATTGTTAGAAAATCAGAGAGACGTGCTCCGCCGAAGCGGCCAATAACATCCCAGCCTTCGACGCATACGTGACGCGTATTTTGGGTCAGCTTCGGTAATGCCTGGATTTGAGCGAGGGAATATTCGCCCGGCTTCTGTACTGCACCAGTTACAGTTAGTTTCCAATTTGCCAGATCCACACCGGGATCATCCACGTCGTAAGTATTGACATAAAACTTATTGAGAGGAGCAACGTCGGAATCGGAAAAAGTGGGCGCAAGATGATGCCCACGAAAAAACTTGGAAGAGGCCCAATCGCTAAAGCCGAGCCCAGTTTTCAGCAGTGGATTCTCTAATTGCGGTATTGCAAAGGCTCCCAGTGTTAACACTGGTGCGAGCTTCAGCAGTTCACGGCGAGTCTTCCCTTTAAATTTTTGCGCTTCGATTGGTGAATTCATATTCCAGTTGGATTGAAATCGTTACCTCCGGGCGGGGACTAAATTCCCACCCGGAGTTCATGAAACGAAGAAATTTGCTACCGGACTGGATGAATCGCTATTTCATCTCGCTTTTCATCCCGCTGTCCTTGGCCATTTTGAGCGACATAACATGAACTTCCATCTTGTCTGAATTGACGTGTGCCTTGAGCGTAACGTGGTGTCCTTCGTGGCCCTTCACGGCATCTGGATTTACAATGGTCCAGCTCTTGCCGTCTTTGTCGCTGACGAAAGTTTTTCCGTCATCACCGATTTTTCCGGTAACGCTCATCAACTTGCCCATGTTGTCCGACTTCATATTGTCGTTCTTCATGTTGTCATGCGACATCGTGTCCTGAGCAAAGGCGGTCATTGCGAAGCTCAGACAGCATAGGACCATCAGTTTACATATCGTCTTTTTCATCATGATGTACTCCATTCGTTAAATTTGCGCCGACACACCACGGCACGCATCCGATGTGATGTACAGGCAGCTGGAAGGTTACAACAATAATGGTCGTGACGAAAGGAGGGTGTTTCTGTGTCTCAAAGTGATGCACTCGAAACTTCCATGAAGGCTGAACATCCACTCTTGTGAGAGAACCCGGGGCCATAAAAAATGACAAGGTTTTTACAAATGATTGCCAGTCTTTTGATTGCGGTATTCATGCTTGGTGCTGGATTTGCGCAAACGCAAAGTTCAGAGTCGCTAAATCCAATATTGGTTGAGTTGTTTACCTCCGAAGGATGCTCAAGTTGTCCTCCAGCTGATGCGTTGCTTGAAAAGCTCAACCGGTTACAGCCGGTTCGCGGAGCACGATTGATTGTTCTCAGCGAACATGTGGATTACTGGAATCATGCGGGCTGGGAAGACCCTTATTCGTCTCATCTGTACAGCGAACGGCAGAGCGTGTATG
Organism: Terriglobales bacterium; assembly: GCA_035651835.1. Classification (GTDB taxonomy): domain Bacteria; phylum Acidobacteriota; class Terriglobia; order Terriglobales; family Acidobacteriaceae; genus JAOAPG01. Next base: position 391,009 of record DASRFC010000015.1, read on the forward strand.
CAGATCGTTTCGGATTAAGCAGTGATTACACACCGCAAATGGTTGTTGACGGTAGACGGCAGTTCGTGGGTAATAATGCGCAAGCAGCCGAACAGGCCCTCGCCGACGCTGCAAAGAGGCCAAAGATTCATGTAATGGTATCGAATATCTTTATCGATGCAGAACACAATGTCCGAGCTCACATAGAAGTGGATGGATCGTTATTGATTTCCAGTAAAAAGAAAGCTGAAGTCTATGTAGCCCTCGTTCTAACACATGCTGAATCGCAGGTAACTGGAGGTGAGAATACTGGCCGTAAAATCTCGCACACGAATGTTGTTCGCAGACTTGTGAATGTAGGCATTATGCCAGCAGGACAGATGTTTGCGCGAGACATTCAGCTTAGAACCGAGAGGGGCATTGATCCGACCAACTTACAGGTTGTGGCATTTGTGCAAGATGCAGATCTAGGCCAAATATTGGGCTCTGGCATAAGTACGGTGGAAAGGTGAGAACAGGAATTGCATCATTTCTTAACTGTCTCCTTAGACTGGTACGGCTGCACCATGGATTAGTTTTGCATCATCGCTGCACAGAAATAAGATGACACTTGCGATGTCCTCCGGTTTTGGCCATTTTGCGAAATCAGCATCAGGCATTGCTCGTCGATTTACTTCCGTGTCGATGATGCTAGGCAGAATTGAATTTACACGTATACCGGTACCGGTTAATTCTGCTGCTAATGAATCCATCATCGCCACAGCCGCAGCTTTCGAAGCGACATATGCAGACGCGCCGCCAGCGTGATCGACAGCAGCCTTTGATGCAATGTTGATGATCACTCCACTTCTCTGCTTGAGCATTACCGGGACCGCTGCACGAGCTAACACAAAACCCGATCTTAAATTCAAGGCCAGCATTTGATCGAAAGTCTTGCTATCCAGTTCCCATAGTTTCACGCCACCAGCGTAGCCACCAACACAATTCACCAGGACATCGAGCAAACCTTGCTTTTCGAGAACTCTGTCGACGAATTTGCGGACCGCAGTTTCATCGGTGACATCGACCAGATATCCTTCGAGCGATGAGCCCTTCGCGCCAACTGCGTCTTTCAATGTGTCGAATTCTTTTTGCTTTTGATAGGTGACAATGACCTTTGCGCCTTCTTCCAGGAATGCCATGGTCACGGCACGTCCCAGTCCTCCGGTGCCACCTGCGACCAATGTGACCTTACCTGAGAATCTCAATTGGCTCCCTCCTTCGTGCTTTTCACCGATGCGATCAGCTAGCGTCCTCGACCCATTATCTCGTGACTTCTTGAACCAGCATTCCGACGACCGAGATGTTCTTTACCAAGTCGTCCGGCACAGCGTGCCGTTTCTTTAGGTATTCAGGGCTATTGTAGGAAACCCAAACTTTTCCCTGGCTATCTTCCCAAACCAAAGCCTTAAGCGGAAGATCGATAGCAATGCTAGCAGCGGCCAGCATCACGGCCGTTCCACCTTTGGGATTGCCAAAGATGAACAGCTTAGTCGGACGCATTTTCATTCTAGCTTTTTCTGCTTCACCGCTATGATCAACCAGCGCAAACAGAGTGATCCCCTTGTCTTGCAAAATGCTCTTCAGTTTTTCTACCGTTTGATCTACGGAGTGATTGCTGGGCGTGTCGATGATTCCATTGTCTGTAGTTGGCGTCATAAATATCCCCTCAGGTTGCAGGAAGCCTTCAAGAACACTCCTTGAAAGAGTTGAATAAACCATCAAGACGCTTTCCATTCAGAAATCCAAACATCACGATCAAACCTGAACCGATTCCAATCAGGCTGATTAATACGTGTAACAAGGTATAGGTTTCCGTCGACATGCCGAGGATCATGGGAAGTTTCCTTGTCGAAAGCTGAGATGCCGTGTGCGTTCGGTGCGATACATTTATTCATTAAAATGAACTAATTACAAGCCGAAAAACTTCGTGGGAAAATGACGGACTACGAACGCCTTGTCAGGCGCGTTGAGGGAAATATCGATTGTGAACTTGAATATCAAGGCTTTGGCGAGTCGGTATGAATAGCGGCAGAATGCCCCGACTACTGAAGAGAATAGTGTTTATTCAAGAACCCAACGGGTTTTTCATTGCTTCCCGCAATTTTTTTGGGTCCAGTTCGCCTTCCCACCGGCTCACAACCAGGGTTGCAACGCCGTTTCCCACGACGTTCGTTACCGCACGGCATTCACTCATAAACTTGTCTATCCCAAGCAAAAGCGCAAGCGCTTGAATGGGGATATTTGGAACTGCGGTGAGGGTTGCTGCCAGCGTAACAAATCCTGTGCCGGTTACTCCGGACGCGCCCTTAGAAGCAACCATTGCGAACAGCAACATCCCAAGCTCCTGGCCGAGACTCAAGTGCGTATTGGTGGCTTGCGCTAAAAAAATCACGGCCAGCGTCATATAGATGTTCGTGCCGTCAGTGTTGAAACTGTAGCCAGTGGGAAACACCAAACCGGCAACGGATGGGGAAGCTCCCAATCGCTCCAGCTTGGTAATCATGTCTGGCAGTACAGTTTCCGACGAGCTCGTGCCCAGCACGATCAGAAGCTCGTCTTTGATGTAGGCAATAAAGCGAAAAATAGAGAAGCCTGCGAGATATGCGACGAAGCCAAGCACGATCACGATGAAGATCGCGCTGGTGAAATAAAAAGTCCCAATTAGCTTTGCAAGATTTGCCAATGAAGTCACGCGGTAGCGGCCAACCGTAAACGCCATTGCTCCGAAAGCGCCAATCGGCGCAGCTCTTACGATGATGCGAATAATTCCGAAAAAGACTTTTCCGGCGACCCCGACCATTCGCGCTACACGAACTCCGAGTTCGCCCATGCGCGATATGGCGAAGCCCGACAGAACCGCTATGAGCAAAACTTGCAGAACGTCGCCGTGGACGAAGGCATCCACAAAAGTTTCGGGCACGATGGCTTGCAGTCGTGCGACAAATCCCACGTCCTGTATATGGCTCACGTAGGTTGAGATTGTTTTTGGATCGAGGGTCGCGGGATTGATATTTAGTCCCTTGCCGGGTTGCACCAGATGCGCAATTAACATGCCTGCAATTAAAGCGATCGTCGATACGACCTCAAAATAGGCCAGCGCCCTAATACCAACGCGACCGATCTTTTTCATGTCTCCGATTGAACCGATGCCCTGCACGACGGTGCAGAAGATCACCGGCGCAATCATCATCTTAATGAGTGCAACAAAACTGTCTCCGAGAGGTTTAAGGGCAATGCCGGTGTTCGGGAAGAAATGTCCTACTAGTATGCCGAGAAGGATTGCCAGAACTACCTGCGTATAAAGAACGGTGTACCAGGGCCGGCGTTGTGGCATGAAGTCCTTAGGACCAGAAATTCTTAAAGCTTAATAGACACGGTTCAACGGTGGTTCATTTGCTATCAGTACGCGTTCGACATTTTGCCATGCTGCTCGAAACAAAAATGCTGCCGATTGCCGGGTTACGCCTGCAATGTGCGGAGTCAAAATAAGCCGCCGCGCAGCTTCACCGTGCAGAGTGAGCAGGGGATTGTCTGGTGCGGGAGGCTCGGTCGAATATACGTCAACTGCAGCGCCTCCCAAGTGACCGGAGCGCAAATTCTCGGCGAGGGAAGCTTCATCCACGATGCCTCCGCGAGAGGCCTGAACCAGAATCGCGCCTGGCTTCATCCGTGCAAGCTCCCAAGCGCCAATTAGTCCCTTCGTTTCCGGTAATAGTGGCAAATGAAATGTAACTACATCCGCCGATTTGAGCAGTTCGTCCAGAGAAAGGGGTTCCGCTCCCAAGGCTTGTGCGGTTTTTTCGTCGCGAAGCATTGGATCGTAGTAACAGATACGGCATCCCATTTTGTGAAATGCTTCGGCAACTGCGAGTCCAATCGTGCCCAAGCCCACGATTCCAATGAGAAGGTTCTCGATGCCGAGGAGATTATCAGCCAACATGCGGCTGCGGAAATCAGAGTAATTGCCTTTGCGAATCTCTTCACTTGCCCACGTAAATCTCCGCAATAGTAACGAAGCCATCGTGATCACATATTCAGCTACGGCAGCATTACTACCGGCTGGCACATTGGCAACCGCGATGCCGGCGCGTTTCACTATGAGCTCGTCGAGACGATCAACACCGGCACCTGTTACCTGCACGAATTTAATGGCGCTATTTCCGAACAATGCAGGCGCAAGCTTGGGTCCTACAGCTGGAATGACGAGTCCGCGTGCTTGCTGCATGATCTCAGGTATGTCTGCATCGTTTGGCTTGCGGTAAGCAATATTCAGAGATATGGGAGGCAACGCCCCAGCGCGGTCAAAGTCGATCTTCGGGCGTAAGCACAACACATCGACGGTCATGAATTCTGTGGGGCCTTGCTCAGGGGAAGATTTTCTTGCATAGCCGCGCTGATATTGGCCGCGGGGAAAAAACAAAGCAGTACAAGTGGCTCGGTTCCCGTATTTCGCGTTACATGGCTTTCACCCGCGGAAATAAGAATCGCATCGCCGCGTTTAATCGCATACTCGCCGCTATCGGCGTGAGTAGTTCCTTGCCCTGAGAGGACGAATATGCACTCTTCACAGTGTCGGTGCATATGCGGTCCTCGAATCGTATCGCCCGGATTCGGCACCGGAATTTCGACCACCCGCAAAGTGACTGACTTGGCGCCGCTCTCGCCGGAAACCATTTCCAGCGAATTGCGACCTGGAAGCCCCAGCTTCTTCGCCTCTTTTTGTGTGAAGACGCGTGTCATCAGTTGACTCGGCGCGATCCGCCAACTTCTGCAATTCCACCTTTAACATCATCGAGTTGTTGGAAAATTTCGATAGACTCTTTTGCGATTGCATGTGAAATTGCCTCAATCATGTCATGGCCTTTAATCACGGTTGCGCTTTGCGGAGTTCCATACCAACCTGTTGGCGCGATAGAGCGTATGTCGGTTAATACTGGCTGATAGGCGCGGGTGCGGCGCAGTTTGTCCATTTTGTTACCGTGCTCCCGGTCTGACGAGTTGCCGATGCGATCAAGATGCACCAGATCAGGGCGATGAGCGAGCACGGCGAGAGCTTCAATCTCGCCACCATGTGTTAATCCGTTGCACTGTGGCCCGAACATTTCCGCAGCAACATAGCAGGCTTGCACCGTGCACACCGTCATGCCGAATTCGCGGTGGAGAGTTTCTGCGGCAATCGCAAGTGGTGCAATATTACCCTCGTGCCAATTCAAGATAAGCAGATATCTCGCCCCATGCTCCGCAGTCGATGCACAAGTTTCAGTTACTACCCGCATATAAGTCTCAGGCGATAGCGTAATTGTCCCTTCATATGGCATGTGCATCGGTGTCACGCCGAGCGGACCGCCGGGCAACACCAATCCGTCCATATATTCGGCGACAGCATGACTAATTACATTGGCAGCGAAGATATCAGTGCCGGTGGGCAGATGTGGGCCATGTTGCTCGACACTTCCAGCAGGGAAGATGACCAGCGGATGCTTCTTGAACTGCGCCGCGATCTCCGGTTGCGTCAGTTCGATGAAGTAGCGACTAGACAAACTGCGGACTCCCTTCGCCAACTTTGGCGCGTGCTTCCTCCAGCACATCGGCAATTCGCACCGATTGTCCGCCCTTTTGAATAGATCGTAGAGCCGCATACACTACTGCAACTGCCACATTTCCATTGTGAGCGCTAAGTTCGCCTGGTTTGCCGGTTCTACAACTCTCTGCAAACATCTCAAGTTCAGTGCGGAACATATCGCTGGGAGGAATCGTCAACTGCTCGCGGCTTGCATATCCGTCCTTACCGCGCTGAATATAGAGTACCGACTTATCATGCAGCTTGTCGGGCGTATCCCATGTGCCGAAGTCGATTTCGTAATGCATCAGTCCCTTCGAGCCGAATACGCGCACCGCGAAGATACCGGGGGATGTCCAACAGGATCCTACGTAGCCGAGTTTGCCATCGGCGAACTTGATCAGGGTCATCGACTGATCGTCGACTTCAGCTCCCACAGGCGAAAGCTTCGAAGTCATCGAGCTCGCTTCAACCATGTCACCCCCGAGATAGTGAACGACATCAAACATATGAATTGCGAGCTGCGAAAGCGGACCACCTGGTGCCTTGTCTTTATACCAGCGCCATGTCTTAGGAGTAAGTTCCAAAGCACGTTCATTGGAAAAATTGGCCTCAATAAATGCCACCTTACCGAGTTCTCCACTCTCGATTGCATCATGAATCTTTCTCATGCCCGCCATCAATCGCGCGCTGTGACCCACGGTGACGGTAATCCCATACGTGCGCTGAAGAGCTTCTATTTGCAGCCCTTCCACAAGCGTACTTGCGATAGGTTTCTCGGTATAGACGTGCTTGTGCGCTTCAGCGACTTCGGCTGCAACCGGCAAATGCTGCTCGTTGGGAACAGTGAGAATTACGCCTTGTATTTCCGGATTGGCGAGCATCTCAGCCATGCTGGATGCGGCGGGAACTCCGAGTTCGGTAGCAAAAGCCGCCCGTTTTTCTTCGGACCGGCTATACCCCGACACTATCTTGAGCTGATCAGATTTCGCAGCGGCTCGAGCTAAAACTTTTGCCCATCGACCGAGCCCGACAATTCCAACCTTCACTGGCATTTTCTGCATTAATAGACACTCCGAATTTCTCGAAACGCGGTACTCTGAACTTGCAAATAGTTCAAATCAATAGTACGGTAATACCATAATACGACATGATAGAGCAAGGATTTCGAACAACTTCATTAGGTGCCGCATTTTCGACAATAAAAAAGGCTGCTGCGCCACTGCGTCGGCAAGTTCTGGATGAGTTGCGTCAATCCATCATCTCAGGCCGGTCTGCACCGGGAAACAGGTTAGTGGAACGCGAACTGATTGAGATGTTGGGTGTCTCTCGTACGGTAATTCGTGAAGCTCTGCGTCAACTTGAAACAGAAGGGCTGATCGCGATTCTTCCCAACAAAGGACCAATTGTACGAGAACTCACTGCCTCCGAAGCCAAAGACCTTTATTCGATACGCGCTGTGCTGGAAGGCCTGGCGGCTCGATTGTTTGTACAGAACGCGAGCAATGCCCAGGTAGAAGAATTAGAACGTGAGTTGGATCGAACGGCAAATGCCTATCAGAGCAATGATCCAGAGCAAATCTTGGAGACCAAGAACCGCTTTTACGATGTTCTTTTCGACGGCGCAAGAAGCGAAACACTTTCTTCGATGATTGCCATACTGCATACCCGCATTTGGCGTTGGCGGGCACTTGGGTTGAGCCATCCGCGCCGGTCTGACCACCGATGGCGTGAGAGCATTGGCGGACTGCGTTTGATGTTGATTGCTGTTAAGAATCGAGATGCTGATCTTGCCGAGAGATTGATAAGAGAAGAAGTCACTCGAGCAAACGCTGAAGTAATGCGCTTGATCGCAGCTGATCAAGCGCCGGCATCAGAAAAATGATTTCCGAACAAATTTCATTTCTTCAAAAATCCATCTTAGAGCTTTAAGCGGGGAAAGCAGAATGCCTACAGATTTCATTGTCCACGATAAAACGGACACGGTCGGAGTGGTCGTTGTAGAAGATGTAAAGTCGGGGAAAGAGCTTACCGGTTGGATCATGGAAACCAACGAAACCATTAACCTCAAATCCATAGATGCTGTGCCGCTCGGACACAAGATCGCGTTGAAAGATACGAAGGCTGACGAAACCGTTCTGAAGTATGGACACGACGTGGGCCGTACTGTGGCCAACATCGGGCAGGGCCGTCACGTTCACACTCACAACATGAAAACGAAAAGGTGGTAGGAATGGGTTTCCATAAGTTTTTCGGCTATCGCCGCGAGAATGGACGGATTGGTATTCGCAATCATGTTGTCATACTTCCTTTGGACGATCTGTCCAATGCTGCTGCCGAGGCAGTTGCGAACAATATCAAAGGCACGCTCGCTCTTCCTCATGCTTATGGACGCTTGCAATTCGGCGAAGATCTTGAGCTCTTGTTTCGCACACTTATTGGCACAGGCTCGAATCCTAATGTGGCTGCCTGCGTCGTCATCGGTATCGAGCCGGGCTGGACAGGGCGAATTGTGGATGGCATCGCCGAAACCGGCAAGCCTGTAGCTGGATTTTCGATTGAAGGTAACGGCGACATTTCGACGATTGCCGCCGCCTCCCGTAAAGCGCAAGAGTTTGTTCAGTGGGCATCAGAGAAGCAGCGGGAAGAGTGTGCGATTCAAGATCTCTTCATTTCAACAAAATGCGGAGAGAGCGATACAACGTCAGGATTGGCATCGTGCCCAACGGTAGGAAATTTGATCGATAAGCTGGATCCGCTCGGTGCGACCACTTGCTTCGGTGAAACTTCAGAGCTCACCGGTGCAGAGGTGGTGTGTGCCAGCCGAGCCGTCAACAAAGAAGTTGCCGATAAATTTTGGCAAGTCTTCAAGGCCTATCAAGAGGTGATTGACCGCCACAAAACGAATGATCTTTCCGAGTCTCAACCAACGAAGGGAAATATTGCGGGCGGTTTAACTACGATCGAGGAAAAAGCTTTCGGCAACCTGCAAAAAATTGGAAGAAAAACGAAGTTCATTGATGTCCTGAAACCTGCCGAAGCGCCAGCAAAAGGCGCAGGGCTTTATTATATGGACACTTCGTCCGCCGCCGCCGAATGCGTTACTCTACAGGCCGCAGCCGGGTTCGTAGTGCATTTGTTCCCGACCGGACAAGGCAACATTATTGGAAATCCGATAGAGCCAGTGATCAAGCTGACCGCAAATCCGAAGACCGCGCGCACCATGGCCGAGCATGTTGATCTTGATGTCTCAGGCATCCTTCGCCGCGAAATGACTCTCGACGAAGCGGGAGACCGCCTGATCGACATTATGATTCGCACCTGCAACGGCAGATTGACTTGCGCCGAGGCGCTCGGACATAGGGAATTCGTAATGACCAAGCTCTACCAGAGCGCTTAAGCGTCCTGAAGAGAATGAACTTTCAAAGTTGCCCTACCCCCGTCCAGGAATGCGATTGTTGTTGTACAAGCGACTTTCGCATTCCTGTTTGCGTGTACGCCGCAATACAGAGCAGAGCAGCATAGAAAGCAGTAGATAAAATTCATGAGATATTGTTGCTTCCAACTCCATGGAAAACCCGAGTACGGGCTTGTTCAATCTGCCGCCGGGCAGGACGAAATTACGCACATCCTTGATGGTCGCCCTGAACGTACCGGACGAATTCAGGACGCCGTTGCAAAGCTAATAGCGCCAATTTCGGTTGCAGAAGCCGCTTTGTTTACCCCGGTGCTTCCGTCGAAAATTGTTTGTGTGGGACGAAACTATCGCGCTCACGCTGCCGAGATGGGCAATGAAGCCCCAAAGGAACCGCTGATTTTTCTAAAGCCCCCGTCTTCGATAATCGCTCCCGGAAAGAACATCATTCGGCCGAGAGCTTCTCAGCACACTGACTATGAAGGAGAACTTGGTGTCATCATCGGAAAGCGTTGCCATAAGCTTTTGCCGGATGAAGATGTACGCCCTTACATTCTCGGGTATACGGCGGTCAATGATTTCACCGCGCGTGACTTGCAAAAAAAAGATCCGCAATGGACGAGAGGAAAGGGCTTTGACACATTCTGTCCGGTCGGGCCAATTGTCACGGATGAGATTGATCCCTGGGCCGGTGTTCGCGTCGAAACCAAAGTGAATGGCGAAGTCCGGCAGGATGGCAACACCCGAGACTTCATCTTCAGCTTGGATGTAATCATCCGCTATATCGCCGATTTTATGACGTTGCTACCCGGTGACCTAATTGCCACCGGCACACCAGAGGGGGTCGGGCCGGTGTTGGCGGGCGATGTCATAGAGATTACTGTCGAGGGAGTGGGCACATTGAGAAATCCCGTTGTTGATGAGTAACTTAAATTTTTACTCAAAGCAAAAAGGCCGGACATTTGTCCCGGCCTTTTTCACATCGGTTGCTTCATTAAACAGAGTTATTTAGAACAGCAGCTTCAATCCAAGTTGGATCGCCCGTGGACCGCCCGATCCCACGACAGGATTGGCAGCAGCCACGTCAGGAGTAGCGCATCCGCACCCGAAATTGCCCGCAGACGGATCATTGAATCCGTACGCAACGTTCGCTCCAGCAGGATTGGCGAAGTTCGGATGGTTCAGCACATTGAAGAATTCTCCGCGGAACTGTGTCGTGAATCGTTCTCCAAATTTCCAGTTTTTAGATACTGATAAATCCCAGTTGCGGAAACCGGCATCGCGGAACATATTGCGATGCATAGTTCCGAATGTCCCGGCTATAGGAGGGAGCATGACTGAATTACCTTTTGCATAACAGCCGAAGTTGCCGAGAGAGGCGAGCAACCCCGGACTTGTCGCCTTTGCCACGCATGCAGGATTGCTGGTACCAGAATAATATTGAATCGGTATAGAGCTGGATGTGAAGTCCGCTGGATTGCCAAAGAAATCCCAGCGATCGCTGCTTTCTCCAGTCAGACTTATATCATCTCCAGTATCCATGACATTCCATGGTTGCCCACTTTGTAAAGTTAAGATCGAGTTGAGTTGCCAGCCCTCAAGCATCTGTCCCCACGATTTTTTACCCGGTACTACATAGCTTGTGGTGAAAGTAAAACGATGGCGGATATCGAAATCGCTTGAACCATATTCATTGCGCAGATCGTATGCGTTCTCAGCGTTAATACCGCGATTGTCCGATAGATAATCGAGCGCATGAGCGTAAGTGTAACCAGCGACAAAAGACAATCCGTGCGAGGTTCTCATCGTTAGCGTCGATTGAAGGCCGTTGTAATTCGAGGTATAGCTATTCGACAGGTAGTTAATCACATGCAGGAACGGGAATTGGCTGTTATAAGGACGGCCAGATTGTTCGTCCCCAAGTGTATCGAGAGCCGGCACGTTCTGGTTAATATCGTAAAGGCTCAGCAACTTCGTCCCTTCGTTGCCGACATAACCAACCTGCAAAACGAGATTATTGGTAAATGAGTGCTGGATGTTTAAATTCCAGCTGCTGACATAGGGTGTTTTGAGATGCTGGTTTACAGCCAGAATGTCGCACGGTGTTCCCGGCGTCAGCTGTCCGCCGATCATGGTACTGACATTCGGATTGCAATTTAAAGTGTTGCTGCTGGTCGGAAATACAGGCCCCGCTGGAGTCCAATTAAGACTGCTTCCTCCAAGATTTACGGCACCCGCGACAATGTTGCCGCCTCCGGGAGAGACGCCCGTACTGCTTGCAGTTGGAACGACGTTGATGCCGCTGGTGGAAGCGTTGTTGACTCCCTGCTGCGCCAGAAATGCATTGAAACCGATCATCTCGTAAATGATTCCAGCACCAGCGCGGACAACAGTTTTACCATTGCCAGTCACATCCCAAGCCAAACCTAAACGAGGAGCAAAGTTCTTGTGATTGCCCGCATACGGAGCGTCGATCCCCTTGCCAACCTGCTCAATTCCGACACCCGGAATGAAGTTCCCGAAAAGGTTATCTTGTTCCTTTATGACCGTAGGCAGTTCATAACGCAGGCCATAATTCAGGGTCAATCGTGGTGTAACGCGCCAATCATCCTGCGCAAAAGCGGAATACCATTCCGCGCTGGGATGGCGTTCGGAGTTGCCAACAAAGATGCGGCCAGCTGCTGGAATCCCTGCGAAGAATGATTCGAGTGGTGTGTAACCCAGTCCGCCATTCTTCTTAAATTGAATACGGCCTTTGCCGTAGCGATCTTTGATCGAGGTTGCCCAACCTCGCCGAGCCTCGCCGCCAAACTTGATGGCGTGCTTTCCGCGAGTGAGAGATACGTTATCAAGAAATTGCAGAGACTGGTCCGGAGTCTGATAGCGCGGCCATCCAACGTTGCCTCCTTCTTGTAAGAAGCCGTTGATCAGGATCGCTGGCATGCCGAAATCGCGAGGATTGGTAACGCCAGTATTGATTCCATAAGCTGTCGGGTTGACATTGTTATCAGCCGTCAAGCTGCTATAACGGAAATGGTTGAACCCAACTCTGGCCTCATTTACCCATCGCGAACCTGGCGTCCATATCCAGCTTCCACCCAGGACCTCCGCGCGAGTGGCGCCGACTGACTCCCAAATGGATTGCAGCACTGGCGCGTCCTGCAAAGTTTCAAGATCGTCGCCGATAAAATACATGCCTGTGAGGGTGTGCTTCTGGCTGATATGGTAGTCAATTTTTGCTAAGCCGTTATCCCCGCGTGCTGTATTCGGAAAGCCCGAGATGACTTGGTTCGGTCCTGCCGGATTGGTTCCGTTGTTTAGCGGCAACAATTTTCCTGAGCATGTGACGGGCGGTCCCAATGTGCAACCGGAAACACTTAGGCTTAATGGACTTATAGCAACGTTCTGGGCCTGTAAAGCGGCAATAGCGTCAGGAACACTGTTTGCTGAATCGCCTCCCAACGAGACCGTGGCCGGACTGGTTACCAGGTTCGAATTTCCTACGAGATAACGCACGCCTTCATAGCCTGCGAAAAAGAAAAGCTTATCTCTGATGATCGGACCGCCCACGGTGGCCCCGAACTGATGCAACCGCAGGGGAGTCTGGGCGTTAGGTTTAGTGTCGAAATAATTGCGGGCGTCGAAAACACTGTTGCGTTCGAAATCGTAAGCGGTTCCATGCAGTTGATTAGTTCCTGACTTCAGACCTACATTGACGATTGCGCCAGGTTTCCAGCCATACTCTGCGGGAGGATTCTCCTCTACGTTAAATTGCTGTATCGCATCGATCGGCAAAACAGTCGCTGAATCTCCACCGGTTCCGGTGCCGTTAATTACACTCTGCGCCCCAAAAGGTTCGTTGTTGTCTATGCCGTCAACAATATAATTATTGTCTTCGGGGCGAACTCCGTTGGAACTGGTGGTTTCATATCCGCCACCGGGATAACGCATGACCCCAGGTTGTAAGACGACGAGATTTTGAAAATCACGGCCATTCAGAGGAAGATCGTTGATCTGCTTATTGCTAAGCGTCCCACCCAAAACGTCATTCGTCGCTTCTACTAGAGGGACCTCATCAGTTACAGTGACGGTTTCAGCGATGTCGCCGGTCTGTAAAGAAAAATCGATACGAGCGTCCTTCGCAACTTCGATCTCGATATTTGGTCGATCTACACTCTTGAATCCCTTGGCCTCGGCACGAACCTTGTAGGCTCCAGGAATCAAGTCCGGTGCGGTGTATTCGCCAGCCCCGTCCGTCGTCAGAATTCGAGCTGTTCCTCGCGCAAGATCGGTAACCGTTATCGTCGCTCCGTTTAGCGCCGCTCCGCTTTGGTCGGTAACAGTACCCAGAATACGCCCGGTTGAGTTTTGAGCGAGAGCACATGTGCCCAAAAAACATATTCCGATGATTAAAGATAGAAACCAAGAAATCTTGTGGACATACATTCTGGGCCGAGTGATCATAATCCCCCTTGAGGAGTAACACACGTAATGAATACGGTCTGACAGCTGTACCATCACATGACGGCAACTGTCAAGTCTTATACTCTACTAATTTGATTAAGTTTAAGAGCAATTATAAACTATTGAATACAGAAAATTTAGATATTACTGTTGACAACTTGCAGTAAGACTGTGGTATAGAGGTCTGACCATAAGACAAATTTTATTTACGTAATAAAGCAGAATGGCAAATTCAATTTCAAAAATATTGGTTCAACTTACCATCGTTGCCGTTATCTCGGCAGTTACCTTTGGGTTTCCTTACATTTCCGTAAATGAGAACACCACTATCGGATCTCAAGATCGGGCTTTCGTTCAGGGAATTGCAAAAAGCGATAAAGGCGCAATAGGCTCTCTCCTCGATAACGACTTAATTTGGACGAATCAATCAGGAGAGACGTGGAATAAGAACCGAATATTGCAAAAGCTGGACGGATTGATCCCCGGTGACAACGGCAAGGAACACAACTACGGTAATGTTGTCTATCTCACAGGCACAACTCAGGGTTCTTCCGGCAAAATCCGCTTCGTGCGCGTTTGGATAAGAGAGTCCTCCGGCTGGAAGGTACTGCTACAGCAAGAAACATTCGTTGTCGGCAAGATGGCAACAACGCAAGCCACGGTACCTGTAGGGACATCCTGCGAAAACCCGTGTAAAAGTATCCCCTACCAGGCTCCTTCTGCTGAGGCGCAGGCGGTGGTCGCTTCATGGGAGGCGCTTGAAGATGCAGTGAACCATCGCGATGCCGACGGGTGGGCTGCTCACGTTGCAGATGAATTTGTTTTTAACGTGAAAGAAGATGGTAATCCACTAACGAAAGCGGACCGCGTAGCAATCATCAAGAAGCAGGCTCAGGGCAATACGGTCACTGATATTGGAACGGTTATTCCCGGAACAATGAACGTCTGGGTGTTCGGAGATACCGCGGTTATGGCCGACCAACAACAACCGACGACAGGCGGCAATCCTTATCAAGCTATGCGTATATGGGTGAAACGCGATGGCCGATGGCAGCTCGTTTATAGTCAGCAAACGGTCATCGAACATTCTGATCGGATGAGCAAATAACTCGAGTTAAGCGTTGCTTCAGATGAGATGATCTAGAAATGTAAGACTCAGTTGCAGTTGCAAAATGTTTATATATGGAGTCTGCATGAAGCGAATGGTTTTCGTAGCTGCGATTTCCCTCATTGTGTCAACCGCATGTTTCGCGACGCAGAGCGAGGAAGCACATGGTGTTGCGAATAAGACTTTATTGCAGGCTGATCAAACATTCTTACAAACTCTACAGAAGTCAAACAAAGCACAAGCCGATGCGGTACTCAATAGTGATTTTACATGGACAGATTCGCAGGGAAGAACTGAGACGAAAGCACAATTTCTCGACGATCTCAGTGCGCCATTGACCAAGGCTATAAACACGGATCTGAAGGCGCATAGTTATGGTCAAGTTGCTGTCGTCACTGCGTCCAATGGCAGAGTCCACGCTGTCCGTATTTGGGTAAACGAAAACTCAGCCTGGAAGTTACTTGCCTACCAGGAAACTACTCTCGCGGATAAGCCCACACCTCCGAAGAATGATTCGCGCGATTGTGAGAATCCCTGCAAAACCCTCCCCTATATTCCAAAGAACGATGCCGAGCGGGAAATTATCGCTTCCTGGCAGAAACTTGAGACCGCAGTCACCAATCATAATGCCCAAGGCTGGGCTCCTCACGTAGCTAATGAGTTTAAGTTAGTCAACAGTAATAATGATCACGTGCTGACGAAAAGTGATCGTATGGCAATACTTGATAAACAGAAGCAGAGTGGATCTCCATCCGCGCCCGTTCCTCTAATATCAGCCAAGATGTTTGACTACGGAGATACAGTCGTCATGAAAGCCGAGCATCAACGCGCCACCGGTAAAGCCATTCACGTTACGCGCGTATGGATTAAGCGTGACGGTAAATGGATCATGGCATTCAGTCAGCAGACTACCGTTCAATAACACTACGACACATTTATGACAGCCATGACGCGGCGAGGTTTCGTCAAGGGAGCGGCTTTCGCTCCAGTCGCTTTGAAAACATTCGGATTTGGACAACAAGCGTCCAGCACCGACCGCTTCGATATCGTAGTTGCCGGAGCTGGACACAATAGCCTGATCGCAACTGCATACTTAGCCAAAGCCGGATTCCGATGCATCGTGCTCGAGGGCCGTCCAATCCTTGGGGGTGGCGTCAAAACAGCTGAGCTGACGTTGAAAGGCTTCCATCACGATACTTGCTCTTCCGCGCACACTGCACTGTTTGATAATCCGCTTATACGCGAAGACGAACTCAAGCTGGGAGACTACGGGCTGGAGTACATTCAACCCGATCCGGTCTTCCATATGCCGTTTCCTGACGGCAGTTATTTGACGCAGTGGCGGGATATTGACCGCACGTGTACCGAGTTTGCAAAATTTTCGAAAAAAGATGGCGCAGCATACCGGCGCATGTTCACCGAGTATGAATCGGTGAAGCCCTTCCTGGAAGCAACTACTTTCTCTCCTATCGGATTTGGAAAGCCGCTGAATGATCGATTGGCTGAACATCCCAAGGGAAAGCTGTGGCAACGGCGCTTGGCAATGTCCGCCTGGGAGATCATCCGCGACAACTTTGAAGACAACCACTGCCAGTCATTTATGTTGGCGAGTCCGTGGGGGAATCAGCCGCCGGATTATCCGGTTACGGGCCGGAGTGCCTATTCGTCTTTCAATCAACAGCGTTGGAGCCGGCCTCTTCCCAAGGGAGGTTCAGGACAATTATCTGAAGCTTTAGCGCACTATATCAAAGCCCATGGCGGAGTCGTTCTCCCCAACAAGCCGGTGGTGCGGCTCATCATTGAATCGGGAAAGTGTACCGGAGTGGAATGCGAAGACGGATCTTCGTATCGTGCGCAGAAGGCGGTCTTGTCGACCATACATATCAAACAGCTCATTGATATGGCGCCGCGCGAATTGTGGACGCAAGACTTCGTCGACGGAGTCGATAACTGGCAAGCTGAATGTTCCATGATTGCCACCAACTACGCCACCACAGAACCGCCTAAGTATGCGATTGAAGGCGGCATTCTGAATCCGGTACATTCCGGATTTATGCCATCTCCGGATCGCGCACTGCGTTTTGGATACGACTATGCTCGCGGCGCCGTGAACGTGGAGGATCCTCCGCTGCATGTAATTTGTTGCAGCATCGCTGACCCTACACGAGCCCCCCAGGGTATGCATACTATAAAGGTGGTCGGTTACCAGCCTTATGATTTGAAAGAAGGTCCGCAGCACTGGGACGCGATTAAAGAGGAAGTTGCCGATGCCAGTCTGCGATACCTGCAACGTTTCTCTCCAAATTTAACAACTGACAAAATATTGGCACGCGTAGTTGATAGTCCGCTCGACTTGGAGCGGATGAACCCTCACAATTGGCACGGAAGCTGCC